>CAYMIP010000013.1:0-51020 GCA_964390575.1 uncultured Desulfocurvus sp. | reverse complement strand
TCTTCAAGGGCGTCACCGAGGACGAGGTGTACACCGCCCGCGAGGTCATGATGGTGGGCACCAGCTTCGACTGCGTGTCCGTGGTGCGCTACAACGCCAAGCCCATCTTTGACGCCCGGCCAGGGCCGGTGAGCGAGCGCCTCCGCGCGCTGCTCATGGCCGATCTGGCCGAGAACGGTGTGGTGTTCTAAGGCGGCGTCAGCCTGTCGCGGACGACAACGCCCGGTCTCCCCATGCGGGCGGCCGGGCGTTTTTTGGTTGTCCCCGCGCAGGGGGGGGCCGGGGCAGTCTCACGGCGCGCCGATGGCCCCCTCCACGATGCGCAGCACCTCTTCCGGGTCAAAGGGCTTGCGCACCGTGCCCACGGCCTTGCGGATGGCCAGGTGGATGCCGGGCAGGCCGCTGATGACGATGACCGGCAGATTGCTGAACTCTGGGATGCGCGTGAACTTGCGGAAGAACTTCGGCCCCCATTCGAAGGGCATCTCCAGGTCCAGGGTGATGAGGTCCGGGTACTCGCGCACCAGCACCTCCATGGCCACGTCCCCGTCCGAGGCGCTGCACGTGTCGTAGCCGCGCTCGCGGAACACCGTCACCAGATAGTCCACGATGTCGGGGTCGTCGTCCACCACCATGATCTTCTTGGGCGCATCTGCGGGCCGTTCCGGGCGCTGCCCGGTGGTCTGGGCCAGGCGCTGCCGGAAGATGCGCCGGGCCAGCTTCTTGCGCTGGACCGGGTCGGGCTGGGCGCTCTCCTCCGGCCGGGGCTTGGACAGCGGTTTGAGCGACCTGGCCTTCTCGGCATCCTTGCGGGCGATGCAGTTCTGGCCGTCCTCCAGGATGTCGCGCACGGTGACGGAGTCGAGCTTTTCGAGCATGGCCTGACCCGCCGCGATCCAGATGGCGCGGGTGAGGCAGTGCACCGAGCGCGGGCAGGCCAGACGGTTGCTGCTGCAGGCCAGCATGGCTGTGTCGCCTTCGAGGGCGCGCACCACGTCGCCCACGGTGATGCTCTCCGGGGGCATGGCCAGCAGGTGTCCGCCTTCGCGGCCGCGCACGCTGCGGATGAACCCGGCGCGCTGGAGCTCCCCCACCAGCCGCTCCAGGTATTTGGCAGAAATGTCCTGCCTGAGCGAGGTCTCGGCCATGGACACCGGGCCTTTGTCCTCATGCTGGGCAATGTCCAGCACCAGCCGCATCCCGTACCTTCCCTTGGTGGTCAGTCGCATGGCGTTTTCCCCTTGTCCCCTGTGCATCCCGGCCCTGACGTCTCGCCTTTATGGCGCCGCAAAAAGCAGAAGGCACAGGCAAACAGGAATGCACTACATGATACACTGGCGTCTTGCAACTCATACTAAATCGGTATGCTTAAGTATTGTATACATACTTTGAACGTATGTAAACAAAATATTGCAAAAAGTGCTTCCAACAACAATAAAATTGTGGCAACATTGCATGTAGGTATATCAAAACATGCCCTGTCGACAATTGTAAATGCTTTTCATAGCTCATGAATTGGTGAGTATTAAGAGGAATTCCTAGCGGCATACTCTGCGGTCAATGCGAATCGCACGCCAGGCGTGCGGGGGAGGGCGACATGCATCCACCAACCTTGTGGAATTGGGAACCGGGACAACGGGTCATACTCTCGTCGGTAAAAGGCCCGGAAGCCTGCGCGTGGGTCGAGGAACCGCACGCCTCGCCGGACGGGGAGCGCCTGGCCGCCCTGGCCAGCCTCACGGAGGGCGGTTTTTCGGCCCTGGTCAACGGGGAGTTGTGGGAAAACACTTTTGAGAAGGCCTGGTACCCCCGCTTCAGCCCGGACGGGCGGCTCACGGCCATAGTCCAGCAGGACGGCATGTGGACCCTGGCCGTGGACGGTACGGCCTGGGAGGAGAGCTTCGACTACCTCTGGGGCACGCAGTTCTCCGCTGAGGGGGACGTCATCGCGGCCTGCATCCAGAGCGGCGGCGAATATGGCCTGTGCCTGAACGGCACGCCCTGGGAGACCCTTTACGAGAACGCCAACCAGCCCGTGCTCTCGACGGACGGCCAGGCCTCGGCGGCGGTGGTGCAGACCTCGTCGCTCAAGCCGGCCGACCTCGACGACTTCCAGAAGGGCGTGTTTGGCGTGGCCGTGGACGGCCAGCCCTGGGGCGCACACTTCATGAATGTCTGGACCCCGGCCTTCGACCCCCTGGGCAAGCGCGTGGCCGTGCAGGTGCGCACCAGCCTGTACGACTACTCCATCGCCGTGGACGGCCAGAAATGGGCTGGCAACTACGCCTGCGTCTGGGAGCCGCGCTTCAATCCGGCCACAGGCTCGGTGGTGGCCCCGGTGCGCATCAAGGGGGCCTGGGGGCTGGCGCAGGACGATCAGATCATCTGGGAGCCGCGCTTTGCCCAGTGCTGGCAGCAGGTCATCAGCCAGGACGGCAAGAACATCGCGGCCATCGTGGCCCCGCAGTTCGGCCAGTTCACCGTGGCCGTGAACGGCAAGCCCTGGCCCGTCTCCTTCCCGGTGGTCACGGACCTGGTCATCGGACGCCAGGCCGAGGTCGTGGCGGCCCTGAGCTGCAACCAGAACCGCGACTGGCGGGTGCTGGTGGACGGCCGGGTCTGGGACGGGGTCTGGGACATGGCCTGGCAGCCGGTCATCAGCTCCACGGGCGGCCACGTGGCCGTGAAGGTGGAGCGGGCCGGACGCCAGAGCGTTGTGGTCAACGGCCGGGTCTACCCGCGCGAGTTCACCAAGGTCTGGGAGCCCACTTTCAGCCCTGACGGAACCAAGATGCTCATCCGGGCCATGGACAAGGACGCCTTCCTGCGCATCGTCGCAGAGGTGGGCCGCGCCTAGGCGCGGGAAGGAGGACGACCATGAATGCGGCATATGAATTCGTCACCGGCCCTCTGGCCTGGATTGCCTGGGGAATATTCCTCCTGGGCTCGGCCTGGCGGCTTTCTACCATGTACCAGCTGGCCAAGAAAAAGGACGCCCCGTCCCTGACCTTCATGGACTGGGGCTTCTCCCTGCGCTCCATCGTGAACTGGCTCATCCCCTTCAACGCCCTGGGCTGGCGCAAGAGCCCGGTCCTGACCGTGACCACCTTCGCCTTCCATGTCTGCCTCGTCCTGGTGCCCGTGTTCCTCATGGCCCACGTGGCCCTGTGGACCGAGTTCTTCGGGGTGAGCTATGTCACCCTGCCGGACGGCACGGCCGACGTCATGACCCTGGTGGTCCTGGCGGCCTGCCTGGTCTTCGCAGGCCGCAGGCTGACCCAGAAGGATGTGGCCTACATCACCACCGGCCAGGACTGGCTGGCCCTGACCATCGTGACCCTGCCTTTCCTGACCGGGTTTCTGGCCTATCATCAGGTGTTCGACTACCAGATCATGCTCATCGCCCACATCGTGGCCGGGGAAACAATGCTGGCGGCAATTCCGTTCACCCGCCTCTCCCACATGGTCTTCGCCGCCTTCACCCGGGCCTACATGGGCTCGGAGTTCGGCGGCGTGCGGCACGCGCGCGACTGGTAACGGGGAACGCCAAGGAGGACTCACATGGGCATTACTGAAAGAATCATCGAGGATGCGGGGCTCCGGCGCGGGGTCTCGCGGCTGACCCCGGAGAAGATCGAGAACGTTGTGGGCGCCGTGCTCAAGGGCGAGACCGGCGCACGGCTCAAAGCCTACGCCGAAACCTGCATGCGCTGCGGCATGTGCGCCGAGGCCTGCCACTTCGCCCTCTCGCACCCCGGCGACCCGAGCTACACCCCGGCGGGCAAGGTGCACCAGACCATGAGCGTGCTGCTCGACACCGGGGGCCGGGTGGACCCGGATTTCGTGTACGGTCTGGCCCAGCTGGCCTACACCGAATGCAACCTCTGCCGCCGTTGCGTGCACTTCTGCCCCATCGGCATCGACACGGCCTACATCATCTCCGTGGTGCGGCGCATCTGCCACAAGCTGGGCGTCACCCCGCAGTACATTCAGGACACCGCCCACAGCCACTCGGCCGTGTTCAACCAGATGTGGGTCAAGGACGACGAGTGGACGGATTCGCTGATGTGGCAGGAGGACGAGGCGCGCGAGGAGTTCCCCGGCCTGCGCATCCCCCTCGATAAGGAGGGCGCGGACATCTACTACTCGGTCATCGCGCCGGAGCCCAAGTTCCGCACCCAGCTCATCTACCAAGCCGCAGCCATCATGCACATGGCGCAGGTGGACTGGACCATGCCCGCGAACCCGGGCTGGGACAATTCCGACATGTGCATGTTCACCGGCGACTTGGAGATGATGGGTCGGCTCAAGCGCAAGCACTTCGAAAGCGCCCAGAAGCTCAAGGTCAAGCGCATCGTCATGGGCGAATGCGGGCATGCCCTGCGCTCGGTGTACGATGTGGGCAACCGCTGGCTGGGCTACAGCTATCCGCCGGTGCCGGTGATCCACGCCGTGGAGTTTTACTGGGAGCTCATCCAGGAAGGGCGCATCAAGCTGGCCAAGAAGTTCCCCGGCCCGGTGACCATCCAGGACCCCTGCAACATCGTGCGCGGCAAAGGCCTGGAGGACAAGCTGCGCGAGATCACGCGGTTCCTCGTGGACGGCGACATCATCGAGATGCATCCCAACCGCGAGCACAATTACTGCTGCGCCGCGGGCGGCGGCGTCATCAACTGCGGCCCGCCGTTCAAGGGCGTGCGCCTGGCGGGCAACACCATCAAGGCCGAACAGCTGAAGGCCACGGGCGTGAAGACCATCATCTCGCCCTGCCACAACTGCCACGGCGGCCTGCACGACATCGTGCACCACCACAAGCTGGACATGAACCTCAAGTTCTTGAGCGACATCATCTATGAATGCATGGAAAGGCCCGAGGCCTAGGAGGACGCCATGAAACGCACACTCCCGCTGCTGTTTATGGCCGCCCTGGTGTTGGCCTTTGCAAGTGCGGCCCTGTCCCAGGAGAACATCACCAAGCTGGCCCCGCAGGCCTTTGGCAAGCTCCAGCGGCCGGCCGCCGTGTTCGCCCACGACAAGCACAACGAGAAGGCCAAGATTGCCGAATGCGTGGCCTGCCACCACGGCGGCAAGGACGGCAAGCAGGACAAAAGCGCCTCCACCGAGGGCACGCCCTGCGCGGACTGCCACAAGCTGAAGCCCGCAGGCAAGGCCACCGGGCTCCAGCGCGCCTACCACAAGCAGTGCATCGACTGCCACCGGACCAAGGGCAAGGGGCCGCTGGCCTGCGGACAGTGCCACGTGCGCTAAAGCCCGTCTGCGGTTGGCCCGCCAGGCAGAACGCCTGGCGGGCCGCTAGGCCAGCCATCTGGCAGACTGGGCCCGGGGAGTGAGCCATGGGCAAGCTGTGGACCGCCATCCAGGGAAGCCTGATCTCCAAGCTCATCGTGGCTGCGGGGTCGGCCCTCGTGGTCAGCGTCTCGGCGCTCTCCTACCTGGCCATCAGCCACCAGGAGGACGTGCTCATGGACTACGTGTTGGCCGAGGCCGACCGCCTGGGCAACACCATCAAGCTGGGCACCCGCTACGCCATGATGCTCAACGCGCGCGAGGACCTGAACCAGATCATCTCCAATGTCGGCAGCCAGGAGGGCATTCTGGCCATCCGCGTCTACAACAAGGACGGCCAGATCAAGTTCTCCAACATCCCCAGGGAGGTCGACACCGTCACGGACATCAAGAGCCAGGCCTGCTACGTCTGCCACCGCTCCACCCCGCCGTTGACGGACGTGCCCCTGGATGAGCGCATGCGCATCTTCGACGGACCAAACGGGCAGCGCAACCTGGGCATCATCAGCCCCATCCACAACGAGCCCGGCTGCTCCGGGGGCTGCCACTTCCACCCGGAGGGCAAGAAGATCCTGGGCGCCATCGACGTGGTGCTCTCGCTCGAGGCTGCGGACCGCGAGATCAATTCGTCCAAGACGCGCATCATCGGCTTCACGGGCATTGTGCTCCTGTCTCTGGGGCTGGCCATCTTCCTGTTCATGATGCGCTTCGTCATCCGGCCCATCCGCAAGCTCATCAAGGGCGCCAAGCGCATCGCCGAGGGCGGCCAGTGCGCCAGTATCGACATCTCCCAGCACGACGAGATGGGCACCCTGGTTGTCGCCATCGAGCGCATGGGCAAGAGCATCAGCGAGAAGCAGATCGAGCTGAACCGCCAGCGCGACGAATACCAGTCGCTCTTCTCCCAGGTACCCTGCATCATCACCGTGCAGGACAGGAACTTCCGGCTGCTGCGCTACAATCAGGAGTTCCGCGAGAAGTTCCGGCCCCGGCCCGGCGATTTCTGCTACCACGCCTACAAGGGCCGCAGCGAGAAGTGCCCCAACTGCCCGGTGGAGCTGACCTTCAAAACCGGCAAGAGCCATTGCAGCGAGGAGACCGGCTTCGACGCCGACGGCAACCAGCGGCACTGGCTGGTGACCACCACGCCCATCGCCAACAGCGAGGGCGAGATCGTCTCGGCCATGGAGATGTGCCTGGACATCACCAGCCGCAAGCAGCTCGAAGTGGAGCTGGAGAAGAGCGAGCACAAGTACCAGGCCATCTTCCGCAACATCCCCAACCCCGTGTTCGTGCTCGAGGCCGAGTCCTTGCGCATCCTGGACTGCAACGAGTCCGTGACCCTGGTCTACGGCTTCGAATCCTTCGAGATATTGGGCCGCCCGTTTTTGGATCTGTACCCCGAGGAGGACCGGGAGCGCACCGAGCGGCGCCTGATGAAGACGGATGTCCACGACCGGGTGGTGCACATGACCAAGGACGGGCGCAGGCTGTTCGTCACGGTGCGCGTGTCGCCCTCGGAGTTCTCCGGGCAGAAGGTGCTGCTCGTCACCACCAGCGACATCACCAAGCGCCTGGAGACTGAGCAGCAGCTCATCCAGGCCTCCAAGATGGCCACCCTGGGCGAGATGGCCACGGGCATGGCGCACGAGCTGAACCAGCCCCTGTCGGTGATCAAGACCGCAGCCAGCTTCATCGTGCGCAAGATCACGCGGAAGGAGCCCCTGGCCCCGGAGATCCTGGCCGAGATGGCCCAGGAGATCGACGCCCACGTGGACCGCGCCTCCAAGATCATCAACCACCTGCGGGAATTCGGCCGCAAGCCGGAGATGAAGCTTGAGCCCGTGGACGCCGGGGGCATTTTGAGGCGCGCGCTGGACATCTTCAGCCAGCAGCTCAAGCTGCGCGAGATAGAGGTGGTCCTGGACCTGGACCCGGCCCTGCCGCTGGTCCTGGCCGACGCCGGGCGCCTGGAGCAGGTCTTCATCAACATGCTCATCAACGCCCGCGACGCCATCGAGGAGAAGTGGGCCACCGTGCAGAAGCCGGGCGGGGCGAAGCGCATCCTGCTTTCCGCCAGCCGTGACGGGGAGTACGTGTCCATGGTCATCGCCGACACGGGCTGCGGCATCCCCACCGGCGTGGTGGAAAAGATCTTCCAGCCGTTCTTCACCACCAAGAAGGTCGGCAAGGGCACGGGCCTGGGCCTGTCCATCAGCTACGGCATCGTCAAGGACTGCGGCGGCGACATCCGCGCCTTCTCCACGCCGGGCGAGGGCACCCGGTTCGTCATCACCCTGCCGCTGGCGGCAATGGACACGGAGGGCCGGACATGAACGCGCCCCGGAAGATCCTGCTGGTGGACGACGAGGAGGGCATCCGCAAGGTGCTGGGCCTGTCCCTGGCCGACCGCGGCTTTGAGGTGCACACCGCCGAGAACGCCGAAAAGGCCCTGGCCCTGTTCCGGGAGCTCAGGCCGTCCATCGTGCTGACAGACATCAAGATGCCCGGCATGGACGGCCTGGAGCTGCTCAAGGCCATCAAGGCCGGGGCCCGTCGCCCCACGGGCCACGATGCCGAGGTCATCCTCATCACCGGCCACGGGGACATCGACCTGGCCATCCAGGGCATCAAGTTCGACGCCACGGATTTCGTGACCAAGCCCATCAGCGACGACGCCCTGGACATCGCCCTGGGGCGCGCGAGTGAGCGCCTGGACCTGCGCCGGGCCATCCGCGAGCACACCGAGAACCTGGAGCGGCTGGTGGAGCAGAAGTCCCGCGAGCTCGTGGCCGCCGAGCGCCTGGCCGCCATGGGCCAGACCGTGGCCGGGCTGTCCCACGCCATCAAGAATCTGGCCAGCGGCCTGGAGGGCAGCATCTTCCTGCTGGGCAAGGGCCTTGAGCTGGACCGCCGCTCGTACCTGGAGCAGGGCTGGGAGATGCTTCAGGCCAACGTGGAGAAGATCAAGAACCTCTCCCTGGAGATGCTGCGCTATGCCAAGCCGGAGGCGCTGAAGCCCGCACCCTGTGATCCCTCGCTGCCCGCCCGCGAGGTGGCGGAGCTGCTCCGGCTCAAGGCCCAGGACGCAGGCGTGGAGCTCCATCTGGCGCACCCGCCGGGCATGGCGCCGGCCCTGCTCGATGCCGAGGCCCTGCACCGCTGCCTGATGAACCTGGTGGGCAACGCCCTGGACGCCTGCCAGGCGGCCGGGTTCGGGCCGGAGGCCCCTGGCGGGCGCGTGGCGCTCGGCGTGGAGGCGCTGCCGGGCGGCGGGGTGCGCTTCAGCGTTTCGGACAACGGCTGTGGCCTGGACGAGGAAGCCAAGGCCAGGCTGTTTACGGCCTTTTTCAGCACCAAGGGCGAGGGCGGCTCCGGCCTCGGACTCATGACCACGAAAAAGATTGTGGAAGCGCACGGCGGAAGCATTGCAGTGTCCAGTGAAATCGGCTCTGGAACCACCTTCAATATAGTCATACCTGGAAAGAGTGGATTTGATGTGTGAAAATATGACTTTTCTACAAAGAATTTTCATGTACACTGTTGACGCGTGTACTATTTTGGAATACGAAGAGAATGCATCCGGCTCCAGTTGCTAAAGCATTACCATACTCAGGGAATGTGCAATATGGACGAAATCACACTTGCGGAGGATGGATTCCTCGTCCGGCACAACGGGACCCGCGAAACGGACCCATTGTGCGCACTTGGGGCTCGTGTGCTGCTGGGCGGGGGCTATGTGTTGCGCAGCTTCATCCGGATGCTTGTGGAGTATCCCGTACTCACGCGGCTGAGCCCCTTTGCCCAGGGCCTGGCCGAGGGGCTCGGGGGCTGGCCCGCCTCGGGCTGCGCGCCGGCCGGGCTGGCGCGGCTCACGCTGTCCAAGACCGTGGAGGTCATCGGGCATCCTGCGCCGCCCAGGCTGGAGATCTACCACGTGTTCCGGGGGCTGGGCACGGACGGCTGTGATCTGGAGATCAAGTCCTACCCGGTGGAGGCGCTGCTTGACGTGCCCGTGGCCCTGGGACCGCTTAGGCATATCGTCTTCGGTGACCGGTTGGACGAGTTCCGCTTCCAGACGGTCTGCAACCTGTTTGAGTTTCAGGAAGGCATCAGTTGGCAACTTGCATTCCACGGCGCTCCTGTGGAATGCGCACTAAGGAGGTAGCGTTATGTTTGAGAAGATCCTGTTTGCCACGTCGGCCTCTCCCTCATGCGACGACGCCGCTCGCGTCGCCTTTGAACTCTCGCGCAAGAACCGCTCGAAGCTTATTGTGTACCACGTCTTCGGCCTGCCCGGCCGGGGCTTCAGCCTCACCTACCGCGACGTGCGCACCGGCGAGGCAGAGGACGTTGACGAGAACCTGGTCAGCCTGGTCAAGGAGGAGATGGCCCAGTACTACGAGAAGCTGGCCAAGGACCATCCCAGCAGCTCGTATGAGACCGCCACCGGCGTGCCGCACACCGAGATTCTGCGCAAGGCGAGAAAGGAGGACGCCAGCCTCATCATCATGGGCGCGCACACCCGCGAGGAGGACGTGGGCGCCATGCGCCACCGCGCCATCGCGGGCAGCACCATGCAGAAGGTGGCCAAGTCCGCGCGCTGCCCGGTGCTCATCGTCAGCCGCCCCTGCGTCACGTGCTGGTCGTACTTCGCCAATATCGTGGTGGCCACGGACTTCAGCAAGTCGTCGGATTACGCCTTCCAGTTCGCCCGCAACGTGGCCAAGGAGATCGGCTGCAAGCTGCATGTGTTCCACTGCGTGGACATCGGCCCCGAGGGCCAGGCCAGCACCGCCACCCAGGCCTACATCGAGCAGCAGCTTGCTGCGGCCGAAAAGAAGGTGCAGGACAAGTACGTGGCCAACATGGGCGACTTCGACAACTACGTCCTGGCCCTGCGCGAGGGCACTCCGCACGTGGAGGTGCTCAAGTACGCGCGGGAGAACAAGTCTGATCTCATCGTCATGGCCCACCACACCAAGGACGTGGACCCGGAGCTGGCCCTGCTGGGCAGCACCATCGAACAGGTCGTGCTGCGCTCGGCCTGCCCGGTCTTGAGCGTGAACCACCCCGACAAGGTGGACGTGAGCCCCTACGGGGTGCCGCGCAGCGGGGAGTAGGCCATGGAGGCGGGCGCGGGCCGGGGCCGGGTGCTCGTGGTGGACGACGAGATGCACCTCAGGCTGTACATCGCTGCGGTCTTCGAGACTGCTGGGTTTGAGACGGCCACGGCGCGTGACGGGGAGGAGGGCTTCCGCAAGGCCAAGGAGTGGAGGCCCGACCTCGTCAGCCTGGATCTCATGATGCCGAATCAGGGCGGCATCCGGCTCTATCAGCGGCTCAAGGCCGACGAGGAGCTGAAAAAGGCCGGGGTGCTTGTGGTCTCGGCCATTGCCGGGGAGGCCTTCCGGCACTCGTTGTCGCTGGTGCGCACGGGTGTCGGCGGGCAGCTGCCTGATGTGGACGGCTATGTGGAGAAGCCCCCCAGCCCAGAGGCGCTTTTGCGGGAGGCCGGGCGGATCATGCAGGCGCGGGGCGCGGGCTGAAGGCCCGGTCACAGCGCAGGCGGAGAACTTCAAGGAGGCGTGAGATGGCCAAGAAGATCATGGTCGTGGACGACGATCCGGATATCGTGGAGTTCCTTGTGTCCATCTTCAAGGAGCGCGGCTACGCCACCTGTTCGGCTTCGGGCGGGGAGAGCGCCATGGAGGTGCTGGAGCGGGAACGCCCGGACCTGCTCACCCTGGACCTGGAGATGCCCGACGAGTGGGGGCCGCGGTTCTATCGCAAGTTCAGCCAGAAGGCGGAGTTCAAGGAGCTGCCCGTGGTGGTCATCAGCGGTCTGGCGGGCATCCACCTGGCCATCCGCAAGGCCGTGGCCACGGTGAGCAAGCCCTTTGAACCGGCCCAGGTGCTGGCCATTGTGGAGCAGACCATCGGCGCGCCCTAAAACGCCGCCAGAAGACGCTTTCCCTTCCAGGGGGACTTGCTGTAGGATTCTCGCCAGAACAGGGGCGCAGTCCGGCCGGATAGGGTGTGGACAGTGTCGGGGGCAGGCCGCATGGCGATGAATGTGCTTCTTGTGGACGACGAGGCCGGGATACGCAAGGTCGTCGGCATCACCCTGGCCGACATGGGCTATGCCGTGCACGAGGCGGCCAGCGGCGACGAGGCCCTGGCCGTGTTCGACCAGGTGCGCCCGCCGGTGGTCCTCACCGACATCCGCATGCCCGGCATGGACGGCCTGGAGCTCTTGCGCCGCATCAAGGCCCTGAGTCCGGAAACCGAGGTCATCCTGGTCACTGGCCACGGCGACCTGGACATGGCCGTGGCGGGCTTGAAGCTCGACGCCTGCGACTTCATCGCCAAGCCTGTCGGGCCGGACGTGCTGGAGATTGCGCTGAAGCGCGCCAGCGACAAGATCGTCCTGCGCGAGCGCCTGCGCAGCCACACCGAGAACCTTGAGGAGATGGTGCGCCAGCAGGCCGAACGGCTGGTGGACATGGAGCGCCAAAGCGCGGTCAAGGGGGCCGTGGAGGGGCTGACCCAGCTCATCGGCGGCGTGACCGGCGACGTGGAGGGCTCCCTGGGGCTCTTCAACGGGCTGCCCTGCCTGGTCTCCATCCAGGACCGCGACCAGCGCATCGTCTCCGTGAACCAGCTCTACCGGGAGCGCCTGGGCGACCGCGTGGGCCAATACGGGTACGCCATCTACGCCGGGATCTCCGGCTCGCCTGCGGAGAGCCCCGTGGGCCGCGCCTTGCGCACCGGCCTGGGCCAGAAGAGCCGCGAGGCCCTGTTCGGCCCGGACGAGACCCTGTCCGCGGTCATGGTGCATACCGCGCCCATCAAGAGCTCGGACGGCGAGGTGGACCTGGTGCTGGAGCTGGCCGTGGACGCGGGCGAGGTGCAGCGCCTGCAGGACGAACTGCGCGCCACCCGGCAGCGCTACCAGCAGCTGTTCGACGAGGCCCCCTGCTTCATCACCGTGCAGGACCGGCACCTGCGCATCCAGGCCGCCAACCGCCGCTTCCGGCAGGAGTTCGGGAACCGCACGGGCGGGCTGTGCTACGAGGCCTATTGCGGCACCGGGCGGCCCTGCTTCGGCTGCCCGACGCTCAAGAGCTTTGAGGACGGGCTGCCGCACCAGACCGAGCTCACGGTGCGCGGCAAGGACGGCGAGCCCGTGAACCTGGTGGTCTGGACCGCGCCCATCAGGAACGAGGCGGGCGAGATCGAGGGCGTCATGGAGATGGCCACGGACATCACCGAGCTCTCGCGCATGCAGGACCACCTGGCCTCCCTTGGCATGCTCATCGCGTCGCTGTCCCACGGCATCAAGGGCCTGCTCACGGCGCTGGACGGCGGCGTGTACAAGGTCAACGCGGGCTTCCGCACGGGCGATCAGGTCATGGTGCAGGCAGGCTGGGGCAAGGTCACGGAGCTCATCGGCCGCATCAAGGGCATGGTGCTGGACATCCTGTTCTACGCCAAGAAGCGCGAACTGCAGCTGCGTGAAACCCCGGCCGGGCAGCTGGCCTCCCAGGTGGCCGAAACCGTGGCCCCCAAGGCCGACCAGCTCGGCGTTGACTTCGTGTGCGAGATCGGCCCGGACCTGGGGGTCTTTGCCGTGGACAGCGTGGTGCTCTCGGCCGCCCTGGTGAACATTCTGGAAAACGCCGTGGACGCCTGCCTGGAGGACCACGCCAAGCCGACGCACCAGGTCTTCTTCCGCGCCCGGCCCGACGCCAGCGGCGTGTTTTTCGAGATCGAGGACAACGGCATCGGCATGCAGCCGGAAACCCTCGCGCGCCTGTTCTCGGTGTTCTTCTCCACCAAGGGCTCACGCGGCACGGGGCTCGGGCTGTTCATCGCCAAGAAGGCCGTGGACCAGCACGGCGGCCGCATCGGGGCAGTAAGCGAGCCGGGGCAGGGCTCCACCTTCCGCATCTGGATTCCCCGGCAGGCCGAGACCTAGCACTGCGCGCCGGACGCTTTTGCGCCGCTGGCCGTGCTTCTGGTCCTCTTACTTCTGCTCTCCTCACTTCTGGTCCTCACTGCCGTAGAGCGCGGCCATGCACGCGCCGCAAACCTCTCTGCCAAAGTCGCCTGCCCGCACCCGCATCCTGACTTCACTCAGGCACATGTACTGTTCGAGGGCTGTGGTTTCAGAGGTCGGCACCTTCTGGCACAGGGACTTTGGCAGGCAGATGCAGCCCCTGCCGTCTCCGGGCCTGGCTTCGAACACATGGATGTTCTTCAAGGTGCTGGTCGCTTTGGGCTTTCGCAAGGTGTATACGGTCATGGAGCACCTCTTTCTGCTGCTTCTTGATGTTCAGTGGTCGACCCGGTGGGCTTATTTGGTCTTCTTCAGCCTGATCTTGTTGTCGATGATCAGCATGCCGTTCTCCAGCTTCCACTTCATGGAAGTGGGCGGGGCGCCGACCAGGTTCCAGATCATGATGTCGTCGTTGAATGTGTACGTCCCTTTCTGGGCGGCGATGACCGGGTTTACTGAGCCTTTGGGGACGTGTTTCAGGGCTTCGGGCGTGAGCCTTGAATTGAAGTCAAAGGTGCCGTTCTTGTTCAGGACAACGGTGTACAAGGCCTGGGGAAGCCCATCGTGAAAGCCCTGCCAGGTGCCGACCAGGGCGCCGACAATGACGCTTTTCCTGACAATGGGCGCTTCCGGCTTCACGCCCTTGGCCTCCAAGGCCTCGACGCTGCCCATTTTCCCGGCGCGGTTGGCGTAGGCCATCACCGTCTCGCCCGCGCCGTTTTTCTTCTGCGCGTCTGCGCCCTTCTCCAGCAGCAGCTTCACCAGCTTCTCGTTGCCCACGCCCGCGGCCAGCATGAGCGCCGTTTCGCCCTTGTCGTTGGCCGCGTCGAGCTTTGCGCCCTTGTTGACCAGCAAGGCCGCCCGGTCGTATCCGTCTGAATGGTCGGACTTCTGGGCGGCAGCCATGAGCGGGGTGGTGCCGTTGGGGGACGGGAAGTTGATGTCGCCCTTGTGGTCCAGCAGGTACTTGATGATGGAGACGTTCTTCCTGTGCTCCAGGGGATTGGGATTGCCCGCCGCATGCACCATGGGCGTGTCCATGACGTTCACCGTGGACTTCACGTTGACGGCCGCGCCCGCGTCCACCAGCACCTCCACCATGTCCGGCAGGACCTGCAGGGTGGCGGTCAGAAGCGGGGTGGACCCCATCTTGTCGACAATCTCCAGGTTGGCCTTGCGCTTGATGAGCAACTTGGCGAAGTCGATCTGGTTGTGGGTGGCGGCCATGTGCAGGGGCGTGGAGCCCGCCAGCAGGCTCTTGGCATCGATTATGGCGCCGTTGTCCAGCAGCAGCCTGCCGATGTCCACATAGCCCTGGCGCGCGGCCAGGTGCATGGCGGTAAGACCCTCGCCCTCGCCCCGGAGCAGCTGGAAATCCAGCTTGGGCTTGTAGGTGAGGAACTTCTCGATCCATTTATACAGTTTTTTAAGATCGTTGGCCTGGCCTGCTATGGCCTGCATCAGGGGCGAGTAGCCGGTATTGCCGGACTGGTTGATGTCTGCGCCGTTGGCGATGAGGTACTCCAGCACCTCGAACTTCTTGTGCGGCACCGTGCGCACGAGTATGGCGCCGCCCGAGTTGTTCAGGTGGTTGATCCTGGCTCCGTGGGCGTGCAGCATTTTTACCGCCTCCAGGTCCTCGAACTCCACCACGAAGGCCAGCGGCGTATCTCCTTCGGTGTTCTGCGCATCCACGAGGATGCCCTTGCCCTGGGTGAGCAGCACCCGGATGGTCTCCGTGTGGTCGCGTCCTGCGGCCATGAGCAGGGCGGTGTTGCCGCGCGCCTCGGGCACGGCGTCGGTGCGGCCCCGGGCGTTGACGCTGGCCCCGCGCTGCAGCAGCAGGGCCACGATGTCCGCCTGGCCCATGTGCGCGGCCTGGATCAGCGGGGTGCGCTCCCAAATGTTCTCGAAGGAATCATAGGAGATGCCCCGCTTGTTCACGTCCACCCTGGGCGACTGGATGATGAGCTTGGCGATCTCCTTGGTCTCGAACCGTATCGCCCAGCAGAGCAGGGTGTCCCGGTCGTACACGGCGTTCACGTCAGCGCCGGCATCTATGGCGGCCCTGGCCCGGGCCACGTCGTCCTTTTTGATGGCATTCAGGAGTTCCGGCATGGGCTTGCTGGTGTCCCGCACGAACGCAGCATGGAGCGGGGACAAGGCCCCGCACACGAGGAGCAACGCAAAGGATATTCCAAGAGCGCGCACTATGTTCACTTGATGGTTCTCCTGATTTTAATCAATGATTGCATTCTGTTGAAGCTTTCACGTGCTGTCTGGCCAAGGCCACTCCACAAGGCCACAACATACCGTACACGCTCCCCCCTTTCAACTCTAGCCGCCCTGTATATGACCAGGTGGAGAATGGGAAGCAAGGACAGACGGAGGGGTGAATTTGGGGAGGGCTTGTGCGGGGGGCAACGGCTTGGGGGGAAGGGGAAACTTTCGGCTTCTCGCGGCCCCTTGTGTCCTGAAAAGTGGCGCAGAAGTGGCGCAAGCCAGATAAGTAAAAAAAGAAAAAGGGTTCACGGTGTTAGCTGTAAACCATTGATCTTTCTGGTGGAGCTGGAGGGAATTGAACCCAGTAAACCCGTTCCGGATATTATGTACGAGTTCTTGATTCAGTCCGCTCCACCTGATTCACCGGCGCTACAACGGGTGCCCCTAAACTTCCCCCGGATAGCTGTGATGGTTGACGGTTCTTTCACCTTGGGCATATGCAGAAGGCCGGTGCCTACATGCGCATTCCCCTAGAGGAGCCTTCGTGTTTTCCAAAAAGCCTCTGTTCCGTCTCAACATCCGTCGCCGCGTCCTTTTGGGAATGCTGCTCTCGGTGCTGGCCGTGGGGCTCATCGGTACCTTTTCTTACCATTCTCTGGCGCAGATCGAGCGCAAGATGGGCTTTATCGAGGTCATCGACGACCTGGGCAACACCATCCTTGAGATCCGTCGCTACGAGAAGAACTACATGCTCTACGGCCATCAGGAGGATTTTGACGAGAGCCGCGACTATGCTGCCAAGGCCTCGGACATCCTGGTGAAGCTTGAGGGCAGCGCTGCGGAGTTTGGCCTGTCGCAAGAGCACGCCGCCCTCAAGGCGTCCCTTGCGGACTATGGCGCCCAGGCCATACGGCTTTTCCCGGGGCAAGGGCTGCCACAGGCCGACCGTGAACGCCTGCGCGACACCGGCAAGCAGCTGGTCGATCTGTCGCAGCGCCTGGTGACCCACGAGCGCGCACGCATTCTGGTCATCGTGCAGTCCCTCAAGAGCCAACTGCTTTTCTCTGTGGTGGTGTTCCTGGCCCTGGGCGGCGGCTTCCTTTTCATTCTGGGGCACAAGACCATCATGGCCCTGCGCCGCATTGAGCAGGCCACCCACGAGATCGCCAAGGGTCGCTTCACCTC
Organism: uncultured Desulfocurvus sp.; assembly: GCA_964390575.1. GTDB lineage: Bacteria > Desulfobacterota > Desulfovibrionia > Desulfovibrionales > Desulfovibrionaceae > Humidesulfovibrio. The sequence goes on along the minus strand of CAYMIP010000013.1, from coordinate 34,243 downwards.
TTTGGCACCCTCCGGTTCTGATGACGAGGTGGACCGTGTTGTGGGCGCCTTCAACCACATGATCGCAGAACTACAGAAGCGGCAGGACCATCTCGTCCGCGAAAAGAAGCTGTCCTCCATCGGCGTGCTGACAAGCGGCGTGGCCCACCAGTTGAACAATCCGCTGAACAATATCTCCACCTCCTGCCAGATTCTCATGGAGGAAGGCTCGGAGGCCGACCCTGTCTTTGCCCGCAAGCTCCTTCGCAACATCGACCAGGAGGTGGCCAGGGCGCGCGACATCGTTAAGGGACTGCTGGAGTTCTCCCGCGCCAAGGAGTTCGAGTGCAAGCCCACATTCCTTGCCGATGTGGTGGAGCGCTCGGTGCGGCTTGTCTCCAGCCAGGTTCCTGCCGGTGTGGAGCTTGTCCGGGACGTGCCGCCGGGACTCCTTCTGCCCATGGACGCCCAGCGCATGCAGGAGGTCTTCATCAACCTGTTCATCAACGCCCTGCAAGCCATCAAAACACCTGAGGGGCGCATCACCATCACTGCCGAGCGCGATGTGGAGCGCGGCCAGGCCGTCATCACCGTGTCCGACTCCGGCCTGGGTATAGCCCCGGAGGACATCGCGCGCATCTTCGATCCTTTCTTCACCACCAAGGAGGTGGGCAAGGGCACGGGCCTTGGGCTGTCCATCGTCTTCGGCATCGTGGAACAGCACCAGGGTGAAATCACCGTGGAAAGTGCGCCAGGCCAGGGGGCCAGCTTCATTCTGCGCCTTCCCTTGGAAGCCTCTGCCGTGAAGGATGACGAGGAGCAGGGATGAACGCGGGCCGCGTGCTTGTGGTGGACGATGAGCCCATTGCCCGTGAGAATCTGGTCCACGCCCTTGTCCGAGCGGGCTACGAGGCCGAACACGTGGGGGACTCCCGTTCCGCCCTGGCCGAGCTGGGCAGAAGCCAGTATGACTTGCTGCTCACGGACCTGCGCCTGGGCGAGGCCAGCGAGGACGACGGCATCGGCCTCATGGAGCGTGCGCGCAAGTTGCACCCCGGCCTTGAGGTCGTGGTCATGACCGGCTACGCCACAGTGCCTGGCGCCGTGGCGGCCATGAATCGCGGGGCATACTCCTACCTCGCCAAACCCCTGAATCTCGACGAGGTGCGCGCGCTCTCGGCCAAGGCCGTGGAGTCGAGCCGCCTGCGCCGCGAGGTGCTGGACCTGCGCCAGCGGCTCAAGGACCGCGACGCACCGCCTCTTCTGGTGGGCAAAAGTCCGGCCATGGCCGCCCTGCTCAAGACCATCGGCCAGGTGGCCCCCACCTCCTCCACCGTGCTGCTCCTGGGCGAGACCGGCACCGGCAAGGAACTAGCCGCTCGGGCCATTCACCACGCCAGCCAGCGCGCTGACAAGCGTTTTCTGGCGGTGAACTGCGGAGCCTTCAGCGAGGAGCTGCTGGCCAGTGAACTTTTCGGCCACGAGAAGGGAGCCTACACTGGCGCAACCGAACGCAAGGCCGGGCTCTTCGAGGCCGCCCAAGGCGGCACGCTGTTTCTGGATGAGGTGGGCGAGATGACGCCCACCATGCAGGTGCGCCTGCTGCGGGTGCTTCAGGAGCGCAAGCTCCTGCGCGTGGGCGGAACCGCAGACATCCCCGTGGACGTGCGCGTCATCGCCGCCACCAATAAGGACTTGGCCGTGGAGGCCGAAACCGGGGCCTTCCGCCTGGACCTTTACTACCGCCTGAACGTCATCACCCTGCGGCTGCCCGCCTTGGCAGAGCGCCGCGAAGACATCCCGATGCTGGCGCGGCATTTTCTGCTCAAATACTCCGAATTGCTTGGCCGCGAAGTGCGCGAACTCTCGCCCGATGTGCTGGATATTCTCGCCAGCTATCCCTTTCCCGGCAATATCCGCGAACTGGAAAACCTCATGGAACGCGCCGTGGTGCTCGCCGAAGGCGTCATCGCTGAGGCCCAGCACCTACCCCCTGAGCTGCAACTGGACCAGCCGCGTCTCAAGACCTCCCGCCATGGCGGCATGTCCACCCTGGAGGAAAGCGAACGCCAGCACATCCTCTGGGTGCTGGAGCAGACCGGTAACAACAAGTCCCGCGCCGCCGAAATCCTCGGCATCGACCGTGCCTCGCTCTGGCGGAAGTTGAAGCGCGCCGGGCTCAACTGAGAAGAAGAATATGCTCCGCAGGCCGGGGGGCATGAAGCCCCCGGACCCCCTCAGTCCAAGCGCAAAGGGTCAGTCGAGCTTCGCTCTTGCCGAACCTTTCGGCTTGGGCAGGGTTTCAGGCGGTCCTTCCCGTGACGTTTCCCACGACCACCAAAAGCTATTCGCTTGCTTTAGGCCTTGGGCTCCAGAACCACGTCCACCAGTTCCACTGCTTCCTGCGCCAGCACAATTTTGACCCCGGCGAGGATGTCCGGCTCAAGACCATCGGCTTCAGGCCGGTTGGCAGCGGGCAGGGCCACGGTGTGCACGCCGCCGCGCAGTGCGGCCAGGACTTTTTCACGGATGCCGGCCACGGGCAAAAGCGTGCCGCCGAGCGACATCTCGCCGGTGAGGGCTACGCCGGGCTTGGCGGGACGTTCGGTCAAGAGCGAAAGTAGGGCCATGAGGATGGTCACGCCTGCCGAGGGTCCGTCCTTGGGGATGGCCCCTGCGGGGATGTGGATGTGCAGGTCCTGGGCGGCGAAGAAGTCCGGGTCCAGGCCGAAGTGTTCGGCGTTGCCGCGGATGTAGGAGAGCGCGGTCTGGGCCGATTCCTTCAGCACCGCTCCGAGGGACCCGGTGAGCAGGAGCTGCCCGGTGCCGCGCATCTTGGCTGCTTCCACCAGGACGATCTCGCCGCCGGAGTCGCTCCAGACCAGGCCGTTGACCACGCCAGGGCGCGGGGCCGGGCGCGCGGACTCGTGGGTGTAGCGCCGGGGGCCGAGGAGGCTCGTCACCAGCGTGGGGTCGACGGCGGTCGGGTATTGTCCGTGGGCGCTGCCATCGGAGCCCGGCTTCATGGCGAGGCGCGCAAGCTTGCGGCACACGCCGCCAATTTCGCGCTCCAGGTTGCGCACGCCAGCCTCGCGCGTGTAGTCGCGGATGATGGTGCGCACGGCCTCTGGCGCAAAGGCCGGGAAGGGATGCGTCAAGCCGTGTTCGGCGCACTGGCGCGGCACCATGTACCTGAGCGCGATCTGCTCCTTTTCGGGTTCGGTGTAGCCGGGGAAATGCACCACCTCCAGGCGGTCTTGCAGGGGCGCGTCGAGGCGCGAAAGGTCGTTGGCCGTGGCGATGAACATGACCTGGGACAGGTCAAAGGGCACGTCCAGGAACAGATCGATGAACGAGCGGTTCTGCTCGGGGTCGAGGATCTCCAGGAACACAGCTCCTGGGTCGCCACGGAAGTCCTGGCCGACCTTGTCGATTTCATCGAGCATGAGCACAGGGTTGTTCACGCCCAGGCGCTTGATGGCCTGGATGATCTTGCCCGGCATGGCTCCGACGTAGGTGCGGCGGTGTCCGCGCAATTCGGCTTCGTCGCGCAGCCCAGCCATGGACATGCGGTGGAACTTGCGGCCCAGGGATTCGGCGATAGCCATGCCGATGGAGGTTTTGCCCGTGCCTGGGGGGCCGGTGAAGCAGAGCACCGGGCCGCGCGCCGGAGCCAGGGTCTTTCGCTGGCCCAACACCTCGCGTACACTCGCCCGTAGCTCATCCAGGCTGATGGGCTTGGTCAGGTAGTGCGCCGCGCCGGTGCGCATGGCCTGCACAGCGGAGTTTACCGTGGCGTAGCCCGTGACGATGATGATCTGTGTGCCTGGCGACAGCCGCCCGGCCTCGGCCAGGAGCGTCATGCCGTCCATCTTGTCCATCTTGAGGTCCGTGACGATGAGGTCGAACTGCCAGGCGCGCACCAGTTCCAGGGCCTCCACGCCGTTGGCGGCGGTGCGCACAGCGTAGCCTTCCTTGCTCAGCACATGCTCCAGATTGGTGCGGGCGATCTCCTCGTCGTCCACCACGAGCACGTGCGGAGGGGCGCTGGCGGCCAGGGTTCGCCCGGCCAGGTATTCCAGCAGACGCTCCTTGACGTGGTCCAGGCCGAAGTGGCGGTCGCTCAGGATGCGCTCTACGCGGGCAAAATCCAGGCAGTCCTCGGTGGCTGCGGTCCACGGCAAACTGCTCAACCAATCGATGTAATTGAGCCCGATGGAATACTCGGCCACCGAGGGGTCGGTCTTGTCCAGCCGACTCAGCTCTTTGGCAACGATGGCTGCCACGGACTCCGGCAGGCCCGCGCCCTTCACCTGTCCGCGCAGTTCCTCCAGGCCTTTGCCTGTGGTCGGTGCCTGTTCTTCCTCGGGTTTCCGGAAAAATATCATCCTGCGTCCTCCCGCGCCGCATGGCGGCGACTGGTCGTGATCGTTCAAGCCCTGCTTACGCCCGCATTTCCCAACGTGTCAAAGCCTGCCAAAAATTCTCTGCACCGCCGTGCCTGCGCCCTGTTGCATTTAGCAACACGGTGTGTGCTGAAGTGTTGCATCGAGGATACAGTTGTAATTTCAGTATGTTGTTCTATTTCCACAACCTGTGGCGTTGCTATTTGCACCACCATTGTGTGTGCGGTCGCCCTCGTCTTGCACGAAATACCTTAGCATTTAAGTCTGTTGTTGTAAAAATGCCTCACGGCACGTCCCTTGAAAGAACCGGGCCAACTGCAACTTCAACCCGAGGGGTCGCCATGAGCACTCTGCGAGACACCATCGAAACAACTTTTGCCGCCGCCGCCTTTGCCGAACGCAACCTGGACCAGGAGGCCCTCTCCGCCCTGGGCATGACCGCGAAAAACCAGTCCAGGACTGAGGCCGCCCGGCCTGATGCCAAGGCCAAGCGTCCGCGCCCCAGTCTCAAGGCCTAGTCCCCTTCTCGGCACGGCCATGCGCAAGTCTGTCACCAACGTTCGCGAGGGGCTGCCTCTCGCCCGCAAGCAGCCGGGATTCTCCCTTGAGCTGCGCGGGGGCCTGCGCGAGGCCATGGAGACCTATGGCGAGGCCATTTCCATGGCCGAGGCCGGAGAGCTGGGCCTTGCCCGCGCGATCATGGGTGAGTTCCACGCCGAGCACCGCAAGATTCTGGTGCTGGCCGAGAAAGACGGTGTGCCAGAAGCCATGGTTATTTACAGCGTGAATCTTGCCGAGCGCCTGGGCTTTGATCTGGTGCTGCTCAGCATCGACGACGCCCCCCGCAGTGGCGGGCGCTTCGAGGAGCGTTCCCAAAGTGCCGGGCAGCTCCTGCTTGAAGAAGCCGCCCGGCGGGGCGTGATTTGTGCGCATCTCCTGCGCCAGGGCCAGCGCGACGAGGTGCTGAACACTCTGAGCGTGGAACTGAGGCGGGTAGAGTTTGTCATCACCCGCAGGCCTGAGGCCGAAAGGCGCAACGCGGCGCTGACCGTGCCGGAGTTCTCACTCAAATGCTGAACCGCCGCCCGCGCAGGTGGCAATGAACAGAGTCCAAAGGCGGCAGAGCCGTCAACCACGCACGAATACTATGACACGGAGGAAATGATGGCTCAGGAAATGACGAAAAAACAGGCTCTGGTAAAGATGATCGGGTTCGGCGCTGCCAGCGCTGCCGTGTATGGCGCGATATTCCACTTCGCCAGCCCCATCACCGAGATTTTCTCGCGCGGCGGAATGTATGCCGCCATGCCTATCGCCACGGTCTTCCTGGTCTCCTACGTGCACGGCGGCTTTGCCTCCAATTTGTGGAGTGCGCTGGGCATCAACGCCAAGCAGCCGGCCAAGACCCTGCGGCCCACTGCGACCAAGCGCCCCGAAGTGCGCGCCACCCTCAACGCCTAATCTGCGCGCAAGCTTAAGGAGACACCAATGGACGTCGCCCTCGACACCCTGAAATTCATCGACCTGACCACGGCCAATATCATCTTCCTGTTCATCGTCGGCTTCATCGGCGGACTGGTGAGCGGCTTCATTGGCTCTGGCGGAGCCTTTGTGCTCACCCCGGGCATGATGAGCCTGGGCGTGCCCGGCACCGTGGCCGTGGCCAGCAACATGTGCCACAAGTTCCCTAAGGCCCTGGTCGGCGCCATCAAGCGCTTTCGCTACGGCCAGGTGGACATCAAGCTCGGCCTGGTCATGGCCGCAAGCGCTGGTGTTGGCGTGCAGGTGGGCATCAAGCTCCAGCAGCACATCCTGGAAAAGTGGGGCCAGTCCGGCTCCAACCTGTACGTGAGTTTGTCCTTCGTGGGCGTGCTGGTCATCGTCGGCGGCTACGTGTTTTACGACGCCATGACCTCCAAGGATAACGGCGGCGTTGAGCCTGTGGCCCCCCTGGCCCTGCGCCTGCAGAAGATCGAGCTTTGGCCGATGATGACCTTCAAGACCGCCGGGGTGCGCATCTCCATGTGGTTCACCATTCCCGTAGGCTTCGCCACCGGCATGCTGGCAGCCACCATCGCCGTGGGCGGGTTCATCGGCGTGCCGGGCATGATTTACGTCCTTGGTGCCAGCGGCCTCGTCGCTTCCGCCACGGAATTGGTCATCGCCTTCGCCATGGGCCTGGGCGGCACCATCAACTGGGCCATGCACGGCATGGTCGACATCCGCCTGACCCTGATCATCCTGGCCGGGTCGCTTCTGGGCGTGCAGCTCGGCGCCATCGGCACCACCATAGTCAAGGAGTCCATGATCAAGTTCGTCATGGGTTCCATCATGCTTATCGTGGCCGTGAGCCGCGCCCTGGCCGTGCCCAAGTATCTGGCCGAGCTGGGTCTTCTGGACGTCGCTCCGGAGAAGGTGGCCATCATGGACAAGGCCAGCTTCCTCATCATGTGCGGCGCACTGCTCATGGGAGCGGTGATCATCCTGGGCAGCATGTACAAGGCCCGCAAGGCCAACGCTCAGCAAGAGCGAGAGGCCTTCGGTCAAGCCTAACCTGAAGCCATTCTCTGCCTGGGCCTGCGCTTCGCTTCAACTTTGAGGTGAGGCGCAGGTCTTCTTCATTTAGACGAAATGTGGGGATTGTGAGAAGTCTTCATGTCCGAGGGGCTTGCCGCGAGGCGAAGAAAGGGTTGGTTCTCTGTTTGCCTGAATGCGGACCGCAGTCACGGTTGGGCCCTTGCCAGGAGCTCAACTACCAGGGGATACAGATTTTCGGCAATGAGCCGGGCGCCTGCCTTGTTCGGGTGCGCTCTGTCCTGCTGGAGATATTCCGGGTTGCCGAGAATGCCCGCCCCGAGAACCGGGTAGAGGACTGCGCCATGTTTTTCCGCAAGGCGCCGATAGATGCCCGCGAAAGCCAATCGGTACTCGTTGCTGCGCCGGCTTCCTCCATGCGAACCGGCCAGCAGCACCTGCGCTCCGTGCCCTCGCGCCAGTGCCAGCATGGCATCGAGGTTCGCCTCGACCTGCGCGAGGTCCCTGCCTTGGATGCCGTCGTTGGCTCCGAGTTGCAGGATCAGCAGGTCCGGCTGGCGCCGGGAATGGGGCGGAAAAAGCTCCGGCAGGCGCGCCAGACCGTCGGCGGTTGTGTCGCCGCTCACGCCCGCGTTAACGACGTCCACGGCATGACCGCTCTGCAACAGCAAGGTTTGAAGGACAGCGGGGAAGGACTGCTCGGGCGGCAGACCGTAGCCCGCTGCGACGCTGTCCCCGACCACCAGGATCAGGGGGACCGAAGCAGCGCTTGCGGAAGTGGCTGAAGCAGAACAGAAAAGGCATGCGGCCAGCAGCAAGGCACACAGGTTCAGGCATCGATGCGTCATCGTCCCACTCGCTCTTCAATATATTTCTGTTTCAGCCGAGATGCCCGTCCACTCCGTGCTGCCCGGCGAAACTCCCAGCGGCAGTTTCGCCACGGCGCTGGTCCAGGTAGTACATCACCGGCACCACCATGCGCGAGAATAGCGTCGCGGCGATTTCTCCGGCCAGGAGCGATATGGCCAAGCCCTGGAAGATGGGATCAAAGAGGATGACGAAAGCCCCGGCCACCACGGAGATGGCTGTGAGCAACATGGGCCGGAAACGCACGGCCCCGGCCTCGATGACGGCCTCCTGCAAAGGAACGCCCTCGGCCCGGCGCAGATTGATGAAGTCCACCAGGATGATGGAGTTGCGCACCACGATGCCCGCCCCGGCGATGAAGCCGATCATGCTGGTGGCCGTAAAAAATGAGCCGGTCAGGGCGTGCGCCGGGATGATGCCGATGAGCGAGAGCGGGATGGGCGACATGATGGCGATGGGCGTGGTGTAAGAGCCGAACCAGCCCACCACGAGGATGTAGATGAGGATCATGACCACGCCGAAGGCCAGGCCCATGTCGCGGAAGACCTCATAGGTTATCTGCCACTCGCCGTCCCACTTCATGCTCCAGGTGCTGGAGGAGAACGGCATGCTGGTGCGCAGGCGCGGCAGTTCGCTTTTGTCCCCCGCGCCGGATTGCCACGCGCCCTGGCCCTTGGCAGCCAGCTCGTCCAGGGACTTGTCGATGCGCGCCATGCCGTAGACCGGGCTTTCCTCGCGCCCGGCCATGTCGCCGGTAACGTAGATCACAGGCAGCATGTTCTTGTGGTAGATGGCCGGAGGCGTGACGGCCTGCTCCAGCGTGGCCAGCTGGCCCAGGGAGACGACCTTGCCGCCTCCGCCTGGCAGGGAGCCGCGCACGGGAATGGCCGTGAGTTCCGAGACCGAGGCCCGGCGCGCCACGGGCAGACGCACCAGGATGGGCACGTCCTCGCGGGAGTTCACATCATGCAGCAGCCCGGCCTTTTCGCCGCCCACCGAGGCAGCGATCACCCGCCGCGCCCGGTCCGGGTCCACGCCGTTCTTCAGCGCCTTGTCCGTCTCCACGCGGATGCGCGTTTCGGCCCTGGGATCGTTCATGTACCAGTCCACGTCCACCACATTGGGCGTGCTGGCGAAGACCTCCTTGACCTGCCGGGCCACGCGCTCCCGGCCTTCCTGGGTCGGGCCGTAGATCTCGGCCACCAGGGTTTGCAGCACCGGCGGGCCGGGCGGCACCTCCACCACCTTGATGCGTGCGCCGAGCTTCTTGGCGATGGGCAGCATGGCCTCGCGGGTGCGCTTGGCTATTTCGTGGCTGGAGGCGCTGCGCTTGCCGCGTGGAGTCAGATTTACCTGGATTTCGGCCACGGAGGGGCCTTCGCGCAAGTAGTAGTGGCGCACCAGACCGTTGAAGGAAAAGGGCGCGGAGGTGCCAGCGTAGAGCTGCGCGTCCGTCACCTCGGGCTGGTCCAGGACCACGCGGGAGAGCTGCTCGGCAGCGCTCGCAGTGGCCTCCAGCGGCGTGCCGTCGGGCATGTCGATGACGACCTCGAACTCGCCCTTGTTGTCAAAGGGCAGCATCTTCACCAGTACGGCCTTGAGCGGAAACAGGCTGATGGCTGCCACCAGCAGCCCGCCCACGCCCAGCAAAAAGCGCTTGCGGTAGCCCGGCTCGGTGATGAGTCTGCGCATGACCTTGCGATACAGCTGCGTGAAGCGGTCGTCGTGCTTCTCGTGCTCGTGGGCCTCCGCTGGCTTGAGCAGCCTGCGCGAGGTCCAGGGCGTGATGATGAAGGCCACGGCCATGGACAAAAGCATGGCCACGCTGGCGCCCACGGGCATGGGCCGCATGTACGGACCCATGAGCCCGCCCACGAAGCCCATGGGCATGATGGCCGCGATGACCGTGAAGGTAGCTAGCACCAGCGGCGCGCGCACCTCGTTCACGGCCTCGATGATGACGCGTACAAAGCTGCGGCCCTGGGAGCCGGGCAACCGCAGGTGGCGCACGATGTTCTCCACATCAACGATGGGGTCGTCCACCAGGATGCCTATGCAGAATATCAGCGCGAACAGGGTGACGCGGTTCAGGGTGTAGCCGAGGAACCAGTAAGTGGCGAGGGTCACGGCTAGGGTCACGGGCACGGCCACCATGACCACGAGGCTGGCGCGCAGCCCCAGGAACAGCGCTACGATGACCCCGACAGAGACCGCCGCGATGAGCAGATGCTGGAGCAGTTCGTCGGACTTGTGCTTGGCTGTTTCCCCGTAATCGCGCACCACACTCATGTGCACGTCCGCCGGAATGGCGAAGCCCCGCAGGGCGTCGATCTTCTTGAGCGCGTCCTCGCAAAGCTTGGTGGCGTTGACCCCGGCACGCTTGGCCACGCTGAGCGTCACGGCAGGCAGCAAGCGGCCCGGCGATTCGCTGACGCCCTTGGTCGCGGCCTTGGGACCGGGGGCGAAGAACACATAGTCCCTGGGTTCCTCAAAGCCGTCGCGCACTTGGGCCACATCGGCCAGATACACCGGGCGGCCCTGGTTCATGGTCACCACAACGCGGCCCACGTCGCCAGCGGTCTTGAGGAAGCTGTCCAGGCGCACGCCAAAGGTCGCGCCGCCGCTGGTCATGGCTCCGCTCTGGGCGGCCTGGTTCTGGGCGCGCAGGGCGTCGGCCACGTCCAGGGCGTCCAGGTTCAGCGCCCGCAGCCGGTCCGGGTCCACATCCACGGTGACGCTGCGGGTGCGCCCGCCGGTGAGCGTCACCTCGGACACGCCAGGCAGGGTGCGCACGGCCTCGGCAGCCTCGGCGCCGACCTGGCGGAGGCTGCGGCCGTCATGCCCCTCGCCATAAAACGACACGGCCAGCACTGGCACGTCGTCGATGCTGCGGGGTTTTAAAAGAGGCTGGGAACAGCCGGGCGGAATCCAGTCCAGGTGCTGGTAGAGCTTGGCGTAGGTCTTGACCACGCTCTTCTCGGTGTCCTCGCCCACCAGGAAGCGCACGATGGTGAGGGCCTTGCCGTCTTGGGCCGTGGAGTAAACATACTCCACGCCGGGGATCTCCCAGAGGATCTTCTCCATGGGGCCGATGACCCGGGTTTCGATCTCCCGGGGCGTGGCGCCAGGCATCTCCACCATGACGTCGATCATGGGCACTACGATCTGCGGCTCTTCCTCGCTCGGGGTGCGCAATACGGCGAACACGCCGAGCAGGAGCGCGCCCAGAATGATGAGCGGCACCAGCTTGGAGTCCACGAAGCTGGCGGTGATGCGCGAGAGCAGGGCGTGGTCGTTCCCTTCAGGAGATGCCGGGGGGGTGGTCATGGGGGACATCAGGGTTTGGCGGCGAGGCGGTCGCCTTCGCGCAGAGTTTCCGGGCCGCCTTTGACCACAATCTCGCCCTCTGTGAGGCCGGAGAGGACCTCGTACAGGACACCGGGGATGTTCGCAGCCTCGCTCTGGGCCTGAACAATGTAAGACTGGCCGTCCAGGTCAGCCTTGAGGTAGGCTCCCCCGATCTTGACCAGCCGCAGGCGCAGCACGCTCTTGTCATCCACCACCAGCACGGTGGTGAGCTCGCCGCGCTGGCGCACGCTGCCCGACGGGATGAGCAGCTTTCTGGCCTGGGCCATGGGCACACAGACCTTGCCAAACATGCCCGCGTGTGGCCGGTTCGGCTGCGCCACCGTCTGTGTGGCGTTTTGTGTTGCATTGTCAGCGCTGCCAGCCGGGGCTGCGGGCGCATTGTAGGCGGCGCGGACCTTGAAAGTGCGCGTGGCCGGATCCACGCGGTCCACCACGGTGGTGAGCCGAGTGAGGAAGGGCTGGGAGGACACCGAGGGGACCAGGCCAAGCACCTGCATGCCCTTGGTCACGGCCGACATGAGGCTCTCGTCGGCCTGGGCTTCCAGCTCGTAGCCGCCTTGCACGTCGTCGATGGCGGCCAGGGGCGCGCCAGCGGAAACAAAGGCCCCCTGGTCCACATAGCGGCGGGAAAGCACGCCCCGGAAGGGTGCGCTGATGAGGCTGTAGGCCATGAGGGACTTGGCCTCGGCCCCCTGGTGCCCGGCGGCGCTGGCGCTGGCGCCCATGGCCTGCTCCTGCTTCTTCAAGGCCTGGAATTCCGTGCTGGCGCGGTCCAACTCGTCGCGGCTGATGGCCTGCTGGGCAAACAGCTTTTGCATGCGCTCCATGTTGACCTTGGCCAGGGCCGAACGCGCGGCCAGGGCCTGGCGCTCCAGCCCGGCTTGCTGCGCCGTGGACTGAATGCCCTGCACACGCTGCTTGAGTTCGGTGTCATCGATGCGCAGGATGGCTTGGCCTTTCTCCACCACCTGGCCTTCGGCAGCCATCACCTCCACCACGGTGCCGGAAATCTTGCTCGACAGCACCACGCTGTTCTGCGCTCGCACCTCACCGGGCAGGCTGCGGCACTCGCGGGCGTCGTACAGGGTGGCGCGAACCGTGGGCGCGTTGACGGTGACAGGCGCCTCTGTCTTGTCACTGCCACCGCAAGCGGCGAGCAAAAGTCCGGCGATGAGGAGAAGAGTTGGTGAACTGAGATGACGAAACTGGGGCATGCGAGCGCCTCCCTCCCGCAGGAGCCGTGAAGCTTTTGTGAGCGGGAAGATTATATTCTTTAGCTACCCTTGCGCCGTATCTCCGTCAAGATTAGTCATTCTCAAAGTGGCACACTCGCCGGTTCAAGCCGCGCACAAAATGTAGTGCAAAAATGTAGTGCAGCAAAGAAAAAGGGTTTGCGAATTTCTTCGCAAACCCTTGATCTTTCTGGTGGAGCTGGAGGGAATTGAACCCACGGCCTCTTGAATGCCATTCAAGCGCTCTCCCAACTGAGCTACAGCCCCACGTCGTTGGGAAGGCCTGTCTAGCCAATAGAGGGATATTCTGTCAACAAAAAACCTTCCGGAACCCCTGAATAAAAACGCAAGGCCCAGCCGCCGTTGCGTCTGCGGACGCTTTCACGTAAGCCTGAACGGGTCCGGGCTTACGGCCGGAACACCAGCGATATCGGACGCCGCATGACCCGCATTCTCCTGCGCATCTGCACCAAGCTGGCCTGGGTGGCCGTGGTCTTCTTCGGCATCACGGTGATCAGCTTCTGGGTCATCCACCTGGCGCCGGGCAAGCCCACGGACATGCAGACCACGCTCAACCCCGGCGCCTCGGCCGTGGCCAGGGAGCGCCTGGAAAAGCTCTACGGCCTGGACCAGCCCATCCACGTGCAGTACGGCCAGTGGGTCGGCCGCATGGCCAGGCTCGACTTCGGCCGCTCCATGTCCGGCGACGGGCGTCCGGTCTGGGACAAAATCGCAGAGCGCCTGCCGCTGACCTTTGGCATGAACATCGTCTCGCTCTTCCTGACGCTGCTTGTGGCCATCCCCATCGGGGTTCTGGCGGCCTGGCGGCAGGGCGGGGCCTTTGACCGCATCTCCACGGTCATCGTTTTTGCGGGCTTCGCCATGCCCAGCTTCTGGCTGGCGCTGCTCTTGATGCTGCTCTTGGGCATCATCTGGCCCGTGCTGCCCATTTCGGGCCTGACCTCCCTGGGCTTTGACACGCTCTCGCCCCTGGGCAAGGTCATGGACGTCTGCTGGCACCTGGCCCTGCCGGTGTTTTTGTACACCTTCGGCAGCCTGGCGGGCATGTCGCGCTTCATGCGCACGAGCATGCTCGAGGTGCTGCGCCAGGACTACATCCTGACGGCGCGCGCCAAGGGTCTGCCCGCCCGGGTGGTGATCTTCCGCCACGCTTTGCGCAACGCGCTCCTGCCCGTCATCACCATCCTGGGCCTGTCCGTGCCGGGACTCATCGGCGGCAGCGTCATCATCGAGTCCATCTTCGCCCTGCCGGGCCTGGGGCAGCTCTTCTACCAGGCCGTGATGAGCCGCGACTACCCGCTCATCATGGGCTCCCTTGTGCTCGGCGCGGTGCTCACCCTGGCCGGCAACATCCTGGCCGACGTGGGCTACGGCCTGGCCGACCCGCGCATCCGTCATTCGTCCGGGCAGAGCGGGCAGGCCTCCGGACAGAACGGGGGCGAGTCGTGAGCGCGCGCCCTGTTGCAATGAAAAAGCCCCTGCGGCCGCCCACCTGGCTGGACCGCTACGGCATGCTGGCCGCCGGGCTGGCCCTGGTGGGCGGCATGAGCCTGGCTGCGCTGTGCGCCCCGCTGCTCGCGCCATACGACCCCAACGCCATCAACGTGGACGCGCTGCTCCTGACGCCCTCGGCCGCGCACTGGCTCGGCACCGACGCCCTGGGCCGCGACGTGTTCTCGCGCATCGTCTACGGCGCCCGCGTCTCGCTCTGGGTGGGTTTCGTGTCCGTGGGCATCTCCTCCATCATCGGGCTGGTGCTGGGGCTGGTGGCGGGCTATTTCGGGCGGCTCACGGACGAGATCATCATGCGCGGGGTGGACGTGATGCTCTGCTTCCCGTCCTTTTTCCTCATCCTGGCGGTCATCGCCTTCCTGGAGCCGAGCCTCATCACCATCATGGCCGTCATCGGCCTGACCTCGTGGATGGGCGTGGCGCGGCTGGTGCGCGCGGAAACGCTGTCCCTGCGCGGGCGCGACTTCGTGCTGGCGGCGCGGGTGGCCGGGGCCGGTCCGGCGCGCATCATCTTCCGGCACATCCTGCCCAATGCCCTGGCCCCGGTGCTGGTCTCGGCCACCCTCGGCATCGCCGGGGCGATTCTCGTCGAGTCCTCGCTGTCCTTCCTGGGCCTGGGCGTGCAGCCCCCGGACGCCTCCTGGGGCAACATGCTGCTTGACGGCAAGGAGGTGCTGGAGATCGCGCCCTGGTTGTCCGTGTTCCCGGGCCTGGCGATTCTCTTCACGGTGCTCGGCTACAACCTGCTGGGCGAGAGCCTGCGCGACCTGCTCGACCCCAGGCTCAGGCGGTAGGCATGACCCAGCCGGACCTGAGCGCGCGCGTGCGCTACCCCGAATTCGAGGCCCGGCACCCGTGGTTGGAGCGGCTTTTGAACGCCTACCACATCTCGGACACGGCCACCCGGGCGGACCTGGAGCGGGAAACCGCGCGCCGGGGGCGGAAGGTCGCCTGTGGGCCGGGCTGCAGCAACTGCTGCATTGACCAGTGCATCCCGGTGACGGAGTTCGAGGTGCTGGGCATCTGGTGGTATGCCTCGGAGATCCTGGAAGGCGAGCCGCAGGCCGAGCTCCGGCAGCGGCTCTTGGGCCATGGCCAGGTCGGGGAGTGCGCCTTTCTGGTGGCTGGCCGCTGCGCGGTCTATCCGCTGCGGCCCTTTGTCTGCCGCCAGTACTACGTGTTCAGCCAGCCCTGCGGGCCAGGGGAGAACGTGTTTGACACCCGGCCCAAGGACGCCTACCGGGCTGCCCTGGACAGCGGCCGCGAGCTGGCCTGGCAGCTCATTCCGCTCTACGGCGTGGCCGAGGAAAACGTTGATTGGCTGTTCGAGAGCGGCTATGTGTCCCGAAAAGGAAAGCATCTGCACACCTTGCCCCTGGACAACATCGTCATGCACATGAAGACCACCGCACACCGGCGCAAGGCCCGCAATGCTTGAGCTGCTGCGCATCCGCGACCTGGCGCTCATCGAGGACGCCGAGCTGGAGTTCGCGCCGGGCATGAACGCCCTCACCGGCGAGACCGGCGCAGGCAAGAGCTTCATCGTGCGCGCCATCGACTTTCTGACCGGCGAGCCCATGAGCGCGGATCTCGTCCGCCCCGGCAAGGACAAGGCCGTGGTGGAGGCCGTGTTCGTGCTGCCAAATCTGCCCGAAAACGGCGGCGGACCAGCCTCCCCGCGCGAACCCACCAGCCCCCAAGAATTGATCATCCGGCGCGAGCTCTCGGCCGACACCGGCCGCAGCCGCGTGTTCGTGAACGACCGCCTGGGCTCGCTGGACACCTTGCGCGAGCTGCGCGCGGGCCTCGTTTTGCACACCAGCCAGCACGGCCAGCAGAAGCTTTTGCAGCCCGCGCACCAGGCGCGCATTTTGGACGCCTTCCTGCCCGAGCCCTCGGTGCTGGCCGGGCGCGATGCGGCCCTGGCCCTGGTGCGCTCCGTGCAGGTCGCGCGCGAGGCGCTGGCCGCCCGGGTGGCTGACCTCTCTCGCCAGCGCGAATTCCTGGAGTTCCAGCACTCCGAGATCGCCAAGGTGGCCCCGCGCCCCGGCGAGGAGGACGAGCTGCTGGCGCGCAAGGCGGACCTCAAGGGCCGCGAGTGCCTGGAGGAGGCGCGCGGCCGCGCCCTGGAAGCCCTGCTCGGCGAAGCCCCGCTGGCCGCCCAGGTGGGCGAGCTGTCGCGCTGCCTGGCGCAACTGGCCGACTTTGATCCCGCCTTTGCGGCGGACAAGGACCTGGCCGAGGACTTCCGGCACCAGCTGGCGCACCTGGAGTCGCGCATCCGCCGCCTGTCGCCGAAAGAGGGCGGGGCGGACGACGCCAGCAACGTTGACGCCATCGAGGCCCGGCTGTTCGAGCTGGCCAAGCTGAGGCGCAAGCTGGGCAAAGGCCTGGACGAGATCGTGGACCTGGGCCGCGAGGTGGAGGAGAACCTGTCCTTCCTTGACTCCTGCGCCCTGGACGCAGCGCGCCTTAAGCGCGACGAGGCCGAGGCCGCCCAGGCCCTGGGCCGGGCCCTGGATGTTCTGAACGCCGCCCGGGCCAGCGCGGCCTTGGACCTCTGCGCCCGCCTGGGCCGCGAGCTGTCCGGCCTGGGCTTTTCGGAGCACGCGCGGGTGGAGTTCGCCTTTGAGCCTGTGGAGGTCTACGCCGGGCCACCGGACAGCCCGGTGGGCAGCCTGTTCGAGCAGCGCGGGCGGCTTTTGTGGGTGCCCAACCCCGGCCAGCCTCCGCGCCCGCTGGACAAGATTGCCTCGGGCGGCGAGCTCTCGCGCTTTCTGCTGGCCCTGGCCAGCCTGCAAGCCGAATCCGCCCAGCCCACCCTGATCTTCGACGAGGTCGACGCTGGCATCGGCGGGCACACGCTGATCCGCGTGGGCGAGCGGCTGGTCGGCCTGGCCGCACAGCAGCAGATGATCCTCATCACCCACTGGCCGCAGCTGGCGCGCCTGGCCGAGCGGCACTTCCTGGTGCGCAAGGACGTGCTGGACGGGTTGACCTACACCGGCTGCGTGCGCCTGGGCGCGTCTGAGATCGAGGCCGAGCTGGTGCGCATGTCCGGCGGCGAGCCGGCCTGAGTTCCGGGCTGTCTGCGTCTTGGCCCGCCCGAATGGCCAGCCCCTTGAGTCTCTGCCGGAGCGTGGGTATACTCAAGGCCTGGGCCGGGCCACTTATTGCATGGACACTGCCCGGACAAGGAGTCTTGCCATGAACCGCCTCATGAACCACTTCATGAACCGTCCCCTGAACCGTCGCCTGAAACGGGCCGCCCTGCTGCTGGGCCTGGGCCTGCTCGTCCTCGCTGCCTGGGCCTGCGCCAAGGCCGCCTATACGGGCCGCAGCCAGCTCCTGCTCATCAGCGAGGGCCAGGAGATGTCCCTGGGCCTGCAGGCCGCCCAGGACGTGCTGAAGAAGGAAAAGGAGAGCACCGACCATGTCCAGGCCGAGCGCGTGAAGCGCGTGGGGCGGCGCATCGCCGTGGCCGCCAACAAGCCGGACTACAAGTGGGAGTTCCACTTGATCGACAAGGACACGGTCAACGCCTTCTGCCTGCCGGGCGGCAAGGTCTTCGTGTACGCGGGCATATTGGAGCTGACCACCAGCAACGACGAGCTGGCCGCCGTCATGGGGCATGAGATCGCCCACGCCCTGGAGCGCCACGGCGGCGAGCGCATGAGCATGGCCCTCATGGCCCAGGTGGGCGGGCAGGCAGCAAGCATGGCCCTGGGGGCCAGCGTGAGCCCGGTGGCCGGACAGGTCTTCAACCAGGCCTACGGGCTGGGCTCGCAGGTGGGCGTGCTGCTGCCGCACAGCCGCACCCAGGAGTCCGAGGCCGATGAGGTGGGCATGATCCTGGCGGCCAAGGCCGGGTATGAGCCCTCGGGCGCTCTCTCCCTGTGGCAGAAGATGGACGCCTACAGCGCCAAAAAGGGCCAGAACACGCCCGCCTGGCTGTCCACCCACCCGGCCAGCAAGGACCGCATCAAGGATATCCAGGCCAAGATGGGGGCGGTGCGCGCCCAGTACTTCCAGCAGGCGCAGCTCTACTAGGCTCTGGCCAAAGGCGTCCGATGATCCTCTGCACCAGCTGCGGCACGAAGAACCAGGACGCTGCGCACACCTGCGCGACGTGCGGGCGCAAGCTGCAATCGCGCTGGTCCGTGGACACGCTGACGGGCCAGAACGGCCAGCCGGGCGGCGCCAAGCTGTCGGAGCCGGTGTGGCACCTCATTGAGCCCATTGTGCACAGCATCGAGGAGGGCGCGGACCAGTTGGTGAAGGCCTGCGCGGAGACGTGGGTGTATGCGCTGATCCTCTTGGCCGGTGCCGGGGCGTACATCGCCACCGAGGACTGGCGGTACCTGGCCGGGGGCTTGGCGCTGGCGGCCGTGCTGGCCAAGGTGCGGGGGATATGACCCGCCCCGTTCTCCACTGGCGCGTTGCCGGGCTGCGCATGAACATTGGTTCCTTCCTGCTCACCGTCCTCTGCCTGGCAATGGCTTCCGGCTGTGCATCCCTGCCGAATGTGCAGGACCAGCTGGGGCATGAGCTCTCGCGCGCTGATCCGGCGACACGGATAGTGGGACCACGGGGAGAGCTGCCGGCCAAAAAAAGCAAGGCCATGATCCGGCGGCTGGAGGGGCAGGTCGAGGCGACCGAGCTGCTGCAGCAGCAGGTCCAGCTGATGCAGTCCATCAGCGCGGCGCCCCTGGCGGCGGGCAACAAGGTCACCCTGCTCATTGACGGCGAGGCCACGTATGGGGCCATGTTTGCGGCCATCGAACAGGCCAGGGACCACATCAATTTCGAATCCTACATCGTGGACGATGACGAAATCGGCACGCAGTTTTCCGATCTGCTCCTCCGCAAACAGGCCGAGGGCGTTCAGGTCAACCTGATCTACGACAGCTTCGGCTCCATCACCACCATGCCAGGTTTTTTCGAGCGCCTGCGCGAGGGCGGGGTGCTGGTGCTGGAGTTCAATCCCGTCAATCCCGGGAAGCTGCGCGCGGGCGCGGGCGGGTTTTTCAGCGACCGCGATCACCGCAAGCTGCTGGTCGTGGACGGGGCCGTGGCCTTTGCAGGCGGCATCAACGTCAGCAGCGTGTATTCCGGAAGCTCGGCCGTGCGGGCGCGCAGGGGGGAGGAGGAGCAGCCCTGGCGGGATACGCATCTGCGCATCGAAGGCCCGGCCGCGGCGGAATTCCAGCGGCTGTTCCTGGACACCTGGGCCCGGCAGAAGGGCCCGGCGCTGCCGCCCAGGGACTATTTTCCCCCTGTGAAGCCGGCGGGCAAGACCCTGGTGCGGGTGGTGGGCAGCCTGCCGGGGGAGGAGAACCGCCACATCTTCATGATGTACATGTCGGCCATCACCCATGCGCGGCATTCCATCTACCTGACCACGCCCTATTTCATTCCGGACGACCAGATGCTGAAGGCGCTGACCGAGGCCACGGCGCGCGGGGTGGATGTGAAGATCCTGCTTCCGGGCCGGAATGACTCCAAGTTGGCGTTCTATGCGGGCCGCCACTATTATGACCGCCTGCTCAAGTCTGGGGTGCAGCTGTTCGAGTGGCGCGGGGGCATGCTGCACGCGAAGACGGCGGTCATTGATGATGTCTGGTCCACCATCGGATCGAGCAACCTGGACACGCAGAGCCTGCTGAAGAACGACGAGGCCAATGCCGTGGTCCTTGGCCGGGACTTTGCTGACCCCATGCAGGCGATGTTTGAGAAGGACCTGGGGGAATCGGACCAGATCGTTCTGGAGGAGTGGCGCAAGCGCTCGTTCGTCAATTACTTCAAGGAGTTCTTTTCCAACCTGCTCAAGCATTGGCTGTAGCGGGGCGAAAGCGCATCGTCAGGTGGGGGCGTGGCGCTGGCCTGAGTCAGGGGATTTGAGGGTCTGCCTACCAAATTGGGAGTGGGTCATCACAGCTAAACCCGGTTAACATCCCCGTACTTTCATCGACTAATAGGTTTATAGAAGCAATGTTGTGACCAGAGCTACTTTTTCTGCCAATTAACTTATGATCAGGCTTATAGGATCTGAGGCTGTCGTACTGCTGCCGCATAATTGCTTCATAGAAGTGCATTGTCTTTTTTATGATTGTCCATACTTCTTCAAATTTTATCCTCATGATGCGGCTGCCTTTATGTTTTAGCCTAACCTCTCCGTCATATAAAATGTAGTCAGAGTGTAAAAAAGCATTTCGTATGTCACTATAATATATTTCAGACAATGCTGCGACAAAGGCGTCAGCTTCAACTTCCTTTCCAAGATTCTTAATCGCCTTGACTTTTCTGGATACGGATGGTGGTTTGGAACCCTCGTATAAGGTTAAGAAGTTGAATGTTTTCGGGGTTTCACCTTTTATTGTCTGCATTAGGTTGTAAATGATATGATAGAAATAGCTAGATTCCATGATCTGGCAGTATAGAACAAGCCCCATCCTCATCTTTGTGTTTGCTTTCAAGGGGGAATTAATTAACCATAATAAGTCATTGACGAATGCTTCTGTCTCCGCGATCGGACTCCACCCCGCATCTTCAGCCCCGGAGTCGATGCCGAGAATGCTAAAGACAAAGCCTAGCTCCTCCTTTTCTCTTGCCCTTGAGAAAAGCTGAGCCAAAGAGTCTGTGACAGTTTGTTTATAGGTCGTGATGTCCATTGTAATTATCTCCAATGGTCTAGGATTGATAGTGTATGGAGCATACGGCATTTACTGACTCAGTCAAGCCCACCCCCACCCTCCACTTCCACGTCACCGGCCGCGTCCAGGGCGTCTGGTTCCGGGGCTGGGTGCAGATGACCGCCCGCGCCCTGGGGCTCGTCGGCTGGGTGCGCAACATGCCCGACGGTTCCGTGGCCGGGCAGGCCCAGGCGCCCGGTGATTCCGGGCAGGACGACACGGAAGAGGGCAGGGCGGCCCTGGAGCGCTTCCGCCTGGAGCTGCGCCATGGTCCGCCCTCGGCCCGCGTGGACCTGGTGGACGCAGGCTACATCGACAGCCCCGAGCGCTTCGACGGCTTCAGCGTCCGGTATTGACGCCCGCCGCGATCCGCACGCCGCGATCCAAGAGTGAAATACGCCGCGCGTTGTCATTGAAAAGCGCCGCAATCCGCCACGTTTTCCCCCGTTTTTCCTGCCTTCGCCCTTGCCACGGGCCAAAACCGCCTTACACTACCAAGTTCGGCCCGCAGGGATGTTTCGTCCCTGGCCGCGCCAACGCAATCGCCAAGGAGCACCGTCATCTTGAAACGCAGGAAACGACCCGCCAAACCGAACCGTCCGCGCCGCCGCGCCGGAGCGCCCACCGCTGCCCAGCGCCTGGCCCAGGCGGCTCAGGAACACTATATGGACAACAATCCGATCAACCCCAGGCTGCTGGCGGGCGATTCCCACGAGGGCGGCATCCCCCTTGTGGGCGGCCCCAGCGGCGACTTCGGCGGAGACAAGCAGCGCCCGGACATCCCGTCCATGATGCCCGTGCTGCCCGTGCGCGACATCGTGGTCTTCAACTACATGATCCTGCCCCTGTTCGTGGGCCGCGAGAAATCCGTCAAGGCCGTGGACGCGGCCCTGTCCGGCGACCGCTACATCCTCATCCTGTCCCAGAAGGACGAGACCATCGACGACCCCGCAGCCGACGACATGTACCAGGTCGGCACCGTGGGCATGATCATGCGCATGCTGAAAATGCCCGACGGCCGGCTCAAGGTGCTGGTGCAGGGGCTTTCCCGCGCCCGGGTCAAGCGCTTCGTGTCCGACTCCCCCTTCCACCTGGCCCAGGTGGAGGCCCTGCCCGAGGCCGAGAGCCGCGAGCTGACGGCCGAGCAGGAGGCGCTGGTGCGCTCCTCGCGCGAGCTGTCCGAGAAGATCCTGACCCTGCGCGGCATCTCGCCCGCGGACATCATGGGCGTGCTCAACTCCGTCACCGAGCCGGGCCGCCTGGCCGACCTCATCGCCTCGAACCTGCGCATGAAGGTGGCCGACGCCCAGGCGATTCTAGAGTGCGAGGAGCCGGTGGAGCGCCTGCGCATGGTCAACGCGCAGCTGGTGAAGGAGGCCGAGGTGGCCTCCATGCAGAACAAGATCCAGTCCATGGCCAGAGAGGGCATGGACAAGGCCCAGCGCGACTTCTTCCTGCGCGAGCAGATGAAGGCCATCAAGCGCGAGCTGGGCGACGAGGGCGGCGAGGACGAGGAGGTCGAGGCCACCCGCAAGGCCATTGAAAAGGCCGGGATGCCCAAGGACGTCAAGAAGGAGGCGCTGAAGCAGCTGCACCGCCTGGAGTCCATGCACCCGGACTCCTCCGAGGCCACGGTGATCCGCACCTACCTCGACTGGATGACCGACCTGCCCTGGAAAAAGCAGTCCAAGGACCGCCTGGACATCAAGGCCGCCAAGGAGATTCTGGACGAGGACCACTTTGACCTGGAGAAGGTCAAGGAGCGCATCCTGGAGTACCTCTCCGTGCGCCAGCTGAACCCCAAGATGAAGGGGCCGATCCTCTGCTTCGTGGGGCCTCCGGGCGTGGGCAAGACCAGCCTGGGCCGCTCCATCGCGCGCAGCCTGGGGCGCAAGTTCCACCGTTTGTCCCTGGGCGGCATGCGCGACGAGGCCGAGATCCGCGGCCACCGGCGCACGTACATCGGGGCCATGCCCGGCCGCATCATCCAGGGCATCAAGGGCTGCGGCACGCGCAATCCCGTGGTCATGCTGGACGAGGTGGACAAGCTCGGCACGGACTTCCGGGGCGACCCGTCCTCGGCGCTCTTGGAGGTGCTGGACCCGGAGCAGAACTTCTCCTTCACCGACCACTACCTGAACGTGCCCTTTGACCTGTCCGCGGTCATGTTCATCTGCACGGCCAACTCGCTGGACACCATTCCCGGCCCGCTGCTCGACCGCATGGAGGTCATCCGCATCCCCGGCTACACCGAGCAGGAGAAGGTCAAGATCGCCCGGCGCTTCGTCATGCCGCGCCAGGTCAAGGACAACGGCCTGAAGGAGCCTGAGGTCAAGCTCACCGACGAGGTGCTGGCGCTCATCGTGCGCGAGTACACGCGGGAGGCGGGCCTGCGCAACCTGGAGCGCGAGATCGGGAGCATCTGCCGCAAGCTGGCCCGCAAGAAGGCCGAGGGCGAGAAGGGCCCGTTCAACGTCTCGGAAAAGAACCTGCACAAGTATCTGGGCGTGCCGCGCTTCCTGGAGGACGAGAAGGAGCTGTTCCTGCCGCCCGGAGTGGCCACGGGCCTGGCCTGGACGCCCTACGGCGGGGAGATTCTGCACGTCGAGGTCTCGACCATGCCCGGCACGGGCAAGCTCATCCTCACGGGCAAGCTGGGCGATGTCATGAAGGAGTCGGCCCAGGCGGCGGTGTCGCTGGCCCGGGCCAAGGCCGAGAAGTACGGCATCCCGGCGGACTTCCACGAGAAGCGCGACATCCACATCCACGTGCCTGCGGGCGCCACGCCCAAGGACGGCCCCTCGGCTGGCGTGACCCTGGTCACGGCGCTCCTCTCCGCGCTCACGGGCATCCCGGTGAACGCCGAGACCTGCATGACCGGCGAGATATCCCTGCGCGGCCGCGTGTTGCCCGTGGGCGGCATCAAGGAGAAGATCCTGGCGGCCGTGGCCCAGGGCATGAAGCGTGTGCTCATCCCCAGCCAGAACAAGAAGGACTTGCAGGACATCCCCGAGGACCTGCGCGCGCGCATCAGCATCAAGTTCGTGGAGCACGTGGACGAGGTCTGGCCCCTGGTCCGGGCCTCGCACAAGGCCAGCCAGAAGGCCGCAGCGCCGGTTCTGGACAAGGCCAAGCCCGTGGACAAAAGCGTGGACAAAAGTGCGGACAAGGCCAAGCCTGTAGGCACGACCGTGGCCAAACCCAAGGCCAAGCCCAAGGCCACGCCCAAGAAGAGCTAGGCTCCACGCCCAGCACCTCCCCGCAACAGCACGGGGCGGCCAGGAGAGTGTCCCGGCTGCCCCGTTTTTTTGCAGCGCAGAAGCGTGGAGCGCTCCAGGAGCTCGGCAAAATCACAGGCCCTCGCGCGTTGCCAGCCGGGAGCTTTTGCGCTATGTCCTAGCGGCCCTGCAAGGGGCCAAACACTGTGAGGACACGCCATGCCCATATTCGAATTTGTCTGCAAGAGGTGCAAGAACCAGTTCGAGGAACTGGTCTTCGGCCAGGACGAGGAGGCTGTCTGCCCCTCCTGCGGCTCCACCAAGACCCAGAAGCTCATGAGCTGCTGCCGCAGCAAGGTCGGCGGAGGCGCTGGCGGCGGAGACGACGCCCCAGCGGCCCAGGCCGCGCCCGCGCCCGCCCGTGGCGGCTGTTCCGGCTGCTCCGGCGGCTCCTGCTCCACCTGCGGCTAGCCGGGCGGTAAGAGCGGATGCAACACGTCACCATCGCCACACGCGGCAGCATGCTGGCCCTCTGGCAGGCCGAGCACATCTCGGCGCTGCTGCGTCAGCAGTATCCCGGCCTCGAAGTCGAACTGCTCAAGATCAAGACCACCGGCGACAAGATCCTGGACGTGCCCCTGGCCAAGGTGGGCGGCAAAGGGCTGTTCGTGAAGGAGATCGAGGAGGCGCTCTTGGACGGCCGCGCGGACCTCGCCGTGCACAGCATGAAGGACGTGCCCACCGAGCTGCCCGTGGAGCTCATCGTGGGCGTCATTCCCGTGCGCGAGGCGGCCACGGACTCGCTGCTCTCCGTGACCTATGACGGCCTGGACGCCCTGCCCAAGGGCGCCAAGGTCGGCACCAGCAGCCTGCGCCGCCAGGCCCAGCTGCTGACCCTGCGGCCGGACCTCAATATCGAGTCCCTGCGCGGCAACCTGGACACCCGCGTGCGCAAGCTTCTGGAAGGCCAGTTCGACGCCATTGTGGTGGCCACCGCAGGCCTGAACCGCCTGGGCCTCGGCGCGCCCAAGCACGAAATCCTCGGCCCGCCGCGCTTTCTGCCCGCCGTGGCCCAGGGCGCGCTGGGCATCGAGTACCGCCGGGACCGCCCGGACATGGCCGAGCTTCTGGCCTTCCTCAACCACGCCGAGACCGCTGCCCAGGTGGCGGCGGAGCGCGGGTTCCTCACCGGCCTGGACGGCGGTTGCCAGGTTCCCATCGCGGCCTGGAGCGTGCTCCAGGGCTCGGAGCTCGCGCTCACGGGCTTTGTGGCCGGGGTCAATGGGGAAACCCCCATTCGGCTCACCGCCACTGGCTCCACGGCCAAGGCCTGGGACCTGGGCGCGAAGCTGGCAAAGCAGGTGCTGGCCGCAGGCGGTAAGGCCATCCTGGACGAGGTCTACGCCCGCAGCTAGTACCGGAGCGAGTATGACCGCCGCACCCGATCCGCTCATCCTCAAGGACTTCCGGCGCATCCCTGGCGTGGGCAAGTCCATCGCCGTGGACTTCTGGAATCTTGGTTTGCGCTCGGTGGATGACCTGCGCGGCCGCGACCCCCAGGATCTGTATGCCGACATGGA
Source organism: uncultured Desulfocurvus sp. (assembly GCA_964390575.1). Classification (GTDB taxonomy): domain Bacteria; phylum Desulfobacterota; class Desulfovibrionia; order Desulfovibrionales; family Desulfovibrionaceae; genus Humidesulfovibrio. The sequence continues at coordinate 8,832 of CAYMIP010000013.1, read as the reverse complement.
GGCCCTGGCCGGGCGGCACGTGGACCGCTGCATGCTCTACGTCTTCCGCTGCGCCGTCTATTTCGCCGAGACCCCGGACCCGGACCCGCAGCGCCTGAAATGGTGGTCCTGGAAGGACTGAGAGCTGACCATCCGGGGGCGCTGCCCCAGACCCCGCCGGGGGCGTCTTCCCGCCTATTCGTCGAAGTTCAGCAAGTCCCCGCGCACGATGGCCTCCTTGCCGAAGCGCCCGCGCACGGCGTCCAGGGCGTTGTCCAGGGCGGCCTTGGGCCGGGCCGGGGTTGCGGCTTCCAGCAGCGAGAGCTGTCTGGGCCGCTGGCCGAACTGGGACACGCCCACGCCGATGAGCCGCAGGTCCTGGCGCGGGTTCAGCTCGGCCAGCAGGGAGAGCGCCGTGTCGAAGATGCTTTTGGTGTCGTCCACCGGCTCCTCCAGGGTGCGCGCGCGGGTGAGCTTGCGGAAGTCGGCGAAGGTGGCCTTGAGGGTCACGGTGCGGCCGCGCACGCCCATGGCGCGCAGGTCCGCGCCCACGCGCTCAGCCTGCAGCAGGAGCCAGCGGCGCAGCACGGCCGGGTCGCGCGTGTCGCGCTCAAAGGTGTTCTCCGCGCTGGAGGACTTGGCCGGGGTGAAGGGGGTCACGGGCCGCTCGTCCTGGCCCTGGGCCAGGGAATGCAGCCACAGGCCGCGCTCGCCCAGCTTCTGCCGCCAGAAGTCCGCCGGGCGCTTCAGCACGTCGCCCGCCGTGCGCACGCCCAGGCCGGTCAACAGCTCCAGGGTGCGGCCGCCCACGCCGGGGATCTTCTGCACGGGCAGCTGGTCCAGAAAGGCGCGCACCTCAACCTGGCGGATGATGGTCTGGCCGTCGGGCTTGTTGTAGTCCGAGGCGATCTTGGCCAGAAAGCGCACCGGCGCGATGCCCACGGAGCAGGTCAGCTCCGTGTCCCGCAGGACCTCGGCGCGGATGGTGGCCGCCAGCTCCTCCGGCGGGCCGAACAGGCGCTCCACGCCGGTGACATCCAGGTAAGCCTCGTCCACGCTGGCCTGCTCCACCAGGGGCGAGAAGCGCTGGAGCACGGCCATGACCCGGCGCGACATTTCCTTGTAGCGCCACATGCGCACCGGCACGAACAGTCCAAACGGGCAGAGCTTCCTGGCCTGGGCCACGGGCAGGGCCGAGCGCACGCCGAACTTCCGGATCTCGTAGCTCGCCGCAGAGACCACCGAGCGCGGGCCGTCGCCCACGGCCAGCGGCTGGCCGCGCCACTCCGGGTGGTCCAGTTGCTCCACGGAGGCGAAGAACGCGTCCATGTCGATGTGCGCGATGAAGCGGTCCATGCGCCGAGTGGTACGTCAGGCCGCGGACAATGGGAATAGGGGGGAGGCCATGCTTCGCAGGCCGGAGGGCTTCAAGGCTCCCAGACGTTGGAGGCCTTCTGCGGTCCCAGCCTCGCCAGGCCCCACAGGGCGGCGATGTAGAGCGGCAGGAACACGGTGACGGGTCCGGCGCTGTCCCACAGATACGGCATGGCCACGCCGTCGAAGCGCCAGGAGAGCCAGGCCAGGGCGATCATGCCCGGCCAGAGCAGGGCTGCGCCGCGCCCGGCGGACAGGGCCAGGGAGTTGCCGTAGGCCTCCTGGGCCAGGTGGTTCTGGGCCAGGTAGGCGTCCTTGTTTCCGGCCTGCGCGGCCTGGATGGACAGGTCGTGGCGCTTTTTGGTCTCGCCGTCCTGGCTCGCGCGGCGCAAGCGATGGGCTCGGGCCACCAGGGCCTTGCTGGCCTGGCCCAGGGCTGCGCTGGCCAGGGCCAGCAAGGCGCTGCCGAAAAGGAACCCGGCCTCCGGGCTGGGCAGCAGCCGGAAGGGTGCGATGAGCAGGGCGTCGACGGCTTGGAAGGGGGTCATCATTATTTGAGGGGGCGGGTGTCCCGGTTGGGGGAGTAGGCCGGGCCCCCGTGCGGGAGCCCGGCCAGGATGGTCTGCAGTGGCGCTTAGACGCCGGGGATCTTGATGCCGTAGAAGCCGGCCAGCAGGTAGCCCACGCCGATGTAGAAGGACAGCACGATGAAGATGCGCTTCATCACGGCGTCGGAGAGGTACTTGGAGGTCATGGGGCCGACGATGGAGCCCACGGTGATGCCCACCAGCTCGGTGCCGATGAGGGTCCACTCGATGGGCGTGCCCTTGGTCATGAGGGTGATGATGCTGGTGACCATGCCCACCAGCACGGCCAGGGCCGAGGTGCCTGCGGCCAGGTACATGGGCAGCTGGGTCACGCTGGTCAGGAAGGGCACCAGCAGGAAGCCGCCGCCCACGCCCAGGAAGGCTGCCGCAGCGGAGATGACGATGCCGCCCAGGAAGGGCAGCAGCGGGTTGAATTTGAAGGGCACGCCGTAGAAATTGAACTCGCAGGTGGACAGGGTGAACTTCTGGATGGACAGGCCGATGTGGCAGTCGGTCGTGTCCTCGCCGCACTTCTGCTTGCGCACGACTTCCTCAAAGGCCTTGGCGGCCTCCTTGGCGGTCTTCTTTTTGGTCTGGGCGCCCGGAGTGGTCTCGTAGAGCAGCCAGCAGCCCAGCACCAGGACGAAGAGGCCGAAGTAGCCCTGGTAGGACTTGAAGTCGAGCTTGCCGGCGGAGAGCTCTTGGGCTCCCCAGGCGCCGATGAGCGAGCCCAGGCCCAGGCTGATGGCGAGCGGCAGCACCAGGCGGCCCATCTTGAGGTAGTTGAAGGAGCTGATGGCGGCCGAGGTGCCCACCAGGAACTGGTTGGAGGCCTTGATGGAGTCGGTGATGACCTTGCCCAGGTCCGGGGCGGTCTTCTTGAGCCCGCCGGCGTACGCGCCGAAGCCGAACACGCTCATGTGGCCCACGCCGGCCATGACGCCGCCAAACGCGCCCACGGTGGAGAAGATCCAGCCCACCCACACGGCCCAGGCAAAGGCCAGGAGGGGATTCACGCTGGGGGCGCCGGGGATGCCCAGGAACCCGACCGGCTTGCTCTCATCAATCATGCCCGGCTCTGTGCCGCGCGGGGCCTTGGCAATGGCGTCGGCCAGCTTGCTGGTCTTGGGCGCGCCTTCAACGCCCTTGGCGGCGCCAGCGGCTGCCGCATCGACGGTTTTGGCGGCATCTCCAGCCACAGCGGCGGCGGCTTTGACGGCGTCGGCTGCGGGGGTCGCGGGGGCCTGCTGGGCCACAGCCACGCCGAGCCACAGGCAAAGGGACAGCATGGCGAGAACACTGAGGAAGAGGCGGCGTCTGTTCATGAGCTCTGTGCTCCTTCTGAGGTAAGACGTTCAGAGATCCTAAATTCCCGCGCTCTTGGCACGGGAAGATGCGCTATTTTTGCGGGCGCACGAAGGTCAAGGCCTTGGCCGTGCAGCCGGTGACGCAGGCCGGGTTCAGCCCCCGGTCCACGCGGTCGATGCAGTAGTCGCATTTTTTGGTCTTGCCCCAGGCCTCCACGAATACGGGCACACCCCAGGGGCAGGCCTCCTCGCAGCGGCGGCAGCCGATGCAGGTGTCCATGTCGAGGGAGACCAGGCCGTCCTCCGGGCGTTTGGTGAGCGCACCAGAGGGGCAGACCTTGACGCAGAACGGCTCGTCGCACTGCATGCAGTTCTGGTACACGAACTCCATGCGCGGGTGTCCGTCCGGTCCGCTGAACGGCCCCAGGGCCTTGATGCGGTTCAGGGAGATGCCAGGCGGAAGCTTGTTCTTGACGTTGCAATGCACCAGGCAGGACTTGCAGCCGATGCAGCGGTTGGGATTAAGTGCGATGCGGTAGAGGCTCATGCTCATCTCCTGGCTGTACATCCGGCACGGAACTGCCCGGCCCCAGCATACCCCTGAACGGTATGCTTGCATAGTCAGTATAGACCACAATTCCAGGCCCGCTGTCAATACCTCGCCGGACTTCGTTCTTTTTTTCTCATGCCAGGAAATTCCCTACCATGACAGGGTAATAGCTGAAAATCAGTCATTTCCCCGCCAGCACTGGATTTGCGACCCGCCCACTAGCCATTGGAAGCAAATTGTGGTAGGGGGGGTATGTGTGCATAATGCGTAGCATGATTCGCTCCAGGAGGTCGTCATGGACAGGAAACAGGTCTTCAGCGTGTGCGGCATGTGCAGCGTGCGCTGCCCCGCCGCCGTTGATGTCGAGGCGGGACGCGTGGCGGGCATCTTTGGCAACCCCCACGCCGCCGGGCTCAAGGGCGCGCTGTGCGCGCGCGGTGCGGCCGGGCCGGGCCTGCTCTACGACGACGAGCGCCCCCAGAACCCGCTGATCCGGGTTGGCGCGCGCGGCGAGGGCAAATGGCGCGCCGCCACCTGGGACGAGGCCCTGGACCATGTGGCCGGCAAGCTCAAGGACATCCGCGCCAAATACGGCCCGGAAGCGCTGCTCTTGTCCGACCGCGGCGGCCCCTACGTGGACCTGACCCGGGCCTTCACGCGCGGCTTCGGCTCGCCCAACTACTGCAACCACGACACGTCCTGCGCGCGCAACGTGCAGCACGCGTCCTTGTCCATCTTCGGATGCGGCCGCAAGGAGCTGGTCTACGACCTGAAGAACGCCCGTCACGTGGTGCTCCAGAGCCGCAACATCCTGGAGGCCATCAACGTCAAGGAGGTCAACGACCTGCTCGACGCGCGCGACGCCGGGTGCAAGCTCACGGTCATCGACATCCGGGCCAACGTGCCCGCCGCCAAGGCCGACAATTTCTTCCTCATCCGCCCAGGCACGGACTATGCCTTCAACCTAGCGGTGATCAACGTCATCGTCACCGAGAAGCTCTACGACCGCAAATTCGTCAAGCAGTGGGTCAAGGACTTCGACCTGCTCAAGGAGTTCGTGGCGCCCTACACGCCGGAATTCGCCGAGAAGGAGACCGGGGCCAGCGCCCAGGGGCTGCGCAACTTCGTGCGCCAGTTCGCCAAGGCCGCGCCCTCGGTGGTCTGGCACCCTGGCTGGATGACCGCGCGCTACGGCGACTCCTTCCACGTCTGCCGCACGGCCTACATCATCAACTCCCTGATGGGCGCCATCGGGGCCAAGGGCGGCCTGCCCCTGGCCTGCAAGGCCTCTGATGTGGGCCGCAAGGGCTTGAAGCAGCTCCTGGAGCTGTTCCCCAAGCCGGAGGCAAAGCGCGCGGACGGCGCAGGCTGGGCCGAGGGCCGCACGCACTTCGACGCCGGGCCGGGCCTGGTGAACCTGGCCTACAACGCCATCACCACGGACAAGCCGTATCCCATCCGGGCCTACATCGCCCACCGCCACGACCCGCTCATGGCCTTTCCTGACCCTGCGTCCGTCAAGAAGCTCTGGGAAAAGCTGGAGCTCCTCGTGGCCGTGACCTTCACCTGGTCCGACACGGCCTGGTTTGCCGACGTGGTGCTGCCCATGAGCACCTACCTGGAGCGCGAGAGCATCATCGCCGGCAAGGGCGGGCTCAAGCCGCAGTTCTTCCTGCGCAGCCGCGCCATAGAGCCCCGCTTCGACACCAAGGCCGACTGGGAGATCTACGCTGGCTTGGCCAAGCGCCTGGGCATCGACGCCCTCGCGCCCCTTGCGGTGGACAGGCCCGAGCAGCTCTGGGAGCTGCAGCTCGAAGGCACGGGCGTCAGCGTGGCCGACTTCGCGGCCAAGGGCTTTGTGGAACTGGCCGACAAGCCCACCTACAAGCCCCTGTCCTTCAAGACCCCCTCGGGCAAGATCGAGCTGCTCTCGGAGAAGCTCGACCGCGACCAGGTGCCCTCCCTGCCGCCCTACGTCTCACCCGCCAAGCCGCCAGCAGGCCGCTTCCGCATCACCTTTGGCCGCTGCGGCCTGCACACCCAGGGCCATACCGTGAACAACCCGCTCCTGTTCGAACTCATGCCCGAGAACGTGCTCTGGCTGAACAAGACCCGGGCCAAGGCCTTAGGGATCGAGCACATGGACATGGTGGAGGTGTTGTCCACCAAGGGCAAAGGCGGACAGCTGCGCGCCTACGTCACGGAGTTCATCCACCCCGAGGCGGTGTTCATGGTCCACGGCTTCGGCCACACCCTGCCGGTGGAGAGCCGGGCCAAGGGCCGGGGCGTGTCGGACAACGACCTCATGCCCGGCGGCATCGACACCTGGGACAAGGGCGGCGGCGGCATCTGCATGCAGGAGCACTTCGTCAGCGTGCGCCGCGTCGAGGCGTAGGAGAGAAGAGAGCCTCCGGCGGCTGGGGGGGCCTTACGGCCCCCCAGGTCTTCTACAGGAAACTTAAAGCAGAATCGAATCAGGTGGTTGTCCGCAAGGCGACCACCTGATTGTTTTGGGTGCGGCCGGGGAGCTCCGCGCACCCCTGTCAAGAGGGAATTTTGTCCCTTTAGCGGCCCCAATCAGGTGATTTTTGTCCAGCGCATAAAAGCTGTGCTATATCCCATTGAAAGACCATGGGAGGTCAGATATGGAAACAAGCAGCGAGAACAAGCACATTGGGATCTGGGTGAGCCAGGACGGCAAGTCCATGCATGCTGGCATCAGCACCAAGCCCGGCGCGGGCGACGAGCCGCAGCCCTACAACACAGACGACGGGAGATACGTGTCGTTCACCGTGGCCGCTTCAGGCGGGCTCTCAGGCGGCAGCGAGGGGCGCGGCAAGGTCACGCCGCCGAAGGACAAGTATCCTCCTCCACCGTCAGCGCCGAAAGAGCCGCACCTGGTCTACGGCATTGAGGACCACACGCTGCGCAATCCCGAGAGCGGGGTCATGACGGACACGGCATACAGCGGCAAGGGCAAGGACAGAAACAAGGCCGCAAGCCAGGACATCGAGAACTATGGCCCCATTCCGGAAGGCAACTGGCGCATAGAGGAGATCACAGCCCCGGACTATTACAAGAAGAGCCCGCTCCAGGCTCCAGTCTTTCGGTTGATTCCTGACGCGGAAACCGAAAAACGGGTGGGGAAGGACGGCATGCAGCGCAAACCAAACACTTTTCTCATCCATGGCGACAGCAAAGATCACGATGCCTCCCAAGGCTGCATCATCGTGGACAAGCCGACCAGGAACCAGCTCAGGAAGCACGAAGGAGAGTGGATCCGTGTCACGAAATAAGCTGTTCGTCGTCCTGGCCCTGTGCCTCTGCCTCGCCCTGCCGGGCCACGCCATGGCCAAGCGGGTCAGTTCGCGCATCCTGGTGGGGGAGGACATCCACGGTTACATTGAGCCCCGGCAGGAAACGCCGCCGTATTCCGCCGTGCTCAATGACGCCCACTACGCGCTTGTGGGCCTGGGTGAGCGCCAGGACAAGCGCTTCGAGCTGGATTTGAAGGCGGCCAAGGACGTGCTGGCGTTTTTCGGCCCGGCCCCGCGCACCAGCTTTGGCGAAAATGATCAGTCGCTTTATTGCTACCTCTCCTCCTGCCCCGGCGACAGGACCGCCGTCGTGTTCACCGTGTACCCCGACAGTCTGCAAGTCGTCGATGTGCATGCCGACAGGTCCGCCATCATCCGGGCCAAGAAGCGCTGCCGGGAGACCCCGGCCGTGAGCGCCGCGGTGCGCACTCCGGGGGGCCTGCGCCTGGGCTTGACCCGCGAGGAAACGTTGGCCATGTTTGGCGAGCCGCACCTGGTCGTGGGCCGCCGCCGCATTGAATACTCGTCGATCCGGCCGGGAAGGCCGGACGAATTCAACAACGGCTCCCTTTGCACCGGCATCTGGCGCTGGGTGCAGATATATTTCGGCGAGGACGGCCGCGTGGACGGCTTCTCCATCCTGGTCAACGGCTGTGAATGAGGCAGGTACTTTGGCGTGAATGAGGGGGTCCGGGGGGCGATGAAACCCCCGAAGGGGGCCCCCCGGCCGCCGGAGGCTCTCTCTTCAGCCCTTCTGGCCCACCATGCTGTCCACGATGCCGCGCAACTGGTCGGCCAGGGCGCGCAGCTCCTCCACGTCGCGGGTGGCCACGTCCATGCCCGCAGCGGTGCGCGAGGCGATGTCGTTGATCTCCTCCACGGCTGCGTCCACCCGGCCCGAGGCGCTGGCTTGCATCTCCACGGCCTTGGCGATGCCGCGCACGCGCTGGGTCGTCTCCTGCACCATGTCCACGATGCGCAGGAGCGCCTCGCCGGAGCCCCCGGCCAGGCCGGAGGTCAGCTCGATGTTGTGGGCCGTGGTCTCCACCTGCTGCACATTGGCCCGGGTGCCGCGCTGGATGCTGCCGATGGCCTCGCCCACCTCGCGGGTGGCGGTCATGGTCTTTTCGGCCAGCTTGCGCACCTCATCGGCCACCACGGCGAAGCCGCGCCCGGCGTCTCCGGCTCGGGCGGCCTCGATGGCGGCGTTCAGCGCCAGCAGGTTGGTCTGGTCCGCGATGTCTGAGATGACGTTCATGACCTGGCCGATGGACTCAGCCTGGCGGCCCAGTTCGCCAATATTTTCCTTGAGGGACTGGGTCTGGGCGCGCACGTCCTCCACGGCCTGCACCACCTGGCGCACCACGTTTTGGCCCTGGTGGGCCTCGGCCCCGGCGTGTTCCGCGCCCTCGGCGGCCGCGCTGGCGCTCTCGGCCGCACCAAAGATGGACTCGCTCATCTCGCCCATGACCTGGGCGGCATCCCCGGCACGCTCGCGTTGCAGGGCCGCGCCGTCCTCCGCGCCACGGATGTGGCCGGACAGGCGTTCGGAGCAGTCCAGCAGGGAGCGCAGCACGGCCTCGGCCTCCCTGGCCGCGCTGGTGATGGCCTCGTTCTGGGCCAGGATGTGCGCTTCCTTGGCGCGCAGTTCGGTCAAGTCCTGGTACAGGCACAGCGCGCCCATGAGCTTTCCGGTGAGGGCGTTGTGCAGGGGCGAG
>CAYMIP010000012.1:12692-52115 GCA_964390575.1 uncultured Desulfocurvus sp. | reverse complement strand
CCGGAGCTGGACAAGCTCAAGAAGCACACCATCGAGCTGGTGGTGGACCGCCTGGCCCTGAACCCGGACATCCGCCCGCGCCTGGGCGACTCCCTGGAGCTGGCCCTGGCCCATGGCAAGGGCAGCGTCATCGTCAGCGAGCACGCCCCGACGCCCAAAGCCAAGGGCAAGAACACCGACCGCTTCTTCAGCACGTCGAGCACCTGCGCGGCCTGCGGCGTGTCCATGCCCAAGCTGACCCCGCAGCTCTTCTCCTTCAACAGCCCCCAGGGCGCCTGCCCGGAATGCTCGGGCCTGGGCAGCGTGGACTATTTCGAGTTCGACCTCTTGGTGCCGAACAAGGGCCTGTCGCTGAAGGACGGCGGCATCCTGCCCTGGCGCAACCCGCGCCTCTACGCCCGGCACGAAGACGCGCTGAAAAGGCTGGGCAAGCGCCACGGCTTCACCCTCGCCACCCCCCTGGGCGAGCTCTCCGAGGCCGCGCGCACGGCCCTGGTGGAGGGCGACGGGGCTTCGGACTGGCCCGGCGTGGTGCCGCTGCTGGAACAGGGCATGAACCTTGGCCCCATCTGGCGCGACGAGCTCTCGCGCTACCGCCAGAGCCGCCCCTGCCCGGCCTGCCAGGGCGCGCGCCTCAAGCCCGAGGCCCTGGCCGTGCGCGTGCCCGCCACCCCGGACGGACTCTCCATCCACGACTTCTGCTCGCTCTCCATCCACCGCGCCCTGGACTGGCTCTCGGCCCAGAACTTCACCGGCGCCGAAGGACGGGACACGCTCATCGCCATGCCGCTCTTGAAAGAGCTGACGCACCGCCTGGGCTTCATGAAGGGCGTGGGGCTCGACTACATCAGCCTGGCGCGGAACATGGGCACGCTCTCCGGCGGCGAGGCCCAGCGCATCCGCCTGGCCAGCCAGCTCGGGTCCGGCCTGGTGGGCGTGACCTACGTGCTGGACGAGCCCAGCATCGGCCTGCACCCGCGCGACAACGAGCGTCTTTTGAAAACCCTGCGCAGCCTGCAGGCGCGCGGCAACAGCGTGCTGGTGGTGGAGCACGACGAGCCCACCATCCTCTCCGCCGACCACGTCATCGAGCTTGGCCCCGGCTCGGGCGAGCTGGGCGGCGAGATCGTGTTCCAGGGCAGCGTGGACGCGCTGATGAACCAGAGCCAGTCCCTCACCGCCAAGTATTTGCGCGGGGACCTGCGCATCGAGCGGCCCGAAACGCGGCGCACGGCCACGGCCATAGGCGGCTTCACCCACCTGGGCATCCGGGGGGCGCGCGCCAACAACCTGAAGGGGCTCGACCTGGAGATCCCGCTGGGCGTGCTGGTCTGCTTCACCGGTGTGTCCGGCTCGGGCAAAAGCTCGCTGGTGGTCGACACCCTGTACAAGCACCTGGCGTTGTCCCAGGGCATCAAGGTGGACCAGCCCGGCCCGGTGAGCGGCTTTGTGGGGGCCGGGGCGGTGGAGAAGATCGTGGCCATCGACCAGACGCCCATCGGCCGCACCCCGCGCTCCAACCCGGCCACCTACACCAAGGCCTTTGACGAGATCAGGGGCATCTTCGCCGCCACCAAGGACGCGCGCGTGCGCGGCTACAAGCCCGGCCGCTTCAGCTTCAACGTCAAGGGCGGCCGCTGCGAGGCCTGCCAGGGCGACGGCCAGATCCGCGTGGAGATGCACTTTTTGCCCGATGTCTACGTCACCTGCGATGTCTGCAAGGGGCAGCGCTACAGCGCCCAGACCCTGGAGGTGCGCTACAAGGGCAAGAACATCGCCGAGGTGCTGGACATGACCGTGGCCGAGGCGCGCGAGTTCTTCAACACGCACACGGCCCTCTCCCGCCGCCTCGAAGTCCTGGAGCAGGTGGGCCTGTCGTATTTGCGCCTGGGCCAGCCCGCCACCACGCTCTCCGGCGGCGAGGCCCAGCGCATCAAGATCAGCCGCGAGCTGGGCAAGCGCAACCTGCCGGGCGCGCTGTACATCCTGGACGAGCCCACCACCGGCCTGCACATGCACGAGGTGGGCAAGCTCATCCGCGTGCTGCACCGGCTGGTGGACAAGGGCGCGTCCGTGGTCGTCATCGAGCACAACGCCGACGTGGTCCTGGCCTCGGACTACGTGTTCGACCTGGGCCCTGGCGGCGGCGAGAACGGCGGCCGGATCGTGGCGAAAGGCACGCCCGAGGACATCATGCAGAACCCGGAGTCCGTCACCGGGCGCTTTTTGGGCGACGAGGCGAAATAGAAGAGGATATGCCTCCGGCGGCCAAAGGGCCTGAGGCCCTTTGGAATCCCCACAAACGCCGAAAGGGCTGGCCCAAGAAGAACCTGGGCCAGCCCTTTCGGCTTGTGACGGGACATGGGGAGCTCGGCCGCCGCAGGCGTTCCCCCACCCCCCGGCGCAAAACCGTTGCCAGGGCATCAGGGAAAGGATAGCATCGGCCACAAGACGCGAAGAACGCGCCCCCGTGAACCCCTTGCAAAGGAAGGCCCGTGGCAAAGCCAAACTATCAGTACGAGAAGCGCTCCAAGGAGCTGGCCAAGAAGAAGAAGAAGGAAGAGAAGCTGCGCCGCAAGCAGGAAGTCGGGTCGCGCAGCGGGGAAGTCGACGAGTACGGCAACCCCATCGAGGCCGGTCAGCCTGAGCCCGGTCAGTCCGAGCCTGGCCAGCCCGTGGCCACAGAGCCGCAGACCTAAGCCTTCCCCCTGTCCACGGGGCTGCCCGGGCGGGTGGCCCCCCTGTCCTAGAACGTCACCGCCAGGTTGACGGAACCGAACTTTTGCGGGCCTTTCTGCCCGTCGTACTCTTCTGTCCTGTAGACATGGGTGTAGGTCAGCTTGGCCCGTCCCAGCACCAGGCCGATGCCCGCCATGAAGTCCGCCACCAGCGGCTTTTTGGGCACGCGTGGGCTGTGCTCCCAGGTGTTGCCGTCCAGGAAGACGTTGCGCGCCACGGCCCGGCCCTCGGCCCCGGCAAAAAGGTGCAGCCCGAGAAAGGTGTCCTGCCTGAGGCGTAGGTCGTTCGGGTCTGCGGGCGCGCTCACCCCGCCGCCGGGCTGGATGAGCGAGGTGCCGAAGTCCCAGGGCAGCCGGTAGCCGATGCGCGTCTCGAACCCGGCCGCAGCATGGGTCATGACGTTGCCCAGCGTGGCCCCGAAGTGCGGCAGCAGGTCCCAGGCCACGTCGCGGCCCAGGTCCACCCGTGTGGCGCGCAGGGTGCGTTGCCAGGACAGCAGGAGTCCCGGCTCGTCATGGATCTGGTTGCGCCAGCCGTCGACGCGCTTGAAGCCCATGAGCGTGTGGTAGTTGTTCTGGGTCTGGCCCGCCAGGGCCGCAGGACCAATGACACCCAGGCTGGTCTCAAAGGAGTCCAGCTGGTTGGCGGTCTTGGCGTGCAGGGCCAGGGACAGGTACGACCAGCCCGCGTAGGGTCGGTCGTCGGGCTGCGCGGCCTCGGTCTGGGTGTTGCGCGGAACGTACATGTTCTGGCCCAGGGACAGGGCCACGTTGTACTGCTGGCCCGGCTCGTTCACAAAGGGCAGGCTCTTCAGGTAGGGCAGCACGAAGTCCGGCAGGCGCTCGTCCTCGGCATAGTGCTTGAGGTCGCCGGAGATCCAGGTGGCCTTGATGCCGTTGGTGTAGTGCTCGTCCGTGCCCGCGAAGAAGTCGTTCTCCTCGGTCAGGATGAGGGTGGAGGCCGTGCTGGTTTCAGCGGTGCTGGCGGTCGGCCTGGCCTCGGCCCCGAGTCCCGGCAGGGCCGAGGCCAGGAGGACCAGGGCCGTGCAGGCCAGGGCGAGAAAGGTGCGGAAGCGGGTGTGCATGGTCGAGGATGTGCTCCAGTCTGGGCGGCTTGTCAAGGATTCTGGCGGTTTAAAACAACTCGCGCCCGCAGGCTGGGGCTGTTCAAGCAGGGCCAACCCTGCTAGGGGTATCGCAAAATTGCTCGCCACCCCTTCGTCCGAGGAGGCTCGTCCATGCGTCTTTTCCGGATCATCCTGGCCCTGGCCGCTGTCCTGGGTGCGACGGTTTTTCTTGCCGCCTGCAGCGGGGAGCCCGGCCTCGACCGCGTGGACGTGGAGTGGGCCACGGACCCGCCGCCGCGCTGGGGGCTGTACCCGGGCTACCGCCAGATGATCCCCTTCAAGAAGGGCTCGGCCTACCATGTGCACGTGTACACCGGGGACACGGACTTCACCGGGGGCACCGTGGGCGACACAGGCTATTCCCTGGCCTTCCGGCCCACGGCCGGGGCCAAGGATATCGAGGCCGAGAGCCTGGAGCGCTACAAGCTCAACATCTACGTGACCATGAAGAACGAGAAGGGCGAAGCGCGCCGCCTGCTCTGCCTCAAGGTGGAGCGCCAGGACGACAAGATCTATTTTGAGTTCCCGAAGCAGTAGCGGGCTTGGCAGGCGCGAACAGGGCCAGCGGAGACGATCCGCTGGCCCTGTTCGCGTTGTGGGGTGTGTGTGCGTCTGTACTTTCGCCGTTTCTTCCTTACGCTTCGCGCCGCACGAAGAGCACGTCGCAGGGCGCGGCCTTGAGGATGGCGGAGGGGGCGTCGCGCACCACCTCAAGGCCACGCCGGAAGGGGCGGGACATGACGAGGAGGTCGTATCCCTGCGCCGCCTCCTTGAGAATCTCCTCCGTGACGTGACCGCCTGCAACGGTCTTGACCTCGCAGGCCAGGTTCGCGGCCTGGGCGCGCTGCCGGATCTGCTCCAGCGTGGCGCGCTCCTGGGCGTACTCGTCGTCGCGGGTGTATTCCAGAAACTTGCTGCGCGCAGTGCTGCCCAGCAGGAAGTCGGACCCGATGAACACGCTCCAGCCGGTGTCCAGAACAAACAGGGCCGTGAGGCCCGCCCCGCGTTCGGAGGCGAGCCGCACGGCCTCGTCCATGGCCCGGGCCGAGTCGTCCAGGGCCAGCAGGATCTTCATTACGGCAGGGTGCCCTTTTCATGGTCCATGACCAGGATCTTGGTCTTGCCCTTCTTCAGCTCCTCGCCCTCCTTGGCGCCCACGGAGAGCACCTTGCCGCTGGTGGAGGCGGCGATGTCCTTGGTGGCGAGCTTCTCCTGAAGCTGGCCGGCCACGAACTTCTTGTCCTTGTACTCGATGGTGTACATCACCTCGCCCTTCTTGAGCTCCTGGTCGGGCTGCACCTTGAGGGCCACGAGCTTGCCGTCCTGGCTGGGCGTGATGGTGATGGTGGGCACGATGTAGGCCATGTAGACCAGGATGAAGCCCACCACGAGGCTGACGAAGATCATGGCCGCCACGTCCTCGTGACGGTCGGTCTTGAATACGGTCATCTTTCCTTTGGCTTTGTCGGACATGGGTTCCTCCCGTTAGAAGCTCGCGTCCTTGGACACGAAGAGCATGATGACGATGAGGGCCACGACGTACTTGAGCGTGCCCGCAGCCAGGCCGACCTTGAGGGGCTTGCCGCCCGCGCTCTTGAGCTCGCGGATGTCGATGTAGGCGCCCTGGCCCACCAGGCCGATGCCGAAGATCCAGCTCATGACCTCGCGCAGCAGGTGCAGGGTGTTGGAGCCCTCGGCGCCCAGCCAGCCCAGGGAGGACATGGCCGTCATGCCGAAGAAGCCCAAAACGAACACCGGGAAGCGGTCCTTGAACACCTTGCCCAGCTTCATCTGCTCGCCTGTGGCGCAGGACTCGGCTGCTTCGCTCTTGCAGGCCCAGGTGGTGATGATGAAGACCACGAAGGGGATGGAGATGACGCGCACCACATTCCAGATCTCGCCGTAGGCCACTGCCGTGCCCGGGGCGAAGGTGGGGTTGAAGGCCAGACAGGTGGCCAGCACCTGGCCGGAGTTCAGGATGCCCGTGCCCACCCAGGCGCCGAACTGATAGTCGCTCATGGTCAGCGCCTTGCCTATGAGGGGGCTGATGAACATGGTCATGATGCCGAAACCGAGAATGGTGGCGATGGCCAGGGCCACCTCGGCGGGTTTGGCCTTGACGCCGGGGGAGGTGGCCACCGCGGCGGAGACGCCGCACACGCCGCAGGCCGCGGCCATGACGCCGATCATGGAGCGCTCCATGCCGATGCGCTTGCCGAACCAGATGACGAAGAGCACCGTGCCGAACACGAAGGTCGAGATGAGGAAGATGGCGATGCCGCCGATCTTGGCCAGCTTCTGCAAGGTGTACAGCGAACCCAGCATGATGACGCCGGACTTGATGAACAGGCGCGTGGTGCGGAAGCCCGCCTCGGCCCAGTCCGGAATCTTGCCGCCAAAGATCACGTTGCGGTAGATGATGCCCGCGATGATGGACAGGAGGATGTAGTTCAGGCTCAGGACGTTCACCAGCCAGCCCTTCTGGCCGAAGACGTGGGCGTCCTTCATCCAGGGCTCCACATAGGTGCGCAGCAGAAACAGCGTGCCGACCATGACGGCCAGGCCCGGAATGATGGCGAGGATCCGTGCTATGCCTTGTTTTTCTTCCATGTAACTCCTCCAGGTGTCTCGCTCTTGTTCGGACCGCCAGCCGTGGCGGCCCGTCCTTACGGATTGGCCTCCCCAAAGCAAGGAGGGTGCCAGCCTGCGGCGCGAGGACAACAGCCTGTAATCATAGCAAAACTCACGGCAGCCAAGGGGCCTGCATGCTAACCATGGTTTGCATCTGGCGTCCTTGTGGCGGCAGTGGTGCAAACGGAAGTTGCCAGATCCCGCCAGAGTGCATATGAAGGGGAAAACAGGGGCCACAGCCATGCGCCGTCTCATGCCGCACACCTTGCAGACCAAGTTCCTGGCCGGGCTCGGCCTGGTCATGGCCGGGCTGGTGGCCTTCTTCGCCATCACCCTGAACCTGTACCTGGGGCGGCTCATGGAGTCCGAGGCGCGGGAAAAGGCCTCGCTCATCCTGTCCCAGGTGGAGGCCGTGCAGCGCTACGTGCGCACCACGCTCCGGCCCGCCATGTACCGCACCCTGCCCGGCGGCCAGTTCATCCTGGAGGCCATGAGCACCTCCTACATCACCCGCGCGGTGATGAGCGACCAGAACCTGGCCAAGGAGGCCTTCACCTACCGCCGCGTGGGCATCGGCGCACGCAACCCGGACTATGAGGCGGGTGAGCAGGAGCGCGCCTACATCCTCCGTTTCGAGGCCGACCCGCTGCTGGTGCGGCTGGAGGAGTTCGTGGAGCTTGCAGGGCAGCGGCATTTCTTCACGGCCCGGCCCCAGCGCTTCGAGGAGAGCTGCCTGCGCTGCCACGGCGACCCGCAGAAGGCCCCGCGCGAACTCATTGCCCGCTACGGGGACAGCCGCGGCTTCAGCCGCAAGGTGGGCGACCTGGCGGGCATCGACCTGGTGAGCCTCAAGGTGGAGCGCGACGTGGGCGGCATCCGCGACGCGACGCTCTCCTTTGCCGTGCTTTTCGCAGCGGGCATTCTTGTGCTGTTTCTGGTCATCCAGGGCTTTTTCCACCGCCTGGTGGTGCAGAGCCTGCGCCGCGTCACCGGGGTCATGCAGCGCCTGTTCCCGGACGAGGCCCCGGCCCCGGAGGCCGCCGCGCCCAGGCCCATGCCCGAGGCCGCACACGAGGCCGCGCCCAGGCCCATGCACGACGACGAAATCGAGGACATCCTGCATGGCTTTGAGGCCTTTGCCGAGCACCTGCGCCAGGCCCGGCAGGACCTCAAGGACTATGCCGCCACCCTGGAGGACAAGGTGGCCGCGCGCACCGTGGAGCTGACCCACCAGGCCGAGGAGCGCCGGGCCGACGTGGCCCTGTTCGTCTCGCTCTTGAACAGCCTGAACGAGAGCCAGGCCAAGCGCCAGCTCCTGGCAGCGGCCCTGGCCCTCATCGCCGGGCGCTTCGGCGCGGCCAGCGCGGCCTACGTCTGCGTGCTCTCGGCCACGGACTTCGCCGCCTGGCCCGACCCCCAGGCCCGGCCCGAGCTGCCCGAGGACTGGCACGACCTGGTCTCCGCCGCAGAGCCGCGCCTGACCCCGCGCGCCTGGCACATCCCGGTGCAGACCACGGGCACCAGCCGGGGCCTGCTCTGCCTGAGCTGGGACGAGGACCAGCAGGCCTCAAAGGGTCTGGCCAGCCAGGCCGACCTGGCCCGGGCCATCGGCCAGCAGCTGGGCATCGCCATGGAAAACCTGGACGCCCTGGACGGCCTGCTGCGCCAGAACGCCACCCTGTCCTCCATCTTCGAGGGCATCGCCGACCCGTTGCTGCTCCTGGACGCGGGCGGCTCGGTGCTCCTGGCCAACTCCACGGCCCAGCTCCTGGCGGCCGGGATGCTCTCGGCGGCGGCCGACCAGCCGGCCCTGCCCACGCTCATCGAAACAGCCACAGGGGGCGGCGGGCACGGCGAGTTCGAACTGCCGGACGGCCGCATCTTCGAGGCCAGCCTGTACCCCCTGGAGAGCCCCGGCGGCCGCCGCCACGTGGCCTACCTGCGCGAGGTCACGGCCCAGCGGCGCATGGAAGGGCGCATGCGCCAGAACGAGCGGCTGGTGGCCGTGGGCCAGCTGGCCGCCGGGCTGGCGCATGAGATCAACAATCCCCTGGGCGTCATCCAGTGCTATGCCGAGCTCCTGCGCCCGGCCCTGGCCGAGCCCCAGGCCCGGACCGACCTGGAGGTCATCCTGCGCCACACGGACCAGGCCCGGCGCGTGGTGCGCGACCTGCTGGACTTCGCCCGGCCCAGGCTGGCCTCGCCCGGCCCCAGCGGCCTGGCCAGCGTGGCCGCGTCCATCCTTGAGGTGCTGCGGCCCAGGGCCAGGGCCGTGCGGGCCGAGACGAGCCTCAAGGCCCAGCCGGACCTGCCCCTGGTGCGCGCCGGGACAGACGCCCTGGAGCACATCCTGTCCAACCTGCTCATGAACGCCCTGGACGCCGTGCCCGAGGGCTCGGGCCAGGTGCGCCTGGAAATCGGCGCCGAGGCGGACGGCCGGTTTGTGCGGCTCAGCATGGCCGACAACGGGCCAGGCATTGCCCCGGAGCACCTGGACCGCGTCTTTGACCCCTTCTTCACCACCAAGGAGGTGGGCAAGGGCACGGGCCTGGGCCTGGCCGTGGTCTACGGCCTGGTGCGCGACCTGGGCGGCACGCTCGGCGTGGAGAACGCACCAGGCGGCGGCGCAGTATTCATCGTGCGCCTTCCCGTGGCAGGGGCTGTGGCCGTGGCCGAATCCGAGGCTGGAATCAACGGGGAGGAGAGCTAGATGGCCCAGCGCATCCTGCTTGTGGACGACGAGCCCGACTTTGCCCAGGGCCTGGCCCGGCTCATCCAGGCAGGCTTCCCGGAGGTCGAATGCGTCCTGGCCGCCAGCTCGGCCGAGGCCCTGGAGCAGCTCGGGAGCGGGGTCATCGAACTCATGCTGACGGACCTGCGCATGCCCGGGCTGGACGGTCAGGAGCTGTTGCGCCAGGCCCTCACGGCCGACCCGAACCTCACGGTGCTCATGCTCACCGGGCACGGCAGCGTGGAGGCCGCCGTGGCTGCGCTCAAGGCCGGGGCCTACGACTTCCTGACCAAGCCCGTGGATCAGGGCGAGCTGTTCCGGGCTGTGGCCAAGGGCCTGGACCGCGCGCGCCTGCTGGACGAGAACCGCGCCCTGCGCGAACTGGCCCGGCGGCCCGAGCTGGACCGCAGCCTGGTGGGCGCAAGCCCGCCCATGCAGCGCCTCAAGGAGGCCATCGCCGCCGTGGCGGTCTCGGACTACACGGTGCTCGTGCGCGGCGAGTCCGGCACGGGCAAGGAGCTGGTGGCGGCCAACATCCACCGCCTGAGCAGCCGGGCGGCAAAGCCCTTTGTCACTGTGAACTGCCCGGCCATCCCCGAGCACCTGCTGGAGAGCGAACTCTTCGGCCACGTCAAGGGCGCCTTCACCGGCGCGGACAAGGCCCGCCGGGGCCTGTTCGTGGCGGCTGGCGGCGGCAGCATCCTGCTGGACGAGATCGGCGACATCCCCATGACCGTGCAGACCAAGCTCCTGCGCGTGCTCCAGGAGCACGAGGTGCGGCCCGTGGGCTCAAGCGACACGGTCAGGATCGACGTGCGCATCCTGGCCACCACCAACCAAAACCTGGAGGGGCGCATCACTGCCGGCCTGTTCCGGCAGGACCTGTTCTACCGCCTGAACGTGCTCACCGTGACCCCCCCGCCCCTGCGCGAGCGGCGCGAGGACATCCCGCTTCTGGCGGCGCACTTTCTGGACCAAAGCTGCCGTGAGCTCAGGCTGCCGCCCAAGACCCTCGGACCAGAGGCCGTGGCCTGCCTGGCGGCACGGCCCTGGCCGGGCAACGTGCGCGAACTCCAGAACTTCGTGCGCCGTCTGGCCGTGTTCTGCCCGGCCAGCCAGGTGGAGCTGAGCCATCTGCGCCTGGCCGGTGACGGCCCGGCAGGGGGCTGCGGCCCGGCCCCGGCCGACCCCCTGGCCCCCTACAAGCAGGCCAAGGCCCATGTGCTGGACGAGTTCACCAGGAGCTACGTGGAGCAGGTGCTGGAACGCACCGGGGGCAACGTGAGCGAGGCCGCGCGGGTCTCCGGCATCGAGCGCGTGAGTTTGCAGAAGATCATGAAGCGCCTGGGCACGCGGTCCACGGCAGCAAAGACCTAGGCGCGGCCCGCTGTCCGGAAGGCGCGCCCCCGGTCGCCGGAGGCATTTTTTGTGTCTAGCTCTGCTTCAGGCGCTGGAACGTCAGTTCCGGCAGCATGGACCAGACGGGCGGGGGGCTGGCGGGGATGGCTGGCTCCACGCCCCGGGGAGTCTGCCGGGCGCGCGCCAGGCGGGCCAGGCAGGCCGAGCACAGGGTGCCGTCGGAGTCCTCGAAAAGCCGGTCGGTGCGGTTGATGTGGTGGCCGCAGGCGGCGCAACGGTGGCGGATCATACAGTCCTCCCGCGTGTGTCTGGACACGCTCCCGCGCTCATTGCATCTTGCGTGCCCGGCACAATTTTCCGAGGCCGTCGCTATCGAAACTCTCTATCCCTGCCAGTGCGGATTTCGCTTGGCTGTGCAAAACCATTCTGCTAGCCTTTGGGCATGCAGACATTCGCACCACTCAATACACCTCCGCAAAAGGTCCGGCTGACCCAGGGCGTTCGCGCCGCAGGCTGAGCAGCCAAGGTGGCTCCGGGGGACCTGGAGCGGATACTCTCTGGCCTGGTGACGGGCCAGGACGAACGCATTCTCTCGGGGCCGCGCGGCGGCAACGAGGACGCTGTGGTGGTGCGTTTTCCGGCGGGGATGGCCCTGGTGCAGACCGTCGACTTCCTGACCCCGGTGGTGGACGACCCCTTCTGCTTCGGCCAGATCGCCGCCGCCAACTCCCTGTCCGATGTCTACGCCGTGGGCGGCGAGCCGCTGACCGCCATGAACGTCTGCTGTTTTCCGGCGCGCAGCATGTCCCCGGAGGTGCTGGGGGCAATTCTGAAGGGCGGGCTGGCCAAAATTCAGGAGGCCGGGGCCCTGCTCTGCGGCGGCCACAGCGTGGAGGACCCGGAGATCAAGTACGGGCTGTCCGTGTCCGGCGTCGTCGATCCGGACAAAATCGCCACCAACCGGGGCCTCCGGCCCGGCGATGCGCTGCTGCTCACCAAGCCCATCGGAACCGGGGTGCTGGCCACGGCGGTGAAGGCCGGCCGACCCGGCGCTGCGGCCTATGAAGAGTTGCTGCTCCACTGGTGCGGCAGGCTCAACCGGGGCGGGGCCGCAGTCATCCGCGAACTCGGGCTCATCGCCTCCACGGACGTGACGGGCTTCGGCCTGGGCGGGCATCTGCTGGAGATGGCGCAGTCGAGCGGGGTCTGCGCGGAGCTGGACCTGGCGGCCGTGCCGTTCTTCCCCGAGGCCCTGGACCTGGCCGCGCAGGGGCTTCTGCCCGGCGGCAGCGTGTGCAACCGCAACCACTACCTGGCGCGCGCCCGCCTGGCCCCCGGCCTGGAGGACCTGCGCGTGGCCCTGACCTTCGACGCCCAGACCTCGGGCGGGCTCATCCTGGGGGTGCCGCAGCACAAGCTGGCCGAGGCCCAGGCCATGCTGGCGGCCTCGGGCGACCTGTCCGTGTGCATCGGCCGCGCCACGGCAGCCCAGCCCGGCGGGCCGTACCTCTCCATCGTCTAGGCCTTTTCCGCTCCCCAGCGCTCCACAAATGCGGTCACGTCGAACTTTCGGCGCGCGCCCGAAAGCGTCATGCTGCGCAGCGTGCCAAACACCGGCCGCTCCGGCCAGGGCCGGTCGTGCACGCCGCCGATGCTCCAGGCGATCCCCGCGTAGCCGTTCACGTCGCGCCCGTCCAGCGACAGGCCGTCGTTCAGGCCCAGGCAGCGCGCAAGCGCCGTCTCCGCGTCCGGCGACCACAAGAGCACCTGCTTGGCCCAGTACATGCGCAGCCAGCCGTGCATCTGGCCCGTGGCCAAGAGCTGGCGCTGGGCCGCGTTCCACAGCGGGTCCGGGGTCTCGCCCGCAAGAAGCTCGGCCTCGCTGGCCAGGTGCGGGCGCGGGTCGGCGCGGTGCTTCTCCAGCGTGGTCAAGGCCCAGGCCGGGAACGCGGCGGGCGTGTCGTAGTCCGGGGCATGCAGGCAGAAGTTCTCGGCCAGCTCGCGGCGCACGATGAGCTGCTCCAGGAACCCGTCGCGCGCCTCGACCGGGATGCTTCTCGCCGCCAGCACCGCAAGCGCCACGCGCTGGGCGGAGAGCTGCCCGAAGTGCAGGTACGGCGACAGGAGCGAGGAGGCCGGGGCCACGGGCGTGTTGCGGGCATCGGCATAGCGCGGCAAGCCCTCGCGCAGAAAATTCTCCAGCACAGCGCGGGCCGCGGCCTCGCCCGGCGGGAACAAAGCGGGCGGCGGGCCGAACTTGGAGACAAGCGCGTCCCAGTCCGGACGCGGCAGGGGCGCGGTCCATGGCATGACCAGGGGGATCGCCTGGGCGGGCAGGGCCGGGAACTCGTCCAGGAACTCCGGCAGCAGGCGCTGGATCTTGGGCCTGATGGTGCGGGCCATGTACTCGCGCTTGTCCGAGGCCGTGCGCGCGGGCACGATGTTGCGGCCATCCACCTCCAGCACCGGCGCCTCGATCAGCGGCAGGGCGTCCTCCAGCCACTGGCGCTTGGGCCGGGTCGGGTCGGCGTCTGTGACCACCAGCCCGGCGCGGACAGTGCGCAGGAACTCCGGCACCGCACGGCCCGGCTCGCCGCGCAGCAGCACCAGCGGGATGCCCAGGGCCGCAAGCGCCCGCGCCGTCTCGCGCAGGCCCTGGGCCAGGAAGGCGAAATGCGGCGGGGCCGCCAGGCCGAAGCGCCGGGCCAAGCAGAAGACCACGCACAGGGGACGGCCGCGCTCCGCCGCCAGCTGGCAGGCGTGGATGAGCGCCCAGTTGTCGGCCGCGCGCAGCTCGCGGTGCATCCAGTACACCACCGGGCCTTCTTGTTGTGGCCTGTTGTGGATGCTGCGGACTCGGGCTGGGTGCATGGGTGCACGCTCCTGGGGCTGGGTTAGGGAAAGGCTGCCTCCGGCGGCCAAGGGGCCTGAGGCCCCTTGGAATCCCCCGTGGGGGCGCACATGACCCACGCAAGCCGAAAGTGCTGGCTCAGGTTCCCCCTGAGCCAGCACTTTCGGCTTGAGCTGAGGGGGTCCGGGGGGCATGATGCCCCCCGGCCGCCGGAGGCTCTACAGTCCCCGGTAGGCCTTGGGCACGAGCGGCGTCTGGCCGTCCAGGGCGGCCTGGACCAGGGCCAGCCCGGCCTGCTTGTCGCGCGGCAGGCGCAGCTTCAGGCGCAGGGGATTGCTGGCGTGGTTGGAGAAAAACAGCCCGCCGGACAGGTCCGTGGCCTCCAGCAGCCAGTACAGCTCCTGGAGCAGGCCCTGGTCGTCCTGGGGTTCGAACTCGCCGCGCTCCTGGCGCTCGTGGAGCGGGGTGCCGGGCACGACCATGAGCGCCAGGGCCGCAGCCTGCTCCGGGTCCAGGCGCGAGAGGACGCGGCCCGTGGCCTGGGCATGCTGACGGGCGCGGGCGCGGCCGCCCAGGCCCAGCAGCACGGTCACCGAGAGCTTCAACCCGGCCTGCTTGGCCTTGGCTCCCTGGCGCAGGTGCTCGTCCACGTCGCCCCATTTGTGCATGTCCGCCAGCACCGCGTCGGAGCCGGACTCCAGGCCCAGGTACAGGGTGCCCAGGCCCAGCCCGCGCAGGCGCGAGAGCTCGGTTTCGGTCTTGCGCGAAAGCGCCTTGGCGTTGGCGTAGGCGCTGATGCGCGTGACCTGGGGCAGGCGCTGGCGGATGTCTGCGAGGAGCGCCTCCAGGCGGTCCTGGGGCAGGATGAGCGCGTCGCCGTCGCACAGGAACACCCGGCGCACGTCCGGCAGATGCGCTGCCGCGTGGTCCAGGGCGGCCCGGATGCGCTCCGGGGACTTGATGGCGAAGCGCTTGCCCTTGTAGGCCGGGCAGAAGTCGCACTTGTTGTGGGAACAGCCCAGGCTGACCTGAAGCAGAATGCTCTCGGCCTCGGCCGGGGGCCGGATCACCTGCCCCTCCAAATCGTATCCCATGAGCGCCATGGCCGGACTGTGCCTCGGCCTGGGCCGGGCGTCAAGGCGAGGGACGAAGGGCCAGGGATATGCCTCCGGCGGGCAAGGGGCCAGCGGCCCCTTGGAACCCCCATTATGCCGAAAGGGCTGGCGCAGGTTCTTCCTGAGCCAGCCCTTTCGGCATGTGTGAGTCGCGGGAGACGGTTCTTCTTTGAAATTGCTTGTCCACGCCGAGGGCGGCCGGGGAGCGATGATACCCCGAAGGGGGCCCCGGACCCCGGAGGCTATTGTCTTACTCTACCCGCACTTGGTGTAGCCGCAGGACTTGCAGCAGTGGCAGCCTTCCTCAAAGGTCAGGGCTTCGCCGCAGTCCGGGCAGGTTTCCTTGTTCAGCGCATTGGCGTGGTTGCTGGCGTGCTTTTCGCCCGACATGTAGCGGTTTTCCAGCACCCAGGACACGGCGTCCGGAATGGACTGCAGCAGGATCTTCTTCTGGAACTTGGGGTGCTCGCCGCCGATGCCCTTGAGCTGCTCGACGATGTCGCGCACCTCCACGCCGGAGCGCAGGGCCAGCGACACCAGCCGCCCGATGGCCTCGGCCTTGGCGGTGATGGACTTGCCGGACTTGCCGATGGTGGCGAAGACCTCAAAGGGCTTGCCGTCCTGCTCGTTGATGGTCAGGTAGAGCGCGCCCAGGCCGGTGTCGACCTTCTGGGTGAAGCCGTAGACTATGTCCGGGCGCTTGCGCACCACGGTCTTAGGCTTGCCTTCCTCCTCAACGCCCTCCTTCTTGTCCTGGCCATCGCCTGTGCAGAGCACCTGACTGGCCTTGCAGCCGTCGCGGTATACCGTCACGCCCTTGCAGCCGTACTCGTAGGCCTTCCAGTAGATGTCCCAGATGTCTTCCTGGGTGGCGCTGCTGGGCAGGTTCACGGTCTTGGACACGGCGTTGTCGGTGTACTTCTGGAAGGCGGCCTGCATCTTCAAGTGCCAGATGGGCTCGATGTCCATGGCGGTGACAAAGACGCGGCGGATGTCCTCGGGCAGGTAGTCGATGTTCTGGATGGAGCCGATCTTGGCCACTTCTTCCATGAGCTTGGGGCTGTAGGCCTCGGCCTTTTTCAGGGCGGCCTCGAAGAACGGATTCACTTCCAGGAGCTTGTCGTTGTCCATGACGGTGCGCGTGAAGCTTAGTGCGAACAGGGGCTCGATGCCCGAGGAGCAGCCCGCCAGGATGGACAGGGTGCCTGTGGGCGCGATGGTGGTGGTGGTGGCGTTGCGGTACGGCCCCTGCTTCTTGGCGGCGTAGGTGCTGTCTGCAAAGGCCGGGAAGGGTCCGCGCTCATCGGCCAGGGCCTTGCTGGCCAGCTTGGACTCGTCCTGGATGAAGGCCATGACGCGCTCGGCCAGGCTCACCCCCTCCTGGGAGTTGTAGGGCACGCCCAGCTGGAACAAAAGGTCGGCAAAGCCCATGAGCCCCAGGCCGATCTTGCGGTTGGTGCGCACCATTTCGGTGATCTGGTCCAGGGGATAGATGCTGGCCTCGATGACGTTGTCGAGGAAGCGCACGGACTGGTGGATGACGGTGCGCAGGGCGTCCCAGTCGATGTTCTCGCGGGCGTTCTCGTCGTAGAAGGCGGCCAGGTTGATGGAGCCCAGGTTGCAGGCCTCGTAGGGCAAGAGCGGCTGCTCGCCGCAGGGGTTGGTGGCCTCGATCTCGCCCTGCTGCGGGGTGGGGTTGTCGCGGTTGATGCGGTCGAGAAAGACCATGCCCGGATCGCCGGACTCCCAGGCCTTTTGCACGAGCAGGGCGAACACCTCGCGCGCCTTCAGGCGCTCAATGACCTCTTTGTTGTGCGGGGCGATGAGCTCAAACTCGTCATCCTTGTCCACGGCCAGCATGAAGGCTTCGGTGAGGCCCACGGAGAGGTTGAAGTTGTTCAGCTCGCCCTCGCGCTCCTTGGCGCGGATGAAGCGCAGGATGTCCGGATGGTCCACGCGCAGGATGCCCATGTTGGCGCCCCTGCGGGTGCCGCCCTGCTTGATCTGCTCGGTGGCGGTGTTGAAGATGCGCAGGAAGGACAAGGGGCCGCTGGCTACCCCTCCGGTGGAGCCCACGCGGGAATCGGCGGGGCGCAGGCGCGAGAAGGAGAAGCCCGTGCCGCCGCCAGACTTGTGGATGAGCGCGGCATGCTTCACGGCGTCGAAGATGGCCTCGATGGAGTCGGCCACGGGCAGCACGAAGCAGGCCGCCAGCTGGCCCAGGTCGGTGCCCGCGTTCATGAGCGTGGGCGAGTTGGGCAGGAACTTGAAGCTGGTCAGCAGGTCGTAGTACTCGCGCGCGCGCGCCGCCACCTTGGCCTTGCCGCCCTTGAAATTGGCCTCCTGGGCCGCGATCTTGGCCGCCACGCGCCAGAACAGCTCGCGCGGGAGCTCAAACGGTTTGCCGTCCGGGCCTTTGCGCAGGTAGCGGCGCGCGAGCACCACCTTGGCGTTGTCGTTCAAGGCCACATCGGGCAGGTCGGACGGCATGGCGGGCAGAGGCAGGAGGTCGGCGGAGGTCGGGGTCGCGGTCATTGAGGGGTTCCTTGCGCGCAGTTGAGGGTTCGGGCCATGGGGACGGGAGGGGTTGTCCTGTCAAATCAGGCGGGTGGCCACTGTGTACGTACTTTATCAAGATACTCTAGAAAAATCCAGCCGCTGGCGACGCAGGCAGGGCAAGGCCTGCTCATGCAAACCCGCAGGGGGCAAGGCCTGCGGGGCGGGCATTTTTTCGCATGTTGCACGGGGCGAGAGGGTGCGGGCGCAGGGGCAAAACGGCGCTGCCGGGGGCTTTGGCGCAGGCTGTCAACCCTGCTTTTTTGTCTTTTTTGCGGCCCGAAAGCGTCCCATTTTGTCCGGGCCGCGTTTCCCGTGCTATGGTGCCAGCGAAAAACGGGCTCCAGGGAAAACCCGGGAGCCCGTCTTGAAGATCCTGCGAAGTGGCCGCAAGCGCTCATGCGCCTCGAACCGGGTCAGGCCGGAATTACTCGGCCTTCTTCTCGACAGCGGCGGCCTTCTTGGCGGCCTTCTTGGAGACCTTCTTGACAGCCTTCTTCTCCTTCTTGGCAGGAGCAGCGGCCTCGGCAGCGGGCTTCTCGACCGGGGCGGCGGCGTCGGCGGCAAAGGAAACGCCAGCAAAGGCGAGGATCATGGACATGGCGATGATGGCTTTCTTCATGATGAGAGCTCCTTGGTGCAAGAGGTGAGGGGTTCAGGGAAAGGCCCATCCTTCCCTGTCGTTCGAGTGTGTATCACTCCCCCAAGGGAGCGCAAGGGGAATATTTCGAGTGATGGCGGCGAGTTGGTTTGAAGTCTAGAAAATCTATCACTATTGGCTGCGGCCTGGGCGTGCAGAGAGCCCTGGGACGCCCCATTCCACCGCACCACACGCAAGGAGAGGGCATGGCTACGCGCAAGGCCTCATTGTTCCAGAAAACCTATGCCGCCACGGGCTGTCTGGCGGCTGCGGCGCGCGCCGCAGAGATTACGCCCGCCGCCGCCCGGCGGCTCAAGGCCGAGGCCAGCCTCTTCGGCTCCTCCGGCCAGGGCGAGGCGGATGAGCTGGGCCGGGCCGTGGCGGCCCTGGAGACCGAGGCCGTGCGCCGGGCCCTGGAGGGCGTGGAGGTGCCGGTGTTCCACCAGGGCCGGGAATGCGGCAACACGGTGAAGCACTCGGACACGCTGCTCATGTTCCTGCTCAAGACCCTCCGGCCCGAGCGCTACGCCGGTGGCAAGGACGCCGCACCAATCGGCACGGAACGCACGGTGCTGCTGGATATTGACCTCTCGGCCGGGGGGGAGGGGTGACGGCAGGCCAAGGGGCATGGGCAACAGGAGATGCCTCCGGCGGCCCAGGGGCCTGAGGCCCCTGGGAGCCCCCCATTGGCCTGGGCCGGAGCGGCGAAGGCCAAGCGCGGCGGTTTGGCCTTCCCTGCGGGTGGTGCAGAGGGGGGCCTCAGGCCCCCCAGAGGCAATTTCCTCTACAGCACCGGCAGGTAGCGCTCGATCTCGTACTGCGTGACCTGGGTGCGGTAGCGGTCCCACTCCATGATCTTGTTTTCGTAGAGCTTGGTGAAGATGTGCTCGCCCAGGGTCTCGCGCACCAGTTCGCTGGCGCGCATCTCCTCGGCGGCCTCGTACAGGCTGCCGGGCAGGGCGGTGATGCCGTGGGCGTCCAGGGCGGCCTGGTCCATGTGGAAGATGTCCGCCTCCACGGGTTCGGGCAGCACGTAGTTCTGCTCCATGCCCTTCAGGCCTGCGGCCAGCATCACGGCGAAGGTTAGGTAGGGGTTGGCCGCCGGGTCCGGGCAGCGCAGCTCCATGCGTGTGGCGGCCTCCTTGCCGGGCTTGTACATGGGCACGCGCACCAGGGCCGAGCGGTTGCGGCGCGCCCAGGCCACGTACACCGGGGCCTCGTAGCCCGGCACCAGCCGCTTGTAGGAGTTCACCCACTGGTTGGTGACGCAGGCGAACTCGCGTGCGTGCTTGAGGATGCCCGCGATGTAGCTCTTGCCTTCGGGCGAGAGGTGGTACTTGTCGGCCGGGTCGAAGAACAGGTTGCGGCCGTTCTTGAACAGGGACTGGTGCACGTGCATGCCCGAGCCGTTCTGGCCGTAGATGGGCTTGGGCATGAAGGTGGCATAGGCCCCGTGCTTGCGCGCCACCTCCTTGACCACCACGCGGTAGGTCATGGTGATGTCGGCCATCTTCAGGGCCTCGGCGTAGCGCATGTCGATCTCGTGCTGGCTGGGGGCCACCTCGTGGTGGCTGTACTCGATGGCCACGCCCATCTTTTCCAGGGCGAAGATGATGTCACGGCGGATGTTGTTGCCCAGGTCCAGCGGCGGGGCGTCGAAGTAGCCGCCCTGGTCCAGGACCTCGGTGCCCTTGTCGTTGGCGAAGAGGAAGAACTCCAGCTCCGGCCCACAGTAGTAGGTGTAGCCCTTTTCCGCGCACTTGGAGAGCACCCGGCGCAGGCAGTAGCGCGAGTCTGCGGCATAGGGCTGGCCGTCCGGGGTGTGGATGTCGCAGAACATGCGCGCCACGGGCCGCTCCGAGGGCCGCCAGGCCAGGACCTGGAAGGTGGTGGGGTCGGGCATGGCGATCATGTCGGATTCTTCGACGCGGGCAAAGCCCAGGATGGACGAGCCGTCAAAACCCATGCCCTCCTCAAAGGCGGCCTCCAGCTCGCGCGGGGTCACCTGGAAGCTCTTGAGCGTGCCCAGGATGTCCACGAACCAGAACTGCACGAAGCTGATGTCAAAGTCCTTCACGGCGCGCAGCACATCGTCGGCGTTTTTGCAGTTGAAGACCGGGGTGTTCATGGGCTGGCCTCCTTGTTTGTATGGTTGCCCGCGCTGTCAGGCCCGTGGGCTCGCGCAGGGGTGTTCTCTGGATTCTGTCCTAGCCCGGCTCAACAATTTTGTAAAGCGATGCGCCGGGTTCGGGGCCGACGCTGCACCCTGAACCTGGGCCCGGCCTGAACAATGGACGCCCGCCCGGTTTCCGGGTACAGAGTACAGGCTTCACCCAAGGCAACCAAGGAGTTCTGGTGCGCAGGCTGATCAAGTGGCTCGCGGCCCTGGCCGTCTTCGGCGCAGTGGCCTACGTGGGCCTCTATTTCGTGTACCCCGACGTGGGCGAGCTGGCCACGAAGAACCCGGACAAGACCGCGTTCATGCAGTGGCGCGAGGAACAATGGGCCGAGAAGGGTGAGAAGAAGCGCATCACCAAGCGCTGGGTGCCCATCGCCCAGGTCTCGCCCGCGCTCTTGAAGGCCGTGCTCATCGGCGAGGACGACAAGTTCTATCAGCACGAGGGCTTTGACTATGAAGCGCTGGAGCAGGCCTTTGAGAAGAACATGAAGGCCGGGCGCTTCAAGGCCGGGGCCAGCACCATCAGCCAGCAGCTGACCAAGAACCTGTTCCTCTCGCCCGAGAAGAGCCTCACGCGCAAGTTCAAGGAGGCCATCCTGACCTGGCGGCTGGAGCGCGCGCTGAGCAAGCGCCGCATCCTGGAGCTGTATGTCAACGTGGCCGAGTGGGGCGACGGCATCTTCGGCATCGAGGCCGCCGCGCGCCACTACTTCCAGAAGCCCGCCAGCGCGCTTTCGAGCATGGAGGCCGCGCGTCTGGCCGCAGTGCTGCCCAACCCCATCCGCTTCAACGCCCTCAGCGACCAGAAGTACGTGACCTTCCGGGCCAACCTCATCCACGGCATCATGGTGCGCCGGGGCATCGCCATCGACGACTTCCAGGAGGTCATGGAGACCAAGGATGCCCCGGGCCTGGAGGGCCAGGCGCCTGGTTCTGATGCCCCCGGAACAGGCGCTGCCGGGACAAATGGCGCCGGACAGCCCGCGCCCGGTCAGACGTTTCCAGGCCAGGAAGCCCAGGGTCAGGCACAGGGTCAGGCGAGCCCGGAGCCCGCGCCCGAGCGCCTGGCCGGACGCGTGGCCGCCCCCCAGGGCCAGTCGGCCCCGCCGCCGCCCCTGGAACCCCCGGCCCGGCCCTGAGGCCGAGGCCTGAAGCCCAAAGCCGGACGTCCCTAGCCTGAAGGAGAACAGATGCGGCCAGTCATCCTGCTCACCGCGCTCCTGGCCGGGGCGCTCATGCCCGTGCAGGCGGGCATCAACGCGCGGCTGCGCGAGTTTTTGGGCGACCCGCTCATGGCCTCATTGGTCAGCTTCGCCGTGGGCACGGTAAGCCTGGTGCTCATCATCCTGCTCACGCGCACGCCCCTGCCCACTCTGGGCATGGCTGCCGCAGCCCCCTGGTGGACCTGGCTCGGCGGGGCGCTGGGCGCGTTTTTCGTGGCTGTCAGCGTGATCCTGGCCTTCAAGCTGGGGGCCACGGGCCTCATGGCCTGGATCATCGCCGGGCAGCTCCTGGGCTCGGTGCTCATCGACCACACCGGGGCCATCGGCTTCGCCGTGCGCGAGGCCTCCTGGCAGCGTCTGCTGGGCGTGGGCCTGCTGCTCTGCGGGGCCGTGCTCGTCAACGAATACTAGACCGGAAGGAGCCCCGTGAGCCTGCTGCGCGACACCCTGGCGGTTTTCCGCATGATCAAGATCGAGCACTCCGTGTTCGCCCTGCCCTTTGCCTTTACCGGGGCCTTTCTGGCCGCCAAGCCCATGCCGGGCGGGATAATGCAGGACTGGACCATGCCCCCGGCGCGCGTGCTCCTGGCCCTGGCCATCGCCATGATCGCGGTGCGCTCCTTTGCCATGGCCTACAACCGCCTGGTTGACGTGGACATCGACAGCAAGAACCCGCGCACGCAGAGCCGCCCGCTGGTCACCGGCGAGCTGTCCAGCGCGTTTACCAAGCGCTTCATCCTCGTCTGCGCGCTGATCTTCACCACGGCCTGCGCGGCCCTGAACATGACCTGCCTGCTGCTCTCGCCCCTGGCCCTGGTCTGGAGCGCCTTTTACAGCCACACCAAGCGCTTCACTCCCTTGTGCCACTTCGCGCTGGGCAGCGTGCTGGGCCTGGCCCCGGTGGCCGGGTGGCTGGCCGTGTCGCCGTCGCACCTGGGCTACCCGGCGGTGCTGCTCTTCTTCGCCGTGAGCCTCTGGGTGGCCGGGTTCGACATCCTCTACGCCTGCCAGGACGAGGCCTTTGACCGCAGCCAGGGCCTGTTCTCCCTGCCCGCAGTGCAGGGCGTGCCGCGCGCGCTCTTCGCCTCCTCCTGGACCCATGCCGCCGCCGCCCTGCTTTTCCCCATGGCCGGCTGGCAGGCAGGTCTGGGCATCGTGTACACGGCGGTCACGCTCTTGGTGGGCGGCATCCTGGTCTGGGAGCACAAGCTCATCCGCCCAGGCGACCTCTCGCGCGTCAACGTGGCCTTCTTCACCTTGAACGGCGTCATCGCGGTGTTCGTGTTCCTGGGGGCCTGGGCGGATCTCTCCCTGGGCTCGCCCTGGATGCTGGCGCGCTAAAGCCAAACCGCAAAGGAACAGAGGGGAATCACTGGCATGGCCGAAATCGTTTTCTCCGGCGACCCCCTGGAATGGGCCGAGCGCATCCAGGAGTGGGTGGGCCAGAACCTGACCACCAAGGCCGCGCTGCTCCAGGCTGGGCTGGCGCTGGTTTTGTGCCTTGTGGCCTGGGGCCTGTGCCGCACCCTGAACCTGGGCCAGCGCGGGGCCGTGGCGCCCACCGGCTGGCGGGCCGATGCGCGCATCGCGCCCATGCTTCGTGAGCTGAGGCACTGCGCCTGGGCCGGGGTGTCCGGCCTGCTGCTGCTGGTGGCCGACGCCGCAGCCCGGCACTTCCGCCTGCCGCACCAGGTGTTGTCCATCGCCGTGTCCGTGGCCCTGGCCTGGGTGCTGGCCCATGTGGCCGGAACGCTCATCAAGAGCCGCTTCCTGGGCCGCCTGGTGGCCTGGGTGGTCTGGGTCATGGCCGTGCTGCACGCCTTGGGCGTGGTCAACCAGGCCCTGGAGCTTCTGGACGACCTGGGCTTCTCCGTGGGCAAGTCCCACGTGTCGCTCCTGCTCATCCTGAAGGGGGCCGTCCTCTTCGTGGTGCTCATCCAGGCCGCGCGCATGCTCGCCAGCATGACCGACGACAAGCTGCAAAAGGCCGAAGCCCTCTCGCCCTCGGCCCAGGTGCTCTTTGCCAAGGGCGCAAGCTTCGCCCTCTACGCCCTGGCCGTCACCATCACCCTGTCCAGCGTGGGCGTGGACCTGACCAGCCTGACGGTGTTCAGCGGCGCGGTGGGCGTGGGCATCGGCTTTGGCCTGCAGAAGATTTTCGCCAACCTCGTCAGCGGCGTCATCCTGCTGCTCGACAAGTCCCTCAAGCCCGGCGACGTCATCGAAATCGGCGGGGTGCACGGCACCCTCGCCCAGATCAACGCGCGCTACGCCGTTGTGGAGACCCTGGACGGCAAGGCCTACCTCCTGCCCAATGAAAGCTTGATCGGCAACGAGGTCATTAATTTAAGCTACAGCGATTCGCATCTGCGCGTGCATGCCCAGGTGGGCGTGGCCTACAGCTCTGAGCCACGCCAGGCCATGCAGCTCATGGAGGCCGCAGCCGCCAGCACCCCGCGCGTGCAGCCCGAACCCGCCCCGCGCGCAAGCATCCTGAGCTTCGGGGATTCGAGCATCAACCTGGACGTGAACTTCTGGATCGCCGACCCGGGAAACGGCATCAGCAACGTGCGCGGCGACGTGCTGCTGGCCATCTGGGATGCCTTTGGCGAGCACGGCGTGAACATCCCCTTCCCGCAACGCGAGGTGCGGATTTTGAAGGACGAATAGCCAGGGGCTCCGCCCCGGGCACCCCTGCTGCGGGGCCCCTCCGGTGTTTCAGCGCCCCCCCGCCCCCCCCCAAAAAAAGCCGAAAGGGCTGGCCCAGGTTCATCCTGGGCCAGCCCTTTCGGCGCTATGGGGGGTCCAAGGGGCCTCAGGCCCTTTGGCCGCCGGAGGCTCTTCTCTTCTCCCTCTACCCGCCGTCTTCGTTCTGGGCGGCGTCTGCTGCGGGTTCGGCGCAGCAGGCGGCGGGCGCCATGGTGGCGATGGCTGTGTGGGCGCTGGTGTTGGGCAGGGTGGGCAGGTCCAGGGCTTCGATGGCCCCGCTGGTCTCGGTCAGTCCGGAGGCTTCGGCGATGGAGGCCTTGCGGTTCATCTCGATGGTGCCGTTGATGATGGCGCCCTGGTCCATGCCCAGGGCCGGGGTGATGAGCAGCCCGTCGAACACGGCATGCTCGTGCAGGTGGACGTGGCGGCTGGCGCGCACGGTGCCCACCAGGGTGCCGTTGGTGTTCAGGGTGGCCACGTTGACTTCGCCTTTGATCACAGCCTCGTGGCCCAGGATCAGGGTGCCGGGGGAGCTGATGGTGCCCTGGAAATGGCCGTCGATGCGCACGGAGCCCTCGAACTGGAGGTGCCCGGTGAACTGCGTGCCGGTGCCCAGGAAGGCGTTGAGCTCCCCGGAGGAATTGTCCGAGTTGTCAGAGAAAAACTTGGTGAACCATTTCATGGTGAGCCTCGCGGAAGCGTGCTGTGTCGTGGGCGCTTCCTCTATTATGCTCGGAGTCTGCGCGAAAAACCAGCGCTAATTTTTGGGGTCTGCGGCCGGGCTGGGCCGGGCTATTTCCGGGTCATGTCGCTCCAGGCCCAGACCACGCGGCCCGCGATGGCGTGGGCCAGCTCGCCGCCGTAGTCGCGGTTTAGGCGGTACACCGAGGGCGGGAAGTCGCGCGAGTTGTCGGAGTAGAACACCAGCTCCATGTCGCCGTCCACGTGTCTGGTGCTCACGCGTTTGACGGCGCAGCCGCCGTCCGGGCCGGGCTCGCAGACGAGCATGATCTTGCCCGCCGGGTCGGGCGAGCGCTCGGCGCGGTCGACCAGGACGATGTCGCCGGGGTGCAGGGTGGGCGTCATGGACAGCTGATTCTTGCCGATCTCCACGGCCACGAGGTCGGTGCGGAAGCGCACGGATTCATGGTGCCGCCAGACCAGCACCCAGCCCCGGATCTCATCCTGGGGGATGCGCCCCGGCCCTGCGGCCACGGGCTCGGAGGCCAAGGGCACGGCGAAGTAGTCCTCGGAGGCAGGGGGCGTGGCCCCATGCGCAGCGCCGGATGGTCGCGGGCTGACAAAACAGACCTCGCGCGCGCCTTCGGCTTCCCGGCTGCCGGGCAGGACGATGCGGGCCGAGAGGCCGTCCAGGATGCGTCCCAGGGATTCAACGGACAGGCCGCGTTCGCCGTCCATGAAGCGGTTCAGCTGGGAGGGGTCGATGCTGAGCGCATCGGCCATGCGTTTGCGGTTGGCGTAGGCGCCTTTCTCTCCCACCTGGGCCCAAAGCATCTCTCTTAAATTACTGGTGAAGTCCACAATCGTCCCCTTGTGTTGGTGCGCCTGGGGCAGCGCTGTATTGGTCGAGTGGCACAATGCTACCAAGATATTTGCCCATGTCCACAAAAAAGTATCGTGTTCTGTTGACAAAAGAGTGTCGCTTTGACAAAATAAGGGTGTGTGCAGCAGCGCATTCATTTTCTGGCGCACGTCCCCTGACGCCTGGTCTGGCAGGGCGCGGAGTTCTGGCGGCTGCGGCCGCAGCGCCTCCTAAGGGTCGCAGGCTCGGAGCGGGCGCCGGGCTCATTCAGGGGGCGGTGCGCAGCTGTCTGGCGCTTGGCAAAATGACTGGCCTCCGACCGGGCCAGGGTCTGGCCAGGGGTATGTGGGGGTATTGTCAGATGGCAATGCTGCCGCCGCCCCGGCGCGGACGAGTCCTTCTGCCGCGGCCAGTGTCGGCCCAGCCCCGGTCCGGACCAGGGCACGGTCGCCTGGGAGAAACGGCCGGGCCTGGGCTCTGCCCTTGCGATGGAACCATACAACACGACGGAGACGGGCATGGACATCTGCATCAAGGGCGCGCGCGCCATCTGCGAGGCCGTGGGCGAAAACCCCAAACAGATCACCCGGCTGGTCAACGAGCTGGGGCTGCCTGCCTGGCGGCGGGCCGGGGCCGGGTCCTGGCGGGCGCTGCCCGAGGACTTGAAGCGCTGGATGCTGAAGCAGCGCAACAACCACCTGCCTGCCCCAGAGCTCTAGCCCCTGCGGAACTGCCGCAGCAGCGCTGGCGCCTGCCTGTGGGCCGCGTGGGCCAGGGGACGGCTGGCCGCCAGCACCTCGAAGCCCAGACCCGGGTACTCGCCGCAATGGAGAAGCGCCAGGGCCTGGGAGATCATTCGCCCCTTGACGGACTGTAAAAGAACCTGACACCTGGGCCTGGAGAAAACCTGGGCAGCGGGCTGCGTCGAGTTTAAATCCACTGACATATCTTCATGTTGGCCGCGCGCTACGGATGGCACGGGTCTTGCCCTAGGGTCTGTGCAACGGGAGGCTTGGACATGGCGAGTGACGTGCGGCCGCGCTTGGCGATTCTGGACCGGAACCCCCACGTACGGGAGTTTTTGTGCCGGGAATTCGAGGGCCAGGGATACGCCGCCACGGCCCTGCGCGATGCAGCCGAGCTCCGGGCCTGCCTGGCCTCGGCCCTGCCGCCCCAGGTGGTGGTGCTGGACCCCGAGGCCCCGGACCTGTCTGGGCGTCTGGCTGAGATCGGCGCGCGCGTGCCCCTGGTGCTGCACGTGTTCCCCGAGGCCGAGGCTCCGGCTGCGGGTTGGGGAGCGCCCGGCGCGGCAGTGGTGGAGAAGCAGGCGGACACGCGAGAGCTGGGCCAGGCCGTCCGGGCAGCGCTGAAAGTGTGGGAGGGGGCATGAAGGTTCTTTTGGTCGACGACGAGCAGGACTTCCGGGAGACTTTGGCCAAGCGCCTGAACCGGCGCGGCATAGAGGCCGCCTGCGCGCCCGGCGCGGTGGAGGCCCTGGTCTGGCTCAAGGCCAACCCCGGCGTGGACGCCGTGGTGCTCGACGTGAAGATGCCCGGCATGGACGGCATCGAGGCCCTGAAGCACATCGCCGCCAGCCACCCCGGCGTGGCGGTGCTCATGCTCTCCGGCCACGCCCACGTGGAGACGGCCATGCGCGGCCTGGAACTGGGCGCGTTCGACTATCTCATGAAGCCCGTGGACATCGAGGAGCTGGTGTTCAAGCTCCAGGATGCCTGCGAGCACAAGGCACTCAAGGGCAAGCCCGGCCCATAGCGGGGAAGCCCATTTTTTGGCGGGGTAACGAACCGGAGCCTGGCTTCGGGCCGGTTCCGGAAGCATCGTAAACACTTTGACACGGAGGGGAGATTGATGGGCTTCGGTAGAGACGTCTTCGAATTCCTCAAAGCGGCGAGCGCCGCGCACGCCAAATGGGACATTGAAATGTCCCTGTCCATTGTCCGCAGCAAGAAGAAACTGGCCATCCTGGGCCTGCTGGTGCTGCCCATCCTGCTCATCAACTTCGCCTTTGCGGCCGACATGATCGGCGGCAAGACGGCCTACGCCCCCGCGTTCTACACCACCCAGATCTTCGTGGTGTCCATCTTCGTGGGCCTGGCCGCCGGTCTCATCACCGGCTGCATCGGCGCGGGCGGCGGGTTCATCATCACCCCGGCGCTCATGGCCGCTGGCGTCAAGGGCATCCTGGCCGTCGGCACCGACCTGTTCCACATCTTCGCCAAGGCCATCATGGGCACGGCGGTGCACAAGAAGCTCGGCAACGTCTCCACCAAGCTGGCCATCGCCTTTCTGGTGGGCTCCGGCGGCGGCACCATCATCGGCGGCTGGATCAACAAGACCCTGTACGACACCGACCCCCTGCTGTCGGAGATGTTCATCAGCTCCATCTACGCGGTGCTGCTGGGCTTCCTGGGCTTCTACGCCCTGTTCGACTTCATCAACACCACCCGTAAGCAGGCCGCAGGCGGCGACTCCGGCGGCGACGCCCACGGCGGCCCCAGCGGCACCACGGGCTTGGCCACCACCTTGCAGAACCTGAAGCTCGCCCCCATGATCACCTTTGACGAGGACTTCGTGCCCGGCGGCAAGCAGATCTCCGGCTGGATCGTGGCCTGCGGCGGCGTCATCGTGGGCATCCTGGCGGCCATCATGGGCGTGGGCGGCGGCTTCATCACCTTCCCCATGTTCGTGTACATCTTCGGCGTGTCCTCCATGACCACGGTGGGCACCGACATCCTCCAGATCATCTTCACCGCCGGTTTCGCGGCCGTGGGCCAGTACGCCATTTACGGCTACGTGTTCTATACCCTGGCCATGGGCATGCTCATCGGCTCGCTCCTGGGCATCCAGGTCGGCGCGCTGACCACCAAGGTCGTCAAGGGCATCCACATCCGCGGCTTCTACGCAATCAGCATCATCGCCGGTTTCATCAACCGCGTGTCCGTGCTGCCCAAGAAGATGGTGGAGCTGGAGATGATCAACCTGGACATGGGTCTGTGCAACCAGATCGAGTTCGTGGGCAACATCGTCTTCTGGATCGTTGTC
The DNA here is from genome assembly GCA_964390575.1 of uncultured Desulfocurvus sp. Taxonomy (GTDB): domain Bacteria; phylum Desulfobacterota; class Desulfovibrionia; order Desulfovibrionales; family Desulfovibrionaceae; genus Humidesulfovibrio. Next base: position 23,650 of record CAYMIP010000012.1, on the reverse strand, counting down.
GCCGGCTTTGGCGTCTGGATCTTCAGCAAGTTCTTCGGCAACATCGGCAAGCTGCGTCAGGAGGCCTAAGATGCTTATTACCAACAAACCCCTCTTCAACAAGGGCCTGCTCCTCATGGCCTCGTTCCTGTGCGTGTTCGTGTCGCTCTTCCTGCCCATCTGGGGCGGCGTCGGAAACGGCCTGGACGCAGCGGACAACATGTTCAACCGCCTGTCCAAGGGCTCCAGCTACTTCATCCCCGGGGTGCAGAAGCAGGCCCTGGCCCTTGAGGGCAAGACGGTCACCGTCACCGCCAAGGTCAAGGACGCCAAGCTGGCCCCGCGCGCCGTGGAGAACCTGGTCAAGGCCGGGGCCACCGCCGAGCTCAAGGATGGCGCCATCACCTACTCCGGCGACCTGGGCAAGATCCTCACCGCCGCCCTGGCCGACGCCGACGACCTGTTCAACGACCGCGGCAAGGCCGTGATGGACCGCTACGCCGTGACCGACAAGGACGGCGAGAAGCTGATCGTCAAGGCCTGGTGGACGGTGCTCGACCCCTCGGTCAAGGAGCTCCAGAAGCAGAAGATGATTGAAGAGGCCAAGGTCGTGGGCCAGGTCAACAAGCGCGGTCTTGAGCCCGGCTACAACTTCTACGGCATCAAGAGCGAGAAGGTGCTGGACAACGTCCTGCCCCTGGTCGGCCTGCTGGTGTTCTACGTCATCTACACCATGTGGTACGGCTACGCCATCTTCGACATGTTCGGCGGCATCGGCCTGGGCATGAGCAAGCCCAAGATCAAGAAGGAAGCCTAAGCTTCCCAGTCCATACGGAAGCGTGGGCCAGCCTTCCCGGCCCCCACACTCCCTGCGCGCCACGCCCCCGGAGGATCAAACCTCCGGGGGCGTTTGCCTTTTGGCCTCTGGCCCGGTATGGAGCAGGGACTGGGGGTGCGTGTGGCAGGACTGTTGGCGAAACTGCGCGGCCTCTTCCGGCAGGAGGAGGCGCCAAGCAGCTTGGCGTCCACCGAGGCCGCCGAGGCCATCGGCGCGGAGTTCCGCCGCAAGCACACCAATTTCCGCCTGCTCCTGACCTCTGGCAAGCGCCTCTTGTCCACCCTGGCCGACATGGAGCGCGCCCGCACCGACGGCCGGGTCTTCGGCATGGTCTTCCTGCGCGCCGGAACCACCAGCGCGGCGGTCAACGCCTTCCGCATGCTCTCGCACCTGAAGAGCCTGGACGCGGGCGCGGCCGAGCGTCTGTCCACCCGCTTTTCCGTCATCCTGGCCCAGGTCGAGGAAGTCCTGGGCCGCCGCAACCCCCCGGCCTGCGGCGAGCTGGTGACCGGTCTGGCCCAGGTCGGCGCCGCCCAGGCCGACCTCGTGGGCGCGCGCCTGGCCGAGCTGGGCGAGGTCAAAAACCGCCTGGGCCTGCCCGTGCCCGAAGGCTTCATCATCGGGGCCTGCGCGTACGAGGCCTTTGCCTCCCAGCCTGGCCTGCGCGAGGAAATCGCCCGGCGCATCCAGTCCATGTACGACTCCGCCGCCGCCGAGGCCGAAGGCGAGGCCGCCCCGGCCTTCCACGGCCCGGACGCCGCCACCCTGGCGGCCATGAGCCGCGAGATCCAGGCGCTGATCCTGGCCGCGCCCCTGCCCGAGGCCCTGGAAACAGCCATCCTCAAGGCCTACGAGGCCCTTTCCGGCGCCTGCGGCTGCACGCATTTGTGCCTCCTGCCCAGCAGCATGGGCGAGGGCCAGGGCTTCACCGGGGTGTACCCGGCGCAAGTCGGAGTGCCCTGCGCGGCGCTGCTCGCCGCCTATCGCCGCGCGCTGGCCGGAAAGTACTCGGTCCAGGCCATGCGCCGCAGGCTCCTGCGCGGCATTCCGGACATCGACGTGGCCCTGTGCGTGGGCGTGCTGGCCATACCCGGAGCAGGTCCCGGCCCGGACGAGGGTCTGGGCGACGACGGGGAGTACCTGCGCGGCTCCTGCCGCACCACGGACCCCGAGGCCTCGGCCCGGGGCGAGGGCCTGGGGCCGGAGGACGCCCAGCGCCTGGCTGGGCTGTCCCGCCTTTTGGAGCAGGGCCTGGGCGCACCGGCCCTGTTCGAGTGGCTGAAACGGCCGGACGGGGACTTTCAGATTCTGCGCTGCGGACCCTTGCCTGCGCCGGACGAAGAAGAGGGCTTCGCGCCCGCGCTGAATGAGGGGGACTTGGTCCCCGGCATGGGGAGCGCTGGGCCAGGGGCGGTGGACGCCTTGGCGGGGCCGCGTTCGCACATGGAGGGCTCGCCGGTGCACCTGCGCCTGGTGGAGCTGCTCGCGCTGCTCTCGCCCCTGACCCTGCCCCCGCCGGAGGACCCGGAGTTCCGCGCGGCCAACTGCCGCACCGTGCGCGACGTGGCCCGCCTGGCGCACCAGCGCGCCGTGGACGTCATGGTCGACTTCGGGCGCAGCCAGCAGGACTTCTCCGAGCGCCAGGCCAAGCAGCTCTGGGCCGGGGGCGCGGCCATGCAGTGGTGGATCATCAACCTGGAGGACGCCTTCAGCGCCCCGCCCGAGGGCAAGTTCATCCGCCTGGAGCACATCAACTGCCCACCGTTTCTGGCCGTGTGGGGCGGCATCAGCGCCTTTCCCTGGGCCGGGCCGCCGCCTGTGGACATGCGCGGTTTTCTGTCCATCATGTACGAGTCCACCACCAACCCGGAGATCTCCATCACCGGCGGCTTCGACTTCGGCGTGCAGAACCACATCCTGCTCTCCAAGGCCTACGTCTCGCTGTCCTCGCGCTTCGGCTACCATTTCGTGACCATCGAGGCCCTGGTGGGCGAACGGGCGCGCGAAAACTTTGTGAGCTTCCAGTTCCGGGGCGGCGCGGCGGAGATGACCCGGCGCGCGCGGCGCATCCAGTTCGTGTCCGGCATCCTGACCGAGTTCGGGTTCTCGCTTGAGGTGCGCGACGACGCGCTCCTGGCCCGGGTCGAGGGCCTGCCCACGCGTGAACTCATGGACCGGCTGCGGGTGCTGGGCTACCTCATCATCCACACCCGCCAGCTGGACATGATCATGCGCATCCCGGAGCAGGTGCGCCTGCACCGCGAGAAGATCCTGCGCGAGATCCGCCAATTCCTGGAGCAGACCCACGCCGGGCCGCCCGCTGCGGGGGAGGGCTGATGCGCCCGAACGCCCGGAATTCCGAGGCCCTCTATGTGCGGCTGGCCCGCAGCGACGTGGCCCTGTTCCGGTTTCTGCTGGAGGCCAACGAGAATCTGGCCCTGTTCAGCTCCCTGGGCACCGACGCGGCCGGGCGCGAGACCCTGCTGCTGCGCTTTGCCCCAGGCGCCAGCGCCGAGGTGCGGCGGTTTCTGGAAAACGCCCGGACGGAGTTTGCCCTGGACCTGCTGCCTGCCGCGCCGCGCGGCCGGGCCGGAGAAAAGGAACAGGGCTAGAGCCCCCTGCACATGCCCCTGCACATGGGTGCAGCCCCTTGCACATCAGCCGTGTCCGCCACGGGGCTGGTTTGTTGCCCAGGCAGGGCAACCAGCTGAATTTCCACCCTTCACAGGCCTTGGCACGAGAGCTGCTTTCCCTCTCTCAAGTTGCGCGCGGGCCGAGGGCCTGGGAGACGAACACCCTCCTCCTCCCCCCCCAGCCGGGTCCACGGCACCGCCCTAACTCGATCCCTTCCTCCCCCTCCCCTCGAAAAAGGGCCGCTGCAACCGGCCCTTTTTCCCTTTTCTGCGGCCTGCCGCCTGTTCCCTCCGCCCTCCCCCCCTTCTCCCCCCCGCCTCCCTTCTCCCTCCCCAACCCCTGTCAAGGGGGTATTTTTGTCCTTTTAGCGGCCCAAAACCGTCCCCAAACGCCTCGGCCCAAAACCCGGTGTATACTCGCCACCGGGTCCGGGCAGCGCGCCCGGCCGCAAAACCCCACAAGGAGGACGCATATGGGCGGAGGCGGAGGTTTCAACCCCATCCCCATCATCACCACCCTGATCTTCGGGCCGGCGGTCGGCGGTCTGGTCGGCACGGCCCTGGCCGCAGGCGAGAGCCCCAGGCAGGCTGCGGATTCCGGCGCGGCCCAGGCCGCCCAGGCCGCCGAGGCCGAACGCAGCGCAGAGGAGGCCGCGCGCGCCGCAGAGGAGCGCCGCCGCACCGACCGCAGACGCCAGGAAACGGCCCTGCTCGACCAGGCCAGGGCCGCGCGCCGCGCTGATCTGGTCGGCCAGAACGCCCAGGCCCAGACCCTGGGTGCGCCCGCAGTGGAAACCTCGCAACTCAAGGAGAAGCTCGGACAATGAAGAAGCGCACCCCCAAGCCCCAGGCGTCCGAACCGCCCCAGACCCCTGAAGCGCACACCGCGGGCCTGCGCGTGGAGGCCGTGCTCGCGCGCCTGTCCGGCATGGAGGCCGCGCGCGCGCACTGGCTGCCCCTCTGGCAGGAGCTGGCCGCCCAGATCATGCCGCGCAAGTCCCCGGCCCTGGCCCAGCGCCAGCCCGGCGCTGCCAATGACGACGCCGTGTTCGACTCCACCCCGGCCCACAGCCTGGAGCTGCTGGCCTCGGCCCTGGGCGGTCTGCTGACCAACCCGGCTCTGCCCTGGTTCGACCTGCGGCTCGGGCGCGGCGCGCCCGACGACGGGGCTGTGCGCCGCTTCCTGGCCGATTGCCGGGAGCGCCTGCTGTCCGTGTTCAACGCCGAGGCCACGGGCTTCCAGACCTGCGTGCACGAGCTCTACCTCGACCTCTGCCTGTTCGGCACCGCCGTCATGCACGTGGAGGCCGATCCGGACAGTGTGGTGCGCTTCAGCGCCCGGCCCGTGGGCGAGGTGTACCTGGCCGAGGACGCGCGCGGCGTGGTCGACAGCGTCATCCGCCGCTACGCCCTCACCGCCCGCCAGGCCTGGGCCCAGTGGGGCAGCGTCTGCTCTCAAGAGGTGCGCCGCCTGGCCGAGGACAGCCCGGAAGAGCGCGTGGAGATTCTGCACGCCGTGTTCCCGCGCCCTGGCCGCGATCCCGCAAGCCCGGCCAGCAGGCACTTTCCCCTGGCCAGCCTGTACGTGGAGGCGGGCTCCCGGCACCTGCTGGAGGAGTCCGGCTACCTGGAAATGCCCTACATGTGCCCGCGCTGGGCCAAGGCCCCGGGCGAGGCCTATGGCCGCGGGCCGGGCCTCACCGCGCTGTCCGACGTGCGCGTGCTGAACGCCATGAGCCGCACCGCGCTCATGGCCGCTGAAAAGATGTCCGACCCGCCGCTCATGGTGCCCGACGACGGGTTTCTCGGCCCCATTCATTCCGGCCCCGGCGGTCTGTCGTACTACCGCGCGGGCTCGAGCGACCGCATCGAGGCCCTGCCGGTGCGCGTGGACCTTTCCGCCATCGAGGCCATGACCGAGCGCCGCAGGCAAAGCATCCGGCGCATCTTCCTGGCCGACCAGCTGAGCCCCGAAGCCGCCAACACCACCGCCACCGAGGCGCTCATCCGCCAGAACGAGAAGATGCGCGTGCTCGGGCCGACCCTGGGGCGCATGCAGACCGAGTTCCTGGCCCCGCTCATCGAGCGCGTGTTCAACATCCTGCTGCGCGAGGGCGAGCTGCCGCCCTGGCCCGCGAACCTGCCCCAGGGCTCGCTCAACGTGGACTATGCCTCGCCCATCGCCCGCGCCCAGCGCCAGGCCGAGGCCCAGAACCTGGACCAGGCCGTGCGCTACCTGGCCCCACTCTTGAGCCAGGGCGACCCCTTTCATGTGCTGGACAACTTCGAGCCCGACGCCATCGCCCGCCACGCCGCCAGCCTGTTCGGCCTGCCGAGCGACTACCTGCGGCCCGTCGAAGCCGTGCGGGAGCTGCGCGAGGCCCGGCAGGGCCGGGGGTAGGGGAGAAGAGAAGAGCCTCCGGCGGCTGGGGGGCTTGAAGCCCCCCAGCCCCCCCCATGTCGCCGAATGGCTGGCTCAGGCGGAGCCTGAGCCAGCCATTCGGCAAGTGTGGGTCATGCGAACCCCCAATGGGGATTCCAAAGGGCCTCAGGCCCTTTGGCGGGGTCCAGGGGCAGCGCTCCTGGCCGCCGGAGGCACCCCTTCGCCCGTCCCCCGTCCTTGACACCTCCCCCTGAATCGGCAACACCCCACCCATGGCTCCAGACATCCTCATCGCCTGGTTCAACGTGCATGGCGGCGCGTTCCACAAGCTGCTCGCCCTGCACGAGCGGCTGCGGGCCAGCGGGCTCGACTGCCAGCTCGGCTTCAATTCCGGCCCGCCGCGCGGGCTGAAAACAGGGGCCGACGTGCCCGAGGCGCTCTTGCCTGAGCTGGAGTCCCAGGGCGTGCGCCTGCTGCCCAGGGCCGAGCTGTTGGCCTGGGCAGCGGAGCTGCTGGCCGGTTCGAAGGATGAGCGCCCGCGCCTGCTCCTGACCGACGCGCACCACGACCCGGACATCCCCGGCCTCATTGCCGAGGCCAAAACACGCGGCGTCACAACCGTGCAGATGGCCACGCTCCTGGGCGACTTCACCTGCCACGGGGCCGAGCACCTGCTCATGCAGCACCCGCTGACCCTGTTCTTTGAGCGCGAGTTCAACCGCACCAAGGAGTCCGCCCGGCTGGCCCAGGCCAAGAGCATCACCTTCACGGGCAACATCTTCTTCGAGCCCACCACCAATCCCCTCTTTGGCGGCTTTGCCGACCGCGCGGGGTTTTGCGCCAAGTACGGCTACAACCCGGAGCGGCCCATCCTGCTCTGGCTGCCCAGCGCGCCCGACGCCGCCAGCCCGATCTACGAGGACGTCTGCCAGGCCGTGGAGCGCGCGGGAATGAACCTGGCCATCAAGCTGCACCCCTGGGACTACGCCCTGAAAAAACACGGGCCGCAGCCCGGCGACGCCTGGGGCCTGGGCCGCCCCTCGGACGAGGTCTTTGGACGGCGCGCCGTGGACGAGCCGGACAGCACCTGGGCCTTCCACTTCTGCGATGCGGCCATCCTGCGCACCTCGGCCATGAGCCTGGAGCTGCCCTTCTGGGAGCGGCCCGGCCTGCTGCTGCCCGCAGAGCTGAAGCCGAAGCTCTTCGAGGCCCAGGCCTACATGACGCGCACCTGCTCCTTAAGCCTCGGCGGGGTGGACGCGCTGGAACGCCTGCTGGCCGAGGGCGTGCTGCCGAGCCACAGTCCTGAGGACTACCAGCGCGCACGCAATGTGGTGCGCCTGCCCGGCCCGGACGACGCCTATGCCCGCACCGCCAGCGCCCTGCGGCAGATTCTCGCCGGTGACGGGCAGGACGGCCACGCCCCAGACAGTTCCGGCGACACGGCAGCGCCGCCCGCGCCGCTGCGTCCCGGCAACAGCCCGGATGCCCTGGGCCGCGCCTATGAACCGCACGTGAATGACATGCTGGCCCGCGCCCTGACGCCCGCCAGGCGCCTGCGCTACGAATTCGGCTGCCTGCGCCGCTGGCTGCGAAGGTAGAGCAGAGAGGATGCCTCCGGCGGCCAGGGGCGCTGCCCTTGGACCCGGCTGGGGGGCCTGAGGCCCCCCAGCCCCCCCCATTACGCCGAAAGGGCTGGCTCAGGAGGAACCTGAGCCAGCCCTTTCGGCTTCTAGGTGGTCATGGAGCGCGCGCAGTGTGCTCACCCTGGAAGGCCCGCTCTCCCAAGAGCCTCTCTCCAAGGCCAAGGGCCTTGGCAGGAGGGGGTTCCAAGGGGCCTCAGGCCCCTTGGCCGCCGGAGGCATATTCTCTCTTGCCCCCCTACAGGTGCAGGGTGAAGGTGGTGCCGTTCGTGCTGTCGGTGTCGAAGCTGATGCTGCCGCCCAGGTAGTGTTCGGCCAGCAGGCGCATGACGTAGGTGCCCAGGCCCCGGTCCTCGCCCTTGGTGGACACGTAGCGCTTGAAGAGCTGCTTGCGGATGCTGGGCGGGATGCAGCCTGGATTGTGCACGGAGATGTCGGTTCCGCCCTCCGTGGCCGTGCAGGACACCAGCACCTCGTCCGTGCTGGCGGTGCAGGCCTCCAGGGCATTGCGCAGCATGTTGCGCAGCACGTGCCCCAGGATGCGCTTGTCGCTTTTGATGTGCTCAGAGCGGCAGTCCACGCGCACCCTGGGCCGTACGGTCCCGCCCTGGTCGCAGCAGGTCTGCGCCAGGCGCTCCAGAAATCGCGCGGCCGGGATGGTCTCCGGGGTCACGGTGAGCCGCCCCTGCTCGGCCATGGACACGTCGCGGTGGTACAGCACCTCGCGCAGGAGCCGCCGGGTGCAGTCCGCGAACAGGGCCGCGCTTTCGGCGTCCAGGGTCTGCACGTCCATGAGCTGGGTCAGGCTGGCCATGCCCCCGGCCAGGTTGATGAGATCGTGGTGGAAGGTGCGGTCCAGGTAGCGCAGGCGTTTTTCGTGGCTGATGTCCAGGGCCGTGAAGAGCACGAACTGCGCGCCCTCGAACTCGATGGGCTTGGTGTGCACCTCCAGGTCCAGGGCGGCCTCGGCGTTGTCCAGCAGGCGCAGCATGCGGCAGAGCTGGCAGTCGTCCTCGCCGCGCAGGGAGCGCAGGATAGCCTGGGCCGCGCCGCACACGCTGCAGAAGTCCGAGCAGCCGCACCCAGCCTCCTCCACGGCGGCGTGGATGCAGCCCAGCGCCTCGCCGGGCCGGAGCCCGATGATGTCCGCGAGGCTGGGCTTCTGGGCCAGTGTGCGGAAGGCCGCGTTGCAGTAGACGATCTGGCGGTGTTGGTTGATGACGAGCACGCACACGGGCACGGCGTCGAACCAGGGCAGCAGGATCTGGCCCTTGAGGCGCAGGGATATGGCCGCGACGTCCTCACGGGTCAGCCTTTCGGGCGGGGCGAAACGCGTCTGCATGGACGGCTCCTTGAGCGCGGGGCGCGTGCGTCAACGCTTACAGGCAGCGCTGATATGGCACGGAACAGGCGCGGGGTGCAAGGGGGCAGTCACTTCCCCCGCCCGCCCAGGGCGCACCGTTGCCTCTCCGACCATCCACCGAGCCTAACCGACCGCCCGCCGAAGCGCAGGCTCCCCGCCCCTTTACGCGCCGCGCCGGGCAATGGTACTTTGGCAGGCATTTCGCCGGAGCCTGTGGCTGCGGGGACGACAACGAAGGGGGGCGCTGCCCATGTATCTCGGCATTGATGTTGGCGGCACGCACACGGACGCCGTGGCGCTGAGCGAACAGGGCATCGCCGCCCAGGTCAAGGTCAAGACCGACCACAATGACCTGCTGGCCTCGGTGAACCAGGCCCTCACCGAAATCCTGGCCTTTGTGAAGCCCGAGGGTGTGCGCCAGCTGAACCTCTCCACCACCCTCTCCACCAACGCCATTGTCCAGGGCACCACCGAGGACGTGGGCATGCTCGTCATCCCCGGTCCGGGCATCGGCGCGCACGAGTTCATGCTCTGCCGCGACTACCATGTGCTGGCCGGGGCCATCGACCACCGCGGCTCCGAGACCGACCGCCTGGACGAGGCCCAGGCGAAAAACGCCATCGCCGCCTGCCGCGCGGCAGGGGTGCGCGTGTTCGGCTGCGTGGGCAAGTTCAGCACCCGCAATCCCCTGCACGAGAACACCTTGGGGCAGATGCTCGGCCCGGCGGATGGACAGACAGGCGGCCAGGGCGCGGACTACGTGACCCTGGGCCACGAGCTGGGCGGACGCCTGAACTTTCCCCGGCGGCTGGCCACGGCCTATTTCAACTGCGCGGTGTGGCGGGTCTTCAACGCCTTTGCCGACGCCGTGGAGCAGAGCCTGGGCCGCCTGGGGCTGTCCCACGTGCGCGTGAACACGCTGAAAGCCGACGGCGGCACCTTCCCCCTGGCCCAGGCCCGGCGCATGCCCGTGCAGAGCATCTTCTCCGGCCCGGCGGCCAGCGTCATGGGCATCATCGCCCTGTGCGACATCACCCGCGACTCCGTGATCCTGGACATCGGCGGCACCACCACGGACATCGCCGTGTTCGTGGACGGCCAGCCCCTGGTGGAGAACGACGGCATCCACATCGGCTCGCACCCGACCCTGGTGCGCGCGCTCAAGGTGCGCTCCATCGGCATCGGCGGCGACTCGACCTTAAGCGTGCTGGCCGACGCCGTGCGCGTGGGACCGAACCGCCTGGGGCCGTCTCTGGCCGACTCCATTCCCGCTGGCGCGGCCCTGCCCGTTGGCGCGCGGCCGACCCTGATCGACGCCCTGAACGTGACCGGGGCCTGCAGCCATGGCAATGTCGACGCCTCGCGCCGGGGCCTGGCCGAGTTCGCGGCCCTGCACTCCATCCGGCCCGAAGTCCTGGCCGAGAGCGCCGTGGCCGCAGCGGCAGAGGCCATCCACAAGGCCACCCAGGAGCTTCTGGCCGAGATCAACGACAAGCCCGTGTACACCATCCACGAGCTGCTCGAAGGCCGCCGCGTGGCGCCTGGCCGGGTGTATATCATGGGCGGCCCGGCGCGCGCCATGCAGTCGGCCGTGCGCCAGCGCTTCGAGCTGTTCACCGTGGTGCCGGAGCATTTTGGCGTGGCCAACGCCATTGGCGCGGCCTTGACGCGCAACACCGCCAGCCTGGAGCTCTTTGCGGACACGGAAAAGGGCGTGATGTTCATCCCGGCCCTGCGCCACCGCGAGAACGTGCCGCGCACCTATACGCTCAAGGACGCCGAGCGCGACGCCATGAACCACATGCTGGCGCACCTCTCGGAGATGGGCGTGTTCGCCGACCGCGACAACGCCCAGGTGACCCACGCCAGCAGCTTCAACATGGTGGACGAGGGCCGCACCACGGGCCGCAACATCCGCGTCAAATGCCAGATCAAGCCCGGCGTGGCCTTTGCCCTCAAGGGCGGCGTCCAGCTCGCGGGGAGGGGGTAAGCGCCATGCACGAGGCGAAAAGCAGCCTGGGTATCATCCTGTTCCCGGCCTTTGACTGGAGCATCTCGCCCACGCACCCGGAGCGCGAGGAGCGCCTGCTGTACACCCAGGACCAGCTGAAGGAGGAGG
>CAYMIP010000012.1:0-12592 GCA_964390575.1 uncultured Desulfocurvus sp. | reverse complement strand
GGGCAGGACAACCACTTCACCGACCCCATCACCAACATGAACCTGACGGCCCAGGGCTATGCGCGCCTGACCGAGCTCCTGCAGCCCGACATCGCCGTGCTCGAGGGCGGCTACGCCATCCAGGGCGCGCTGCCCTACGTGAATCTGGGCATTGCCCTGGCCCTGGCCGGGCTGGACTACTCCGGCGTGCGCGAGCCCGCCTTTGACGCCGTGAAGCACCGCCAGCGCCCGCAGCTGGAGGAGTACATCGAGCGGCTCTGCGACACCATTCCGGACGTCTACTTCCACCCGCCCAAGGAACCGCAGGACGGGTTTGTCGTCCATCAGAACGGGGGCGACTGGTTCGTGCGCCACAAGAACATCTACTACGACACCGACGACATCACCGAGGCCCAGACCGAGGAGCTGTACCTCTGCGGCTCCTGCCGGGGGCTCTTGAAGGTCGTCAGCCGCACCACCAAGAATCCGGCCTGTCTGGGCATTGAGGTGCCGCTCGGCGCCTGCGACGCCTGCCGCAGCCTGGGCTACAGCATCTACGAGGAAGCCCAGGTCAAGGAGGGCTTCCGCTTTGCCCAGTTCATCAACCGCCGCGACAAGGAATACGTGCGCCACGGGTTCTGAGGCCGCAAAAAGCCTGGCCTGGCCAGGTCGGGGAAAGGGCCGGGAAGCGGGCCGGGCTGAGGCGGGCAGCCGCCCGCGTTGACAGCGCAATGCCCCTGGGCCAGAGTGGCTCGGACGACTCCCCAAATTCCGGAGGCCGCGCCATGCCCAAGGTTCTCATCCATGCCGCCGACTACCAGGACTGCCGCCAGGCCGTGGAACAGGCCTTCGAGGCCTTTCCCCAGAACCTGCGCGGCCGGAAAATCCTCGTCAAGCCCAACGTCTTGCGCGGCGGCGCGCCCGAGGAGGCCATCACCACCCACCCGGCCGTGCTGCGCGCCGTGGTGGAGTGCCTGCTGGACCAGGGCGCGGGCAGCATCACCGTGGGCGACAACCCCGGCCTCATGGGCTACGGGGCCAACGAGGCCTGCTTCGCCAAGTGCGGGCTCACCGAGGCGGCGCTCGGCCACTACAAAAACATCGGCCTGGACGCCGTGGAGCTGCCCTTCAGCACCCTGGGCGACCCGGACCTCATGCCCAAAGTCAGCGTGTCGCGCGCGGTGCTGGAGGCCGAGGTCTTCCTCTCCCTGCCCAAGTTCAAGACCCACGGCCTGACCATCCTCACCGGTGCGCTGAAAAACAGCTACGGCATCCTGCCCGGCGCGCAGAAGGCGCACCTGCACAAGCTGGCGGGCAGCCCGCAGCGCTTCCAGGAGGTGGTGGTGGACGTGTTCCGCCTGCGCCCGCCGGACTTCTTCATTGTGGACGCCGTGGTGGGCATGCAGGGCAACGGCCCGGCCTCCACCGAGCTGCGCTGGATCGGCAAGGTGCTGGCGGCGGACAACGCCGTGGCCCTGGACGGCGTGATCTCGCGCATGATGGGCCTGGACCCGGCGCTGTTGCGCATGCTGACCTATGCGCAGAGCAAGGGCCTGGGCGATTTCTCCACCGCCGCCCTGAAGCTGCTCGGCCAGCTGACGCCCATCCCGGACTTCAAGCTGCCGCCGCTGGACGGCCGCGCCACCCACGGCGCCCAGTCCATCCAGGACCTGCTGGCCAGCCGCATCGCCATGCGGCCCAAGGCCGACCCGGGCCGCTGCACCGGCTGCGGCACCTGCGTGGACCAGTGCCCGGTGCAGGCCTTGTCGCTTCTGGACGCCGTGGCCGTGGTGGACCCGGAGCTGTGCATCGGCTGTTTCTGCTGCCAGGAGATGTGCCCGGAAAAGGCCATCACCCTCGCCGCGCCCGGCTGCCCCTGTTCCGGGGGCTAGCCCGGCCTAGCGCTACCGGACGCCGCCAGCCGCCCGGCGCACGGCCTGGGCCAGTCCCTCGGCGGCCAGCAGCGGGTCCGGGGCGCAGCAGATGGCCGAGACCACGGCCACCCCGTCGGCCCCGGCGCGGATGACCGCTTCGGCATTGTCCGCGCCGATGCCGCCGATGGCCACCAGGGGCCGCGCCGTGGCCTGCCGCGCTGCAGCCAGCCCGGCCAGGCCCCAGGCCGACTCCAGGTCGGGCTTGATGGGCGTGGGGAAGATCGGGCTCACGCCGTAGTAGTCCAGGTCCTGCCGCTCGGCCTCCTTGATGTGCGCCAGGCTCTCCACGGACAGCCCGATGAGCGCGTCCGGCCCCAGCAGGTGCCGGGCCAGCTCCACGGGCATGTCGCTCTGGCCCAGGTGCACGCCGTGCGCGCCCACGGCCAGCACCGCGTCCACGCGGTCATTGATGAGCAGCGGCACCCCAAAGGGCTGAAGCAGGCCCATGAGGGCGCGCGCCAGGTCCACCAGGGAGCGCATGTCCAGGCGCTTCTCGCGCAATTGCACCACCCGCGCCCCGCCGCGCACGGCCAGACCCACCACATCGAGCAGGCTGCGCTCCCCGCACAGCCTCCGGTCCGTCACCAGGTACAGCGAGGGGGCGAAGGTCCGACGGAGAGCAGGGCGGAGGGCAGGGCGGATGTCCAGGCCCATGGCTAGCGTTCGACCCGGATGCGCTTGCGCAGGTCGTCTGCGCCCAGGGTGTAGAGCGCGTCGTACAGGTAGAGTTGCAGGGTGCCGGGGCCGGAGGCCTTTTCCGCCGCCATCTCGCCCGCCACCTTCATGGTCACGCAGGCGAAGAGCGCCGCCTCGAAGGGGTCCCTGTTCACCGCTGCAAAGGCCCCGCACAGGGCCGTGGCCGTGCAGCCCAGGCCCGTGACGCGCGGCATGAGGGGGCTGCCGCCCAGCACCCGCGCGCTCGCCAGGCCCTGGCAGACGATGTCCGCCTCGCCGCTGACCACCACCGCGCAGTCCAGGCGGGCGGCCAGGGTGCGCGCCAGGCCCGCCGCGTCGTCGGACCTGGCGGTGCTGTCCACGCCCTTGGCCGCAGAACCGCTGTCTCCGGCCAGGGTCATGATCTCCGAGGCGTTGCCCCGGACGATGCAGGCCTTGTGCTTGGCCAAAAGCGCCAGCGGGGTCACGGTGCGCAGCAGGCTGGCCCCCGCGCCCACGGGATCAAGCACCACCGGCACGCCGGCCTCGTCGGCGGCGGCCCAGGCCGGGTCCATGGCCGCCAGGTACTCCGGGGCCACGGTGCCCAGGTTGACCACCAGCGCGCCCGAGATGGCCACCAGCTCGGCCATCTCCTCCACGGCGTGGCTCATGATGGGCGAGGCCCCGATGGCCAAGAGCGCGTTGGCCGTGGTGTTGGTCACCACATAGTTGGTGATGGACAGGACCACCGGGTTGCGGGCGCGGATGGCCTCGATGTCGCGCAGGATCTTGTCAGCGTCGGTCAGCATGGTCGTGTGCTCCTTGAAAGGGCGGTGGCTGCCCGCAAAGTGGCTTCCGGCGGGCCGGTTGTCAAGACCGCCGCATTGACAAGACCAACGCCTCGACAAGACCGCCGTCTCGACAAGGCCGGGGGCGGCAAGACGCTGAGGCTTGATATCGCGCCAGCTGCGGCCTAGACTGCGCGTACAGTCCGGCCGACAGGCCAAGGAGACGCCCATGCCCCAGTCCGCCCTGGGCCTTCTGGCCCGACAGCTCGAACGCCTGCGCCAGATGGCCTTTGCGGCGGTGTGGGCGTACAAGGTGCGCTCGTTCTTCGTCATCCTGGGCGTGGGCTTTGGCGTGGCCTCGCTGACCCTCATCGTCACGGCCGTGGACGGGGCCGAGCGCAAGGCCGTGGAGATCGTGGAGTGGTTCGGGCCGGACGCGGCGCTGGTCTTTGGCGGCAATTTCAAGAAGCAGGCCGTGGGCGCGCGCACCAACACCCTGACCCAGGACGACCTGCGCGGCATCCGGCAGTCGCTGCCGGGGGCGTATCTGGTGGTGCCCATGCGCGCCAAGCCGGATGTGCCGCTCAAGCACCAGGACGCCTCCGTGCCGGGCACGCTGGTGGTGGGCGCCACAGAGGGCTATGCCAGCGCCTGGAACTGGCCGCTGGTGGAGGGCCGCGACATCAGCGAGGAGGACGTGCGCCTGGGCGCGCGCGTGGCCATCCTGGGCGACAAGCCCGCCCGCGAGCTGTTCGGCGAGGCCTCGCCCATCGGCCGCACCTTCCTGCTGGACAAGTTCCAGGTCCAGGTCATCGGGCTGCTCAAGTACCGGGGGGCCGGCGGCGGTGGCGGCGGCGACATCGACGACCGCGTCATCATCCCCATCTCCACCCTGACCGCGCGCTTCAACATGGACCGCCGCTATTTCCGGGCCATGCGCATCAAGTTCCTGGAGCCGGAGCGCATGGCCGACCACGTGGAGAACCTGAGCTCGTATTTGCGCATGGCGCACAAGCTCGAGCCCGGCCAGGACGACGACTTCAGCATCATCACCGCCGACGAGGTGCTGAAGTTCCTCTCGGCCTTCAAGGGCGGGCTCCTGGCCTTTCTGGGCGTCACGGCTGCCGCGGCCATGACCGTGGGCGGGTTCGTCCTGGCCAACCTGTTCTCCATCAGCGTCAGTGAGCGCAGCCGCGAGATCGGGCTCAAGAAGGCTGTGGGCGCCACCAGCCGGGCCATCATGCTCCAGTTCCTCATGGAGGCGGCGGTGCTGACGGCCCTGGGCGGGCTGGTGGGGCTGGGGCTGGGCCTGGGCCTGGGGCAGCTCTTGACCAGGCTGGGCATGCTCCAGATCCTGTTCTCGTGGAAGGTCTTCTTCCTGTCCCTCAGCAGCGCCGTGGCCATCGGGATCATCTTCGGCCTGCGGCCTGCGCGCCATGCGGCCGGGCTGGACCCCATCGCGGCCCTGCGCGGCGAGGGCTAGCCCCCTTTGAAACGAGAATCGCAAAAAACCCTTTGACAGCCGGGGCTGGTCGTGGCAAAGGGTTTTCTCCGTGGTGGGCAGCCACTTGGAGCGCATCCGGGCCAGAGCCGGAGAATGCTTCAGGTGAGGTGCTCGAAACCCTCCGGGCGGATAGCTCAGCTGGAAGAGCATCGGCCTTACAAGCCGGAGGTCACAGGTTCGAGCCCTGTTCCGCCTACCACGATTCTCATGCGGAGCGGTAGTTAAGCTGGTTATAACGCCGGCCTGTCACGTCGGAGGCCACGGGTTCAAGTCCCGTCCGCTCCGCCAGCCCGCACCAAGGGGTGGAACCGAAAGGTTCCACCCCTTTCTCGTTTTTTTGGACTCTGGCTAGCCCAGGGCAAAGGGGTTGAGGCGGTAGCCCTTCTCGCCCCGGAGGACCAGCTTGAGCTTCTCCAATCGCTCCAGATCGCGCCGCGCGGTCTTCTCAGAGAGCTTGCGGTAGAGTGGCGCGAACTGCGGGTGCAGTGGCAGATCTTTGAGTGTGAACTCCTTCCCCAGTTTTGGCAGAAGGATTTGCAGGAGGTCAAACTGCCGTCTGGTGACATCGCGAATTTCAAGTGAATACCTGTAGAAGTCACGCAAGGCGAGCATTCGAATATTGAGGTGGATACGTTCCTGCAACTCCAACACTGAAGAAACGAGGATGCGCGTGAAGAACGCCAGAAATGGCGTGACATCACCTTCCGCAATCTTTTCCGTTTCTCTGAAGGCGATGTAGTACCCATCAATGTTTTTATAGTAAAAATTTGACATCAAGGCCGGAATGAACCTGTATCCGCCCTGAGCCAAGAGGACCGCCTCTAACAATCTTGCCGTGCGTCCATTGCCATCGCCAAAAGGATGGATGAGCCCCAGGTGGTAGTGGGCCAGGGCTGCGCGCACCAGCACACCCTCGCGCAGCACCTCCTCGGAGTTGATCCACTCCACGAAGGCGGCCATGAGCAGTTCAATGTCCGCCAGTATCTTCGGCGGCACGTAGGCTCCGCCGTGATCTGCGTTGCCCACCTCGACGCGGTGGTTACGGTACTGGCCGGGCGAATGGTGCTCGTGTAGAATGTCAGAGGTGATAGTGCGGTTGAGTTCCCGGACAAACGTCTCCGTGACGAAGAAAGGCTCTCGGGCCTTGCCCGGGGGGGGGGCTGCGAGCAGTTGGTAGGCCTTGCCCAAGTTCACGATCTCCTGCTCCGCGCGCTCGCGCAGGCGATTGCCTGCGGGCTCGGCCAGCAACTCGCCCACGTCCTCCTCAGAGAGCGGATTGCCTTCGATGGCTGCCGTGCCGAAGATGGAGCGCCGGATGAGGTCGATGTCGAGTCGCGCGGACAGGCTGGGCAGGATGGGCAGCGTGACCAGGGCCTGGAACAGGCTCTCGAAGCGTACGAGGTCTTC
Source organism: uncultured Desulfocurvus sp. (assembly GCA_964390575.1). Lineage (GTDB taxonomy): Bacteria > Desulfobacterota > Desulfovibrionia > Desulfovibrionales > Desulfovibrionaceae > Humidesulfovibrio. Next base: position 6,326 of record CAYMIP010000012.1, on the reverse strand, counting down.
CCCCACGACCTCGCGCCGGTATTTCCGGCTGAAGGCGACCTTGCCGGACTTGAAGGTCATGACCTTGGTGACCAGGGTTTCATCCGCAGTCTTGTCCGTCATTGTGTCCCCCAAACTGTCCCAGAAGTTGTCCCTTATCTTGTCCCATGTTTTGTCCCATTCAACACAATGAACTGCTTCACTCTTTGACGAAGTCTAGATTATTCTTGTCCCATAAAATGTCAACAGGATTGTCCTGAAAAATGGGCAGGCGTTTGGCCGAAGAGAAGGGCAAGGGCAAGGCGCAGAAAAGGCGAGGGGAAAGGGGAAACGCGAGGCTAGGGCTGGAGAAACCGGGCGAGGGCCGATTCCAGGTTGCCGATGGGCACCGTGGTGTCCAGGCAGGGGCCAAAGGGCCGCTCGTTCAGCACGCCGAAGACCGGCAGCGGGTAGGCGTCCTGGATGCCAGAGGACAGGTCGCGGTAGCAGGCCACGGCGATGATGACCTTGGGCTGCTTCTCCACCACGATGCGCCGCGCGATGGTGCCGCCCGTGGCCACGGCCAGGTGCACCCCGTACGTGTCGCGCAATTCCAAGAGGCCCGTGATGGGGCACGTGCCGCAGCGCTTGCAGTTGTCGATGTCGTAGGTCAGGCGCATGTCGCAGCGGCTGTTCTGCAAGCAGTGCGGCATGAGCAGCAGGATGCGCCCAGGCGGAAAGCGCCCCAGCTCGCGCAGCACCAGCTCGTTGTTGACCTTGATGAAGGAGGTGTGGATGTCCTCCTTGGACAGGCCCAGGGCGCGGCCGAGCAGGCTCATGAGCGGCAGCAGCAGCTTGATGGTGACCCCGCGCACGCGCCGGGCCAGGGGCAGCGGCCGGGGCAAAAGGACGCTCAGGACCAGCCCCAGGCTGGCCCACAGCACCAGCACGAGCAGTGCGCCCAGGGCCACGCCCAGCACCAGCGGGGCATAGGGGTGGATGTTGCGCAGGCCGATGTAGGGGATGATCCAGAGCAGCGCCAGGAGGACGCAGACCAGGGTGCAGGTCCCGGCGATGAGGCCGATGAACAGGCGCTTGCGCGAGGTGCCGTGCACGGTGGAGTCCATGAGGCGCTCCGGTGTCTCTAGCCTGGGCCGACGGGCTTCAAGTAGCCGCAGGCAAAGGCTGTGGCGTCCTGGGACTTCTTGCCTTGGGGCGTGATGCGCGGGGTTAGGTAGGCCTTGTCCTGGGCGGCGATGGCCAGCATGTTCCCCTGCTCCGTGGCCACAAGGCCGAGGATCGTGCCAGGCGTGGCTCCTGCGGGCAAATCCCCGCCCACCTGGCCCGGCTCGATGTTCAGGGTGAGCGTCTTGCCGTTTGGCGTTGCCCAGTCGAAAGACGCGCCCGGCCAGGGGTGCATGGCCCGGATGTGGTTGTGCAGGCTGGCGGCCTCGCGGCTCCAGTCGAGGCGGCCCTCGTCCTTGGCCAGCTTGGGCGCGTAGGTCACGCGCGCCTCGTCCTGGGGCATGTTCAAGAGCCGCCCGTGCGGCAGGCGTGTCAGGGCCTCGATGAGCGCCTCTGCGCCCAACTCGGCCAGCTCGTCGTGCAGGGCGCCTGCGTGGTCGCTGTCCGCGATGCGCAGGGCGCGCTGCAAGAGGATCGGCCCGGCGTCCAGGCCCAGCACCATGCGCATGATGGTGACGCCCGTGGCCTGGTCCCCGGCCTGGAGGGCGCGCTGGATGGGCGCGGCCCCGCGCCAGCGCGGCAAAAGCGAGGCGTGGACGTTGATGGGCATGAGCCTGGCCGTGTCGAGCACAGCTTGTGGAAGAATGAGGCCGTAGGCCGCCACCACCAGCACGTCGGGCTCAAGCTCGCGCAGGGCGGCCACGTCAGCCGGGCCTTTGAAATTGAGGGGCTGGCGGACTTCAAGGCCATGCTCCAAGGCGGCCAGCTTCACGGGCGAGGGCTTGGGCGTCTTGCTGCGTCCGCTGGGCCGGTCGGGCTGGGTGTAGACGCACGAAACGTCCGCGCCGGGCCAGTTGAGCAGGCGGCGCAGGATCAGCGCCGCGAAGTCCGGCGTGCCCATGAACACCACGCGCAGGGGCGGCTTCAGCGGGCCGTTTGTCTCGCCGGGGCGCAGGCCCCCGGGCTCTGGCCCCTCGAGCGCTAGTCCTTCAGCCATTTCTTGACCTTGCTGGCGTACATGGTGCGCTTCAGGCGGCTGGCGTGGTCCACCAGGGTCTTGCCGTCCAGGTGGTCCACCTCGTGCTGCAGGATGATGGCCAGCAGGCCCTCGGCCTTGATCTCGATGGCCTCGCCCTTCTCGTCTGTGCCGCGCACGGTGACGAACTCGGAGCGCTTGACCGTGCAGAGGAAGGTCGGGAGGGAGAGGCAGGACTCCTCGGACTCCTTGACGCCCGTGCAGTCCGAGAACACCGGGTTCAGGATGACCATGGGCCGGGCGCGCTCCTTGGGCCCGGTCTCGTCCACGGTGATGAGCCGGAGGCTGTGGCCCACCTGGGGCGCGGCCAGGCCCACGCCCTCGCTCTCGTACATGGTCTGCACCATGTCGGTGATGAGCTGGGCGATTTCCGGGGTGATCTCGCCCACGGGTTCGGCCTTTTTGGCCAGCACAGGGTCCGGGTAGGTCAGGATGCGCAGTTTCGCCATATGAGTCTTACGCCTCAACCTTCTTGTCTTCGGTCTGATTGTCTTGGGCCTTTTCCCTGATCTGTATTCCCAGCTCGCGCAGCTGCTTCTTGGCCACCACGTTCGGCGCGTCGGTCATGAGGCAGGTGGCCTTCTGGGTCTTGGGGAAGGCGATGACGTCGCGGATGGTCTTGGCCCCGGTCAGGATCATGATAATGCGGTCCAGGCCAAAGGCAATGCCGCCGTGGGGCGGCGCGCCGAATTTGAGCGCCTCGATGAGGAACCCGAACTTCTCCTCGGCCTCCTCGTCGGTGATGCCCAGCGCCGTGAACATGGCCTTCTGCGCGGCGGGCGTGTGGATGCGGATGCTGCCGCCGCCGATCTCGGAGCCGTTCAGCACCAGGTCGTAGGCGCGCGCCAGAGCCCCGCCCGGGTCCGTGGCGATGGTGTCCATCTGGCCCGGCTGGGGCGAGGTGAAGGGGTGGTGCTTGGCCACCCAGCGCTTGTCCTCGGCGTCGTATTCCAAGAGGGGAAAATCAGTCACCCAAAGCGGGGCGAAGGCCTCCTCGTCGATGAGGCCGAAGCGCTCGCCCAGCTTGAGCCTCAGGTTGCCCAAGGAGGCGTTGGTGACATCCGCAGGCGCGGCCTGGAAAAACACGATGTCGCCGGGAACCATGCCCAGGCGCTCGGCCAGCTTGGCCTTTTCGTCGTCGGAGAAGAACTTGACGATGGGCGACTGCCACTCGCCGTCCTTGACCTTGATCCAGGCCAGGCCCTGGGCACCGTAAATCTTCACGAACTCGGTATATTCGTCAATCTCCTTGCGCGAGAGGTCGAGGCCCCCGGGCACGCGCATGGCCTTCAGACAGGGCGCGGCCGCAAAGACCTTGAACCCGCCGCCCGCGAAGATGTCCTTCACGTCCACGAGGGTGAGCCCGAAGCGCACGTCCGGCTTGTCCACGCCGTACTCGTCCATGGCCTGGGTGTAGGTCATGCGCGGGAAGGCGGCGGGCAGCTCGGCCTTGATGGTCTCCTTGAACAGCGTGCGGATGAGGCCCTCGGCCATGGCCATGACCTGGTTCTCGTCCGGAAAGCTCATCTCGATGTCGATCTGGGTGAACTCCGGTTGTCTGTCGGCGCGCAGGTCCTCGTCGCGGAAGCACTTGACGATCTGGAAATAGCGGTCCAGACCGGCCACCATCAAGAGCTGCTTGAAGATCTGCGGGGACTGCGGCAGGGCGAAGAACGCGCCCTGGGTCAGGCGGCTGGGCACCAGGAAGTCGCGCGCGCCCTCGGGCGTGCTTTTGGTGAGCACAGGGGTCTCGATCTCCAAAAAGCCCAGTCCGTCCAAGTAGCGGCGCACGCTCTGGGCGGCCTTGTTGCGCAGGATCAGGTTGCGGGCCAGGCGCGGACGCCTGAGGTCCAGGTAGCGGTACTTGAGGCGCAGCATCTCGGCTGCGTCCACGCGGTCCTCGATGGGAAACGGCGGGGTGTCCGAGGTGTTCAGGAGCTTCCACTCGCGCACCACGACCTCGACCTCGCCGGTGTGCATGTTCGGGTTCTGCATGCCTTCCGGGCGGCGGCTGACCAGCCCGCGCAGGGCCACCACGTACTCGATGCGGATGGCGTGGGCGCGCTCGTGGGCGATGACCGCTTCCGGCGTCCCTTCCGGGCTGAACACGGTCTGGGTCAGGCCCTCGCGGTCGCGCAGGTCGATGAAGATGAGCCCGCCGTGGTCGCGCCGGAACTGCACCCAGCCCATGAGGGTCACTTCCTCGCCCAGGTTGGCTGCCGTGAGCTGGCTGCAGGTGTGGCTGCGCACCCAGCCGCCCAGGTCCTCGATGACCCGGTACTCGTCGTAGTCGCGCTCTTCGGTCTGGGGAGGGGCGGTGGTGGTCTGGTCGGTCATTGGGATTCCTTTTCGCAACGTGTTCGCCGGTTGTGGCGGAAATTTCTAGTCAAAAGCGGCGATGTCCAGACGGATCTGGTCGCCCTCCTCCATGTCCTTGACGGTCACCTGGCCCGTGTCGAACTCCTCCGCGCCCAGGATGTAGCACTTGCGGACGTTCAGACGCCCGGCGTGGCGCAGGCGGCTCTTCATGCTGCCCGGGGTGTAGTCGCATTCGCCGGAGAGCCCGCGCTGCCGCAGCTTGTGCGCCAGCAGGATGGCCGCGTCCACGGCGGCCGAACCCTCGCGCGTATCTGTCACGGCCAGGAAGAAGTCCATTTGCGCGGCCTCGGGCTTCTCCATGAGCATGGCCAGGCGCTCCATGCCGCAGGCAAAGCCCACGCCAGGGGCGTCCGGGCCGCCCAGGAGCTGCACCAGGCCGTCGTAGCGGCCGCCGCCAGCCACGGCGGTCTGCGCGCCGATGGCCCCGGAGGTGACCTCAAAGGTGGTGCGCTGGTAGTAGTCCAGCCCGCGCACCAGGCGCGGGTTCAGGGTGTATTTCAGCCCGGCGCGGTCCACCAGGGCCAGCACCGCCGCGAAATGGCCGCGGCAGCCGGTGCAGGTGTGCTCGCCGATGACGGGCGCGCCCGCCACCAGGGCGCGGCAACCGGGCACCTTGCAGTCCAGCACGCGCAGGGGGTTGGTGTGCATGCGGCGGCGGCAGTCCTCGCAGAGCTTCTCGTGGTCCAGCGCCGTGAGAAAGGCGGTGAGCGCGCTGCGGTAGTCCGGGCGGCACGCGCGGCAGCCCAGGGAGTTCAGCTCAAAGGCGAGGTCCGCAATGCCGAGCGAGGACAGGAAGTCCTCCAGCATGAGGATGACCTCCACATCGGCCTGGGGTTCGGGCGAGCCGATGAGCTCGGCGTTGACCTGGTGGAACTGGCGCAGGCGGCCCTTTTGCGGGCGCTCGTAGCGGAACATGGGGCCAAAGGTGTACAGGCGCGTGGCGCGGCCGGCCTCGATGCCCCCGGCCTCGATGGCCGCGCGCAGGACTCCGGCCGTGGCCTCGGGCCTGAGCGTCAGGGAGCGCTCGCCACGGTCGATGAAGGTGTACATCTCCTTGCCCACCACGTCCGTGTCCTCGCCGATGCCCTTGGCAAAGAGCTCGGTGCGCTCCAAAAGCGGGGTGCGCAGTTCGCCGAAGCCATAGCGCCCGAAGGTCGCGCGGGCCTGGGCCTCCATGTGGGTGAAGCTCCGGGAATCCTCGGGGAACAGATCGGCGAAGCCCTTGATTTTCTGGATGGCGCTCATGGATTCCATTTGGTGGTTGAGGTTCGGAAAGGCGGGGAATATACCTTCCTGAAACAGCATTGTCAAAATTGCGCAGAGCCGCGAAAAACCTGGAGGAACCCATGCCCTACGTGAACATCAGGATCACCCGCGAGGGAGCCAGCGCCGAGCAGAAGGCCCGGCTCATCCGGGGCGTGACGGAACTGCTGCGGGACACCCTGGGCAAGAACCCGGCCACCACGGTGGTGGTCATCGACGAGGTGGACACGGACAACTGGGGCATCGGCGGGGAGTCCGTGACGGAGCGGCGGAAAACTGGGAAGTGAGCCAGGGGCGGAGCCCCTGTTTGCAACCCCAAAAAAAGCGCCCCCTTGCGGGGGCGCTTTCGTTTGAGCGTGAGGCAGTGTGGACTAGTTCTCGACGGGAACGGCTTCCTTCTGGGAGGCGCCGGTTTCCTGCTTGACCTCGGTGGCCACCTTGAACAGCACCGTCACCACCAGGGCGCCGATGGCGTAGATCATGGCCGAGATGATGAGCTCCTTGC
>CAYMIP010000011.1:0-52150 GCA_964390575.1 uncultured Desulfocurvus sp. | reverse complement strand
GCAGGTGCTCGGCGAAGTAGGCCACAAAGCAGGCGAAGCACATGGAGCTGAAGGTGACATAGGCCTGCTCCGGGCTCACGGTGCCAAAGGCGGCCACAAAAACCTCCCCCCCATGCAGGATGACGCAGCCCTTGCGCTGTTTGAGGGCCTGGATGATGCCCGCTGCGGAGAGCCCGTTGACCACGGGCAGGTCGTGCAGGAAGGTGCGCGTCTCGCAGTCGCCAGGGGTGATGACGCCGATTCCGTCGGCCAGCGCGCGCTGGGCCAGGTCCACCATGATGGCCTGGTATGCGCCCGCTGGCCGCGCTAGGAGCAGGGCGCTGATGTTCAGCCCGGCGAAAATCGCCTCCATGAGCGGCTGGCGCGGGTCGTCGCTATCGGTCGCCTGGCTCCAGGCCAGCTCCTCGTCCAGGGCGGCCAGGAGCGCCTCACCTGGGGCGCAGAGTCCGGAGGCGGCGAGCTTGGCGGCGTATTGGGCCAGCAGGGCGATCATTTGCCTTCCAACTCAGCGGGCCAGGGCAGCCCCAGCCGCTCGGCCGTCTCTCTGGTCGGCAGGCCGTCCGGCGTCAGCCCCCGGATGCGGTAGTAGGCTGCACGCGCGGCCAGAAAGTCCTGGCGCGGCACCGGCGGAATGGGCAGGCCAGGGCCGCTGGTGCCTTCCTCGTTGAAGAAGCGCGCGGGCAGGTCGTCGTCCGCTGCCGTGAAGCCGTTGCGTGCGTTCATCAGCCGCTCCTGATAGTCGATGCGCTCCCCGCACAAGAGCAGGTCCTGGGCCGTGGCGCTCACGCCTGTCACCGCAGTAAACGCCCGGGCGTATTCCTCCAGCGTGGCGGCGAAGAACAAAAACTTGCAGGCAATGAGCGAGTCCACGGCCGCGTTGGCGTCCTCGGCGATCTTGATGATGCGCGCCTTGCCGGAAAAGCTGAAGCGGTCCGTGGCCACGGGCTTGCGCAGGATCTCGTGGCTGATGGGGTAGGCCCGCAGATGGCAGCCGCCGCGCGTGCTGGTGGCGTAGGCCAGGGCCATGCCGTAGGCCCCGCGCGGGTCGTAGGCGGGCAGCTCCAGGCCCTTGACGCTCATGGACAGCTCCGGTTGGCCCTGGGACGCCGCATACCGGGCCGAGCCCTGGGCCAGCTCCGCACCCAGTTCTGCTTCAGGGCCTGCGCCCGTGCCCATGCCCGTGAGCAGCGCGAGCACGCGTTCGCCGGTGAGCGCTTCGCCCGTGATCTCCCGAAAGCAGGCCAGGGTGGAGCCCGCGCTGATGGTGTCCAGGCCCAGGCGGTTGCAGAGGTCGCCCGCCTGCATCACCAGCTCCAGGTCCGTGTTGCCGATGAGCGCCGTGAAGTGGCTCATGGTCTCGAACTCGGGCATGGAGCGGCCGTCCGCCGCGATTTTCTTGCACAGGATGTGGCAGCCCTGGCAGCCGTGGCGGCGCGGCTGGTAGCGCGTCTTGTAGGCGTGTGCGTTCAGGTGTTCCGCGCCGGGAAAGCGCGTGCTTTTGAAATTGTCCGTGGGCATCATGCGCCGGGAGTCCATGAGGTCGAAGATGCTGCCCGTGCCGAAGCAGGAGAACCCGTGCTGGCCCAACAGCACCGGCGAGGCCGCAGTGAGGCGCAGGATGTCCTCGCGCGCGGCCTTTAAGGCCGGCAGGTCGGCGATTGTGGTGCGCCCGCTGCCGCGCACGGCCAGGTACTTGAGGTTTTTGGCCCCCGCCACGCGCCCCAGGCCGCAGCGTCCGGCCGCGTGGTGCGTGTCCACGATCAGGCTGGCGAACAGGCAGCCGCTCTCCGCTGCCGGGCCGGTGGCCGCGATGGAGCCCTTGGGACGGCGCTCGCGCAGGCGGGCGAAGACCTGCCCCGTGTCCAGTCCGGCCAGGGCGCTGGCGTCCGTGAGGCGTACGCTCGCGTCGTCGATCTCGATGCCCGTGGGGCGCTCTGCGCGGCCCACCACGACCACGGCGTCCCAGCCCGCGCGCTTGAGCTCCGTGCCCAGGCGGCCGCCTGCGCTGGAATCGGCCACGGCCCCGGTGAGGGGCGAGCGGCTGGTCAGGTGGCAGCGGCCCGAGGTGGGCGCGATGGTGGCTGTGAGCGGCCCGGTGGCGATGATGAGCGGCAGGTCCGGATGGACGGCGGTGTGGGCGGGCAGGCTGGCCTGGTCGCGCAGCAGGTACCCGCCCAGGCCCTTGCCGCCCAGGTAGTCGCGGTACACGGCCTCGGGCAGGCGCAGCACGTCCTGCGACCCTGTGGACAGGTCCACGCGCAGAATGTTTCCGGTCCAACCGTGCATGATGCTCCCTGCGCCTCCCCGTGCCTGCGGCCTTGACCCCGTGGCCGAAAGAAGTATGCTCTGCGGCCAGGAATCGCAAGGCCCCAAACCGAACCGGGGCCCAGAGGAGGACGTGCGTGGCCAAGGAAGAGATCGACGTTTCGCGGCGCAGGCTGCTGTTCGGGTTCATGGACAAGCTGCGCGGCGAGCCTGAGGCTGCGCCCGTGGCCTCTGCCTCGCAGACCGCGCCCATGCTGGCCGCGGCCAACGCCGCCTTTGCCGCCGGGACCTGGGATGCGGCCGAGGGCCACTACCGCGAGTTCCTTAAGGCCGAGAGCGAGAACGTGGAGGCCCGGCAGCGCTTGGGCGAATGCCTGTACCGCCAGGGCCGGTACATCCAGGCCAAGGTGGAGTTCGAGCGCATCATGCAGAAGGACCGCTCCAACAACCGGGCCATCCTGTTCCTGGGGCTGGTGCTGGCGCGGCTGGACCGCGTACACAAGGCCGCCGTGGTCTGGAAGCTCCATTTCGACCCGCACAGCGTGCTGCTCCAGCGCGAGCTGAATCTCCAGATCGCTCTTGTGGAGGCGGTGGTCGAGGGCTCGGAAGACGAGGGCGCGGGCCTGGCCAGGCTGCCGCAGTCCGCTCAGGTGGCCGAGGCTGTGGAGCGGGCCATGTCGGCTCAGGCCTGAGGCCCGGCGCTCACTGCTTCTTTGTTGTCTCCGCCAGCACGCCAAGGCGCGCGCGGATGTAGCTGGCGGCCATGTCGGCCAGGGCCGGGTTCTGCCCTTGGTCGGTGGCCCCGGCCCCCAGTGCGGCCAGGTCCGCGTCGATCTGCTGCTCCATGCGCGCGGACTCCAGAAACATCACATAGGCCAGGGTCAGGGCTGCGGCGTTCCCGGCGCTGCCGTCGCACAGGGGCGCGAGCTGCGCCAGGGGCACGGTGGCGAGCAGCCGGTCCGCGAACATCCCGATCCACTTGGCGTAGAGCCCGGGCAGGAGCGCCGGGATCATGCCGGCCAGGGCGTCGGCGGCGGCGGGGTCGACTGCGGCCTGGGTCACGTTCAGATAGTCGCGCAGGGCCTCCTTGCGCCGGGCCTCGTCCTGGGCCGTGCGCTCACACAGCAGGGCCGTGATGTGGGCGCGGGCGGTTTCAGCGGTCATGGGCATGGCGCTCTCCTGAATTGTCTGGCCTGCATGGGGCCTGTTGCGGTGCTTCTTCCGGCGCGGCGGGTGGGCGCTCCGGGCTTTTCGTCCGCGCGCAAAGGGAGTATCACCCGTTTTCGCCGCTGGCAACGACGCTGGCAGCGCAGCTGGCAATGTCGCCTGGCAAAGCGCGGCACGGAGTCCCCTGTGTTCGAAGTCCTGGTCCCTTTTCTGCCCCTGGCCAAGGTGCTCGGCGCCTTTGGCGTCATGCTCCTGGGCCTGCGCCTGCGCCAGCCGCTCTGGCTCTCGGTGCTGGCCGGGTCGCTGGTGCTGGCCCTGTTCTTCGGCCTGGCGCCCCTGGCCTGGCTCCAGGTCTCGGCAGCCTCGGTCGTCCAGCGCGAGACCGGCTATCTGGTGCTCATCCTGGCCCTGATCCTGCTGCTCTCCGAGGTGCTGGAAAAGAGCGGGCAGACCGTGCGGCTCATGCAGGCGGCCTCGGGCTTCCTGCGCGACCCCCGCTTCCGCCTGGCCTTTTTTCCGGCCCTGGTGGGCTTTCTGCCCATGCCCGGCGGGGCGGTGTTCTCCGCGCCGCTCGTGCGCGACATGGCCGACGACCTTGGCCTGGCCCGGCGCGACACGGCGCTGGTGAACTACTGGTTCCGGCACCTCTGGGAGCTGTGCTGGCCGCTGTATCCGGGCATCATCCTGACCGCGTCCCTGGCCGGGGTGCCGCTCACCCGGCTCATCGCCTACACCCTGCCCTGCATCGGCCTGTGCATGGTCCTGGGCTGGGTGTTCATCATGCGCCCGGCCGTGGCGCATTTGCAGGGCGCGGCCCCGCAGCAGGCCCCGCCCCAGCGCGACCTTGCCGCCGCGCTCTGGCACGGCCTGCCCATGCTGGTGGCCATCATCGGCGGGCTGGGGCTGGAAATCGGCATGACGCTGTTCGCGCCGGGCTGGCCCTTTGAGCTGGGCATCATGGCCGCCCTCGGCCTGGCCATCCTCTGCGCCCTGGCCCAGAACCGCGTGGGGCCGCAGTTTTTGGCCGGGGTGCTGGGCAAGGCCGAACTCTACCAGCTGGTGGCGCTGGTGGTCTCCATCCTGATGTTCAAGGACGTGCTCCAGGCCTCGGGCGCGGTGCAGCAGCTCTCGCGCATCGCCTCCGGGCCGGGCGCGCTCTTCGCCCTGACGTTGACCCTGCCCTTCCTGGTGGGGGTCATCTCCGGCATCAGCGTGGCCTTTGTGGGCTCCACCTTCCCCATCATCCTGGGGGTCATCAGCGCGGGCACGGCAGCAGGGGGTGCGCTCGCCGACAATCCCCAGCTCATGCCGCACCTGGTGCTCGGCCTGTTCGCCGGGTTCACCGGGGTCATGGTCTCGCCCCTGCACGTCTGCTTCATCCTGTCCTGCCAGTTCTTCGGGGCCGACCTGGGGCCGACCTGGCGGCGGCTCATCCTTCCCTGCGGGATTCTGCTGGCCAGCGGCATCGCCTGGTTCTTCGTGCTCCTGCGCTTTGCCTAGCCCGCACCGTTTCTACATTCCAGCTAACAGCCAGTGCCACAGCGGCAGGGTCAGAAAGGCCAGTGGCGTGCCGATGCCCACCAGGAGCGCGGCCAGCTCCGGGTCGAGCCCGTTGTCCGTGGCCAGGATGGCCCCCAGGACCATGGGCGGCATGGCTGCCTCGAACACCGTGACCTGGGCCACCAGCCCGGTATTCCCGAAGCCCTTGGCCGCCACCAGCCAGATCAGCGCCGGGGCCAGCACCAGCTTGTAGGCCAGGCCCACGGCCAGGGGCCGCAGCCTCGCGCCGGGCAGGCGCAGGGACAGCCCCAGGCCCACGGTGACGAGGGACAGCGGCACCAGGGTCGAGCCCAGGCGCGCCAGGCCCAAAAGCAGCCAGTCCGGCAGGGCCACGGGCCGCAGCAGGAGGCCCAGCACCAGGGCCTGGAAGGGTGGGAACAGGAACATGCGCTGAAGCGCGCTGCGCAGGGCGTCGCTGCCCGTGCCGCCATTGCCCGAGAGGTGCGCGGCCAGGAGCACGCCGGGCACGGCCAGGACGATGCTGGTGCCGGGGTTGTCGCAGAGAAAGGCCACGTAGGCCAGCTCGCGGCCGTAGAAGGCCTCGACCATGGGCAGGCCGATGAAGATGACGTTGCTCATGCCCCCGGCCAGCATCAGGCAGCCGAAGGTCTGACGGGACAGCTTGAGGAGCCGCGCGGCCAGCCCGAAGAACACGAGGCCCCCGGTGAAGATGATCCAGGCCATGCTGCCGGGCAGCAGGATCTCGGCGGTCAAGGGCATGGCGCGGGCGGCCAGGAAGGCCACGGGCGGGACGCAGAACTGGATCACCACCCCGGCCAGGACGCGGTCCGCACCCTCGGGCAGCCGCCCCAGAAAGCGCAGGAGGATGCCGGCCAAGAGGCTTGCTGCGGCGACGAAGATGCTGTCCACGGGGTGCCTGTGCTTGATCTGGGTTAGATGTGGGCCAGATGTGGCCTAGACGAAGATTGTCCCGCGCAGATACAGCGCAGCCCGGCCCGCGATGCGCACGCGGTCGCCCTTGAGCTCACAGAACAACCTTCCTCCACGTGGAGACGCCTGCCAGGCGTCGAGCCTGGTCTTGCCCAGGCGCGCGGCCCAGAAGGGCGTGAGCAGGCTGTGCGCCGAGCCGGTCACCGGGTCCTCGGGGATGCCCACCTCCGGGCAGAACACCCGCGACACGAAGTCATGCCCGCGCCCCGGCGCGCTGGCGATGTTGCAGACGTACGGCAGGTGCAGGAACTGCGCGTGGTCGGGCGCAAGGCCGCGCACCACGTCCTCGTTTTCGAACAGGCAGAGCAGGTCGCGTCCGGCAAAGGCCTCCAGCGGCCGCAGGCCAAAGGCACGGGTCATGGCCTCGGTGATCTCCACGGGCTCGGGCGGCCAGGAGGGGAAGTCCAGGGCCAGCAGGCCGTCGTCTTTCTCGCCGTCTCGCTCCACAAACAGCGGCCCGCTCTTGGACTCGAAGCGCAGGCGCGGGCCGGAGAAGCCCAGCTCCTCAAACAGCACGTAGGCCGCAGCCAGGGTGGCGTGGCCGCAGAGGTCTATCTCAAAGGTGGGCGTGAACCAGCGCAGGTGGAAGCCGCGATCCGCATCCGCCTGTGGGGCCAGGGGCACGAAGAAGGCGGTCTCGGAGAGGTTGTTCTCCGCTGCGATGGCTTTGAGCGTGGCGTCGGGCAGCCAGGACGTGAGCGGCACCACGGCGGCCGGGTTGCCGGAGAAGACGCCCTCGGCAAAGGCGTCGACTTGGTAGATTGGCAGCGACTGCGGCATGGCTGGCCTCCGGTATGTATGCTCCGCTGGCCAGGGGGCTTCGCCCCTTGGAACCCCATATGGGGGTCTGGGGGCCGCTGCCCCCAGCGGGGTCCAGGGGCGGAGCCCCTGGCCTGCGAGGTCTGTCGCCTAGAATCCCTGCTTCATCAGGTCCGAGTCTGAGGTGGAGCTGCCAGCGGCTGCGCCCACGTCGGTGACTGTTGGCTGGGTGCCCTCCACGAACGGCAGGAAGTAGCTCTCCGGCGCGCGTTCGCCCTTGGAGCCCACGGCCTGGCTGTTCTCCACGCGCGACCAGACGATGCCCTCGGGCGGGGCGAAGTCCTCGGGCGGGTAGCGGTCCTCGATGGCCTTGCGGTACTCGATCCAGATGGGCAGGGCCGCGCGCGCGCCGGAGTTCTCCCGGCCCATGCTTTGCAGCTGGTCATAGCCCACGTACACGCCGGTGAGCAGGTACGGGGTGAAGCCCATGAACCAGGCGTCCTGCTCGTTGTTGGTGGTGCCGGTCTTGCCCGCCAGGGGGCGTCCGAGCACCTTGGCCGAGCCGCCGGTGCCGATGTTGATGACCTCTTTGAGCATGGCCACCATGAGGAAGGCGTTCTGCGGGCTGATGGCCTCCACGAATTCCGGCTCGGATTTGTACAGGGTCTCGCCCCAGGCGCTGCGCACCGAGAGCACCAGTCGCGGCTTCACGTAGGAGCCGCCGCGCGGGAAGGTGGAGTAGGCCTGGCAGAGGTTCATGAGGCTCACCGCCGAGGAGCCGAGCGCGATGGACAGGTTCTCGGGCAGTTCGGAATCGATGCCCATGGCCCGGGCGTGCTCGATGACCTTGCGGATGCCGATCTTCTGGGCCACGCGGATGGTCACGAGGTTGCGCGACTTGGCCAGGGCCGTGGAGAGCAGGGTGGGGCCGTAGAAGATGTCCTCGTAGTTCTCCGGCCGCCAGATGGTGCCCTGCTCCGCGTTGGCGAAGACAATGGGCGCGTCCATGATCACCGAGGCCGGGGTGAAGCCGTTGTCCAGGGCCGCGCTGTACACAAAGGGCTTGAAGGCCGAGCCGGGCTGGCGTTTGGCCTGGGTGGCGCGGTTGAACTGGCTCTTTTCAAAGCTGAACCCGCCGCTGAGCGCCACCACCTCGCCGGTTTCGGGCATCATGGAGACCAGCGCGCCCTCAGGCCCGGGCTCGCGCTCCAGGTTGAGCACGAAATGTCCGTTGCCCTTGTTCTCGCGCACCGTGGTCCAGACGATGTCGCCCTTGCGCAGGATGCGCGAGGGGTCGCCGGGCACGGGCGCGTCCGCGCCGGTGACGCCCTTCATGGCGTTGCGGCACCAGGTGGTGCTGCTGGCGGGAATCTCGCCGGTGTTGTGGCCAAAGCGCACGGTCGCCTTGTCCTTGGCCGTGTCCACCACCAGGGCGCGCTGCCAGACGCCGGGCTTCGGGGCCTCGCCAAAGCGGCTCTCGTCCAGGAACCGGGCGTATTCGTCGGGCTTCAGGCGGCCGGCCGGGCCTTCCCAGCCCTTGCGTTTGGCGATGTCGGCCAAGCCGCGGCGCATGGCGTTGTCTGCGGCGATCTGGTGCGGGATCTCGCAGGCCGTCTCCACCATGAGCCCGCCCTGATAGACCTCGTCCTCGCCGTACTTTTCGATGAGGAAGCGGCGTACTTCTTCCAGGTAGTACGCGCCGACCTTCCAGGAATGGTCCTCCATGTTCCGGTACACAAGCTTCTGGGCCAGGGCCTGGCCGTGCTGGGCGCTGGTGATGAAGTTCTGGGCGAGCATCTGGTCGAGGACGTATTTCTGGCGGGTCTTGGCCGCCTCAGGGTCGGAATAGGGGTTGTAGCGGCTGGGGGCCTGGGGCAGACCGGCCAGGATGGCGCTCTCGGCCAGGGTCAGGTCCTGCACGTGCTTGCCGAAGTACTCCCGCGCCGCCGCCTCCACCCCGTAGGACTTGGAGCCCAGGAAGATCTGGTTCAGGTAGATGGTCAGGATCTCGTCCTTGGTCAGGTAGTTCTCCAGGCGGTAGGCCAGCATGGCCTCCTTGATCTTGCGCTCGAAGCTCTTTTCCGGGGTCAAGAGCAGGCGCTTCACCACCTGCTGGGTGATGGTGCTGCCGCCCTGCTTGATGCCCCCGGCCTTGAGGTTCATGAGCATGGCCCGGACAATGGCCCAGGGGTCGATGCCGTCATGCTTGTAGAAGCCGGAGTCCTCCGCCGCCAGGAAGGCCTTGGGCAGGTGCGCGGGCATGTCGTGCAGGCGCACCAGGAAGCGCTTCTCCTTGTAGAAATAGCCGAGCACGCGGCCCTCGCGGGCCAGCACCGTGGTCACCAGGGGCGGCTTGTAGTCGGTGATGGTCCGGAAGCTCGGCAGATCGTGGGAAAGCCACCAGAAGGCCAGGCCCACCATCACCATCCCGGCCACCGGCAGGCCCAGCAGGACCCAGAGCACCTTGCGCTTGAACCGTCTGCTCCGTCTCATGGGTGCATCCCTTCTGGGCTTCTTGGCGTTCTTCTTTGGCATCTAGCTGCGCCCCGTAAGGCCCCAGGCCTCGCGTAATCGTTGGTACATGTCGAAGACGCCCGTCTCGGTCAGGCCCAGGCGTTTCAAAAGTCCGGCCCCGCCCTGGCTCTCGCGCAGGGCCTGGCACTGCTTGAACTCAAAATACATCTGCCGCCCCCCGCGAATCCAGAAGGGGAACAGGCGGCAGTAGTAGGGCCGTGCCTCCCGAGGCAGGCGGCAGCCCTCCGGTCCCAGGAGCAGGCAGGCGCCCGAGGGCGATAACGCCAGGCGCTCATGGCTGCCCCCGGCCGGGAACAGGGCGCGCACGCTCGCTTCCTCGCCGGGAAACAGGCGGCAGAGATTGTCCACAAAGGCAGGGGTGTTGTCCTGGGTGAAAAACATCGCAGCCCCGGCCCCGGCGGCTTCCATGTCCGCGTGCTCGCGGGCCGAGAGCGGGAAGCAGAACTCCTCCTGGCCGGGCGTGAGGCAGCAGCAGGTGCCGAAGAACTCTGCGCAGCGGCGGCAGGCGTCCGCGTCACGGACAGGGGTGGCGCTCTTCATGTCCAGGGGTTACTCCGGGGCGAAGCGCACGTGGCCCTTGCCCAGCAGGTCGTGCACATGCACGAGCCCGGCCAGGCCGCCGTCCTCGGCCAGCACCGGCAGTACGGTGATCTGCCGGGCCTCCATGAGGTCCAGCACCTGGGCCGCCGTGGCCGTGGCGGCCACGCTGCGCGGGTTGACCGTCATGAAGGCGGAGACCGGCCAGGCGGGGTTGTAGCCGTTTTCATGGAACAGCATGCGGCGCACGTCGCCGTCGGTGAGCACGCCCGCAAGCCGCCCGGCCTCGTCCGTCACGGCCACCAGGCCGAAGCCCCCGGCGTTCAGGGCGGCCAGGGCCTGGGACACGGGGGCCGCCTGGGCCACCAGGGGCAGGTTCTTTGTGTGCATGAGCATGGCCACCGGCAGGGACAGGCGCGCGCCCAGGGCTCCGGCGGGGTGCACGCGCTTGAAGTCCTTGGTGCCGAAGTCCTTGATGCGCATCAGGCACACGGCCAGGGCGTCGCCCACGGCCAGGGCCGCAGTGGTGCTGGCCGTGGGGGCCAGGTTCATGGGGCAGGCCTCGCGCGGCACGCGCGCCTCGATGACCACGTCGCTGAGCCGCGCCAGGGTGGAGTCCGCGCCGGAGGTGATGCCCAGCACCTGCGCTCCCAGGGCGCGCAGGGCGGGCAGCAGGCTGTTCAGCTCGTCGGTTTCGCCGCTGTTGGACAGGGCCAGCACCACGTCCTGCGGCCGGATCATGCCCAGGTCGCCGTGGGCGCCCTCCACGGGGTGCAGGAAAAAGGCCGGGGTGCCGGTGCTGGACAGCGTGGCCGCGATCTTGCGGGCCACAAGCCCGGACTTGCCGATGCCCGTGACCACCACCCGGCCCGTGCAGGCGGCCAGGGCTTCCAGGGCCGCCAGGAAGCTCCCGTTCAGCTGCCCGCGCACGGCGGCCAGGCCCTCCATCTCGATGTCCAGCACCTCGCGGGCCAGCGCGAGCCAGTCGTCGCCTGCCAGGGAGTCCGGAGGGGTGCCGTTGCCCGCGTGCTGGTTCATCGCAGCTCCTAGCCCACCACCTTGGACTCGGACTCCAGGCACATCTTGCCCTGGTGCGCGCAGGGCGCAATGGGGTAGTTGCCGTCGAAGCAGGCCAGGCAGTGGGCGTTTTTCTCCACCACGGAGTCCAGCAGGCCGGGCAGGGTCAGGTAGTGCAGGCTGTCCAGGCCGATGAACCGGGCGATGTCGGGCACCGGGGTGGTGGCGGCGATGAGTTCGCCCTTGCTCGAGAAATCGATGCCGTAGAAGCAGGGGAAGCGGATGGCCGGGCAGGACACGCGCATGTGGATCTCTCGCGCACCCAGCTCGCGCAGCTTCTTCACGCGGGTGCGGATGGTGGTGCCGCGCACGATGGAGTCCTCCACGATGAGGATGCGCTTGCCCTCGATCATGCTGCGCACGGGGTTCAGCTTCACGCGCACGCTGAAGTTGCGCATGTCCTGGGAGGGCTGGATGAAGGTGCGGCCCACGTAGTGGTTGCGGATCATGGCCAGCTCCAGCGGCAGGCCGGACGCTTGCGAGTAGCCTACGGCGGCGTAGTTGCCGGAGTCCGGGAAGGGCATGACGAAGTCCGCGTCCACCGGCGCCTCGCGGGCCAGGGCCGCGCCCATGGTCTTCCTGCGTTCGTACACGCCCTCGTCAAAGACCATGGAGTCGGGCCGGGCGAAGTAGATGAGTTCGAAGATGCACTGGCGCTTGGGGGCGGTCTCCAGCAGGCGGTGGCTGGTCAGGCGCCCGCCCTCCACCACGATCATCTCGCCCGGCTCCACCTGGCGGATGTATTCGGCCTCGATCAGGTCAAAGGCGCAGGTCTCGGAGGCGAAGACATAATTGTCGCCCAGCCGCCCCAGGCACAGGGGCCGGAAGCCGTGCGGGTCGCGGATGGCGATGAGCTTGTTGTTGGCCATAATCAGGAGTGAGTACGCACCCTTGACCCGCGAGCAGGCCTTGATGATGGCCTCCTCGATGGTGCCGCCGTTCATGTGCTTGGCGATGAGGTGGACAAAGACCTCGGTGTCCATGGTGGTCTGGAAGATGGAGCCTTCGTTCTCCAGCTCGCGCCGCAGCTCCCAGGTGTTCACCAGGTTGCCGTTGTGGCCCACGGCGATGTGCCAGTCCTTGAAGCGCACCAGGAAGGGCTGGGCGTTGCGGATCAGGGAGACGCCGGTGGTGGAGTAGCGGACGTGGCCCAGGGCGATGTTCCCCTTGAGCTCCTTGCCCAGATGGCGCTCGCTGAACACATCGTGCACCAGGCCCATGCCGCGCTGCTCGCGGATGCCCGCGCCGTCCCAGGTGACGATGCCTGCGGACTCCTGCCCGCGGTGCTGCAGGGCGTAGAGGCCGAAATAGGCCATGCGCGCGGCCTCGGGGTGTCCGTAGATGCCGAAGAGGCCGCAATAGTCACGCTTCATGGTGTGTCCTGTCCGGGGCTTTCACCGCCGGTGATGCAATACACTATCCGCCGGAGGGCAAGAGCGCCACCCGGCCTTTGCCGCTGCCCTCTCGCGGGCCGCTATTGCCTGCTGTAGTAGTCCTGGAGGCAGGTCACCCCGAGCCCCTGGCCGCGTTCCTCAAAGATGGCCTGGGCCATGGCTGCGGCCCCGGCCACCGTGGTGGTGTAAGGCACGCCGTAGAGCAGGGCCGTCTGCCTGATCTCCTTGGAGTCGTTGACCGTACGCTTGCCGGACGGCGTGTTCACGAGCAGGTCGATGGCCTTGTTCTTGATGAGGTCCACCACATTGGGGCGGCCCTCCTGCACCTTGAGCACGCGCGTGACGGCAACGCCGGCCTCGGCCAGGTGGTCGGCCGTGCCGCCGGTGGCCACGATCTTGAAGCCCAGCTCGGCAAAGGCCCTGGCCACGGCTGTGATGGGCGCCTTGTCGCGGTCGTTGACGGAGATGAACACGGTGCCGGATTCCGGCAGGCGCTGCCCGGCGGCCAGCTGGCCCTTCATGAAGGCCAGGCCGAAGGTCTCGGCGATGCCCATGACCTCGCCGGTGGAGCGCATCTCGGGTCCGAGCAGGATGTCCACGCCGGGGAAGCGGTTGAAGGGGAACACCGACTCCTTGACCGAGACGTAGCCCTTCTTGCGCATGGTCCAGGGCTGCAAGTCCTTCAGCTTTTGGCCCATCATGACGCGGGTGGCCAGCTTGGCCAGGGGCACGCCCGTGGCCTTGCTGACAAAGGGCACCGTGCGCGAGGCGCGCGGGTTGACCTCGAGGATGTAGACCTCGCCGTCCTTGATGGCGAACTGGATGTTCATCAGGCCCACCACGCCCAGCTCCCTGGCCAATTCCCTGGTCTGGCGCTCGATCTCGGCCACGATTTCCGGCGCGATGGTGTGCGGGGGCAAAACGCAGGCCGAGTCGCCCGAGTGTATCCCGGCCTCCTCGATGTGCTCCATGATGCCGCCGATGTAGGTGTCCTCCCCGTCGCACAGGGCGTCGGCATCGACCTCGATGGCGTTCTCCAGGAACTTGTCGATGAGGATGGGGTGCTCGGGCGAGATGATCGCAGCCTTGCGGAAGTAGTTGTCGAACTCCTCGTCGTCGTAGACGATCTCCATGCCGCGCCCGCCCAGGACATAGGAGGGCCGGAGCACCAGCGGGTAGCCCAGGCCGTCCTTGATCTGCGAGGCCTGGGTCAGGGTCATGGCCGTGCCGCTGGCGGGCTGCTTCAGGTGCAGCTTGCGGATGAGCGCGCTGAACAGCTCGCGGTCCTCGGCCCGGTCGATGCTCTCCGGCGGGGTGCCGATGAGTTTGACCCCGGCCTTCTTGAGGGCCACGGCGAGGTTCAGCGGGGTCTGCCCGCCGAACTGCACGATGACCCCGTCGGGCTTCTCGAACTCCACGATGTTCAGCACATCCTCGTAGGTCACGGGCTCGAAGTACAGGCGGTCGGAGGTGTCGTAGTCCGTGCTCACGGTCTCCGGGTTGGAGTTGACCATGATGGACTGCACGCCCATCTCCTTGAGCGCAAAGGAGGAGTGGCAGCAGCAGTAGTCGAACTCGATGCCCTGGCCGATGCGGTTCGGCCCGCCGCCCAGGATGACCACCTTCTTCACGGGCTTGGACTCGATCTCCGAGCCGGTCTCGTAGGTGGAGTAGAAATAGGGGGTGTAGGCCTCGAACTCCGCGGCGCAGGTGTCCACCAGATAAAAGGTGGGGATGATGCCCAGCGACTTGCGCAGGGCGCGCAGGGCGTCCTCGTTGGTGTTCCAGAGCACGGCCAGCTGCCGGTCGGAATAGCCGAACTCCTTGGCGCGTCTGAGCAGGGGCGCAAGCGCCGCGTTGGCCGCCTCCACCTGCTGCTTCAGGCCAAAGGTCTTGAGCTCCGTCTCCAGGTCCAGGATGTCGCGGATCTGGCGCAGGAACCAGGGATCGATGAAGCTGGCCTCGTAGATTTCGTCGATGGAGAAGCCGCTGCGCATGGCGTTTCTGACGGCGAAGATCCGCTCCGAGTTCGGCTTGCGCAGCAGGCGCAGGATCTCGCTCTTTTCAAGGGTGCAGGCCTCGAACTTCTTGCCCAGGCCGGGCATGCCGACTTCAAGGGAGCGCAGGCCCTTCTGCAAGGCCTCCTTGAAGGTGCGGCCGATGGCCATGGTTTCGCCCACACTTTTCATGGACGTGGTCAGGTAGTCCTCGGAGCCCGGAAACTTTTCGAAGGTGAAGCGCGGAATCTTGATGACGCAGTAGTCGATGGAGGGCTCGAAGCTGGCCATGGTCTCGCGCGTGATGTCGTTCGGGATCTCGTCCAGGGTGTAGCCCACGGCCAGCTTGGCCGCGATCTTCGCAATGGGGAAGCCCGTGGCCTTGGAGGCCAGGGCCGAGGAGCGCGACACCCTCGGGTTCATCTCCACGATGACCATGTCGCCGTTCTTGGGATTGATGGCGAACTGGACGTTGGATCCGCCGGTCTCCACGCCGATCTCGCGCATGATGGCCAGGGCGGCGTCGCGCATCTTCTGGTACTCGTCGTCGGTGAGGGTCTGGGCCGGGGCCACGGTGATGGAGTCGCCGGTGTGCACGCCCATGGCGTCCAGGTTCTCGATGGAGCAGATGATGACGCAGTTGTCCTTCTTGTCGCGCATCACCTCCAGCTCGAACTCCTTCCAGCCGAGCACGCTCTCCTCGATCATGATCTCGCTCTTCATGCTGGCGGCCAGGCCCTGGGCGGAGATGGACTCCAGGTCCTCCATGTTGTAGGCCACGCCGCCGCCGGTGCCGCCCATGGTGAAGGCCGGGCGGATGATGAGCGGGAAGGGCAGGCTGCGGCCGATCTCGCGCACGTCGTCCATGCTGCGGGCGATGCCGCTCTTGGGCACCTTGAGGCCGATGTTCTCCATGGCCGCGCGGAACAGTTCGCGGCTCTCGGCCTTCTGAATCGCGGGTATGGTTGCGCCGATGAGCTCCACGCCAAACTTCTCCAGCACGCCCATCTCGGCCAGGGCCAGGGCGGTGTTCAGCGCGGTCTGGCCGCCCAGGGTGGGCAGAAGGGCGTCCGGGCGCTCCTTCTCGATGATCTTGGCCACGGTGCCGGGCTCAATGGGCTCAATGTAGGTGCGGTCGGCCAGCTCCGGATCGGTCATGATGGTGGCCGGATTGGAATTGACTAGGATGACCTCGTAGCCTTCCTCTTTCAGGGCCTTCAGGGCCTGGGTGCCGGAATAGTCGAACTCGCAGGCCTGACCGATGACGATGGGGCCGGAGCCGATGAGCATGATTTTCTTGATGTCTGTGCGCTTGGGCATTGATTCCGCCGCTTCTGGGGTTGGAGTGGTTTGTACCGGGCGTTGAAACGCGAGATATCTACGCCATTCGTTGCCCGCAGGCAAGGGGCAAGCCTCTGGCGTTCCCCGTGGCGGGTGGCCGCAAGCGGGTCTGTGCGGTGACAGGATTGCGCGAATTTTCCAGGCATTGTTCATGGCGCCCCAGCCAGTTTTCGAGGAGGCGCCATGACGCGAGAAAAAACGACCCTGGTTGTGCTGGCCGCCAGCCTTGGCCCCGGCTGCCGGGAAAGAGCGCCAGGAGCCTAAAGCTTCCCGGCCCGCTGTCCGAAGAGACGGCACTGGCGAGAGAACCTCTCAAAAGACATACCCCCTTGGCACACGGCCGCTGGCGGAGACGGGCTCCGTCTGCGGCCTTGGGCTTTTGGGGGCCTACTGCACCACCCACACCGCGCAGTTCTTGGCGTTGTGCACCAGCTTGCTGGACACGCTGCCGAAGAGGAACTCCTCGCCCTTGGTGAGGCCCCGGCGGCCCACCACCAGGGTGCCGAAGCCGCCTTCCTGCTGCACGTCCAGGATGGTCTGGGCGATGCTCGGCTCCGCGCTGCACAGCACGGCCCGCTCGGACACGGCCGCATCCGGCAGGCCAGCCGCCAGCAGCCGGGCGCGCGCGGTCTTGAGGAAGTCGAACACGCGGTCGTGGTCCAGCTTGCACTGGGCCAGCCAGGCGGTCTCGGTCTCGAAGAGGTCGCGGTTCGGGGCGCGCTCGATGTACAGGAGCGTCACGCGGACGCCCTGGGCGTTGCCGAGGATGGCGCTGGCGTAGTCCACGGCGCGCAGGGCATTGTCCGAGGCGTCCACGCTGATGAGGATGTTTGTGAAGTCCATGCGGCCCTCCGTGCTTGCTCGTGGGGTTGTGTCTCAGGCCCGGCGCAGGCCGTCCAGGCAGGGTTCCAGGTCGGCCAGAAGCTCCGGCACGCTCTCGTAGAAGACCTCGGACTCGGCCGAGTAGTGCATGAGCACCCGGTTCAGGTCCTCTGGCACGTAGGGAAAGATCTTGCGCAGGTTCACCATGCGGTTCCGGAAGAACAGGGCGCAGTCGGCCTCGGTGATGCCCAGGGCGTCCGTGTCCAGATCCTGGATGGCGTGCACGCCCTTGCCGCTGATGAAGGACAGAATGTTGCCCAGGCCGAAGAGGTCCAGGCCAAAGGGGTTTTCCACGGAGTCGTAGCCGTAGTCGAAGTCGATCCAGCAGTAGTCGCCGGTCTGGAAGTGCACGTAGAGGTGGTCGCGGCGGATGTCGCCGTGGGTCTCGCCGTGCTGGTGCAGGTGGGCGATGGCCCGGCAGGCGGCCATGAAGCGCTCCAGGATGCCGGGAAAGAGATCAAAGAAATACTCGCGGTGCTCGGCCTGGATGTCCTCGATGTTGAGGTCCAGCCTGCGCCCGGCCACGCGCTCCAGCACGCGCACCAGGTTGCCGCGCTCGTCCTTGTGGCCCTGGCCCTGCATGAAGCGCGGGTCGCCCTCGACCAGGCGCAGGATGCGCGCCTCCTTCACTGCGCTCCGGTGGCAGGTGATGGTCAGCGGCCCGATGTGCTGGTCAAAGCTTTCCTGGAACTCCAGCTTGAGGATGCGGTACAGGCCGGACTCCAGCTCGATGCAGCGCTTGACCCAGAACTTGGGGTCCTCCATGCCGAAGCGGCGCTCTTTCTCGTCGCCCATGACGAGGTAGTGCCTTGCCCCCACGCTGATGACGTCGCCGTAGCCGATGTTCATGAACTGCGTGGTGTCTGTGAACACCGTGCCAAAGGCACCCAGGCTCACGGGGGGCTTAAAGCGCTCGACAAGTGCTCGGACGGATTCGGGCATGGCGCGCTCCTTTTCCAGCTCTGCCCTAAAATAAAGAGAATGCTCCATTCCGTCAAGACGCCGCGCGGATTCCCGGCTCCACGTTACGCTCCGAAAGGGGCGCGCGCTGCCGCTCTTTTCAAAGGGACACTTGGGGCCTTGCTACTTCCCGAAGGGACACTTGGGGAACACGCAGGTGCGGCAATCCAGGCAAAAGCCGCCCTCGGCCATCCGGGCCAGGTCGCGGCGGGTGATCTCCATCCCGGCCAGCACGCGCGGCAGCAGGATGTCGAAGCTGGTGGCCTTGTGGAACAGGGCGCAGGCAGGCACGCCCATGACTTTCGCAGCCCCGATGCGCCCCAGCAGCGTCATGGCGCCGGGCAAGAGCGGCGCGCCGTAGAGCATGTCCGTAAGCCCCGCCTCGACAAGGCCCTTGCGGGTCACGTCGTCGGGGTCCACCGAGAGCCCGGCCGTGGTGATGATGAGGTCAGCCCCTGCTGAGAGCAGCTTGCCCACGGATTTGGCTATGAGTTCCGAGTCGTCCGGCACGATGGCCTCGGCCACAACGGCGGAGCCCAGCCTCTCCACCTTCTCACGCACGATGGGCGCGAACCTGTCCTCGATGAGCCCCTGGAAGACCTCGCTGCCTGTCACCAGCACGCCCACGCGGGCGGCCTTGAGCGGGGCCACGCGGAACAGCGGGCCGCTGGCCAGCACGGCCTGGGCCTTGCGGAAGTTCTCGGCCGAGAGAAAGAGCGGGATGGCCCGCGCCCCGGCCAGGCCCTTGCCCGCCTCGGCCAAGACACCGTGGTGCCGTGCTGCGCAGGTCACGTCCGGCACCAGGTTGAAGGCCTCCAGGCGCTCGCGGTCCAACTCGAACACGCCGGTGAGGGCGGCGCGGAAGTTGATCTTGCCCTCGCGCGGGGTCTCGTCAAAGAGCACGTTTTCGCCCGCCATGAGCCTGGCAAAAACCAGCGCGGCCTCGTTCTCGTGCACAAAGCCGCTTGGCGCGTCCTGCTCAAGAAAGACGTTGGCGCGGCCCATCTGCTGCAAACGGCAGACGTCGCCGCCGGTGAGGATCTGCCCGGCCTGGAACTCCACGCCTTTGGACTCTCCGGGCACGATGCGCGTCATGTCGTGCAGGGCGCGGTGCCCCACCGCCTCGGCCACGGGCACGGCGGTCAGCGCTGGTTCGGCCAGGGCCACGGGCGCGCAAAGGTATGGGGCCTCGCCCTGGCAGCCCCGGCAGATGGCCCCGTCCGGAGCGGGGTAGGCTTCGGTGCAGATGGGGCACAGGGCCACGCGGCCCATGCCTTTGTGTTTGCGCCCGCGCTCGCTCATCTGGATGGGGGTCATGGAGCAGAGGCTCTCGCCCGCGGCCTCGATCTCGCGGAACAGTTTGTCCGTGTCCTGGTCGGCTTTTTTCCTGAGCTTGAGAAACCAGGAGCGTATTTCAGGATAGGGCTCCATTTTGTCCAGGTCGAGCCAGACGCGGAAGCCTGCGCCGGTGTGCTTGTCGAACAAGGCCACGGCGTAGCGGCCCAGGTTCAGCACGCGCATCCAGCCGTTGCCCACGGTGCAGGGGGTCAGAATCTGCACGGCGTCGGGCAGGCATTTGGGCGTCTCCACCACGGCCTCGAAAAGGGTGCCCTCGGGCAGCCCCCGGCGCGCCAGCTCCACCATGTACCCGCCGATCAAGAGTCCCGGCGCGGGGTAGCCGTGGAAGGCCGCGGCCTTGGCCTTGAATTCCTCGAAGCTGTAGGGGCCTATGTTCATTGCATTCCTTCCTTGGGGTGCGCCAGAGCAGGCGGGCACTCATGCTCTGTAAGCACCGGGAGCCCGCCGGTCAACGCTTTGTGGAAATATTCCCGTGCGCCCTTGACACATGTACCCAGTATGGGTATATTGGACTCAGCGCAAGGAAAAACGCGTGGCGGGCCGCTTGCCTGCGGGCACGACACACCAGACAGCACCCACATAAGGAGAGCATCATGAAGCGCAGCACTGGCATCTTTGCCGCCCTTGTCCTGATTTTGGCTGCCGTGAGCCTGGCCTTCGCCGCCGAGGGCAACGCCCGTAAGGGTAAGTACACCTACCGCGCCAAGTGCCGCACCTGCCACGGCTCATCCGCCTCTGACCTGTCCCCCAATTCCAAGACCCAGGCCGAGTGGAAGAAGGTTTTCGCCAAGTGGGAGAGCGTCAAGTGCGCCAAGGAGTGGAAGGGGCTGTCCGCCGAGGACCGCACCGACATCTTCAGCTACCTGCACGACTTTGCCAAGGATTCTCCCTCTCCGGCCAAGTGCAACTAGCAGGCGGCAAGAAGCCGGGCGGCGTGCATGGGCCGGGGCGTTCCGCCTCCGGCCCGCCGCCAGACCCTGAAGGGGACTGACCATGAGCCAGAACGAGAGCAAGCGAATGTCCCGGCGCGACTTCCTGCGCCTGGCCGGGGCCTCGGCCACGGCGGTGGCCGCCACTGCGGTTTCCGCCGCCACCGCGCCCGTCGCCACGGCATCCGACGCCCGCGCCGCTGGGCCAGCCTCTGCGCCCAAATGGGAGTCGAAGCACAGCGTCTGCGACATGTGCTTCAACCGCTGCGGGCTCATCGCCCGGGTGGAGCAGGGCGTCATCACAAAGCTCGACCCCAACCCCAGGTTCACCAAGTCGCGCGGCATGCTCTGCGCCCGGGGCAATGCGGGCGTGGACCAGGTCTACGACCCGGACCGCCTGAAGACGCCGCTCTTGCGCGTGGGGAAACGGGGCGAGGGCAAGTGGAAGGCCATCTCCTGGGACGAGGCCATTGAGCTGGCGAGCGCCAAGATGAAGGACATCGCGGCCAAATACACCCGCTGCGGCATGCTCTTCAGCGCCGGGGCGGACATGCAGAGCCAGTTCGTCAACCGCTTTGCCGAGGCCTTCGGCTCCTACAACGTCACCTCGCACGAGTCTCTGTGCCTGCTCTCCGGCAGCCGCGCCTTTGTGGACACCTTTGGCGACGTGCCCCTGCCCGACGTCAAAAACTCGAAATACGTCATCCTGGCCGGGGCCAACCGCCTGGAGGCCCTGGTCACGCCCGACAGCATGGACCTGGTGTCCATCATGCAGGGCGGAGCCAAGGTGGTGGTGCTGGACCCGCGCTACACCAAGAGCGCGGCCCTGGCCTCAGAGTGGCACCCCATCCGCCCCGGCACGGACATGGCCTTCATGCTGGCGCTTGCGCACGTCATCATTTCGGAGAAGCTGTTCGACGCCAGGTACATGGCCGAGCGCACCAGCGGGCTGGACAAGCTGGCCGCCCACGTGGCGGAGCTGACCCCGGAGTGGGCCGAGCAGGAGACCGGCATCCCGGCCGAGGACATCGTCCGCATCGCCCGGGAGCTGGCCGCTGCGGCCCCGGCGGCCATGGTCTATCCCGGCCGCCGCAGCTCGGACTACGAGAACTCCACCCAGATCCGCCGCAGCTTCGCCATCGTCAATGCGCTCCTGGGCAACTACGACCGCCCCGGCGGCCTGGTCCCGGCGCGCCCGGCGGGCCTGAAAAAGCCGCCCTTTGAGCCGCCCTTCTACGACGACAACCCCCCGGGCCGCGTGGACGCGGGGAGCGTGCCCCTGCTCTTTGACGACGAGGGCTCCTTTGTGCTCACCCGCGAGGCGGTGCTCAAGGGCGCGCCGTACCCCATCAAGGGCTGGTTCGTGTACAAGACCAACCCCATGGCCACCGCGCCGGAGCGCAGGAAGACCCGCGAGATGGTCGACAAGCTGGACTTCATGGTGGTGGTGGACATCACCATGAGCGACACGGCCTGGATGGCCGACCTGGTGCTGCCCGCGCCCAGCGGCCTGGAGCGCCAGGATCCGGTGCAGGCGCTGCAGGCCGGGGCCGAGGGCGCGTGCCTCGTCTGGCGCGACCCGGTCATCGCGCCGCTGCACCAGAGTCGCCCGGTGTTCGACATTTTGAAGGCCCTGGCGGGCAAGCTCGGCCTGGCCGAGTTCTTCAACTTCGACATCCCCAAGTACCGCGAGATGCAGCTGGCCGCCTTCCCGGAGGCCGCAGCAATACTCAAGCGCGACGGGGTGTTCTATCCGCCCAATCCGCCCCTTGGCAGCACCGACGGGCAGAGCTTCAAGACCCCCAGCCAGAAGATCGAGCTGTACTGCTCGCGCTACGCGGACCTGGGCCTGGACCCGCTGCCGGTCTATGCGCCGCCCAAGGCTTCCCCGGAGAAGAACCGAAGGTTCCGGCTGGTGGCGGGCCGCAGCGCCTGCATCACCCAGGGCAGCAGCACCAACAACGCGCTGCTGTCCGAGTTCGAGCCGGAGAACACCCTCTGGCTCAATGCGGAGGCGGCCAAGGAGCTGGGCATCCGGCAGGGCGATCTGGTCCAGGTGGAGAGCCCGGTGGGCAAGGGCGAATTGCGCGCCCTGGTCACGCCCAAGATCCGCAAGGACACCGTGTACATGCACAGCGGGTTCGGGAGCATCTCCGGCGGGCTTTCACGCACCAGGGGTGTGGGGGCCAGCATCGTGGAGCTCATGGAGAGCCGCTTCGACGCCATCTGCGGCAACTCGGCCATCCATGAGACCTTCCTCAGCGTGCGCAAGAAGGGGGCCGCATGAGCACCCAAAGACTCGCCATGGTCATCGACTCAGGCAAGTGCATCGACTGCAAGGCCTGCCTGGCCGCCTGCAAGCAGGCCAACCACGTGCCGCGCGGGGTCTGGCGCAACTGGGTCAAGGAGGCTGTGCCAGCCGTGGAGACTGGCAAGCCCGGCTTTACGAAATTGGGCCGCGGCCACTTCCAGCCCGGGGCCTGCATGCACTGCGATGAGCCCAGCTGCGTGGCGGCCTGCCCCACCGGGGCCACCTTCAAGAACGCGGCCGACGGCACGGTGGTCATCGACTCCAAGCTGTGCATCGGCTGCGGCAACTGCATTGCCGCCTGCCCCTACAACGCGCGCTTCCGCGATCCGGTGCGGCGCGTGGCCGACAAGTGCACCTACTGCCCGGAACGGAGGGCGGCCGGGCTGGCCCCCGCGTGCGTGGACACCTGCCCCACCAAGGCGCGCGTCTTCGGCGACATCAATGACCCCGGCAGCGACGCCGCGAAGCTCCTGGCCGCCAACCAGGGCCGGGTGGTACGCGTCGTTGCCAAGGCCAGGGACACCAAACCCAACATGTACTACATCGCCAGCACCGCGCCGGACGGCTGGGCCGTGCAGCCGGTGAACCCGCTGTCCTTTGATTTCCTGGCTGGCCTGGTGGCTCCGGCGGTGCAATGGGCCGTGGGCCTGTCCGGCCTTGGCGTGCTGGTCATGCTCGGCCGCCAGTTGATTGCCGGGGCTGGCGCGGGCTCAGGCGACGCCACGAAGGAGGACGGCCATGCGGACCATTAGACGCCACGAGCGCTCCGACATCCTCATCCACTGGTTCAACGCGGGCTGCTGGCTGGTGCTGCTCATCAGCGGCCTGGGGCTCATCAAGAACGAGCGCCTGAACCCGCTGGGCGCGTGGCTCCCGGACGGCTTACGCGCCCTGTTCGGCGGCGGCACTGCGGGCGGCGCTGTGCTGCTCGTCATCCACGAGGTGGCGGGCGTTGTCTGGGTGCTCGGCCTGGCCGCGTACCTGGCGGTCAACGCGGCCGGGGCCAGGTTTTTCCTGCGCGAGGTCTTCTCCGTGCGCCCCGGCGACCTCAGCTGGCTGGTGCGCAAGATGGGCCGCATGACGGTCGGCATCGGTGGTGAGTTGCCGCCCCAGGGTTACTACAACATGGGTCAGAAGGCTTTTGCCCAGGCCTCGGTGCTGGGCGGGGCGGCCATCGTGGCCACGGGCCTGGTGCTGCTCCTCTCCGCCAAGCTGCTCCCGGCTGCGGCCACTGGGCTCATCGGCTGGGCCGTGGCCCTGCACTACCTGGCCGTGGGCCTGGTCTTCGCGGGGCTCCTGGTTCACATCTACATGGCGGCCGTTTCGCCGGAGGAAAAGCCCGGCCTGCGCAGCATGTTCACGGGCCAGGTGCCCGAGGACTACGCCCGCCACCACCACGGCCTGTGGCTGGAGGCGCTGGATTCCGGCGAAAAGGCCGATCTGGGCGACGACACGGGCGTGAAGTAGTCCGCCCGTTTCCATTGGTTCATCCGGGCGCGGGGGGAGTCCTCCGACCCGTCATCATGTGGCAAACCCTCGAACACAGGAGAATCCCATGTGGAACGGCAAGCGATCCTGCAAGCGATTTGTCCAGGTGTTTCTGCTGGCGCTCCTGACCCTGGCCTTTGCGGCGCAGGCCCAGGCCGCCAACCCGGACTGGTTCTACAAGAACCTCGTGACCATCGACTTCGTGAAGCCCCTGGTGAAGGTTCCGAACCCCGAGGGCGTGAAGCTCATCGACTCGCGCCCGTATCTGGCCAAGTACGTGGGCGGGTACATCCCCACGGCCATCAGCCTGCCGGACAGCGAGTTTGAGAAGAAGACGGAGCTCTTGCCCAAGGACAAGAACACCACCCTGGTGTTCTACTGCGAAGGCCCGGAGTGCAGGCTCTCCCACGCTTCCGCCAGGAAGGCCGAGAAGCTGGGCTACAAGAACGTGAAGGTGTTCCCCGGCGGCTACCCGGAGTGGGTGGCCAAGGGCAACTATCCGGCCATCGGCGTGGAGGCGGTCAAGGACCTGCTGACCAAGGGCGAGAACTACCTGCTGGTGGACTCCCGCCCGCTGGTGAAGTTCCTGGAGGGCAGCATCCCCTCGGCCGTGGCCATTCCGGACTCC
The DNA here is from genome assembly GCA_964390575.1 of uncultured Desulfocurvus sp. GTDB lineage: Bacteria > Desulfobacterota > Desulfovibrionia > Desulfovibrionales > Desulfovibrionaceae > Humidesulfovibrio. The sequence continues at coordinate 28,010 of CAYMIP010000011.1, read as the reverse complement.
GTCTTTGAGAAGAAGGTCGGCCTGCTGCCCGCTGACAAGTCCTCGCTGCTGGTCTTCTTCTGCGGCGGCTACGAGTGTCCCTTGAGCCACAAGAGCGCGCTCAAGGCCCAGTCCCTGGGCTACTCCAACGTGAAGGTCTGCGAGGCCGGCGAGCCCGCCTGGGTCAAGCTGTACGGGTCGACCAGCTCGGGCGGCGGCCTCAAGGTCCAGTCCGGCGGGGTCGAGGGCGCCTTCAACGTCGAGCAGTTCAAGAAGATCATGGCCGAGAAGCCGGACAGCCTGCTCGTCATCGACGTGCGCGACGCCGACGAGTATGCGGCCGGGCACGTGAAGGGCGCGGTGAACCTGACCGTGAACGAGCTGGAGAAGAAGCTCAAGGACATGAAGTTCGACAAGCCCGTGGTCTTTGTCTGCGCCACCGGCGCGCGCAGCGGCGAGGCCTTCTACATGACCCGCGACGTGCGCAAGGACGTGAAGGACGTGTACTACCTCGAGGCCACCATCAAGTGCCAGAAGGACAACACCTGCGAGATCATCGACAACAAGAAGAAGTAGCCTGCCGCGGCTGGCCGGGGGCGGTAGAGCACCCCGGCCAGCCTGGCGGACATGCAGCAGGACGGATAAAATCGGATTGAATTGGTCTGGAATATATGGTACCAGTCCGTCGCGCGGTGCATTGCGGCCTGTCGACGGTCCTTCAGCACGGAGGCCTCCACTTGCCAAGTTCTGCATTCGGTGACATGCACAGCAGCAGCAGCGCGTCCTGCGGCCTGCGTACCCCATGCGGGCATGGGGGAGGCGAGGCAGCGGTTCAGCCGCCGGGATGCGCCACGGGCATGCCGACGCCCATACCCCACCAGGAGGCGGACATGGCCAAGGAAGTCAAGGATCAGGAAGCCCTCAAGAAGGATGTCATGGCGCGCATGAAGCGCATCGAGGGCCAGGTGCGCGGCATCCAGCGCATGATCGAAGAGGGCAAGGAGTGCGAGGACATCCTGGTGCAGGTGCGGGCGGTGCGCTCGGCCCTGCGCGCGGCCACCACCCAGATCATGCGCCGCTACCTGCTGCGCTGCAACGAGCAGGCCGCGCAGTCCGGCGATCCCACCGCCCAGTATGAAAAGCTCATGAAGCTCGTTTCAGACTTCATCGACGGCTAGCCGCCGCCAGCGGAAAAGAACTGCCTCCGGCGGCTGTGGGGCCCCCCCTCGGGGTTTCATTGCCCCCCAGCCCCCCCCATAGCGCGAAGGGTTCCTTCAGACGCAAAGCCGTCTGAAGGAACCCTTCGCTTTGGGAGGTCATGGGAAACGTCACGGGAAGGGCCGCCTGAAATCCTGCCCAAGCCAAAAGGGCCGGGAAGAGTGCAGCTCGACCGGCCCTTTTGGCTTACTGGGGGTGCCAAGGGGCCTTGAGGCCCCTTGGCCGCCGGAGGCTGTCTATCCTTGATTTTGTCCGTTCTTCCCGCGTCCAAACAGGCCGGAGAGCCGTCTCTGCGCCTTGTCCAGGTACACGTAGTACACGGGCGTGAAGTACAGCGTCAAAAGCTGCGAGACCATGAGCCCGCCCACCACGGCCAGGCCCAGCGGCCTGCGCGCCTCGGCCCCGGCGCCAAAGCCCATGGCGATGGGCAGGGTGCCCATGAGCGCGGCCATGGTGGTCATCATGATGGGCCGGAAGCGCACCAGCGCGCCCTCGTAGATGGCCGTCTCGCCGTCCTTGCCCTGCGTCCTCTGCGCCTCCAGCGCGAAGTCGATCATCATGATGGCGTTCTTTTTCACGATGCCGATGAGCATGATGATGCCCACGAACCCGTACAGATTGAGGTCCAGCCGGAAGAGCATGAGGGTCAGCAGGGCGCCCGCGCCAGCGCTGGGCAGGCCCGAGAGGATGGTCAGCGGGTGGATGAAGCTCTCGTACAGGATGCCCAGCACGATGTAGATGACCACGATGGACACGACGAGCAGCACCCACAGGCCCTCGAAGGACGACTTGAAGGCCTGGGCCGTGCCTTGGAAGGTGGTGCTGAATCCGGCGGGCAGCATCCCGCGCGCCACGCCCTGCACCTTGTCCACGGCCTGGCCCAGGGACACGCCGGGCTTCAGGTTGAAGGAGATGGTCACCGAGGGCAGCTGGCCCGAGTGGTTCACGGCCATGGGGCCGACCCCCGTGTCCTGCCGGACCAGGGATTGGAAGGGCACCAGCTTGCCCGAGGCCGCGCGCACGTACAGCATGTTGACGGCCTGCGGGTCGCGTTGGAATTTCGGGGCCAGTTCCAGGAGCACCTTGTAGGAGTTGTTCGGCGCATAGATGGTCGAGACCTCGCGCGGGCCATAGGCGATGCCCAGGGCGTCCTCGATCTGCATGGCCGTGAGGCCCAGGCTGGCGGCCTTGTCGCGGTCGATGGTCAGGTTGAGCTGCGGGTTCTTGAGCTGCAGGTCGCTGTTCACGTCCTGGAGTTCGGGCAGCTCGCGCAGGCGCGCCTCCAGGGCCTGGGCTGCCTGGAACAGCTCCGCCGTGTTCGGGCTTTGCATGCTGAACTGGTACAAGGCCTTGGTGTAGCTCGCGCCCAGGTTGATGGGCGGCGGGTTCTGGAGAAAGGTCCTGATGCCCACCACGCTCGCCAGCTTTCCCCGCAGGGATTGCAGCACCTCGTCCGCGCTCATGCTGCGCTTGTGGCGCGGCTTCAGGCGGATCAAGAGGCGTCCGGAGTTGCCCGCCGGGTTCGGGCCGCCTGCGCCAACGAGCGACATGAAGCCCTCCACGTTGGGGTCCGCCGCGATGATGTCGGCCACGCGGTTCTGGTGCTCCAGCATGTACTCGATGGAGATGCCCTGCTCGGCCTCGGTGACGCCCACCAGCTGGCCGATGTCCTCGCTGGGGATGAAGCCCTTGGGGATGATGACGAAGAGCCCGCCGGTGACGACCAGAAGCGCCAGGGAAAAGCCCAGGGTCAGGCGGCGGTGGCGCATGGTCCATTTGAGCGTGGTGTCGTAGAGCTTCAGCATGGCCTGGAAGCCGCGCTCGGTGACGACGTAGAACTTCCCATGGGCCGTGTGCCCGCCCGGCTTGAGCATGAGGCTGGCCAGCATGGGCGTGAGGCTTAAGGACACAAAGCCGGAAATGAGGATGGCCGCCATGATGGTCACGGCGAACTCGTTGAATAGCCGCCCCACAACCCCGCCCATGAACAGCACCGGAAGGAACACGGCGGCCAGCGAGATGGTCATGGACACGATGGTGAAGCCGATCTCTTCCGAACCCTTGAGCGCGGCCTCGCGCGGGAGCATGCCCGCCTCCACGTGGCGCACGATGTTCTCCAGCACTACGATGGCGTCGTCCACCACGAAGCCCACGGCCAGGGTCAGCGCCATGAGCGAGATGTTGTCCAGGTTGAACTTGAACTGGAGCATGCAGGCAAAGGTGCCGATGACGCTCATGGGCAGGGCCAGACTGGGGATGATGGTAGCCGAGACGTTGCGCAAAAACAGGAAGATCACCAGCACCACCAGCACCACGGTGAGCACGAGGGTGAACTTCACGTCGTCCACACTCTCGCGGATGGATTCCGAGCGGTCGATCAGGGTTTCCACCTTGACCGAGGCGGGCAGCTGGCTCACGTAGTCCGGCAGCACCTTTTTGATGGCGTCCACCACGCCCACGGTGTTGGTGCCGGGCTGGCGCTGCACGGCCAGAATCATGGCCGGCACGCGGTTGAAACGGTTGAAGCGCTTGTTGTTCTCGGCGGAGTCGATGGCGTCGCCCACGTCGGACAGGCGCACCGGCGCGCCGCCCCGGTAGGCGATGATGAGCGGGCGGTAGGCCGCAGCGTCGTTCAGCTGGCCGCTGGCCTGCACCGTAAACTCGCGCAGGGGGCCGGACAGGGTGCCGGTGGCGATGTTGGAGTTGCCCCTGCGCACGGCCTCGGCCACCTCGTCCACGCCGATCTCGCGGCTGGCCAGCTGGTTCGGGTCGAGCTGCACGCGCACGGCGTACTTCTGCTGGCCGTAGATCATGACCTGGGCCACGCCGCTGATCATGGAGATGCGCTGGGCCAGCAGGGTCTCGGCGTACTCGTTGACGCGGTACAGCGGCATGGTGGGCGAGGACACGGCCAGGTACAGGATGGGCTGGTCGGCCGGGTTGACCTTGCGCAGCACCGGGGGTGTGGGCAGGTCCGAGGGCAGGTTGCGCGCGGCCGAGGCGATGGCCGCCTGCACGTCCTGGGCTGCGGCGTCGATGTTGCGGTCCAGGTTGAACTGCAGCGTGATGCGCATGTTGCCCAAGGTGTTGGTGGAGGTCATGGAGTCGATGCCCGCGATGTTGGAGAACTCCTTCTCCAGCGGCGTGGCGATGCTTGCTGCCATGGTCTCGGGGCTGGCGCCGGGCATGCTGGCCGAGACCTGCAGGGTGGGGAAGTCCACGTTGGGCAGGTCGCTCACGGGCAGCTTGAAATAGGCCATGACACCGAAAATGAGGATGGCGGCCATGACCAGGGAGGTCATGACCGGGCGCTCGATGAAGATTCTGGCCGGGTTCACGGACGTGTTCCGGCGGGTCTTGTGGCGTTGGCCTGGGCCGGAGGGGCTGCTGGCGCAGGCTCCGTGGCGTTGGCCTGGCTCTGGGCCTGGGCTGCGGCCTTGATCTCCACCAGCGCGCCGGGCACGAGCATGACCTGGCCGTCCACCACGACCTTCTCGCCAGGGGCCAGGCCGCTTTCCACCACCATGGACTGGTCCGGGCCAGGGAGCACGGTGACGCTGCGCATGTCCACGGTCATGTCGGCCTTGACCACGAACACGAAGGGGCCGGAGACGCCGCTCTGCATGGCCTGGGAGGGCACGACCACGGCGTTCTGGCGCTCGGCGAGCCGCAGGTGGGCGCGCACGTACTGCCCGGGCCAGAGTGTCCGCTCCTTGTTGGCGAACACGGCCTTGAGGCGGATGGTGCCCGTGGTCTTGTCCACGGCGTTGTCGATGCTGGCCAGGCTTCCGGTGTCCAGCACCAGACCCTCGGCGCTGCGGGTCTCCACGCGCAGCGTGCCCTGGCGGGACTGCCTCTGTATCTCCGGCAGGTGGATTTCCGGCACGGCGAAGCTCACGTAGATGGGCTCGACCTGGTTGATGACCACGAGCACGCGGTCGTCGTTGGCCTTGACCACGTTGCCCTCCTGCACGAGCACATGCCCGGCGCGGCCCGCAATGGGCGAGGTGATGCTGGCGTAGCCGAGCTGGAGCCGGGCCTGCTGCACCTGGGCGCGGTCCAGGGCCAGGGAGGCGCGCAGGCCGATGGCGTTGGCCTGAACCTGCTCCAGCTGCTCGCGGCTCACGGCCCCCTGCTCGAACAGGGCCTGAAAACGGCGCAGGTCGTCCTCGGATTTCTGGGACTGGGCCTCGTCCTTTTGCAGGCGGGCCTGGGCCTCCTGCACCGAGGCCTGATAGGTGCGCTGGTCGATGGTGAAGAGGGCGGTGCCGATGGCCACGTCCTGGCCGTCGCGCACCAGCTGGCGGGCGATGGTGCCGCCCACCTGGGGCTTCACGGCCACGCTGGCGTAGGCCTCGACATTGCCGATGGCGGAAACGAGCACGGGTACGTTCATGGCTTTGGCCTCGGCCACGGCCACGGGCACCGGCCGCTTGCCCTTGCCGCCCTTGTCGTCGTTCTTGCCGCAGGCGGCCATTCCCAGCAGGGCGGCGGCCAGGGCCAGCGTTCCGGCCAGGGCGGCCGGGCGTCGGCAGGTGCGGACGAGACGGGCGAAGGAGACGCTCTGGGTCATCCGGAGTTGTCCTTATGATTCGTTGTTGGGACGGGCGCCTAAGATGCGCTCGCGGCCGTGTCCACCTTTTCGGCGCAGTCCGCGAAAGCCTTCAGGGCGCAGAGGGAAAAACGCATGATATGCTCGGCCAGGGCGCGGATGCCTGCCTCGTCGAAGCGCAGGTCCGGGGCTAGGCGGTCGATGATGGCCTTGGAGCGGAAGACGTACTGGCACTGGCCCGCGATGCTCATGGCGCAGAGCCGGGTCTGCGGGTCGTCGGGATTGGCCCCAGGCCCCAGGATCTCGGCCACGATGCCGCGCAGCTGCATGGCCAGGGGCATGATGTGGTGCTCCACCATGTGGTCCAGGGCCTGGGTGGACTCGTGCATCTCCCTGGCCATGAGTTTGCCGCACCAGGCGTATCGGCCCTCGCCCAGCATGCGCAGGAGGAAGGAGTGGATGAAGGCGAACAGGCGCGCTTCCGCCGGGGCGCTGGCGGGCAGGCCCATGTCCGGCGGGTTGCGGCGCAGCCCGGCCTCAAAGGCCTCGGAAAGCAGGGCCGTGTACAGCCCCTCCTTGCCGCCGAAATGATAGTGCACGGCGGCCACGTTGGCCCTGGCCATGCGGCAGATGGTCCGCACCGTGGCGGCCTTGAAGCCTTGTTTGGAGAACACCTCGCCTGCGGCGTCCATGAGCCGCCGCTTGGTGTCCTCAACTGAATCCTGCGTCATGCCGATCTCCTTGGAGTCAATTGAAACGGTAGATTAAAACGCTTGATTGAGTCTGTCAAATGGAATACCAAGGCCCAACTTATTGAGCTTGGGAGGACTATGCGGCTGGAAGAGCAGGGCGGGAGCAAGGGCGACTGGCGGGCGTTCAGCGTGGCCGCGTCCGGAACATTCATGGCCACGCTGGACTCGGGCATCGTGAACACGGCGCTGCCCACGGTGGCGCGGGACTTCGCGGCCAGCCTGCAAGAGGTCCAGTGGACCGTGGCCGCCTATTTCCTGGTCATCTCCTGCCTGCTGCCGCTGTTCGGCCGCATGGGCGACATGTATGGCCGCAGGCGCATGTACTCCCTGGGTTTTGTGGTCTTCACGGCGTCCTCCATGCTCTGCGGCGTGGCCCCGGATCTCTGGGCGCTCATCGCCGCGCGCGTGGTCCAGGGCGTGGGCGCGGCCATGCTCATGTCCAACGGCCCGGCCATCATCATGGCCGCCTTTCCCGGCGCCACCAGGGGCCGGGCCCTGGGCATCATCGGCATGACCGTGGCCCTGGGCTCCCTGGCCGGTCCGGGCCTGGGCGGCCTGCTCATCCAGGGCTTCGGCTGGCGCAGCGTGTTCTATGTGAACCTGCCCATCGGCCTGGGCGGGCTGTGGCTCACCCGGCGCTTTCTGCCCCCGGTGGAGCGCCTGCGCGACGAGTCCCTGGACCTGCCGGGCGCAGGCCTCTTCGCCCTGGGCATGACCGGCCTGCTCCTGGCCATGACCCACGGCCATGACTGGGGCTGGACCTCCCCGCTTGTGCTGGTCTGCCTGGGCCTGGCCCTTGTGGCCTTCCCCTGCTTCGTGCTCTGGGAGCGCCGCACCAGCCATCCCATGATCGACCTCTCGCTGTTCAGCATCTGGCCCTTTCTCTCGGGCAACATGGTGGCCTTCCTGGCCTTCATGTCCATGTTCTCAAACGCCATCCTCCTGCCCTTCTACCTGCAGGAGCAGCTGCATCTCTCGCCGCTCATGACCGGCATCGTGCTCTCCAGCCTGCCCCTGGTCATGGCCGTGGCCTCGCCCTTGAGCGGGCTGCTCTCCGAGCGCGTGAACTTCGCCACCCTGACCACCCTGGGCCTGGCCGTGATCTCGGCCGGGCTCCTGGGCCAGTCCTGGCTCAGACCGGACACGCCCCTGTGGCGCGTCTTTCTGGGCCAGGCCATCATCGGCCTGGGCGTGGGCATCTTCATGTCTCCCAACAACAACAGTGTGCTCTCCAGCGCCCCCCAGGACAAGATCGGCCTGGTGGGCGGGTTTCTGGCCCTGGTGCGCAACGTGGGCATGGTTTCCGGCATCGCTGCGGCCATCACGGTGTTCGCGGGCGCGCAGGGCCGGGCCGCAGCCTTGGGCCTGGGTGCCACGGACTGCTTCTTTGCCGGGTTCCGCGCCGCGCTCACCGCCGGGGCGGTGTTCTCCGGCCTGGCGGGTTGCCTGTCGCTCTACCGGCGCAGCATGTTCCACGCCAGGCCTGCGCAGGTCCACCGCGTGGTGCGCAAGGACTCCTGAGCCGCCGCAAGCCCTTTCGCCATTTCCGCCTTGATTCCTACGCACCCTTTGGTACACTCCCTCCCGTAGCAGCAGTCGTTTCCAAAGGAAGAACCCGGCGTCGTGAACAAGCTCCCGCTGCCTGACTGGATGCGGGGCGGCACCTGCAAGCTCGCCCTGGCCATCGTGGTGCTCCTGTCCGTGAGCTCCACCGGCATCTATTTTCTGGAAAGCCGCAGCATCGTGCCGGGCGCGTTCGAGGCCCTGTGGTGGAGCGTGGTCACCATGACCACCGTGGGCTACGGCGACATCGTGCCCGCCACCACCTCCGGCAAGGTCATCGGCATCCTGGTCATGGCCAGCGGCATCGGCCTGGTCTCCACCCTCACCGGCAACCTAGCCTCGCTCCTGGTGGAGCGCCAGGCCAAGAAACGCAAGGGGCTCCTGGAAGTGAAAATCAGCGGGCACGTCATCATCCTTGGTTGGAATTCCTCGGTGCCGAGCCTGGTGCGCGGCCTGCGCGAGAGCGGCCTGGTGGACGGGGCCGGGCTGGTGCTGGTCACGGACCTGCCCCAGGAGCGCCGTGACGAGATCGCCTTCCAGCTCGACCTGGGCGAGCGGCTGTTCTTCGTGGCCGGCAAGATCGCCCAGGAGAACGTGGTGCACAAGGCCAGGCCGGACCACGCCGCCCTGATCTACATCCTGCGCCAGGACAACCTGGCCCCCCACGAGTCCGACCAGCAGAGCATCTACGCGGCCCTCACCGTGCGCGGCATGGCCGCCAAGGTGCCCATCTACGCCGAGGCCGCCCAGCCCGAGAACCGCGTGCACCTGCTGCGCGCGGGCGTGACTGAGCTCATCGACCGGGGCGAGATTTCGAGCGGCGTGCTGGCCCTGCTCGGCTCCGCGCCGCCTGCCTGGAACCTGCTCCAGGCCATGCTCGGCCTGCATGGCCGCCCGGGCCTGTCCTTGCGCCGCCTCTCGGAGGAGGACAGGGCGTCCACTTGGGGGGAATTCGCCCGGAACCTGCGCCGCCAGGACGGCAGCCTGTCCCTGGCCCTGTGCCAGACTGCGCGCAGCCTGGCCCTGGAGGACATCCTGGACACGGGCTCGGCGCTGGACCAGTTCATCCTGGAGCTTTTTCAATCCCACGGGCGCGAGACCAAGCTCGGCAGCCAGGGCGCCGACGTGCTGGTGAATCCCCCGGACAGCCAGCCCCTGGCCGGGTATGACGGGGTGCTGGTGCTGCGCTCCGGGGCCGGGGAGCAGACCCCATGAAAACGCTGGACTTCTCGAACATCCCGGTGTTCCACGGCCTGGACGCCGCCGAGCTCGGCAAGGTTCAGGAGATCTTCCGCGAGGAGACCCGGCCTGCGGGCAGCATTGTGGTGGCCGAGGGCCAGACCGGGGATGAGATGTTCGTCCTGGTCAAGGGCCGGGTGCAGATCTCCAAGGCCATGCTCATGGCGGGCCTGAGCGTGCCCCTGCTGAACATGGTCTCCCCGCGCAAGGTGCTGGCCACCCTGGACGATGCCGGACACCCTGTGTTCGGCGAGCTCGCCCTCATCGACTCGGACCAGCGCTCGGCCACGGTGACGGCCGTCTCGGACTGTACGTTTCTGGCCACCAGCCGGGAGCTGTTCTTCGGCTTGGCCACGCGCGAGCCGGAACTGGGCGTGAAGCTCCTGCTCACCCTGGGCCGCCGCATGGCCGCCACCATCCGCCACTCCAACATGGAGGTGGTCAAGCTGACCACAGCCTTGGCCCTCTCGCTGCGCAAGACTGTTTTTTAGGCCTTTCCACCCGCAGAAGGTGAAGGTCCCTGCGCACGAGGAAGGGCCGCTCCCGTCAAACGGGAGCGGCCCTTTTCGTTGGTCAACTGTACGACGAAACGAAGAGAGGAAGGCGCGCGGGCTAGTATTCCAAATCGTGCTCGTCCCTGATGGGCTGGCTGAAGGTCTTCAGCGACCAGATCTGGTAGCCGATGACCAGGGGCACGAAGACCAGCGCCACGCCGAGCATGATCTTGAGCGTCAGCTGCGAGGAGGCCGAGTTCATGATGGTCAGGCTCCAGGCCGGGTTCAGGGTGGAGATGAGGATGGACGGGTACAGCCCCACCACGCCGAACAGGGCCACGCAGGCGATGAACAGCGCCGAGCCCCCCCAGGCCTTCCAGAACTGGCCCTGGGCCAGGTAGACCCGGGCCATGACCAGCCCGGCCACGGCGGCGGCCAGGATCAGGAACAGGTGCGGGTTCTTCAGGTAGTTGCCGAAGAGCTTGGTGTGCACGAAGGAATAGGCCAGGAAGGCCAGCACCAGCACCAGCACCGCAGGCCAGAGCTTCCCGGCGGTTTCGATGGCGCGCTGTTTCAGCTCCCCTGTGGCGCGGATGGCCAGCCAGAGCGCCCCGTGCAGGCAGAACATGACCACGAACAGCACGCCGCCCAGGAGCCCGTAAGGGTTCAGGAGGTCGAGCAGGCCGCCGGTGTTCACGTGCTGCTCGTTTAAGGGCAGGCCCTTGAAGAGGTTGGCGAAAGCCACGCCCAAAAGCAGCGCGGGCAGGAAGCTGCCCAGGACCTGGCAGGTGTCCCACAGGCTGCGCCAGGAGTCGCTGTCCACCTTGCTGCGGAATTCAAAGGACACCCCGCGCAGGATCAGGGCGAAGAGCAGGAGCATCAGGGCGGAGTACAGGCCGCTGAACATGGTGGCATAGGCCAGGGGGAAGGCCGCGAAGGTCACGCCGCCTGCCGAGAGCAGCCAGACCTCGTTGCCGTCCCAGAAGGGGCCGCCAGCGTTGTACATGGCGCGTTTCTCGAACTCGTTTTTGGCCAGGAAGGGCAAAAGCGTGCCCACTCCCAGGTCAAAGCCGTCCAGCACGAAGTAGACGGCCCAGAGCACTCCCCAGAGCAAAAACCAGATGGTCTCGAGCATATCAGACTCCCTTGTGTTGGCTTCTGGTTTGGACCCGGCTAGGCGTCCACTGGACCCTTGCGGGCGTAGGTGAGCATGAGATAGGCCCCGGCCACGCCGAGCAGGGTGTAGAGCAGCACCATGGCCACCAGCGAGGTTCCGGCCTGGCCAGCCGTGATGGGCGAGACCGCGTCTGTGGTGCGCATGAGCCCGTACACGATCCAGGGCTGGCGGCCCACCTCGGCCACGGCCCAGCCCGCCTGAATGCCCAGGTAGGGCAGGGGCATGGCCCAGACCATGGCCTTGAGGTACAGCGGATACCTGGCCAGGTCCTCGCGCTTCAGGAAGCCGAAGAGCATGAGCAGGGGCATGAGCGTGCCGATGCCGACCATGATGCGGAAGGCCAGGAAGGTGATGGTCACGGGCGGCCGGTCGGCGGCGGGAAAGTCTTTGAGACCCTTCACCTCGGCGCTCGGGTCATTGTAGGCCAGGAAGCTCAGCAGGCCGGGCACGGGCAGGGCCTCGACCAGGTTCTTCTCGCCCTTCTCGTCGGGGATTTGCAGCAGGTACATGGGCGCGTTCTTCTGGGTCTCCCAGTGGGCCTCCATGGCCGCCAGCTTCACGGGCTGGAGCTTGGCCACCAGATTGCCGTGCAGGTGGCCCTGGCCGACCACCACTGCTGTGGCCGCCAGGCCCACGTAGATGCCCAGGCGGAAGGACTTCAGGAAGAACTCCTCGTGCTGCTTGCGCAAGAGGTGCCAAGCCGAGATGCCCATGAGGAAGAAGGCCGCCACGCAGAAGGACGCGGACACGACGTGGACATATTGGTTCCAGGCCCAGGGGTTGGTCATGACGGCCACGAAGTCGTTCAGTTCCGCGCGGCCGTTGCGCAACACATAGCCCAGGGGGTTCTGCATGAACCCGTTGGCCATGAGAATCCACATGGCCGAGAGGTTGCCCGCACCGGCCACCAGCCAGGCCGCGGTGGCGTGGGCCCTGGGCGAGAGCTTGTCCCAGCCGAAGTGCCAGACGCCGATGAAGGTGGACTCCAGGAAAAAGGCGGCTGTGGCCTCGATGGCCAGAAGCGAGCCGAAAATGTCGCCCACATAGGCCGAGTAGCGCGACCAGTTGGTGCCGAACTGGAACTCCAGGGTGATGCCCGTGACCACGCCCAGGGTGAAGTTGATGAGGAAGAGCTTGCCCCAGAACCTGGCCATGCGTTTGTACACGTCCTTGCCCGTGCGCGCATAGGCGGTCTCCATGCCGGCGATGAGCACCGAGATGCCCAGCGTCAGCGGCACGAACAGGAAGTGGAACATGGTTGCGGCTGCAAACTGGAGCCGCGAAAGCATCAGGACGTCCATTGATCCCCCCTTGAGTTAATCAGGAATGGTTCCTGTTAAACTTCTCGCCGATTTTTATCAACCGAAATCTAACGCCAAATCAAAAGAGAATGCAACGTACTTTGTGTTTCCATATCTTGCGCAGACGAAAGAAGTTGCATATCCCTTGGACTCAGGCAACGGAGGCCAAACATGGGCAAGAGCCAGTGGGTTCAGTGGTGTGGCGCGGATGAGTTCCGTGAGCAGATGGACAGGCTGCTTGATGCGGCCCGGCAGGGCATGGCCCCGTCAGGCGCTTGCGGTGCTGGCTATGTCTGGGTGCCCCTGGCCGATGTCCTTGAGACGGCGCAGGCTCTGGTGGCGCGCATCGAGCTGCCCGGCGTGGCCCCGGAGCAGGTGCTGGTGGAGGTGGCCGACGGCGCGCTGGTGGTGCGCGGCGAACGCCCCCCGGATTCCGTCACCCGCGAGGACGCTGACACGGCCTATCATCTCATGGAGCGCGCCCACGGCGCCTTTGCCCGGCGCTTCCCCCTGCCCGATGACGCCGACGGCGAGGGCATCAGCGCTGTGCTGCGCGAGGGCCTGCTCACCATCACCGTGCCCAGGCGCAGTCCGGCCAAACCGACCCGGCGCACCCTGTCCCTGGACTAGCTCCTGCCCCCCCAGCGCACGGCCCTGACGCCCGCCCAGATTTTGTGCGGGCAGGGTGTCGAGGCCTGCATTTTCTCCCTATGCCCGCAGCCCAAGGCCTCCGGCTGGTCACCCCTGAAATGCGTCAGCATTGTGCTGTGTTGCAAATGTTCATTGCCAAGTCTCCCCGCAGCGTCCCGCCTCCTTGGGTTTCCAGGCTGGCCAATCTGGGCTGTGGGAAGCCGGAAGAATCAGCCCGCACGGGCCTCAGGCAGGCAAGCGTGAGTGGGCGTGGTTTGTCTGGGGAGGCTGCCCGCACTGCCGATGTTTCACAGGTTTCATGGATACCGTGAAAAACGGAGTCGCAGAAATATGCTCAAATTTTTAGGATTTCGACGAAAAATGAAGATCTCCATGTGGAGAATTCTTTGCACAGGATTCCGCAGGATCGGGACAAGGGACTCGCAAGCCAAGGTGCAGCACGCCTCCGGAGTACGCAAGGTTTTGCCTTGGGCTGCTTTTGCTGCAAATGAATGGCATGAATTCAGTATGTTATGCTGTAGAGAACACCGCCCCCCTTCGGACGTGCTTCCGGCACTGAGCAGCTTTGTCCTGGGGGCTGGCAAAGCGTAGACCACGTCTCATGAATGCGGACCTCTGGCCAAAACTGCTTGCCATCCTCGAAAATCGACTGGAACAGGGGCTTTTCACCCTCTGGATCAAGCCGCTCGATGCCAAAGTCGAGGACAATGTCCTGCACCTGTCCGCCCCCAATGAGTTTGTGGCCGCCTGGGTGCGGGACCGCCTTCTGGACAGCATCCGCGAGGCCGCCCTGGAGCTGACGGGCAAACGCGCCGAGATCGTGGTCAGCGTGGACCAGCGCCGCCCCGCGCCCCAGCCCCAGACCCAGACCCGGCAGACCGCCGCGCCCCTGGCCCTGCCCCTGGGGCACGCGCCCAGGGCTAGGTCCGTCAACCGCTTTCGGTTCAGCTTCGACGATTTCGTGGTCGGCCCCTGCAACGAGCTGGCCTGCGCCGCGGCCAAGGGCGTCTGCAACAACTCCCTGTCCACGGACCACCTGTTCCTGAGCGCCGGGCCGGGCCTGGGCAAGACGCATCTCCTGCACTCCATTGGCCGCATGCTGGCGGAGCGTTCGAACCGCGACCGGGTGTCCATCGCCTGCCTCTCGGCCGAGGAGTTCACAACGCGTCTGGTCCTGGCCATCAAGGCGCGCGAGGCCGCGCGCTTCAAGGCCGAGTTCCGCGACTCCGTGGACGTGCTGCTGCTGGAGGATATCCATTTTTTCCAGGGCAAGGGCAAGCTCCAGGAGGAGCTCCTGCTGACCCTGAAAGCCTTGCAGCAGCGCGGCTGCAAGGTGGTGCTCACCAGCTCCTTTTTGCCCCGTGAATTGAACGACGTGGACCCGCAGCTCGTGTCCTGCTTCGCTTCCGGCTTCATGGCCCTGATGGAGGCCCCGGACTTCGCCACGCGCGAGGAGATCCTCCGCCGCAAGGCGCGCTCGCTCCAGGTCCAGGTGCCGGACAATGTCACCGGGCTTCTGGCCGAGCGCCTGACCACGGACATCCGCCAGCTCGAGAGCTGCCTGAACAACCTGGTGCTCAAGGCCCGGCTGCTGGGCCAGCACATCAGCGAGGAGCTGGCCTGGCAGGTGCTGGAGAACTATGCGGTGCAGACCCACCTGCCCGGCCTGGAGCGCATCGTGTCCTTTGTCTGCAAAACCTACGGCATCGACGAGTTTGAGCTGAAAAGCAAAAGCCGCAGCCAGCAGACCGTGCTCGCCCGCAACACCGCCTTCTATCTCTGCCGCCGCCACACCGACCTGTCCCTGGCCGCCATCGGCGACCGCCTTGGCCGCAAGCACTCCACGGTGCTCAAGGGCATCATCCATGTGGAGCGCGAGATCGCCCACCAGACGCCGCTGGGCCGTCAGCTCGGCAACACCGTGGACCGCCTCCTCGTCTGAGGCGTCCCGGCATCCCCCGTCAGATACGTTTCAGGAGCTGCGCCTTAGACCGTGCGGCTGCCGTGGTCGAGGATGGCCTGGGCGTCGGCTTCGCTCAAGCCGCGCTTGGCGGCAAAGGCCGCCAGGTTGTCCTCGGCGTCCGAGGCGCGCAGGTAGGCCGGCTCAAGCGGCCCCGGCCCGAAGGCCGCGCGGCTGGCCAGGTCCAGCAGGGCTGCGGGGCGTGCGGCGTCCCAGGCCGGGGGCAGCAGGCGCAGGCCCGCGTCGCGCTCAGCCAAGGCCTCGAAGAAGGCCAGGTTCCGGCGCAGGCCGCCGCCCAGCAGGCTTAAGGGCCGGGGCAGGGCGGAGAGGTAGTCCTGCATGGCCGTGAGCGGCACCACCTGCGGCGGGCCGAAGGGCGTGGCCCGGTCCCCGCCATGCTGGCAGGCGCGCTGGAAGGCCTGGGCATAGACCTGCCCACGGCGCGACCAGACCAGGGCCGCCACGGCCCCTGGCGCCAGTTGCGCGGCCTCCCCGGCCAAAAGCTCCAGATGGTTCAGCCCGGCCAGTTCCGCGCCCGTGGCCAGGGCCAGCCCCTGGGCCAGGGCCAGGGACATGCGCAGGCCCGTGAAGCTGCCCGGACCAACCACGCAGGCGATGCGCCGCACCTGCCCGGCCGTGTGGCCCAGGCCGTCCAGCAGCTGCCGGATGCCCGGCGCCAGAAAGCGCGCTGCCTCGCCCGGCACGGTCCACTCCTGGGCGGCCAGCAGCGCGGCGCCTCCGGCCTCCATGCGGCCAGGGGCCGTGGTCGGGCCGAAGGTCGTGATCCGACCCACGGCCAGCTGCAGGCGTTCATCGGCCCCGTTCAGGGCCAGCAGGAGTCCAGGGTCACTGGAAGAGTCGGCGCAGGTCATTGTAGGTCGCCAGGAGCATGAGGGCCGCCAGCATGGCGATGCCCACGCGGATGGCCGCGGACCGCGCGCGCAAGGAGAGCTTCCGGCGGGTCACGGCTTCCAGGCCGAAGATCACCAGATGCCCGCCGTCGAGCACTGGGATGGGCAGCAGGTTCACGAAGCCCAGGTTGGCCGAAAGGGCGGCGGTGAGCGCCAGCAGGCCGACCATGCCGCCCTCGGCCTCGCGGCTGATGAGCTGGGCGATGAGGATGGGTCCGCCGATGGAGTCCGCCGGGATGACCCGCTCGATCATCTTGATGAGTGCGGTGACCATGTTCACGATGGCCCGCCAGGTCTCCTTGCCCGAGTGCTTGAGGCTCTGCACCCCGTCCAGCTCCAGGGTGACGATTTCCTTGGCCGCCACGATGCCCATCATGGGCGTGGACACGGTTTCGCCGAAGATGTTCTTGCGGGGGCGCATCTCCGGGGCCACGGAGAGGGCCAGGCGCTCCTTGCCGCGCTTGAGCTCCAGCACCAGCGAGCGGCCTTCGGAGCCCTGGACCTGCTCGGTCAGCTCCTCCCAGAAGATGATGGAGCGGCCGTCCACGGAGAGCACGGTGTCGCCGGGGGCGATGCCAGCCTTGGCCGCCGGGGTGTCTGGCAGCACCTGGCTGATGACCGGGGCCAGGCCCATCTGCCCCTGGGAGGCGAACAGCGCCCAGTAGATGCCCCAGGCCAGCAGAAAGTTGAACACCGGGCCGGCGGCCACCACGGCCATGCGCTGCCACACGGGCCGGGCGGAGAAGAGCAGCCCCTTGGGGATGGCCGGGTCCTCCTCGCGGTCCGGCGACTCGCCCGCCAGCATGACGTAGCCGCCCAGGGGCACGGCGCAGAGGCGGTACTCGGTTCCGCCCCACTGGAAGGAGAAGAGCTTGGGGCCGAAGCCCAGGGCAAAGGTCTTGACCCCGATGCCCAGGCTTCGGGCCACCAGGAAATGTCCCAGTTCATGGAAGAAGATGAGGCCCCCCAGGACCAGGAGAACGGCGATGGCTCCCACAATGTACTCCTCGATCGTCCGGCTGGCGGGACGCGTTGTTCAGTTGGCGGCGGCGGCGAGGGTCTCGCGCCGGGTGTCGGCGTCGGCGGCTATGAGCTCCGCCGCGCCGCAGAGTTCCTTGAGTGCCGTGTGCCGGGTCAGGGCGGCCTCGATGAGCCGGGGGATGTCCAGAAACCCGATGCGCCCCTGAAGGAACAGGTCCACGGCCACCTCGTTGGCGGCGTTCAGGGCCACGGGATGGCTGTGGCTGGCGGCAAAGGCCGCCTTGGCCAGGGCCAGGCAGGGGAACAGGGTCTCGTCCGGAGCCTCGAAGGTCAGATCAGCCGCTTGGGCCAGGTCCAGCCGGGGCAGCTTAAGGCCCACGCGGCGGGGGTAGCACAGGCTGTGCGCAATGGGGATGCGCATGTCCGGCAGGCCCAGGTGCGCCAGCTGCGAGCCGTCCACATACTCTACCAGCGAGTGCACGATGCTCTGCGGGTGCACCAGCACGTCCACGCGCTCCACGGGCAGTCCAAATAGGTGGCAGGCCTCGATGACCTCCAGGCCCTTGTTCATCAGTGTGGCCGAGTCGATGGAAACCTTGGGGCCCATGCTCCAGTTGGGGTGATTGAGCGCCTGGGCCGGGGTCACGGCGGCCAGGAAGGCCGCATCGCGTCCACGGAACGGCCCGCCCGAGGCCGTGAGGATGAGCTTTGACAGCTCCGCAGCAGCGCCCGCCCCGACATGACCGCACAGGGCCTGGAACACGGCGTTGTGCTCGGAGTCCACGGGCAGGATCAGCGCGCCTGAGGCCCGGCAGGCCGCGCGGATGAGCCGTCCGCCCAGCACCAGGCTCTCCTTGTTGGCCAGCGCGATGCGCTTGCCCGCCTGGGCGGCGGCCAGGGTGGGCAGAAAGCCCGCCGCGCCCACGATGGCCGAGAGCACGAGCTCCGCGCCCGGCATGGCGGCAATGGCCTCATAGGCCGTGGGGCCGACCAGGATTTCCGGGGCGTAGCCTGCGGGGAGAAGCTGCTTCAGCTCGGCGGCTGTGCCCTCGTCCAGCACGGCCAGCACGCCGGGGCGGAAGGTTGCGGCCTGCTCGGCCAGGCGTTTTGCATTGCGGCCGCCGGCCAGGGCGGCCACGCGAAACAGCTCCGGATGCTGGGCCACCACCGAGAGGGCGCTGACGCCGATGGAGCCGGTGCTGCCCAGGATGGCCAGGGTCCGGGGAAAGGGAACCTCGGGGGCGCTCGCTGGCCAGAGGGAGATGTAGCTCTTCACGCCAGGGCCTTACGGGAACAGGGGCGGGAAAAAGGGGTGGATCAGCCGCAGGAGCGCGTAGCAGGGCAGGGCCAGAAGCAGGCTGTCGATGCGGTCGAGCAGGCCGCCGTGGCCGGGCAGCAGCGTGCCGGAGTCCTTCACGTCCAGGCAGCGCTTGAGGGCGGACTCGAAGAAGTCGCCCAGCTGGGCGGCCAGGTTGAGCAGCGCGCCCAGCAGCAGCCAGGCCGCCAGCGGGGCCTGGCCCAGGCTCAGGCCATAGGCCGCCACGCCCAGCATGCAGCCGGCCAGTCCGCCGATGCTCCCGGCCCAGGACTTCTTGGGGCTCACCTGGGGCCAGATCTTGCGCTTGCCCCACAGGGTTCCGGCATAGAAGGCCGCCGTGTCCGACACGGTGGTCGCGAGCACCACCAGGATAATTTCGCGGGTGGACAGGGCCAGGAAGAACTGGAGCATGAGCGGGAGGTAGGCCAGGGAGCTGAGCAGGACAAGCTCGTCATTGAATTGCGCGGCGCGCGCGCCTGTCTGCTCACTGTGCTGCCTGCTGAAGCGCAGGAGAAAGCGCAGGGCCAGGAACCAGAAGCAGGCGACAAGGGCCCACAGGGCGGCAACGGGTCCGCCCGCCTGGGCCGCCAGCAGCAGCAGGGCGCCCAGGGCCACGGCCGTGAGGCGCAGGGGCTTGTGCTCCGGGCCAGGGCGGAACATGGCCGTGTATTCCCACTGGCCCAGGCCGCAGAGGATGAGCAGCAGGAGCGTGATCAGCACGCCGCCCAGCCACAGGGCCAGGGCCACAAGACCGATGGCCAGGCCTGCGGTGAAGATGCGTTGCTGATGCGGGGACGGCTGCACATGTGCTCCTGGATGAAACGGTGCGCCTGCGCGCCCAGGCGATATACTCCATTCCTGTGCGGCGGGCAACCTGGAGCTTCCCTCTTTCCTTGGGCCAAAGGTATGTGCTACGTACCGGAAAGTGTGGATTGCCGCGTCGGACCAATTGCTATGCACAAGATTTTGCGGGGTGCGCATGATGGATGAGCCCAAGGATTTGGCGGACACCGGTGCCTGTCCAGTGCCTGAGCAGGAGTCGGCCAGCATTGAGGAGCTGCGCGAGCAGGTGGCCTGGCTGAACCGGCACGTGCACCGGCTCTCGGAAATCGGCATGGCCCTGTCCGCTGAGCAGGACCGCAACCGGCTGCTCGAGATGATCGTGGAGCTGGCGCGCTCCATCACCAGCGCTGACGCAGGCACCCTGTACATCGTGGAGCATACGGGCATGAAGCTTGAGTTCGTGGTCCTCCAGAACGACACCATGAACGTGCGCCTGGGCGGCACCAGCGGCAATCCCGTGACCCTGCCCCCGGTGCACCTCTACAAGGAGGACGGCGAGCCGAACCACGCCAACGTCTCCTCCCATGTGGCCCTGACCCGCGAGTATGTGAACATCGACGACGTCTATTGCGCCGAGGGCTTCGACTTCACCGGAACCCGGCGCTACGACGAATCCACGGGCTACCACTCCCAGTCCATGCTCGTCATGCCCATGGAGAACCACGAGCACGAGATCATCGGCGTATTGCAGCTCCTGAACGCCAAGGACAAGCACACCGGACAGGTGGTGGGCTTCTCCCAGGAGCGGCTGGAGGCCGTGCGCTCCCTGGCCTCCCAGGCCGCAGTGGCCCTGACCAACACCCAGCTCATCAACGGCCTGAAGGAGCTGCTCTACTCCTTCATGCAGAGCATCGCCGCCGCCATTGACGCCAAGAGCCCCTACACCAGGGGCCATATCGACCGCGTGGTGGACCTGACCATGCGCATCGCCGAGAGCATCAACACCCAGCAGGACGGCCCCTTTGCCGCCGTGCGCTTCAGCACCGACGAGATGGAGGAGCTCAAGCTGGCGGCCTGGATGCACGACGTGGGCAAAATCACCACGCCCGTGCATGTGGTGGACAAGTCCACCAAGCTCGAGGCCATCGTGGACCGCATTGAGATGATCCGCGCGCGTTTCAAGCTCATTGGCAAGGCCTTGCAGGTCGAGCTTTTGGAAAAGCTCCTGGAGCTGGCCGGAAACGGGGCCACGCGCACGGAGATGTTCAGCGTCACCGAGGAGATGGAGAAGCGTCGGCAGGAGATGGAGGCGGACCTCTCGTTCATCGTGTCCAGCAACAAGCCTGACGAGTTCATGAGCGACGAGCGCATTGCCCGGGTCAAGGAGATCGCCGCGCGCACCTTTGATGACAACGGCGAGCTGAAGCCCTGGCTCAGCGCGGACGAGGTGCTGAACCTCTGCATCCGCAAGGGCACCCTCAACGACGTTGAGCGCAAGATCATCGAGGACCACACCGTGGTCACCTTCGACATGCTCGGAAGGCTGCCCTTTCCCAAGCGCCTGGCGCGCATTCCGGAGTTTGCGGGAAGCCACCACGAGAAGCTCGACGGCACGGGCTACCCCAACCACCTCTCCGCCGATGCCCTGTCGCTCCAGGCGCGCATCCTGGCCGTGGCCGACGTGTTCGAGGCCCTGACGGCCAAGGACCGGCCCTACAAGGAGCCCATGAAGCTCTCCCAGGCCGTGAAGATCCTGGGCTTCATGTGCAAGGACAAGCACGTGGACGCGGACGTGTTCAACCTGTTCCTGCACAGCGGGGTGCTCAGGCAGTACGCCGAGGCGCACTTGAACGCGGAGCAGATCGACGAGGTGCCCATGCCCGCGCCGCCGCCAGCCGCGCCAGCGCCCGCGCCGGAGCCCGGCCCGGCCAAGGACTAGATTGGGCCGGGGCTAGAGCAGCTTCAGGTAGTCCTTGACGATGACCTTGAGGCCGAAGCCGGGGAAGTTCACCCGGTACTTGTCCGGTGGAATCTCGGCGATGATCTTGCCCTGACCGAAGATTTTGTGCTCGCACTGGCCGAGCTTGGTGGTCGCGCTGTCCATGGCCGAGCGCGGCGGCGGCGCGGGCGCAGGCTGGTGGCGCGGGGCGGCAGCGGCGCTGATCGGCCTGGCGCCTGGGCCGTAGGCGGGGCGTGCGGGCGGGGCCGGGCAGACCACCGGCGTGAGCAGGCCCTCGGCCCCGGCCTCCAGAATCGAGGTCAGGCTCTCGTCCTTGCGGCGCAGCCCGCCGGAAAAGGTCTCCACAAAGCGCTCGGCGCAGGCCTCGGGCAGCTCCTGCACAAAGGGGCTGGGCGTGGCCGGCTCGCGGCAGTTGTTGAAGCGGTTGTACAGGGTGCCGGGCACCATGAGGGCCAGCTCGTCCTTGGCCCGGGTGCAGGCCACGTACATCAGCCGCCGCTCCTCCTCCATGTCTTCCTGGCGCTGCATGGCCTTTTTGCTTGGAAAGCGGTCCTCCACCAGGTCGATCAGGACCACCGCCCGCCATTCCAGGCCCTTGGCCGAATGCACGGTGGAGAGCACCACGGCGTTCGCCGTCTCCTCGCTGTCCGTGGGCGAGCCGTCCAGGCACAGGTCGGCCAGGAAGTCCTCCACGTTGGTGTAGTTCACCGCGATCTGGGCCAGCTGCTCCAGGCCCGCCTGGCGCTTGGGATAGTCGTCCGGGTAGGTCTGGATGAGCAGCGGGGCGTAGTGGGCCATGGCCCGGTCCAGGGCGCTCGCTGGCGCCTGGGCCAGGCGGCGCAGGGCGTCCAGCTCGGTCAAGAGGCCGGGCAGGTCCGGGAAGCGCTTGGTGTGCTTGTCCAGGGTCTTGGCGTCGCCGGTCAGGAGCGCCGTGGATATCTTGGCGGCGGTCTTGCCGCCCACGCCCTTGAGCAGCCCCAGCACCCGCTGCCAGGCCAGCATGTCCGCCGGGTTGGCGGCCAGGCGCAGGTAGGCCAGGATGTCCTTGACGTGCGCGGCCTCGTGGAAGCGCACCCCGCCGTACTTGCGGTAGGGCAGGCCCGCGCGGGTCAGGGCCACCTCCAGGGCATAGGACTGGTACCCGGCGCGGAAGAGCACGGCGATCTCGTGCATGGGGTGGCGGCTGGCCATGTCCACGATGAGGCCCACGGCCTGAGTGGCCTGGGACTGGTCGCTTAAGGACTGGATGATGCGCGGCTTGGCCCCGCCGGTGCGCGCGGCGTAGAGGTGCTTGTCGAACTTGTCGCGAGCCCCGGACAGGACGCAGTTGGTCAGGTCCAGGATGGGCTGCACCGAGCGGTAGTTCTTCTCCAGGCGGATGAGCCGGGCGTCCTTGAAGATCTGCGGAAAGTCCAGGATGTTGGCGACGTTGGCCCCGCGAAAGGCGTAGATGGACTGGGCGTCGTCGCCCACGGCCATGACATTGCCCGAGGAACCGGCCAGCAGGCGCACCAGCCGGGCCTGCACCAGGTTGGTGTCCTGGTACTCGTCCACCATGACAAAGGGATAGCGGCGGCGCAGGGAGTCCTTGATCTCCGGGTGCTCCACCAGCAGGCGCTCCAGGCCGAAAAGCAGGTCGTCGTAGTCCATCAGGCCTTGGGCACGCTTGGCCTTGTCGTACTCGGCGGCCAGACCCTCGATGTCCGCCTGGTAGGGCAGCAGGTGGAAGGCCTCGCGGTCCAGCACGGACGCGATGCTGAGCTCCTTGTTGCGGCCCTTGGTGATGATGTCGGCCAGGGTGGCCCGCTTGGGATAGGAGCGGTCGCCCCGGCCCAGGTCCAGGTGGGCCTTCAGCTCGCCCAGCAGGTCCTCGCAGTCCGAGCGGTCCATGAGGGTCAGGCCCTGGGGGTACCCGGCCTCGACAGCGTGGCGGCGCAGCACGGAATAGGCGAAGGAGTGGAAGGTGCCGCCGCTGGCCCCGGTCAGGGGGCGGCCCATGATGGTCCCGGCGCGCTGGAGCATCTCCTGGGAGGCGCGGCGGGTGAAGGTCAAAAGCAGGATGTTCTCCGGCGCGACATGCTCCTGCACCAGCCGCGCTAGGCGATAGACGATGGTCCGCGTCTTGCCGCTGCCCGCGCCCGCGATGACCAGCACCGGGCCGTGCACGTGCAGGACCGCGTCCAGCTGCGCCGGGTTGAGTTCGCGCTCGAAGTTGATGCTCATGTGGTGCTGCTCATGTGGTGATCCCGCCCGGAGGGGTTGTCTCTGCCGAAATGCCCAGGCCGAAATATTCGAGGACGAGCTGGCCCACGTCGCGCACGCGGACCGGCGAGCTTCCGCTGGTGTCGTAAAAGAAGGCGTCCTCGGGCCGGTGCATGCCGAACCGGCCATGCAGGCCGAAGACGTGGGCCCGGTCGAACTTGGCCTTTAGGTCAAAGCCCGGCTCCGGCACGCAGACCAGATCCGGCGCATCCTCTGCGGCCCGGCCCTGGTACAGCTCTGGCCCGTCCAGCACCCTGTTCATGACCCGGCGGCCCTGGAAGGTCAACCCCAGGAGCAGCGCCCGCAGGTCGCGCGTCAGGGCCGGGGCCTCGGCCTCGGCCACGCGGCCCCGGCGGTGCAGCCCCTGGCGATGAAGATAGATGCGGCCAGGGTCCAGGGCAAAGGCCCGGCTGTCATCCGTGATGACGGCCGCGTCCCACTCGTCTCGGGCCGGGCGGCCCAGGCGCAGGTGCCCGGCCTCCACCAGAACGCGGTTCAGGTCCACCTCCTGTTCCAGGGCGCAGAAGCCGTGGTCCGCCAGGACCAGGAGCCGCTTGGGCCCTGGCAGGGCGTCATAGCGCGCCAGCATTTCGCCCAGCAGCGCGTCCCACTCGGCCAGAAAGGCCAGGCAGGCCGCGTGCAGCGGGTGCTCTGGCCGTTCCACCGCCGGGAACAGGAAATGGAACAGGCGGTCGGTTTCGGTGAGCACGCAGACGAAGAGGTCCCAGGCCAGGTCCGGCCAGAGGAGATCAAGGGCCGCCCGGCGCGCGCCAAGCGACTGCCGCAGCTGGCCGAGCAGATACTCGGGCTCGGCTGCCCCGCGCGTGGTGTCGGGCTCCACGCGGTAGCCTGCGGCTTTGAGCGGGCCTGCGAGAAACGGCGGATACACGGCGGACTCCAGGCCATCGGCCACGAACCCGGCCACGAGCATGCCGCGCAAGGGGGCGGCCGGGGCCATGTTCGGCAGGTTGAGCACCCGCGACACCAGCCCGCGCTCGCCCAGGCGCTGGAAAATGGTCGGGCCGCGCACGTCGCGGAAACTCACGATGCGCAAGGCGTAGCTGGCCGGGTCCAGGACAGTGAAGCCATACACCCCGTGCTCGCCGGGGCCTTGGGCCGTGAAGAAGCTTGTCCAGTTGACGGGCGAGAGCTCCGGCAGCTCGGCCTCAATGCTGCGGGCCTGGGCCGTGAGCCGAGCCAGATTCGGCAGGCGCGGGCCGCACTCCTCGGTCAGGCTGCGGGCGAGCTTCAGCGGCAGGCCGTCCAGGCCGAGGACCACAAGGCGCGGGCGGGCGGTCATGGCAGAACAGGGGTGCTTTGAGGACAGCCTCCGGCGGCCGGAGGGCTCTTCCCCCTATGGGGATTCCAAAGGGCCTCAGGCCCTTTGGCCCCCGGAGGGCTCTTCTCCAAATTATACCAGTTCGACTTCATACTTCTTCATGAACGACACCGGGTTGTAGGACATCTTGGCCTTGCGCAGGCCCTCGTCGCCCAGGTCCTGTTCGCGGTTCACAAACTCGAAGCGGTCCTCCTGGGCGGCCAGGAAGTGCTTGTTGATGGCCTGGTAGATGCCCTTGAAGCGGGTGTCGCCTTTTTCGAAATGGATCACCAGGGTGTCTTGGCTCAGGCATTCGCCCACGGTGTAGGCCACGACCTTGCCGTCCACGCGGATGGTGCCGCCCGCGAGGCTGCCCAGGCGGTCGAAGTTCTTGAGCACGCGGGAGATGACGTGGTTCTCGGCCACCAGGGCCTCGGAGGTGTGCTCCTGCCAGCCGTGCCACTCGGCCTGCATGTCCAGCACCTCTTCCACGCAGTCCGCCTGCATGGGCGTGTATTCAAAGATGTTGGACTTCTCGAACTGGTGCAGCAGGTTCTTCTTCTTGTGAAACTTGTTGCCCTTGAGCTCCACCAGCTCCTTTGCTGCGTACACGTAGTCGAAGTGGTCGCGGGCCTCCTGGGAGCGGATGCGCCCGGCAAAGGCCTGCTCCCAGATGCCGAGGAGCGCCTCGGGCACGCGGGTGAAGCGCTTCGGCCCGGCCAGGCAGCCCAGCCCGGCCCAGTCCACGGTGGTCCAGTCGCCCACGGGCGCCCAGCAGATCTCCTCCGGCAGGGACTGCCTGATCCACACCAGGCCGTGGGCGAAGCGCCAGGTGAGGCCATAGTGCTCGGCCCAGCCATAGAGGTTGGCGAAGGCGTAGTCCGAGGTGACCTGGGGGCAGGCGGCCAGGGCGGCCTTGTACTCGGTCTGGCGGTCCAGCCCGACAGGTTCAAAGAGGACGGGCTCGAAGCGGAGTGGTTCGGTCATAGGATGTTTCCGTTGCGGGTTTTGTGCATGGCGAAGCGCTGCCAGTCCCTGCGGGTGAAGATGTAGTACAAGATTGCTGCCTGGACAGCCTGGGAGGCCAGCATGGAGATCCACACGCCCGTGGCCCGGCCCAGGACCAGGTGGCCCAGGATGAAGGCCAGGGGCAGGCGCACCAGCCAGGTGCCGGTGCCCATGCCCAGGAGGTTGTACAGCGTGGCCCCGGCCCCGCCAAGGGCTCCGGCCAGGATCATGGTGGTCAGGGTGAAGGGAATGGCCAGCATGTTCCAGGTCAGGTAGTCCAGGGCCTGGGCCTTGACCTCAAGATTGGGCGCGATGAACCCGACCACCGGGTCCAGCACGGTCCAGAGCAGGAGCGTCACCACAGTGATGCCGACCAGGCCGATGAACAGGATGCGCAGGCCCACGCGCCGGGCCTCCTCGGGCTTGCCCGCACCCAGAAAGTGCCCCACCAGGATGCTGGCCGTGAGGTTCAGGGCAAAGGCGGGCAAAAACAGAATGGACTCCACCCGTGTGCCTGCGGCCATGCCGGCCAGGGCCACCACGCTGCCCTCGGGCAGGCTGGCGGTGATGGCGAAGAGCACCAGGTAGCCGGAATGCCAGACGACCTGCATCAGCCCGGCGGGCCAGGCCACCTTGAACAGGTAGGGGGAGGCGCACCGCACCCAGCGCCAGGGAGCGAAGATCTGGCGGCGCAGGGTGCCGTCCCGGCGCAGCATGAACAGGCCAAAGGCCGCGCCCAGGCTGATGGACCAGAAGGTGGCCCAGACCACGCCCTTGATTCCGAGCCGGGGCAGGCCCCAGAGCCCCAGGCCCAGGCCCAGGTCGCCCAGGGTGTTCACCACCGTGACCAGGATCATGGCGTACAGCGGCACCATGACCTGCTTGCGGGCGCGGAACACGGCGTTCTGCACGATGAGCAGGTAGTAGGGCGGCAGGGTGTACAGGAAGACCTCGAGCACATATTCCGTCAGCGGGGCGATGTCCTGGGGCACCTGGAGCAGGCGCACGAACAGCCCCTTGGCGGGCAGCCCGGCCAGGGGGAAGAGCAGGCCGAAAACCACGGCCACCACGAGGCACAGGCCGATGTAGCGCTCGGCGCGCAGGGTGCGCCCCGCGCCCAGGGACTGGCTGATGGCCGCCACGCCGCCGCCCGCCACAGCCGTGGCGATGACCAGGAAGAAGAACAGGGACTGGGTGATGATGCCCAGGCTGGCCTGCATCCGGTAGTCGATCCGCCCGGCCACCCAGACGTCCACGAACCCGATGAGGAAGTGGAAGACCATCATCAGCACCTGGGGCCAGGACAGGCTCCAGATGAGGCGGGTGGTGTTCTGGCCGGGGTCGGTCTGCATGGGGTCCGGGGGTTCTGGTGGAAGGGCGTAAGCGCTGGGTCGCAAGCGGCTATGGTAGGCATGAATTCCGGCCTGCCAAGGGGCGCGGCGGGATTTTCTTTTGCCGGCAAATGGTGTTAGTCCTCTTGAGGCACAAAAATCAGCGCCCGCAGCGCACAAGGGCCGGAGGAACCATGAGCCGCACGCCCGCACCTACCGTTGATGTTGCGCATCCTGGCCAGCCTGTCCTGCGCGTCCACCTCTGGCTGGAGTCCGGGGACGGCATGCTCTTTGGCCTGGGCCGGGCGCAGCTGCTGGAGATGGTGGCCAGGCTGGGCTCGCTCAACCAGGCTGCCAAGGCCCTGGGCATGAGCTACCGCGCGGCCTGGGGCCGCATCAAGCGCACCGAGGAGGCCCTGGGCGAGCCGCTCCTGGTCAAGGCCAGCGGCCGCAAGGGCTACGAGCTGACCCCCCTGGCCACGGAGCTGGTGCGCGACTTCGCCGCCTGGCACCGCGAGGTGGAGGACTTCGCCCTGCGCCGTGCCCGCGAGCGCCTGCCCTGGGACATCACGGCCTTTGCCGTGGGCGCGCTCCCGGTGCTGAAGGAGCCCGGCAGCTAGCCGAGCCTCCCCCCCCAAAAAAAACAGGGGCTGCCCCAAGCGTCCGGCTCACAGCCAGTGGACGCTCGCGGGCAGCCCCGTTTTCGTTCGTGTCAGTTAGCGGCGCGGGCCACGGTCGCGGTCACGACCGCCACGGTCGCCGCCACGGTCGCGGTCACGGCCACCGCGGTCACGGTCGCCTTCGCGCGGGGCCGGGCGGCGGAACTCGTCGATGTTGATGACCTGGCCAGCCTGCTCCATGAGCCAGGCCTTGCGGGACAGGCGGATGCGGCCATTGGCCTCCAGCTCGATGACCTTGACCCAGACCTCCTGGCCCAGCTGCAGGATGTCGGTGACGTTCTCGATGCGCTCGATGTCGAGCTGGGACACGTGCAGCATGCCCTCGGCGCCGGGCAGGATCTCCACCAGGGCGCCGACCTCGAGGATCTTCTTCACGGTGCCCAGGTAGTTGCGGCCCGGCTCCGGGGTCTGGTCATAGTAGAGCACCATGGCCTTGGCCTTCTTGAGGCTCTCGGTGTTGGGCGCGAAGATGGCCACCTTGCCGGAATCCTCGATGTCGATGTCAGCCTGGGTCTCGGCGGTGATGGCCTTGATGTTCTTGCCGCCGGGTCCGATGACGCTGCGGATCTTCT
>CAYMIP010000010.1:0-53196 GCA_964390575.1 uncultured Desulfocurvus sp. | reverse complement strand
TCATGAGCGACGGGGAGCGTGTGGACGCGGTGTTCCTCAAGCCCTACCTGAACCCGGCGGGCATGCAGGGCGCTGGGCCGGAGCGCGGCCAGGGGCCATACGCCGCAGGCAGCACCCCGCTTAGGACCATGGAGCGCAACGAGGTCATCAATGCGCTTCGGCGCAACGGCTGGGTGCAGTACAAGGCCGCCGAGGAGCTGGGCATCACCCCGCGCCAGATCGGCTACCGCATCAAAAAGTACGGCCTGTCCCTGGTCATCGAGAAGCAGTCCGCCCGGGCGGGCGGCTGAAGGACACCCTCCCGGCGCAAGGCCCCCAGGCTTTTCAGTCTGCGGCCCGGCCTCCGGCCCGCTCGCGCCGGATGCGGCCCAGGATGCGCGACAGATCCTCAAAGGAGTAAGGCTTGGCCAGGTAGTCGTCCATGCCCGCAGCCAGAAAGCGCTCCCGGTCGCCGGTCATGGCGAAGGCCGTGAGCGCGATGACGGGGATGTCCGCGCAGTCCTTGAACTCCGGCCGGGTGCGGATGGCCTGGGTGGCCTCCAGGCCGTTCATGCCGGGCATCTGGATGTCCATCAGGATGCAGTCGTACGTCCCAATGCGCAGGGCGGCCAGGGCGGCCTCCCCGTCCCCGACGCAGGTGACCGTGAGCCCCTGCCGCACAAGGCCCGTGCGCAGGGCCAGCTGGTTGATCTCCTCGTCCTCCACCAGCAGCACGCGCAGGCCTTCCAGGGCGGCGGGCGGCCCGGGCTGTTCGTCAGCTGGGCCGCTGCTTGCGATGTCGCCCGGCAGCGGCGTCCCAAAGGGCAGGACAAAGGAGAAGGTCGTGCCCAGGCCCACTTCCGAGGACACATCAATGCCCGTGCCGCCCATGAGGCCCACCAGATGCCGGACAATGGACAAGCCCAGTCCCGCCCCCTGGTGCCTGCGGTTCAGGGAGCCCTCGGCCTGGGTGAACATCTGGAAGGACTGACCCAGGAGCTCCTCTGGAATGCCCTCCCCGGTATCCGAAATTACGAACAGCACCCGGCACGTTGTCTCCGACTCCGGCCCGAGGCGGTCCACCTCCACCGCGATCTCCCCGGACTCCGTGAACTTCACGGCATTGCCCACCAGGTTGAAGAGCACCTGGCGCAGCCTGTGCTCGTCGCCCAGAAGCCACTTCGGCAGGCCCGCGCCCAGGCGCAGTGTCAGCGCAATGCCTTTCTGCCCGGCCGGGAGCCGGTAGAGCGTCTCCACAGAGTCCAGGACGTCCGCCAGGACAAAGGGCTTGCGCTCCAACGTGAACTTGCGGGCCTCGATGCGCGAGAGGTCCAGGATGTCGCCCAGCAGGCGGGTCAGGCGCTGGCTTGAAAGCAGGGCCGCCTGGGCGTACTGCCGCTGCTCCTCGTCCAGGGCCGAGTTGTTCAGGAGCTGGATCATGCCCACAACGCCGTTGAGCGGGGTGCGTATCTCGTGGCTCATGTTGGCCAGGAAATCGCTCTTGGCGCGGTTGGCCGCGTCGGCGGCGTCCCTGGCCAGGGTCAGGGCCTCCTCGGCCATCTTGCGCTCGGTGGTGTCGCGGTAGATGGACATGTTCATGGGGCTGGCGCCGTGCGGCATGCGCCTGCCGGTCACGTCCACCCAGCGCACGGCCCCGTCCTTGCGCAGGATGCGGAACCCGTAGCGCACCTCGTCCTCGCGGCCGGCCAGGCGGTTCGTCAGGCTCTCGCGCACCAGGTCGCGGTCCTCCGGGTGCACCAGATTCCACATGTCCCCTGGGGAGAGGGCGTAGACCTCCTCCGGCGTGTAGCCGAAGAGCTCGCAAAAGGCCGGGTTGACCCAGGCGAACACCGGAGGCAGGCCCTCCTGGATGGCGATGGCGTCCAGGGACTGCTCGAAGAGGTTGCGGTAGCGCTCCTCGCTGGCGCGCAGGGACTCCTCAGAGTGTTTGCGCTCGGTGATGTCGATGTTCACGCCAAGGATGCCCAGCACCACCTCGCCGTCGCGGATGGGCGCGATGATGTCGTGGAACACCCGGCGTTCGCCATCGGCCAGGGCGTACTCATGGTCCCCGGAGAGGACCTCGCCCTCCAGCACCCGGAGGTTCGCGGCCGCCCACACGGCCCGGTTCGCCGGATCGATCTTCTCCTCAGCCTGCGGGTCGGCCGCGAGATCGCCCCAGAGCCGGATGGACTCATCGCTCTGCATGATGATGCGCTGGTCACGGTCGCGCGCCCAGAAGTCGAAGGGCAGGTTGCGCAGCATGGCCCCAAGCAGCGCGTCCTTGCGCGCCAGGGCCGCCTCGGCGCTTTTGCGCTCGGTGATGTCGGTGTGCGTCCCGGCCAGGCGGATCGGCGCGCCAGAGGCGTTGCGGTCCACCACCCGGCTGCGGGTGAGGATCCATTTCCACTGGCCGGACTTGGTGCGCATGCGGACTTCGAAGGCGTTGGTCTCCGAGTCGCGCAGCGAGGTCTTGATGGACGCGGTGATGGCGGCGAGATCGTCCGGGTGCAGCAGCTTCGAGAAGCTCTCGAAACTGGCCGCAAACTCGCCCGGCTCGTAGCCCAGCATGGTGTAGTAGCGCGGGCTGAAATAGGCCACGCCGGTGTCCAGGCGCCAGTCCCAGAGCCCGTCGTTGGCCGCGTCCAGGGCCAGCTGCAGGCGCTCCCGGCTCTCGAACAGGGCCTGCTCGGCCTTTTTGCGCTCGGTAATGTCTCGGAATGTCCAAATTCTTCCATAGGTTACGCCACAGCTGGACAAGACTGGTGCAGAATACCTGTCCAGAACCGTGCCATTTTTGAGTTCAATCTCCTCACGGCTGGTCTCGTTCGGGTGGCTGTAGAGGTAGTTCACCCTTTCCAAAAATTGGTCTGGATATTTCGTTATGGAAACCACATAATTGAGCAACTCGGCATCATCTGCCATGTCGATCAGATGCGAGGGGGCATTGAACAACTCAAGGGTTCTCTGGTTAATAAGGACCCGCTCCTGCTTCTCGTTGACCACGAGAATTCCGTCGAGAGACGCATTCGTCTGCGCCTCAAGCAGGGCCGTCTTTGCCAGCAGGGCCTCCTCGGCGCGCTTGCGGTCGCTGATGTCCCGGCAGGAGACGAGAATAAGCTCCCGCCCCAGCACCAGAGCCCGGCGGATGGACAGCTCAACCCAGAACAGGTGGCCGTCCCGACGTTTGGCCAGCCACTCGGCCACCTGGGGCGCGCCCTCGTAGGCCTTGCGCATGAGTTCCATGGCATGGGCCTGGTCATAGGGCGCGGCGCCGGCGCTTGTGGCCTGCACCGGGAGGTTCAGCATCTCCTCGCGCGCGTAGCCGAACACCTCGCAGGTCCGCTGGTTCACGTCCACAATGCCGCCGTCCGGCCAGGAGTGGATGAAGATCAGGTCGCTCACGGAGTTGAAGATGGCCCGGAAGCGCTCTTCGCTTGTCCGCAGCTCGCCCAGCATGACGCTCAGCTCCGCAGTCTTGGCCCGCACCCTGCGCCGCAGGGTGATATTGAAGAAGCCCAGGGCCAGGACCAGGGCCGAAACGCCGGCCACGACGTACAGCACCAGGCGCAGGTTCAGCCTGCTGGCGATGGGCGCGCCCAGCCATTTTTCCTCAATGCCCTGGTGCGCCCCGGCCGGGATGGCCGCAAAGCCGTCCTCGATGAGCCCGAGCAGCTCGGTGTCGCCCTTTTTCACGGCCCGGTGGAAATCCCCGGTGTAGAGCACAAAGGCCTGCCGGAACTCGGCCTCCATGTTGTGCTTGTACAGGTAGTACAGGGCGGGCGGGGCATCCATGGAGAACACGCGGATTTCGCCCGCGCGGGCCGCCTCGATGATGCCCTGGTAGCTGCCGTACTCCTTGAGGGAGTGGATGCCGTAGCGCTGCAGGACATCGATGACCGCGTCCCCGGCCTTCACGCCCACGGTGAAACCGCGCAGGGAGTTGACGTCGCTGATGCCGCCCAGGGTCCTGTGGAAAAACAACGGGACTTCGAGCTTGGCGTAGGGCTTGGTGAAGGCATACGCCTTGGCCCGCTCTTCGTTGTAGAAGATGGTGTCGATGACATCGGCCTGGCCAGACCGCATGAACTGCTGGGCCCGCTCCCAGTCCATGGCCAGCAGGTTCACGCGCACGCCCGTGGCCTGCTCCCAGGCCTTCCATTCATCCACCAGGATGCCCTGGAGCTGGCCCTCGTCATTGCGGAAGATATAGGGCGGGTAGTTGTCGTCGGAGACGACGGTGATGGACGTGCGACGCGCGCCGCCCTCCCCGGCCTGGGCGATTTCAGGAGCGTTCGGGAGCGCGAGCAGCAGGGCCAGCAGGGCGCATGCGAAGATCGCCCGCCAGGGGCGGCAATGCAGAGCGAGGATCCCAAAACTGCGAATCACGGCGTTCACGCACCCAGATCAACGTTTTTGGCACTCTCCACCCCTATCTCCTCTGACGGGTCAGGGGCAAGGAGAATGTTCGGCGGGCCAAGGGAGACCACCACTTTCCCTTTTCTCTCCCACTCTCCTCTTGGCCGCCCCGGCGTGGGCCGTTGACCAGTGCTGTTGGCCAGCTGCTGGAGAAAGACTTCCACGTGTCTGTGCGCCTTATGACAGGGGGGGCCAAAGCGGCCCCCCCCCCTGTGTCTGCGATGCGTGCGGAGGGGCTACTTCTTGTAGAGCTGGCCGGTTTCGGGATTCCAGAAGTTGTCGAACCTGCCGTCCTTGACCAGCTGGATCACGTAGTTGGAGCCGGAGTCGCCGTTGTCCCTGTACTTGATCTGCTTGGAGGCCCCGGCAAAGTCGAGCTTCATGAGCTCGGCCTTGACCTTCTCGGGGTCGGTGGAACCGGCGGCCTTCACGGCCTTCAGGTAGGCCACGGCAGAGTCGTAGGCGTAGGCGGAATAGGCGCCGGGCTCGCCGAACTTCTTGTAGGTCTCGTAAAACTTCTTGTAGGCCGGGGTTTCCTTGTCGGTGTAGCCAAAGGTCAGGTACACGCCCTCGGCGTCCTTCTTGGCCAGCTCCATCAGCTGCGGATGGTGCACGGCGTCCTGGGCCAGGACCTTGGCCTTGATGCCCATGCGGGCAGTCTGGATGAGCATGGACGCGGCAGAGGCGGAGTTCTGCAAGCTCACGTAGAAGACGTCGGGCTTGGCGGCCTTGACCTTGGTCAGCACGGCGGAGAAGTCCTTGTCACCCTGGCTCACGTGCTCATGGCCCAGCACCTTGAGGCCGACGCCAGCGCAGAGCTTCTCGACGTTGTCGGCCAGACCCTGGGAAGAGGTGGTCTTGTCGTCCACGATGTAGACGCCCTTGGCCTTCAGGTGGTCGGTCATGAACTTCACGGCGGCCTTGCTCTGGTCGTCGTCGCGGCCGCAGGTGCGGTACATGAATTTGTGCCCGCTCTCGGTCACCTTCTCGCTGGTGGTGGCCGGGATGATCATGAATATCTTGGCGGCCATGAGCGGCTCGGCGGCCGGGATGATGGCGCTGGAGCAGTTCGCGCCGATGACGGCGGTGACTTTCTCGTTGATGAGCTTGTTGGCGGCGGCCACGGCCTGGCGGGGGTCACAGGCGTCGTCCTCGGCCTGCAGGGTCACGGGGCCGAGCGCGCCCATCTCGGCGTTCATGACCTCAATGGCGGCGCGCACGCCGTTGGCGATGTCGTTGCCGTCAGCCGCATACTGGCCGGTCAGGGGGCCCAGGCTGCCGATCTTGATGCCAGCTTTCTTCTCGCCGCCGCAGCCCACGGCCACAAGCGAGACGAGCAGCAGCATGGACAGGAAATCCAACGCGCGCATCATCCCATCTTCCCCCTGGTGTAACGTTTTAGTGACCCAGATACGCCTCGATCACCCGGGTGTCGCGCTGATCTCGGGGAGTTCCCAAATTGCCATAAGTGGCGCGGAGTATACAGAGCGCTGGAGAACAAAATCAAGCTCGAAGATGGGGCAAAAGGGGAGCGCATGGCTCCAGGCCTTGCTGGACGCTGACTTTCAGCCACGCAACGGAACTGCGCCGAACAGTGTTCGGCAGCGCCCCCGCCTCTGCGGGGCCCGCCGCACACGCACTTGCCGGTCAGTGGATTTCCGGCTAAGAGATGTCTTTTACACCACACCTAAAAAGAGAATCCATGACTGACAGACCCATCAAGTTCGACCGCAACGCCGCGTCCTCCTCCAGGCTCTCGCCGCTGGAGGACCTCCTCGACCTGGACGCCAAGCTCCTGTCCATGGTGGCCAAACGCTGCCGAATCGTGCAGCGCGCCGCCAAGGGTCGGCAGGTCCTGGAGCGCGATCTGGAGAAGCAGCTCTGGACCGGCTTTGAGCAGGCCGCCCGGCAGCAGAAGATGGACCCGCGCTTTGCGCGCCAGCTCTTTCCCCTGCTGAACGGCTTCGGCCTGGAGCTCCCGGACGACCGCCGCGCCGAGGACAAGCCCTTTGCCCTGATCCCGCGCTCCGAGCCTGCGGACATCGACATCATCGGCCCGCGCTCCCTCTCCCAGACGCGCATGCTGGCCGTGCTGGCCGCGGCCACCGGGGCGCCCCTGCGCCTGTCCGGCGTGGTCCTGAACGACCCCCTGGTGGAGTTGGTCAAGGCCCTGAACCAGGCCGGGGCGCACCTGTCCTGGACCACCGACGAACTCACGAACTCCGCAGCCCAGGGCAAGTCCGAGGACTCCCCGCTGCGCTTCGAGGACGTGCTCGTCTTCGCCGGGGAGGAGCCCTTCACCCTGTATGCGCTCCTGGCCCTGGCCCTGCGCGAGGCCGGGCGCTCCAAGTTCGCGGGCGGCCCGGGCCTCAAGTTCCTGGACCTGCGGGTCCTGGACGCCCTGTTGCTGCACCTGGGCGCGCGCCTGGCGCCCATGAATCCGCGCAGCCGCGGCCTGCCCGCGCGCCTGGAGTCCGGCGGACGCATGGCCTCGCGCCTGGAACTTACGCCCGAGACCCCGCCGCAGTTCGCCCAGGCCGTGGCCCTGGCCGCCTGGAGCTACCCCGAGGGGCTGCGCCTGGCCCTGTGCGCCGAGCCCACGGCCGCAGCGGCCCAGGCCCTGGCCCTGGACGAGGCCCTGGAGGCCCTGACCCTGTGCCAGGTGGCCGCCCAGCGCCAGGGCAACGAGTATGTCATCCCGGCCTGCCGCCCGCGCATCCCGGCGGCCCCGGCCCTGCCGCTCGACCCCACGCTCACGGCCTATCTGCTGGCCCTGCCCAGCCTGGCTGGCGGCGTGGCGCGCCTGGGCGGAAAAGTGACCCTGCTGGAGTCCGTGCGCACGGACTTCGCAAGCCTTGGCATCACCGTGACCCAGGAAGCCGGGGCGGCCCAGACCAGCCGTGGAACCCTGCCCCCGGACCAGACCCTGGGCATGGGCCGCAAGGCCGAGTATTTACCCCTGGCCCTGACCCTGGCCGTGAAGGCCGGTGGCGCGCGCGTGCTGCTGCCCCTGGACCCGGCCGCACGCACGCATGCAGTGGACCTGCTGGAGCGCCTGGGCGTGGCCCATGAGATCCAGGAGGACAACACCCAGGACAACGCCCTGGTCGTGCTGCCCGGCGCGCTGAAGGCCTGGGAAGGCGTGTGGACCAGCCCGGACCCGTACACCACCCTGGCCCTGGCCCTGTTCTCCTTCCTGCGGCCGGGCATCGCCATCGACAACCCCGGCAGTCTGGCCTTCCTCTGGCCCAGGTTCTGGGCCGTCTACAACGCCCTGCCGCTGGTGCGAGAGCAGATCGCCGCGCCCAAGGAACCCGAGAAGCATGTCACAAAGCCCAGAAAACAGCGCGTCCGAGTCTGAGACCATCGCCTGCTGCGAGGCCGAGATCGCCGGTTTCACCGCCCAGCGCGACGAGTGCGTGCGCCGGGTGCGTGAGCTCATGGCGGCCGAGGACCCGGCCCAGGGCATTTTCCACGCCCAGGAGATCTTCCTGAACCAGCGCGACAAGCTGCGCCTGGAAGTGGAGATCGCCTTTCGCACGAACAAGATCAACCGCATCCGCCTGGGCTACGTGGAGTCCGATGCGGCTCCCGGCACAGGCGGCTTTCTGTTCTAGGCCCGCCAGACCAGCACGACACGGAAGCACAAGGAGCTCATTCACATGGCCAAGGCCCGCAACCTGACCCAGAAGATCATCGCCCAGCATCTCGTCTCCGGCAAGATGGCCCCCGGCTCGGAGATCGGCCTCAGGATCGACCAGACCCTGACCCAGGACGCCACCGGCACCATGGCCTGCCTGCAGTTCGAGGCCATCGGCATCCCGCGCGTGCGCACCGAGCTCTCTGTGAGCTACGTGGACCACAACACGCTGCAGACCGGCTTCCGCAACCCGGACGACCACCGCTACCTGCGCACCATCGCCGCCAAGTACGGCATGGTCTTCTCGCCCGCTGGCACCGGCATCTGCCACCAGCTGCACCTGGAGAATTTCGCCAAGCCCGGCAAGACCCTGATCGGCTCGGACTCCCACACCCCCACAGCCGGCGGCGTGGGCTCCCTGGCCATCGGCGCAGGCGGCCTGTCCGTGGCCCTGGCCATGGCCGGGATGCCCTACACGCTGCCCATGCCCAAGGTCGTGCGCGTGCTTTTGACCGGCGAACTGAAGGGCTGGGCCAGCGCCAAGGACGTGATCTTGCACCTGCTGGGCCTCTTGACCGTCAAGGGCGGCGTTGGCCGGGTCATGGAGTTCGCCGGACCGGGCGTGGCCAGCTTGAGCGTGCCCGAGCGCGCCACCATCACCAACATGGGCGCGGAACTGGGCGCCACCACGAGCATCTTCCCCAGCGACAGCCAGACCAAGAAGTTTTTATCGCGCCTGGGCCGGCCCGAGGACTTCATTGCCCTGGCCGCAGACCCCAAGGCCAGCTATGACGAGGAAGTGGCCATCGACCTCAGCGCCATCGAGCCCCTGGCCGCTGCCCCGCACATGCCGGACAAGATTGTGCGCATTGCCGACCTGGACGGCCTGGCCGTGGACCAGGCGGCCATCGGCTCCTGCACCAACTCCTCCTACACCGACCTGAAGGCCACGGCCCAGCTGCTTTTGGGCAAGCGCATCAACCCGGCCACGGACCTGCTCATCGCCCCAGGCTCCAAGCAGGTCTTGAAGCTGCTCACCGCCGAAGGGCTGCTCGACCCGCTCCTGGACGCCGGGGCGCGCCTGCTTGAGTGCGCCTGCGGCCCCTGCATCGGCATCGGCGGCTCGCCGGTGAGCAAGGGCGTGTGCGCGCGCACCTTCAACCGCAACTTCGAGGGCCGCAGCGGCACCCAGGACGCCCAGGTGTATCTGGTGAGCCCGCTCACCGCGGCCCAGGCGGCCCTGAACGGCAAGTTCACCAACCCGGCCACCTGGGGCACGCCGCCCAAGAAGGCCGAGCTGCCCCGGAAGACCCCGAGCATCCGCCAGCTCTTCGTGTTCCCGCCCGCCACAGCGGAGGGGGACGGTTCTGACGTGGAGATCCTGCGCGGGCCGAACATCGCGCCGCTCTCGCGCTTCGATGCGCTGCCGGAGACACTCGCGGGCACAATCGTGCTCAAGGTCGGCGACAACGTCACCACCGACCACATCATGCCCGCAGGCGCGGCCATCATGGCCCTGCGCTCGAACATCCCGGCCATCAGCGAACATGTCTTCAGCAAGCTGGACCCGGAGTTCGTCGCGCGCATCCGGGCCGAGGGCGGCGGATTCATCCTGGGCGGCGAGAACTACGGCCAGGGCTCCAGCCGCGAGCACGCGGCGCTGGCCCCGCGCCACCTGGGCGTGCGCGCCGTCATCGTCAAGTCCCTGGCCCGCATCCACCGCGCCAACCTGGTGAACTTCGGCATCCTGCCGCTCATCCTGGTGAACAAGGACGACTACGAGACCCTGGCCCAGGGCGCGGGTTTGCAGATCAGCGCCAAGGACATCCGGCCGGGCCAGCCCCTGGACATGCTGGTGGACGGATCGGCCAAGGTCGCGCTGACAAATGATTTGACGGACCATGAGCTGGAGATTATCCAATCGGGCGGACTGCTGAACACCGTTCGCGCGCCCAAGGGCTAAGTTTCAGGAATATCAAGAACAATCGGAGAAACCATGCTCGACAGGTTACGCCAGAACGCCGAAAGCTGGGGCATCAAGATCGCCTTTGGCATCATCATTGTGGTCTTTGTCTTCTACTTCGGCATGGGCAGCTTCACCGAGAAGAAGGAACCCGTGGTGGCTTATGTGGGCGGCGAGGCCATCAGCGCCCGCGAGTTCCAGAAGGCTCACGAAGACGCCATCACGGCCATGCGCCGCCAAAACCCCGGCCTCACAGCCGAGGAGCTGAACAACCCGCAGTTCAAGCAGGCCATTCTGGGCCAGCTGGTGAACACCAAGCTCATGCTCGCCGCCGCCGCCAAGATGGGCATCAGCGTGTCCCCGGCGGAGCTGCGCATGGTCATCAGCAGCATTCCGGCCTTCCACAACGCCCAGAACACCTTTGATCCGGCCATCTACAAGAACGCCCTGGCGCAGAACCAGTCCACCCCGGTGCGCTTCGAGAGCGAACTCAAGAGCAACCAGGTCATCCAGAAGCTCCAGGGCTTCACCACCGTCTCCGCCCTGCTCTCCGAGCCCGAGGCCAAGGGTCTGTTCCAGTGGGCGCGCGAGAGCGTGCGCATGGACTACGTGGTCTTCCCGGCCAAGGACTTCGAGGCCTTGGTGAAGCCCACGGACAAGCAGCTGAGCGACCTCTACGAGACCACCAAGGACAAGTACAAGGAACCCGCGCGCATCCGCCTGGTGTACCTGCCCATCACCGTGGCCGACCTGGCCGCCACCGCCACGGTGAGCGACGAGGACATCAAAAAACATTACACGGCGAACGCCGAGAGCTTCAAGCACCCGGCCCAGCTGCACGCCCGGCACATCCTGCTGCTCGTGCCGCCCTCCGCGCCCAAGGAGGCCGTGGACAAGGCCCTGGCGCAGATCAAGGACATCCAGGCCCAGCTCAAGAAGGGCGGCAGCTTCGAGGCCCTGGCCAAGAAGCACTCCCAGGATCCCGGCAGCGCGGCCAAGGGCGGCGAGCTGCCCTGGTTCTCCCAGGGCACCATGGTCAAACCCTTTGAGGACGCGGCCATGGCCATGAAGCCTGGCCAGGTCAGCGAGCCCGTGCGCACCCAGTACGGCTGGCACCTGATCAGGCTTGAGGGCGCCCGCCCGGCGGGCGTGGTGGCTTTGGAGGAGGTCAAAAACGATCTCAAAAAGCGCCTGGCCGAGGAAAAGGCCTCAGAAAAGATCAACGATATTCTGGACCAGAGCATGGACCAGATCGCGGCCGGCGTGAAGCTGGACAAGATCGCCCAGGGCCTGGGACTCACCGTGCGCAAGAGCGAGATGCTGGACCAGCAGGATGTCCAGCGCCTGTTCGGGCTCAAGAAGGAGGCCGTGGAGACCCTGTTCGCCCTGGCCCCGGGCAGCGGGGCCAAGACGCCCCTGGCCATGGAGCCCGCACGCGGCTACCTGCTGGCCGAGAAGATCGAGGGCACGCCTGAGGCCACCCTGCCCCTGGACAAGGTCCGCGACAAGGTGGCGGCCGGGGTCAAGGCCCAGGAGGCCCGCAAGCTGGCCATGGACAAGGCCCAGGTGATTCTGGCGGGCTTGCAGAACCCTGCGACCCAGGCCCAGACCCTGGCCCAGGTCAAGGCCGAGTTCAAGACCACCCCGCCGCTCGACCGCCAGGCCGCAGTGGCCCAGACTGGCGGCAACCCGCAGCTGCTCATGGACATCTTCGCCGCAGCCGACAAGAACTGGCTGAAGCAGCCGTACGAGATCCCCGCTGGCGTGGCCCTGGCCCGCCTGGCCGAGCGCATCCCCGCGCCCGAGGAGACCTGGGAGAAGGAGAAGCGCGTCTGGATCAGCCAGGGCGCGCAGACCTTCAGCCAGGAACTGTTCAACGCCCTGCTGGCCAACCTGCGCAGCAGCGTCAAGGTCGAGATCGTGCGCCAGGACCTGCTGAACTGATCTGCGAACGGGCCAGCTGAAACGAGTCCGCTCCCGCGATACAACAGGAAAGAGGGGGAAGCCTGACGGCTTCCCCCTCTTTTTTCTTTGGCTATGCGCCTTTTCTTTGGCTGTGCAGCCGGGCGGCGGCTAGGACGCCTTGAGCTCCACCACGATGTTGCGGAGCTGCCCGGCCATGCGCGCCACCTCGCCGATGGCCAGCACGGACTGGGCCATGCCCTCGGCTGTCTCGGAGGCCACGCGGTTGACCTCCTCAATGGCCGAACTGATCTTCTCGGACACCCCGGACTGCTGCTCGGCCGCGCCCGCGATGTTCTGGACCTGGTCGGCGTTGCTCTTGGCGATGACCACGATCTCGTCCAGGGCCTTGGCCGACTCGTCGGAGTGGCTGGTGGCCTCGCCGATGGCGGTGGCGGCCTTGTCCATGCTCTCGATGTTCTTGCGGCTGGACTCCTGGATGGCGCGGATGTTCTCGCCCACTTCCTTGGTGGCGCCCATGGTCTTTTCGGCCAGCTTGCGCACCTCGTCGGCCACCACGGCAAAGCCGCGTCCGGCATCGCCCGCACGTGCGGCCTCAATGGCGGCGTTCAGGGCCAGAAGGTTGGTCTGGTCGGCGATGTCGTTGATGACGTTCATGACCTGGCCAATGGCCTCGGCCTGCTTGCCCAGGTTCAGCATGTTCTCCTTGAGCTGCACGGAGATGCTGTTCACGTGGCTGATGGCCTGCTGGGAGCGGCGCACCACTTCGGCGCCGCCAGCGGCCTTGGTCTTGGCGGTGTCCGAGGACTCGGCCACCTCTCCGGCCTGGCGCGCCACGGAGATCACCGAGGCGTTCATCTCCTCCATTGCGGTGGCGGTCTCGCCCACGCGGTCGCGCTGCAAGTCCATGCCGCGGCTCATGACCTCCACCTGGGCCGAGAGTTCCTCGGACGAGGAAGTGATGCGCTCCACGATCTCCTCCAGCTTGCCCGCAGCGTCGAGCATGCCCTCGCGCTTGGCCTGCTCGGCCTGGGACTTGGCCTCCAGGGCGGCCTGGGTGGCCTCGCTGGCCTCCAGGGCCTTGAGGTCGGCCTGGGAGCAGCTGGTCTCCGCCTCCTGAATCTTGGCCTTCAGGTTCTTGGCCATGACACGCAGGGACTCGGCCAGGGTGTGGGTCTCGTCGTTGGAGGTCACGTTCAACGCGTCGTCCAGATGCCCCTGGGC
This sequence comes from uncultured Desulfocurvus sp., assembly GCA_964390575.1. GTDB lineage: Bacteria > Desulfobacterota > Desulfovibrionia > Desulfovibrionales > Desulfovibrionaceae > Humidesulfovibrio. The sequence goes on along the minus strand of CAYMIP010000010.1, from coordinate 40,048 downwards.
CACGCGGTCGGCGAAGCCGATGGTTTGCAGGATGGGCCGCACCAGCGCCTTGGAGAAGAAGTAGCCGGCGATGAGCATGAGCAGGCCCACCACAAAGGTGGAGGCCAGGGTGGTGAGGTTGGTCTCGGAGAGCACGCGTTCGATGAACTCGCGGCGCTGGCCGATGAAGAACATGCCCGCCACCTGATTGTGCGCGTCGACGATGGGCCAGTAGGCTGTGTTGTAGGCCGCGCCCAGGATGACGTTCTGGCCGACGAAGCGCTGGCCCTTCTGGAGCACCTGCTCCAGCACCTTGGGGTTGTCCATCTTGGTGCCGACGGCGCGCTTGCCTTCCTTCATGATGGTGGTGGAGATGCGCATGTCGGCCTGGAAAACGGTGCACTCCAGGCCCAGGTTCTTCTTGACCTGGTCCACGAAGCGGTCGCTGGACAGGGTGAAGCCCGGGGTGATGACGCCGATGACCTCGTTGCCCTTTTTCACGGGGTAGCCCGCGCGCAGGGAGAACTTGACCACCGTGCCCTGCTCCACGCCCACGCTGGTCTCGCCCTTGAGGGCCTTCTGGACGTTGACCTGGCTCGCCACGCTGTCGCCGGTCTTGTCCGAGTGGCCGCGCGCGAGGCACATGCCCTCGCGGTCGGAGATGGTGATGGACTCGACCCCTGTCTCGGCCATGACCTTCTTGGCATAGGCCTGCAGCCAGGCGGAGTCTCCATCGGCAATCTTGCCCGCCACCTGGGGGTTGGTGGCCATGAGGAAGCCGCTGGCGGTGAGGGACTTTTTCTGTTCCTCAAACTGCGCAGCCACCAGGTCGGCCCGGATGGCGATCTCCTTGGCGTTCTGTTCGTCCAGGGTGTTGTTCAGGAAATAGCGGCTGGAAAGGTAGTTGCCGCCGCCCACCAGGATGACGGCGACAAAGATGATCCCAACTATTTTCTTCAGCAATGTCAACCGCATGTCAACCTCCTCACAGGGGGCGCGGGTCAGTCCTGAAGGCGGGGCAGTACGCGCGTGCCCCACCAGGCTAAGCACTCCACACAGGGAACAGCCAATGGCTTCCGGGGCGGAACAAACCACTGACCCAGGCTGCCATTTGCATTCCCACTCTTATCGGGTTAGCTACACGAAAACCTTAGGAAAAAAAACAACAAAATATACTCATTTTCCCTGGCGGCCACGCGGTCGGCAACCCATTGCTGCCCAGGCAGCCAGGACATTACGCTCGGAGAACGCCATGGAGACAGAGCTCATCTTGTTCATTCCCGCGGCCCAGACGGCCCGCCTCTACCCCTTCCTGGAAGGGGCAGCCAAGGGCCGGGCCGAAATCCTGCGCGACAAGCCGGTGCCCGTGCTGCCCCTTTCGGCCCTGCGCTGCCTGAACATTTCCATGCACGGCTCCGGAGAAAACGTGCGCACGCCCATGGTCTATCCCTTCGTGCGCACGGACGGCTTCAGCTTCGAGCCCCCGGCGCGGGCGCCGCATGAACTCTCCGGTCCGGACTGGCTGGTGTTGGGCGACAACGGGGAAGACCTGGGGCGTTTCGTGGCCCAGGCCCTGACGGCCAGAATCAAGGACGGGGAGCGGCCGCTCTTGCGCGTGGCGCCCTACGCCAGCCTGCGTGGCCCCCTGCCCCAGGAGCCCCAACCGGGCGATACGCCCTTCACGTTCCGCAAGAGCTCCAAGAACTTCAACCAGCCCACCTGGGCCAAGAGCATGGAGCGCCTGAAGGAGCTGCCGGAGGAGCGCTGGGCTGAGGTGGGCATTTCCAACACCGCAGACCTGGTGCATGTCTTTGACGAGGCCCTGGACAGGCTGACGCCCCGGTCGCCCCGGCTCATCCTGGACCTGGGCTGCGGCCTGGGGCAGATCGCCCGGACTTTGGCCCAGCGCTACCCGGAGGCCGTGGTGGTGGGCGTGGACGCAAGCGCAGAGGCCATCGCCGTGGCCAGCCAGGCCTTTGGCCTGCCCAACCTGCGCTTTTGCGCGGTGGACTTCTCCCGCCCCCTGAACTTCCCCAAGGGCAGCGTGGACCTCATCGTGTCCACCAACGCCCTGCCCTATGCCCAGGACCAACTGGGCTCCGCGCGCGAGCTCTTCGGCCTGCTGTCCCCGGAGGGGCTCTTGCTGAACCACTGCCGGGCCGAGGAATCGCACCTGTTCTGGGACTTCCCCAAGAGTCTGGCCCTGCCCAGCAACACGCAGATATTCCTGTCCGACTGGTTTTTGGCAGCGCGGGAATCGGGCCGGAACACGGAGGTCTGGAGCGTTCCCCTGGGCATGTCGGCCCTGTACTTCCTGCCCAACCAGGCCAAGCCCTTTGCCGAGCCGCTGAACGCCTTTGCCGACGTCCATCGCCTTGATGGCCCCGGCCCCTACGCGCCCTGGCCCTCGCACGTGCTCCTGGCGCACAGCGCCCAGGCCCGGCCGACCGACGAATCCGCCCTGCCCCTGGCCCAGAACCACCTGGCGCGCCTGGGCCCGGTCCTGAACGCCGTGGCGAGCGCCCCGCGCGAGATACAGGAGGCGGCCATCATGGCCTGGATCTGCAATTCCAGAATGCTCAGTCTGCTGCCAGAGGCCCTGGAATACTTTGCGGCCGTGCTGCCGGGAAGCGCGCAGGTGCTCAATCCCGTGCTCGGGTCGAGCCTGAAGGCCGCAGACTAAAGGGCGCGCGGCAGGGCCGCTACTCGTCCTGGTCCTTGCCGGGGATGTGGATGTTGTATTTCTTGATCTTGTAGTGGATGGCCCGCCGGCTGATGCCGAGCAGGTCCGCTGCGGTCTTCTTGACCCAGGCCGTGCGCTCGAGCGCGCGGATGATGGCCTGGTGCTCGTTGTCCTCCAGGGAGAGCGAATCCGCCTGCGCAGGGGCGGCGGCCTCGGCCTGTCCATTCCTGTGCTCGGGCCTGTACTCAGGCCTGGACTCGGACCTGTGCTCGGGCGCGGGCTCGAACCGGCCCGGCGCCTGCTCCAGCTGGATGTCTTTGGGCTCCAGCACCTGGCCCCGGCAGAACACCACCCCGCCCTCCAGGGCGTGCTTCAGCTCGCGCACGTTGCCCGCCCAGTTGTGGGCCATGAGCACGCGCAGGGTCTCGGCCGAGGCGCTGACCTTGGGCCGGTGCTGGGCCTGGCTGAAGGCCTCCAGGAAGCGCTCGGTCAAGAGCGGGATGTCCTCCTTGCGGTCGCGCAGGGGCGGCACCTTGAGGGTCACCACCTTGAGCCGGAAATAGAGATCCTCGCGGAACTCGCCCTTCTTCACCAGGGCTGGCAGGTCGGCATTGGTGGCGGCGATGACCCGGCAGTTCACCGGGATGGCGCGGGTGTCGCCCACGCGGCGGATGGTGCGCTCTTGCAGGAAACGCAGCAGGCGCGTCTGCATCTCGGGGCTGATGTTGCCGATCTCGTCCAGGACCAGGGTGCCGCCATCGGCCTCCTCCATGAGCCCCTTCTTGTCGCGCACGGCGTGGGTGAAGGAGCCCTTGACGTGGCCGAAGAGTTCGCTTTCGAGCAGGGTCGGCTGGGTGGAGCCGCAGTCCACGATGACGAACGGCCCTTTGGCGCGCGGGCTTAAATCGTGCAGGATGCGCGCGATGAGCTCCTTGCCCGTGCCGGACTCGCCCAATATGAGCACGGCCACGTCCGTGGGCGCCACGCGCTCCATGATGGCGTAAAACTCGCGCATGGCCTGGCTCTTGCCGCCCCAGAGCATGTCGCTCACGCCCTTGCCCTTGGCGGGCCTGGGCGCGGGCGCCGCCGCCTTTTTGCCCAGCAGTGCGGCGATTTTCTCCAGCAGCTGGTGCCCGTCAAAGGGCTTGGTCAGATAGTCCGCCGCGCCGGAGCGGATGGTGCTGACCGCGTCGGGGATGTTGCCGTAGGCGGTGAGCAGGATCACCGGCACAGCGGGCCACTGGGCCAGCACCTCGCGCAGGAGACCCACCCCGCCCATGCCGGGCATCTTCACGTCCGAGACCACCAGGTCCACCTGGTGCCGGGCCAGAAGCTCCACGGCCTCCTCGGCGCTACGCGCGGTGAGGGTCTTGTATCTGGCCGAAGCCAGCCGCGCCTCCAGCACCTGCAGGATGTTCTTGTCGTCGTCCACCACAAGGATGGTGGCGGCCTGATGGGCCTGACCAGAGGGGCCAGAAGGGCCGGAGGGGGCGGGGGGGGCGGAATGCCTGGCGTGTTCCATAGGCTTGGGCCGGGCTACTCCAGGCCCTTCTTCTTCTGGCTGATATCCTGGTGCAGACGCTCCAGAGCGTTCAACTGGCTGCGCAGGGCTTCGGCCTCGGCCGTCTTCTTGCGCAAAAGCTCCCTGGTCTTGCCGCTCTCGTCCTGGCACCCGGCCAAACGCTGGGAGCGCGCCAGCTCGCGGTCGATTTCGAGCTCGGAGAGCAGGGGCGGGCTGCTCTGGCTGTTTGAGGCGGCCAGGCGGGGCAAAAGCGGGGTGATCAGGCGCGGGTCCTCGGAGGGCAGCCCTTCGGGCGTCATCTGGACCCAGGTGTTCCAGATGCTCAAGCCCTCGCGCAGCTCCTCCGGGGTCTTGGCCATGGCTAGGTGGGCGCAGGCCAGGCCGAAATAGGCCTTGCGCGCCAGCAGCGGGTCCGCCGCATTGCCGGAGAGCCGCTGGAAGATGCTGCTGGCCTTCTCATACTGCCCGGCCAGATAGGAGTCCACAGCCAGCACATAGGCCGCGCGAAGCTCCTGGGATTGCGGGCTCTCGCCGGGACGCGGGCCAAAGTAGGCACAGCCCGCCAGGCCCAGGGCCAGCACCAGGAGGACGGCCAGACCAGCGGCGCGGGCCGACTGCCGGAAGACTGCGGAATGCTGCGTCATGCCCATATTTCTATACCATCGCTCCCGGCTTGGGAAGGGAAAAGCAAAAGCTCGCCCCGCAGCCCGGTGCGCTGTTCAGCCACATGGCGCCGCCGTGGGCCTCCACGATGCCCTTGGCGATGGACAGGCCAAGCCCTAGGCCAGCCACGCTGCCGCGCACCGAGGGCTCACGGTAGTACTTAAGGAAGATGCGCTGCTGCTCCTCCGGGGAAATGCCCGGGCCCTCGTCCACCACGCAGAAGATCACCGAGTCCCCCGAGGGCTCTGGGGTCACGCTCACGCGCACCACGGAGTCCGGCGGGGAGAACTTCACGGCATTGCCCACGAGGTTGAGCAGGACCTGGGAAACCTGCTCCTGGTCCGCCTCCACGAACACGAAATGGTCCGGCAGCTCGGTCTTGAGACTGATGTTTTTGGCCAGGGCCGTGGGCTGCATGCGGTCCACGGCGTCGCGCGCCAGGGCCGAGGCGTCCAGGGGCGCGGTGGCCAGGCTCAGACGCTGGGCGTCCAGGCTGGAAACCTTCATCAGCCGCTCCAGAAGGTTCGTCAGGCGCAGGGCCTCCTGCCGGGAGATGTCCAGAAAGTGGCGCTGCTTCTCGTTGACCTCGCCAAAGACCCCATCGGTCACCAGGTCCACGGACTCGCGGATGCTGGTCAAGGGGGTGCGTATCTCATGGGAGAGCATGGCGATGAAGTCCTGGCGCATGCGCTCCTCCTCCTGGAGTCGGCCGGTCATGTTGTTGAAGGCCTGGGCCAGATCGCCCAGTTCGTCCTTGGAGGTGACGCACACCGGCCGGGCTGGCTCGCCCCGGCCCAGTTCGCGGATGCCCCTGCGTATCTCCGACAGCGAGCGGTTCAGGCGGTAGGCGATGAACACGCTGCCCAGGACGCCGATGGTGATGCTGGCCACCAGGCCGAAGAAGCCCAGGCGCTCGGCCGCCTGGCTCTTGGCCGCCAGCTCGTTCAGCCGGGCCTCCATCTCCTCCTGGTTGGTCTGGCGCGTCTCGGAAAGAATCTCCAGCCAGCGGGTGATGGTCTTGTCCGGCAGGGCCTTGGCCTCGGGGTCGGCGCTGCGCGAAAGCACGATGGTGTACTCGCTCGTCAGCCCGGCCCAGGGCTCGCGATACTCCGGGTGGCGCTCCAGCACGCTGGTGAGCATCTTGCCGAAGTCCTGCAAGTCCGCCACAAAGCGCTCCATGTACACGTCTTTCTGCAATATTTCGAAGCTCTTGCGGTTCTCCTCCAGGGACAGCAGCTTCTGGATCATGCGCTGGGCGGACTTGTCGATGTCGTAGTTGATATTGACGATGGCGCTTGAGACTTCCACCAGGTTCTGGATGCGCAGAAAGAGCACGCTGGTGGTGGCGTAGAAGATGGTCACCAGGGCCAGGCACCAGAGGAGCAGCTTGGCGGTGATGCCGAGACGTCGGGAAGCGGGTCTGTCCACGGGAGGCTCCAATGGGAGGGGTGTGGCCGTTGCCCCAGCCCTATCCCAGAACGCGGCCGGGGTCCATGCCCGGCCTCACTCTTTGTCGGCCGGAGACGCGGGCAGCACGTCCAGCACCAGGATGTCCGGGGGCGCCAGAACGCGCATGGGCGGCCCCCAGAAGCCCGCTCCTGCGCTCACGCCCAGCAGTTGGCCCTGTTCCTCGTACCAGCCGCCCATGAACTCGTTGAACATGTGCACCACGAGGTAGAACGGGAAGAGCTGGCCCCGGTGGGTGTGGCCGGAGAGCATGACCTCGATGCCCAGGGGCTGGGCCGCCTCGCGCCAGCCCAGGGGGCGGTGGTTCATCAGGATGCGGAAACTGGCGGGGTCGATCTGCGGGGCCAGGGCGCGGATGTCGCGGGCAACCTCCACCCCGATGGTCCCGGCCCGTCCAGGGTCGTCCACGCCCAGCAGCTGCACCCCGGCACCCGGCAGGATCATGGAGCTGCCGCGCAAGAGCTCGGCCCCGATCCAGCGGAAGACCTGGGAGCTTCTGGCGTCGCCCTCGTAGCGCTCGTGGTTGCCATAGACCCCGAACAGGCCCAGGCGCGGGCGCATGGCCCGCAGCATGGCGGCCTGCGCCTCCAAGGCCTCCGGGTGGTCGTTGACGATGTCGCCCAGCAGGAGCACGAGGTCCGGGTTCTGGGCATTCACCAGCCGCACCAGCGCCTCCAGCCGCGAGTCCAGGGTCAGCGCGCCCAGGTGCAGGTCGCTCACGGCCACCACGCGCACGGCCCTAGGCACCTTGACCGAGGATATCTGCCGGGACAGCACGCGCACGTCGCCGCCCTCGTGCAGGCCCCAGCCCGCAGTGGCCAGGGCCAGGACGCCCACGGCCAGCATGGAGCGCGGCGAGCACAGGCCTGGGGCTAGGCGCGGCAGCACGAGACGCGACAGCATCTCCGCGCAGAACAGCAGGACCTGGTACAGGAACAGGTAGGCCACCAGCCCGAAGGCGCCGTAGCCGATCCACCAGGCGGGCCGGGCCAAAAACATGGGCCAGGACTCGGGCATGAACCGGGTGGAGGCCAGAAACAGGCTCACGCCCAGGCCGCCCAGCAGGGTCAGGCGGAAGGTCCGGCGCGAGAGCCCGGCCTGGCGGCGGATCTGCGCCAGCGACACCAGGAGCATGACCATGAAGATGCAGGTGAAGATGAGGTAAAAGCGCATGGGGGCTCCGGGGTTGGCGCGCCGACCGGATCGGGCGCGCCAGACGTGTCGGGCGCACACTAGAAGCGCGGGCGACCCACGTCAAGTCCCGCGCGGACAGGGCTTTACGCCCAGGCCCCTTGTGGGGCATGATGGAGCCATACCATCCCGGAGGCCCCATGCGCACACTCTATCTTGTCTACCGCGTCACCCCTGATGGCGAACGCCACCCCGAGACCATCATGGCCATGGTCGAGGCCGACCTCACCACCGCCGCCGAGGCGCTCAACCGCGTCATCCACGACGACAACCCGGAAGACGCCCTGCGCGAGGGCGAGCGCTGGGAATTTGTGCCCCAGGAACTGGCCTCCATCGCCGACTGGGAAGAAATCGCCCCGCCAAACGCCCGCTCCCTGCCCTACTAGCCCCGCCAGGAGAGCCCCCCCTGCGGGGCTTCAGAGCCCCCGGCAGGCCCTGGCTGTCAAGGGTTTCGCGCCCTGGGCTTGACAGAGCGAGTCAGCCCAGCCTAAAATTTGCAATACTGATACTTGCCACGACGCAAGAACATAAATCAACTGCACTAATGCTTCTCACTCTTCTGCCGATAAGCTGGGAACAGGGCCCTCGCCCAATGCTTTCGCGTGCTTGTGAACTGGGCGCAGCAGGCAGGAGGGGGCCGCAAACGGCACAAACTTCCGGAATGGTTATTGCATTTGGCTCCGGAAGATCGTTCGCCAGGCCTGGATTCAGGTCTGCCATGGCCAGAAGCTTTGTGAGGTGGAAAGAAAATGCCTGAAGTCACCAGAGAAACACCAAGTCAGCGGCTCCATTATCGCCTGTCCGTGCCCATCCAGGTGGAGGTCGACGGCAAGCTGTACACGGCTGCGGACTGGAGCATGGGCGGATTCCGCCTGGATGGCTACGATGGTCCGCTGAAGAAGGATGAGATCTTCAACCCGAAGCTTCTCATCGACTTCCGGGGCTTTCACATCAGCTTCCACCAATCCTCCAGGGCGGTGCGCACCCCGCGCGACGGCGATGGAATGCTGGCGGTGCAGTTCGAGGACATCACCGAAGAAAACCTCGAACTGCTCAAGTATTTCAGCGAGGGGCTTCTCGGGGGCGAGATGGCCTCTTTCCAGGAAGCCATCCGGCGGGTGGACATGCCCGTCACCCCGGTGGACATGGAGCTCATCGAGGAGGCCAATGCGCCGCCCCTGCGCCGCAACCTGAAGCGCCTGCTCATCCTGCTGCTGTACCTGCTGGTGGGCGGCGGCATCCTCATCTACATCTGCATCACGCTCTACGCGAACTTCATGCGCATCGAGGTGGAGGCCGGCGTTGTGGTGGCCCCCACCGAACCCCTAGTGGCCCCGGTGTCGGGCATCTTCGAGAAGCTCATCATCCCGCTCGACCGCAGCATCAAGCTTGGGGAGCCGGTCATCAAGCTCACGGACCTGGACGGCAACAACGGCAACAACGGCAACGCCATGATCGCCCTGAACACGGCCCGCTTCCGCCTGAACACCCTGCTTGCGCAGCGCGATGCGGAATATGCCGCCCGGGGCATTTACGGCAAGGTCGGCGACTCGCGCCTGACCAGCGCCACGGACCGCGTGGCGGCCGTCAGCCAGGACCTGTCCCTGGCCAAGAACGACCTCAAGCGCAGGACAGCCCTGGAGGCCCAGGGCGTCATCAGCAAGTCCGAGATGGAGGCCGAGCAGCAGCGTGTTGAAAAGCTGGAGAGCGAACTGGCCGTGGCCAAGAACGACCTGCGCATCGCGCACGTCGCCCTAAGCAGCCTGAACCGCTCCGGGCTGTTCTTCTCCGGCGACCGCGTCGAGGGCCGGGGCTACAGCCTGCGCGGCGAACTCGAGGCCGCCCGCAGGAGCGTGGCCGAGCTGGAAGGCTTAGGCGGAGGCGGAGGAGGAGGCGACCTGCTCATCATCCGCGCGCCCTTTGACGGCCATGTGGTGCGCGTGCTCAAGACCCCCGGCAACACCGTGGACCGTGGCGACAACCTGGCCGTCATCGAACGCGACGACAGCCGCTACATCGAGGTCTTCCTGACCCAGGCCGAGTCCACCCAGGTGCGCCTGGGCTCCCTGTGCAAGGTCTTCATCCCCTCCCTCAATATCGAGCGCGAGGCCCGGGTCATTCAGATCGACCGCACGCGCGGGTTCGTCGACGAGACCGACAGCCGCTACCGCTGGCGCACCACCGTGGACCGCACCGCCGTGGCCACCCTGTTCTTCGTCAAGGACGGCAAGAACCTCGAGGTCAAGGACATCATCACCGGCACCCCGTGCACCGTGAACTTCACCCGCAATCCGTCGAACCCGATCCTGGCCAGCCTGTTCAACTTCTTCCGTTCCGACGCCACCAAGGCCGAGGAGGCCAAGGCGGCCAACCAGGCCATGAACTACGAGTACAGGGAGGTGGTGCGCATGCAGGGTCCCACCAGCAAGCGGACCGAGGCCGGGACCATGGTCACGGTGCCCATCTCCGGCCAGCCCGCCGCCAGCCAGCCTGTCTCTGGCCAGCCCGTCTCCCAGAAGACCGTCTGGCCCGTTGCGAACAGCGCCTGCAAGGACGGCCAGTCCCTGCTCTGGCCGGGCCGCTTTGCCACGCAGATCAAGCCCGAGGCCGTCTCCGGACCCGCCCGCGCCCAGCTCAGCGCCGAGGCGGAAAAGGCCCTGAAGAAGGCCCCGGCCCCGGTGAAGACCCTGGCCAGCGCCGGGCAGACGGACAAGGAGTCGCCGGAGCTCATCGCCTCGCGCCGGGCCTTCCAGGACGCCGACAACGCGGCCAACCTGGCCCTGGGCTTCCGCGTCCTGGGTGAGCGCAAGTACCTGGATCAGGCCAACGCCATCCTGCTGGCCTGGGCCAAGACCAACAGGCCCACCGGACACCCCATCGACGAGACGCGCCTGGACAAGCTGGTCTTTGCCTTTGACCTGGTGCGCTGCGAAATGAGCGAGCCGGACCGCGCCACGGTGCTCGGCTGGTTCGCCCAGATGCGCGACGCCAAGCTGGCCTGGAAGTACGGCGAGAAGACCCAGTACAACAACCACCGCACCCACCAGCTCAAGATGATCCTGCTGCTGGCGCGCGCTCTGGGCGACAGCGCCACCTTTGACAAGGCTGCGGCCGAGGTGCAGGGACATCTCAAGGCCAACATCGATGCGGCCACGGGCGAGACCCTGGACCACAAGGAGCGCAACTCCCTGCACTACCAGGCCTACGACCTGGAGCCCTGGCTGGAGATCGCGCTCGTCACCGGCTGCTGCAAGGAGCCCGTGCTCAAGGCCTACGAATTCCTGCGCGATCACATCGCCAAGGGCGACATCCACTACGAATTCACCAAGTCCACGGCCGCCATCGACGAGAAGCGGGCCAAGGCCGGATTCGAGTACGCCAAGAAGGGCGGCACCTTCGACACGCAGAAGGCCGTGCGCTCCCTGCTGGCCTACCAGACCTTGAACGGCCCGGAGCAGAACCCGGTCATGGCCAGCCTGCTCAAGGCTGAGGTCACTCCCGTGAACCTCTTCTTCCTGGTCCGGCAACAGGTATGGCGCCGGTAATAGCACACCAGGGACCCTTCCGCTGGAAGGCAGCAGAGCTGTTCAAGCTCTTCCTGTACTGCGGCGTCATGGTCGTCGGCTTCCTGACCCTGGATAACAATATCTGGGACGCGGACCGGGGGCAGTGGATCCTGGTCATGGCCTACCTGGGCATCTGGCGCTATGTCTGGTGGCTCACCCACTTCGTGCGCGCCATCCTCTACGGCAAGCTCGTCTTCCCCAGGCTGCGCGCCAGGGCCAACGCGCTATGGGACCAGGGCTGGCGGCCCGAGGAACTCGTGTTCATGATGACCACCTTCTACGAGGAGCGGGTCGTCACCGAGAAGGTCATCCTGTCCATCATCTACGAGGCCCAGCGGGTCGGCGTGCCCACGCGCATCTTCGTGGGCTCCGGCGCCGCCATTGACGAAAAGATCATCCAGCAGAGCGTCAAGCGCTTCGGCAAGGACATGGACATCGAGGTCATCTTCGTGCGCCAGAACCAGCCGGGCAAGCGCATGGCCATCGGCCTGGCCCTGCGGGCCATCTCGCGCAAGAAGGTCGCCAGCAACACCCCGATCATGTTCATCGACGGCGACACCATCCTGGCCCCCAACTGCCTGAAGAACTGCCTGCCCCTTTTGGCCCTTCGGCCCAACATGCATGCCATGACCACGGACGAGCAGCCCATCCTGTACGGCCCGAAATTCCTGCGCCGCTGGTTCGACCTGCGCTTCGCCCAGCGGCACATGGTCATGCAGTCCCAGGCCCTGTCGAACAAGGTGCTGACCCTGACCGGCCGGTTGTCCATCTTCCGCGCCAAGAAGGTGACGGACATCAAGTTCATCCGCCTCATCGAGGCCGACTGCCTGGACCACTGGCTGTGGGGCCGCTTCCGCTTCCTCTCCGGCGACGATAAGAGCACCTGGTACGCGCTCTTAAAGGACCGCGCCGAGATGCTCTACGTGCCCGACGCCCTGTGCTGGACCGTGGACACCATCCGCAAAGAGGACATGTACCACCGCATGATCCAGAACCTGCTGCGCTGGAGCGGCAACATGCTGCGCAACGGCGCCCGGGCCATCGCCCTGGGGCCACGGCGCGTGGGCTTCTTCATCTGGTGGTGCATCGTGGACCAGCGGATCGCCATGTGGACCTCCCTGGCCGCGCCCCTGGCCATGATCAGCGCCGGGTTCATCGTCAGCAAGTCCTACTGGACCTCGTACCTGCTCTGGGTCATGCTCACGCGCCTGTTCCTGGCCAGCCTCATCTTCTACCACGACCGCCGCCTGGAGATGAGCTATCCGTTCGTGCTGTACGTCAACCAGATGGTGAACGCAGTCACCAAGGTCTACCTGCTCTTCCGTCTGCCCAACCAGCGCTGGGCCAACCGCCAGGACCAGCGCTACACACCGGCCGAGGGCCTCAAGTGGGCCGTGAAGAATTCCATTGCGCTCTACCTGACGGTATTCTATGTTCTGACGTTCCTATTTGTATTGTTGATATACATCGGCGTTTTACGCCCCCCCCCGTTCGGCACGGTGATGAGCATCCTGGGGTTCTCCCCTTCCTGAGGCGACTGGCGGATTGCACGAATACGGAACCCCACAGGATTGACACATGAAGATCGCGGTGTTCGGATTGGGTTACGTCGGCAGCACCACCATGGCCTGCCTTGCGGAGATGGGCCACGAGCTGGTCGGCACGGACCCCAATCCGGGCAAGGTGGAGCTCATCAATGCGGGCAAGAGCCCCATGGTCGAGCCGGGCCTGCCCGAACTCCTGTTCAAGCACCGCTGGTCGACAGGGCGCATCCGCGCCACCACCAGCGCCCAGGAAGCCTTCGAGGGGGCCGAGGCGTGCCTGCTGTGCGTGGGCACCCCGCCCTGTGCGGACGGATTCGTGGACCAGCGCGTGCTGGAGATCGTGGCCTTGCAGATCGCGGACCTGCGCCTGGCGAGCGGGCACATGCGCCCCATACTGGTGCGCTCCACGGCGCTGCCCGTGGTCCATCAGGACATCATCCACAAGCTCGAGGAACGCCTGGCGGGCCGCCAGTCTCCAGGCTATGTGGTGCACCCGGAATTTCTGCGCGAGGGCAACGCCATCGACGACTTCTTCCACCCGGCGAAGATCGTCTTCGGCTGCACCGGAGACGCGGGCAGGAGCTTCTGCGAGGGCCTGTACCCCGGCTTCGACGCCCCCACGGTGTACACCGACCCGCTCACGGCGGCGGTGGCCAAATACGCGGACAACTGCTTCCACGCCGTCAAGGTGACCTTCGCCAACGAGATCGGTTCGCTGTGCCATGGCATGGGCGTGGACCCGCGCATTGTCATGGACGTGTTCTGCCTGGACACCAAGCTGAACATCTCTCCCGTGTACCTGCGGCCCGGCTTCGCCTATGGCGGCAGCTGCCTGGGCAAGGACCTCTCGGCCATGAACACGTACGGCCGGCGCACGGGCATCAAGGTGCCCATGCTGGCCAGCGTGGAGGACTCCAACCTGAACCAGATCCGGGTCGTCGCCGACAGGCTCCTGGCCAGCAAGACAAAATCCGTGGGGCTCTTCGGCCTGGCCTTCAAGGAACGCACCGACGACCTGCGGGACTCGCCCCTGGTCATCCTGGGCGCCATGCTGGACGAGGCCGGCGTGAAGATCGGCATCTACGACCCGGCCATCTGCGCGGTGGCTTACAGCGGCAGCCACATGGCCTACGCCCTGCAATACCTGCCCGACCTGCGCAAGATGCTCTCCGACGACGCGCCAAAGGTCCTCGAGGCCAGCGACACCATCGTCATCTCGCGCACCTTCCCCGAATTCGCCTGGCGCGACCTGCCCTGGCGCGTGGGGCACAGCATCATGGACCTGAACGGCAGGCTGGACCTCACGGGCGTGGACGTGCCCGTCACCGGCCTGTACTGGTAGGTCCCCGACCGGATGCCTGCGGCGGCCCGCGCTGATGCCCGGGCCGCCTTCTTTCTTCCTACTTCCCGCCGAAGACCTTCTTCAAGATGTCCGTGCCGCGCGCCGCCGGGTTGGCGCGGATGTTCTGCTCTTCCTTGGCGATGAGCGTGAACAGGCCGTCCTGGGCCTTGGCGTTCACGTAGCCGTTCAGGTCCAGCCCGTAGGACTGGGCCAGGGACGCGGCCAGCGGGCTGGCGGTGAGCCTGTTGTAGGCCTTGGCCACGCCCACGCTGTCCATGGACTTGGCGATGATGGGCTGCATCATCTCGCCTATCTTGGCCCCGCTCGAGGTGCGGAAATACTGGGTGGCGGAGTCCTGCGGGCCGGACAGAATGCCGTGGGCGTCCTGCATGGTCATGGCCCGCACGGCGTCGGACAGGATGCTCGCGGCCTGGGGCACGGCCTTTTCCGCGGCGCGGTTCATGGCCAGCACCAGGTCGTCGACGAGCTTGCCCTGCCCGGCCAGGCGCAGGGGCGCCTCCACCTTTTGCAAAGACTCGGGCAGCAGAATGCGCACGGCCTGGTTGCCAAAGTAGCCGTCAGTCCGGCCGAGGGCGGTCACGGCCTTTTGGGTGCCCTGGGCCAGGGCCTCCTTGAGCCCCTTGCCCACGTCCGCATCGGACAGATTCGCGGCCAGGCCGCCAGATGAGCTCGCAGACTTCGCCGGGACCTGCGACTGCACCTTGTCCAGCACATCCATCCATCCGGTCTGGCCGGCCAGGGCCGGAGTTGCACAACAGCACAGCGCCAGGGCCAGGGACATCGCTCGTTTCATTTCAGACTCCGCAACGGTTGAAGGTTCGGGGGATATATTCTTCTAGCCCCATGCGCCTGGGGGCGCAAGGCCGTGTCTGTCCGGATTCTGCCCTGGCCCGGATTCTGCACGCACGCCAGGTGAACGAGAGGAGGAAAAAAATGCGCGTGAACCCCAAGACCCTGGCGAACATGATGAGCCTCTACGCCGATGGCCAGACCGCCACGGGCCTGCCCGAGGGCACCTATGTCAATCTGGCCGCCAGCAAGTACATCAAGGACAACGACACAAACAAGGACAAGATGCTTTCCAGCGATGAGGTCACCCTGTCCAAGGAGGCCTTTGACAAGCTGGACGCGGACAAGAACGGCAAGCTCGACCTGAAGGAGATGCGCGCGGCCCTCAAGGGCCAGGACGCCGCCATCGAGGCCTACTACAAGACCAAGAAAGCCAAGCGCAGCAGCGTGGACTTGACTTCGGGCCTGCTCAAGACCATCTAGGGGCCATGTCCGAGGACACCACCCACAGCGCCTCCGGCGCCGCTGTGCGCATTTATGGCAAGGACGGCTGCCCGCACACCAGACGCGCCCGCGCGGCCCTGCCCGGGGCCGTTTTCCTCGACGTGCTCTCCGACCCGCAGCTCCTGGAGGAGATGCTCCGGCTCTCCGGCGGGGTGCGGCGCATCCCGGTCATCACACGCGGGGCCGAGGTCGAGATCGGCTTTCTGCGCGGGGCCTGACGCATCTGACCTGCGGGCCGTGCGCCCGTCCCTCCCCCCTTAGAAAAACAGAAAGAAGCCGTTGGCGAAGAAGGCCACGCCCACTGCCCCCACGGCCAGGCCGCCGTACCAGACCGGCTTCATCTTCATGAGCGCGGACACCGACGAAAGCAGGATGGCGATCTGCAAGAAGATGACGGCCATGCCAAAGGCGTTGGAATGGGCCTGGGCCAACGCGATGGCGTTGTCATAGGCCGTGGCCTGCTGCTTGATCTCCTCCTTCTGCACGTCGTACTTGGCGATCTTGTCTGCGTAGGCCTGGGCCTTCTTGCGCACCGCCTGGGCGTAGTCCCCGCCGCCCTTGGCCGCGCCGCCCTTGTCTGCGCCCAGCACCGCCAGATCCAGCGCGTCCTTGTGCAATTCGTGCAGGTAGCTCTTGAGGTCCTTGGACTGGTAGTAGGCCCACTGGTTGGTGGCCTTGGACTGGGAGAGCACCGCGCGCGTGGAGTGCTGCCCGCCCTTGAAGGTGGACAGGGTGGCGCACACGGCGAACAGGATGGTGCTGGTGGCCACGTAGCCAAGCCACGTTTCCTTCTTTTCCTCGCTCATCGCAAAACTCCTTTATGCTGGTCTCGTGGCCCTGGCCTAAACGATCTCCACGCCCACCGGGCAGTGGTCCGAGCCCTGCACAGCGGGCTCGATCCAGGCGTTCTTCACGCGGTCTTGCAGCTCCTCAGACACGAAGAAGTAGTCGATACGCCAGCCCACGTTCTTGGCGCGGGCGTGGAAGCGGTAGCTCCACCACGAATAGTGCCCCGGACCCTTCTCAAAGAGCCGGAAGGTGTCCACGTAGCCGTGCCTGATGAATGTGTCGATCCAGGCGCGCTCGACGGGCAGAAAGCCCGAGGTCTTGGCGTTGGCCTTGGGGTTCTTCAGGTCAATCTCGGTGTGCGCGGTGTTGAAGTCCCCGCCCACCACAATGGGCTTGGTCTTGCGCAGCTCCTGGGCCTGGGCCAAAAACGCGTCGTAGAACCCGAGCTTGTAGCCCAGGCGCTCCTCGTCCTTCTGGCCGTTGGGGAAGTAGATGTTGAACAGGTGGAAGTCCGGGTACTCCAGGTGGATGACCCGGCCTTCGCCCCGGTAGCGCGGGTCCGCCAGGCCGAAGGAATGCTCCAGGGGCTCGACCTTGTAGAAGCAGGCCGTGCCGGAATAGCCTTTTTTGCCCTTGGACCAGTTCCACAGCCCGTCATAGCCCGCCGGGTTGCGTTCGGCCTCGGAGACCTGCTCCGGCTCGGCCTTGGTCTCTTGCAGCATGACCACATCCGCCCCGCAGGCGGCCAGCCAGTCCGCAAAACCCTTCTGGAGCACGGCGCGGTAGCCGTTGACGTTCCAGGACACAATGCGCATGAACACCTCCGTGACGCGGGTCTGAGCCTGGCCTTGCGGCCCTGGTCTCGCGCCTGGGCAGGCCGCGCCGACACCACTCTGTTTACAGGGCGGCGGGCCGGAAGCGCAAGCGTCCAGCCACGCCCTGGCCGCCCGCGCCGTGGCCTCTGCGCCAACCGGGCTGGGCCGATGCCCCGTGGATCTGCCGCAAAAAAAGGCCCGCCAAGGCGGGCCGGAAAGGCAAAGCCCTCACCGCCCCAGGGGGTCGGCAAGGCGGCGTGAGCGGGCGGACGGCGACAGGCTGCTGGCCTAGTGCGCGTTCGGGCTCGACGTCTTGATGACCAAAAGGGCCGCGATGACGCTGAACAGACCGGCGAAGAAAAGGAAGTAATCCATGACCCACCCCTCTTGAAGTTTTCGGAGCCGCGCTCCAGCCAAGTGCCTAGCACAGTCTGCGCCGGATGTGAAGCGGGTTTGCGCGCAGAACGGGTCCCTCCTCGCCCGGCCCGTGTCCCGGCTTGTCTTCCGCTGGGCCATCCCCTACAACCCTGGCATGCCGCAACGCCCCCAGAAATCCGCCCCCCAGGCAGGCCGCGACCCGGTCCTGGCCCAGCCCGACGTCCTGATTCTGGGGGCCGGGCCAGCCGGGCTCCTGTGCGCCCTCACAGCGGCCCGGCGGGGCCGCCGCGTGGCCCTGGCGGACGCCTCCGAGATCACGGCCCGCAAGCTGCGGGCCTCGGGCGGGGGCCGCTCAAACTGCACCAACCTGGATGTGTCCCCAGCCCACTACCTGTGCGCCGACCCGCGCTTCCCGGCCCAGGCGCTGAAACGCTTCACCCCGCGCCACTTTCTGGCCCTGCTGACCGAACTCGGCCTCTCGACGCACGAGGAGGAACAAGGCCGCATGTTCTGCGACCAGGGCGCGACAAGGCTGACCGACGCCCTGGAAGCGGCCTGCCGCAGGGCCGGGGCGCGGTTCCTGCTGAGCCATTGCGTGGAGGCCGTAACCCCTGTGGAGGGTGGGTTTCGCGTCGACACCGACAAAGGGCCGCTCACGGCCCCACGCGTGGTGCTGGCCCTGGGCAGCCCGGCCTGGCCCGCCCTGGGCGGCACGGACATGAGCGCCCGGCTGGCCGGGAGCCTCGGCCTGGCGCACCTGCCCGCCCGCCCGGCGCTGACCCCCTTCACCTGCACCGGCGCGACCCTGGCCCTGTGCCGCGAGCTCTCCGGCATTGGGCTCACCGCCACTGTCTCGGCCCTCGGCAAAAGCTACACCGACGGCCTCTTGTTCACGCACCAGGGGCTCTCCGGCCCGGCGGCGCTCCAGATTTCGTCCCACTGGCGCAGGGGCGCGGCCCTCAGCATCGACCTCGCCCCTGACGCCGACCTGAAACAGCTCCTGCGCGATCCGGCGCGGGGCAAGGTGCTCGCCCGCACACTTTTGGCGGGCCTCTTGCCGCGTCGGCTGGCCGAGGCCCTGCTGGCCGCGCTGCCGCCGGACCTCAAAGCCGTTGCCGAGCGCCGCGCCGCAGAGCTGTCCAAGGCCCAGATGGAGACCCTGGCCGAAGCCGTGCATGCCTGGCGCGTGACCCCCTCGGGCACGGCGGGCATGCTCCGGGCCGAGGCCGCCAGCGGCGGGCTGGACACCACGCAGTTCTCGCCCAAAACTTTTGAGTGCCGCCGCCTGCCCGGCCTCTTCGCCATCGGCGAGGCCCTGGACGTGGCGGGCGAGCTGGGCGGCTTCAACCTGCACTGGGCCTGGGCCTCGGGCTTCGCGGCCGGGCAGGCGGTGTGAGCGCCATGACCAGCGCGGGCGCCAGCCGCTGGCCCAGTCATTGGCATGGACCCGGCGGCTACCGCGAGGCGCTCCAGATCGGCGCGCCGCTCATGGTCAGCATGGGCAGCAGCACGCTCATGCAGTTCACGGACCGCGTGTTCCTGGGGCGGCACTCCGTGGCCGAGATCGCCGCCGCCGTGCCTGCGGGCATCGCCTCCTTCCTGTTCCTGGGCTTTTTCATGGGCGTGGCCAGCTGCGTGGGCGTGCTGGTGGCCCAGTACGTCGGGGCCTGCCGCCCGGAGCGCGTGGGCCCGGCCCTGTGGCAGGGCGTGTGGTTCAGCCTGGCCTCGGCCGTGGTCCTGGCGGGCCTGGCCTTCCTGGGCGGACCGCTGTTCGCCTGGGCCGGGCACCCGGAACAGGTGCGCGGCCTGGAGACCGACTACTTCTTCATCCTGACCCTGGGCTCGGGCTTCGCGGTGCTGGCCACGGCCCTGTCCGGCTACTTCTCCGGCCTGGGCCGCACCGTGCCGGTGATGCTGGTGAACCTGGCCGGGGCCGCGGCCAACATCCCGCTGGACTACGCGCTGATCTTCGGCCGCTGGGGCGCGCCGGAGCTGGGCATCCGCGGCGCGGCCATGGCCACGGTGGCGGGCAGCGCCATCACCTGCCTGCTGTTCCTGGCGCTCATCCTGTGCTCGCCCGAGGCCCGCAAGCGCCACAAGATCGCCACCCTGCCCCGCCCGGAGCCGGAAATGCTGCGGCGGCTTCTGCGCATCGGCCTGCCCGCAGGCGTGCAGTTCTTCCTCGACATCCTGGCCCTGACCGGCTTCTCGCTCCTGGTGGGGCGGCTGGGCATGGTCGAACTCTCCGCCACCAACATCGCCTTTTCCATCAACTCCCTGACCTACCTGCCGGTCATCGGCCTGTCCATCGCGGCCAGCATCCTGGTGGGCCGCAGCCAGGGCCAGGGCAGACCGGACATCGCCCAGCGCGCCACGGGCAACATCCTGCGCCTGTCGCTGGGCTGGATGTGGGCCATGGGGCTCATCTTCGTGCTGCTGCCCGGCCCGCTGCTGGATCTCTTCGAGACCACCCCGGGCGTGGCCCCGCTGCCCGGCGACCCTGCCTTTGCCGAGATCCGCAGCGCGGGCGTGGTGCTCCTGCGCTACGTGGCGCTGTACAGCCTCATCGACGGCATCTCCATCGTCTACTTCGGCGCGCTGAAAGGCGCGGGCGACACGCGCTTCGTCATGCTGACCATGCTCGCGGCCAGCGTCGGCGTGCTCATCCTGCCCACCTGGGCGCTGGTGGCCACCGGCACCGGCGGCCTGCACGGGCCGTGGCTCTGCCTCACGGCCTACATCGCCGTGCTGGCCCTTACCTTTGCCCTGCGCTACCGGGGCGGAGCATGGCGGCATATCAAGGTCATCGAGGACGTGCCCAGGGCCGAGAACGGCGCTTGTTCTTGACAGCAGGCGCGGCCATGGCAAAGATATTAGCCTCCCGCACAGACACAGGACACCAATGGACGCACGACTGACCCGGCTCATCGACTACCACCGCGCCATTGGCCCGGTGGCCGTGGCCTTTTCCGGCGGGGTGGACAGCTCGCTGACCCTCTGGGCCGCAGCCACGGCCCTGGGCGAGCGCGCCGTGGGCGTGCATGTCTGCTCGGAGTTCGTCTGCGCCTCGGAGCGCGGGCGGGCCGAGCGGCTGGCCGCATTCCTGGACCGCCAGACCGGCGCGCGGGTGCTCAAGCGCAGCATTTCCGTTCTGACGGACGAGGCCCTGCGGGCCAACACGGCGGAGCGCTGCTATATGTGCAAGTGCCGGGTGCTCACGGCCGTGCGCCAGGCAGCGGCGGATCATTTCAACGCAGCCCTGGGGCCGGGTGCGGCCCTGGCCGAGGGCACCAATGCCGACGACGACCCGGCGCGTCCGGGCCGCCGGGCCGTGGCCGAGTTCCGGGCCCATTCGCCCCTTGCCGCCTGCGGCCTGGACAAGGCCGGGGTGCGCGAGCTGGCGCGGATCATCGGCCTGCCCAACGCCGACGACCCGGCCAACTCCTGCCTGGCCACGCGCGTGCCCGAGGGGCATGCGCTGACCTACAAGCGCCTCACGGCCATCGAGGCCCTGGAGCGCACGGCGCGGGAGCTGGGGCTCATCGATCTGCGGGCGCGGCTTGTGCCCGGGCCAGATGGTGGGCAGAACGGCGGCCCGGACGGGGTGCGGCTTTTGGTGCGCCCGGCCCAGCTGCTGCTGGCCCAGGGCCTGACCGGACAGCTGCATGAGCGGGCGCTGTTCATCGGCTTTGGCCACTTTTCTTTAGGAGAACGCACGTGAACGTGGACACCCTGCTTGAGGACTTCCGCCAGGGGCGGCTCAGCGCCGAAGAGCTCAAGCGCCGCCTGACCGGACACAGCTACGCCGACGCCGGGTTCGCCCGGCTGGACCACCACCGCCTGCTGCGCAAGGGGCATCCGGAGGTGGTCTTCTGCCAGGGCAAGACCCCGCAGCACGTGGCGGCCATCTTCCGCGACCTGGCGGAAAAGAACGGCCGCGTGCTGGGCACCCGCGCTGGCGTGGAACATTTCGAGGCCGTGCAGGGCATGGAGGGCGCACAGTACGACCCGCTCTCGCGCATCCTGCGCCTGGTGCGCGAGCCCGTGGACCTGGTGGGCAAGGTCATCGTGGTCAGCGCGGGCACGGCGGACCTGCCCGTGGCCGAGGAGGCCGCGCGCACGGCCGAGCACCTGGGCAGCCGCGTGGTGCGCCACTTCGACTGCGGGGTGGCGGGCATCCACCGCTTCCTCAGCGTGCTGGAGGACTTTCTGGACGCGCGCGCCGTGGTGGCCGTGGCGGGCATGGACGGGGCGCTGCCCTCCGTGGTGGGCGGGGCCGTGGCCGCGCCGGTCATCGCCGTGCCGACGAGCGTGGGCTATGGCGCCAGCTTCGGCGGCCTGGCCGCGCTCTTGACCATGCTCAACTCCTGCGCGCCGGGCGTCACCGTGGTCAACATCGACAACGGCTTCGGGGCCGGATACATGGCCCACATCATCAACGCCCAGTGCGAAACCGCCGCCAAAGGATAACCCCGCGTGAAGACACTCTATCTTGAATGCGCCCTGGGCGTGTCCGGCGACATGCTCCTGGCCGCCCTGGCCGACATGCTGGAGGACGGCCCCCGGATTCTCAGCGAGGCCGTGGCCTCCTTGAACCTGCCCGGCGTGTCGTTACGTTTTTCCGAGCCCATGATCCAGGGCATCCGCACCCGGCGCGTGGAGGTGCTGGAGGAGAGCCCCCAGCCCCTGCGCCATCTGGCCGACCTGACGCGCATTGTCGGGGCCTCGGCCCTGCCGCAGCGGGTCAAGGAGGGCAGCCTGGAGGCCCTGACGCGCCTGGCCCTGGCCGAGGCGCATGTCCACAACGAGCCGCTGGAGCACATCCACTTCCACGAGGTGGGCGCGGTGGACACCGTGGTGGACGTGCTGGGGACTCTGCTCCTGGTCGAGGCCAGCGGCGCGGAGCGCGTTGTGGCCTCTGCGGTGAACCTGGGCTCCGGGTTCGTCACGTTTTCCCACGGGCGCTTCCCGGTGCCTGCCCCGGCCTGCGCCGAGCTGGCCCGTGGCATGCGCACCTTTGCCACGGACTCGGGCCTGGAGCTGGCCACGCCCACGGGCCTGTGCCTGGTCAAGACCCTGGCCGCGTCCTACGGGCCGCTGCCGCTGGGCAGCGTGCTGGCCGTGGGCTACGGCTCCGGCACGTACTCAGGCGGCGCGTACCCGACCTTCCTGCGTGTCTATCTTATCGACACCGGGCTCATCGAGGCTGCCCCCGGCGCAGGAGAGGCGGACGAGGACTGCTGCGCCAGCCATGGGCATGACCACTAGCCCCCCCGACATTCAACTCGTCATTGCGCGCTTTCGCGAGGATCTCGCGTGGACGGGCGAAATCGGCCTGCCCTGCGTGGTCTACAACAAAGGCCCGGAGCTGGACCCGGACACCTTGCCGCCCGCTGCCAAGGTCGTGGCCCTGCCCAACCTGGGCCGCGAGGCGCACACCTACCTCACGCACATCCTGGCGCACTATCACCAGCTGCCGCGCCACACCTGCTTTCTCCAGGGCCAGCCCTTCGCGCACCTGGCCCCGCCAGAGGAACCCACAGTGACGCCCCAGGCCCTGGGCCAGCGCCTGCTGGAGCTGGCGGCAAAGGACACGCCCTTTGCCGGGCTGGCCTGGTTCCGCCTGCGCTGCGACGGCCTGGGCCGTCCGCACGACCTGGCCGACCCGGCCAAAGAGGGCCGCTGGAAGGGCTGGGGCAAGGACATCCCCGTGGCCCGGACCTTTGCGGCGCTGTTCGCGGCCCCGGCCCCGGCGGAATTCATCGCCCGGGCCGCCACAGGCAACATGATCGTACGCGCAGACCGCATCCTGGCCCGGCCCGAGGCCTTCTACCGCCGCGCCCTGGAGCTCATCCTGGCCGACGCCGAGGACGCGGACAACACCGGGCACGCCCTGGAGCGCCTGTGGCAGGCCGTGTTTTCCGGGGTTGACAGCGCAGCAGGGACGGTCTCCTCCCGGCCAGGCAGGATTTGACGGACCAGCATCCCGCAGAGTAAAGTGAAGAATTGCGCCACGGCTCGGCCCTGGCGTTGCGCGTTGCAGGCGTTGGCCAGACAGCACTCCGTCAGACAGCACTCAGCACGCTGCGCACACACCACAAACGCGGCCCGCTCACACCGGCCGCCCCCTGTCGCGGGGAGATGCAATGCTGAAGCGGCTCACGCCCTTCCTCGGACCAGCCCTGGCCCTTGTCCTGCTCGGCGCAGCAGGCTGGGCGCTTTCCGCGCAGCTGGCCGGGCACTCCCTCCAGGAGATCCTGGACACGCTCGTCCAAGAGACCGAGCGCGACCTGCTCCTGGCCTTCGGCCTCACGGCCGTGAACTTCGCCGTGCTGGCGGGCTACGACATCCTGGCCCTGCGCTACATCGGCCACCCCCTGCCGCACATGAAGGCGGCCTTTGCCTCCTTTGCGGGCAACGCCTTCAGCAACACCATCGGCCTTTCCACCCTGGCCGGCAGCTCCGTGCGCTACCGGCTGTATTCCTCCTGGGGCCTCAGCCCCGGAGAGATCGCCAAGATCGTGGTTTTCACCACCCTGACCCTGTGGCTCGGGCTGTTCTCCATCAGCGGCATCATCTTCACCGTGAAGCCCCTGCCCCTGCCCGACTGGGTCGCCCTGCCCTTCCGCACCACCCGCCCCCTGGGGCTGATCCTGCTGCTGGCGCCCATGGCCTACCTGGCCGCTGCGGCCTGGAAAAAGACCCCCTGGCGCATGGGCAAAATCGAGCTGCTGCTGCCGGAGTTCAAGAGCTCGCTGCTCCAGGTGGCCGTGGCCTCCCTGGACTGGGCCCTGGCCGCAGCGGTGCTCTATGCCCTGCTGCCGCCCTGGGCCAACGTGAGCTTTCCGCTGGTGCTCGGGGCCTTTCTCCTGGGGCAGATCGCGGGCCTCATCAGCCAGGTGCCCGGCGGCCTGGGCGTGTTCGAGTCCTGCCTGATCTTCCTCCTGACCCCGCGCATCCCCGCGCCCACGCTCTTTGCCGCGCTGGTGGCCTACCGCCTGGTGTACTACGCCGCGCCCCTGGCCGTGGCCGCAGCCCTGCTGGGCATCCGCGAAACCATCGCCGCCAAGAGCACCCTCACGCGCATCCTGGGCTTCCTGGGCGACTGGCTCCCGGTGGTGGCTCCGCACCTGCTGGCCGGAACCACCTTTGTCGCGGGAGCCGTGCTGCTCTTCTCCGGCGCCACCCCCTCGGTGTCCTCACGCCTGGACTGGCTGCAGGACTTCCTGCCCCTGGGCGTGCTGGAGGCCTCGCACTTCATGGCCAGCCTGGCGGGCCTGGGCCTGCTCATCCTGGCGCGCGGCCTGTACAACCGCCTGGACGCGGCCTACTACGTCACCGCCGTGGTGCTGTTCATGGGCATCATCGCCAGCCTGCTGAAAGGCCTGGACTACGAGGAGGCCTTCTTCCTCAGCGTACTGCTGCTGGCCCTCTTGCCCTGCCACAAGCTCTTCTACCGCAAGGCCTCGCTCCTGTCCGAGGGCTTCACCGCAGGTTGGATCGCGGCCATCGTGCTGGCCCTGGGCTGCTCCGTGCTGCTGGGCTACCTCGCCTACGGCGACGCCACCTTGAGCCGCGACATGTGGTGGGAGTTCGCCTTCGAGGAGGAGGCCAGCCGCTTTTTGCGGGCCACGGTGGGCCTTCTGGTGGGGGTCGTGTTCGTGGCGGCCTTGCGCCTGATGCGCTCGGCCCGGCCGCGCTATGCCCCGCCCAGCGAGGGCGACATCCAGACCGTGCGCTCCCTGGTGCGCACTTCGCCCAACACCTTCGCCCACCTGGCCATGCTGCGCGACAAGAGCTTTCTGGTGAGCCAGGACAACACCGGCTTTCTCATGTACGGCGTGGCCGGCCGCAGCTGGGTCTGCATGGGCGACCCCGTGGGCTCGGCGGCCGCGCGCGCGGAGCTGGCCTGGCGCTTCCGCGAGATGGTGGACCTCTATGCCGGGTGGACGGTGTTCTACCAGGCGGGCAGGGAGAACCTGCCGCTCTACCTGGACCTGGGCCTGACCATAATGAAGATCGGCGAGGAGGCCCGGGTGCCTTTGCCGGAGTTCTCCCTGGCCGGGCAGGCGCGCAAGGGCCTGCGCTACACGCGCAACATGGTGGAAAAGGAAGGATGCTTCTTCGAGGTCACGCCCGCCAGCGCCACACGCGGGCTGCTGCCCGAGCTGCGCGCCATCTCCGACGCCTGGCTGGCGGAGAAGAACACGCGCGAAAAAAAGTTCTCCCTGGGCTTCTTCAGCGAGGAGTATCTGCTGGACTACCCCCTGGCCCTGGTGCGCCGGGAGGGCAAGATTGTGGCCTTTGCCAACATCTGGGACTCTGCGGGCCAGGAGGAGCTCTCCGTGGACCTCATGCGCTTTGCCCCGGGCGCGCCCAGCAGCGTCATGGAATACCTGTACATCATGCTCATGCTCTGGGGGCGCGAACAGGGCCACCAGTGGTTCAACCTGGGCATGGCCCCCTTCTCCGGCCTGGAGCGGCGCTCCCTGGCGCCCACCTGGACGCGCCTGGGCGGCATGCTGTACAGCTACGGCGGCCAGCTGTACAATTTCCAGGGCCTGCGCCGCTTCAAGGACAAGTTCGACCCGGTCTGGGAATCCAAATACCTGGCCTGCCCCGGCGGAACCGTTCCGCCACGCGTGCTGGCCAACATCGCCACCCTCGTGTCGGGCGGCATGCGCGGAGTCATCGCCAAATGAAACGAAAGAATGCGGCCATCCGGCCTGGCCTGACCGTCCTTGCCCTGACCCTGCTCGTGCTGACCCTGCTTGTCCTGCTCTGCGCCTGCGCCAAGCCGGAACAGGCCCCGGAAAAGCTCAGCTTCGGCGTGTTCGGCGAGGTGCTCATCTACCGCAACGTCCCTGAACCCGGCCGCACCGTGCTGCTGCTCTCCGAGGGTGCCTGGGACGCGCGCATGGACAAGGCCGCACGCAGCATGGCCGACATGGACGCCACTGTGGTGGGCATCGACACCGATCGGCTCATCGGCCCCCTGCGCGGCAAGGCCGAGGGCTGCTTCTACCAGGCCTGGGAGTTCGAGGGACTCAGCAAGATCGTGCAGAAGACCCTGAATTTCAAGACCTACCACCTGCCCGTGCTGGCCGGCTTCGGAGAAGGCGCGGCCGTGGCCTACGCCACCTTTGCCCAGGCCCCCAAGGAGACCTTTGCCGGGGCCATCACCCTGGGCTTCTCCCCGCGCCTCAGCCTCGGCAAGCCCTTCTGCCCGGCCAACGGCCTCGCCTTTGACAACGCCACGGGAGCCGTCCCTGGCGTCATCTTCCGCCCGGCGCCAAAGCCCTTCGGCGCGCTGGTGCTGCTCCAGGGCCAGCAGGACAACGCCTTCAGCCCGGAGGAGGCCAAGGGCTTCGCCAGCCAGATCCAGGGCGCGCGCGCGGTGGAGCTGCCCGGCCTGGGCCGCGAGTTCGCCGAGCCCAAGGCCTGGCGCGCGGCTTTCCAGGAGGCGCTGAGCGCCATTGCCCCGCTGGCGGCCAAGGGCTCTCTCGGCGCCGGGCGCGCGCCCGCAGCAGACGTGGATGACCTGCCCCTGGTGGAGGCGCCCTCCGAACACCCGGGCAAAACCCTGGCCGTCATCGTCACCGGCGACGGCGGCTGGGCCGGCATCGACCAGCAGATCGGGGCCATTCTGGGCGATCACGGGGTCTCGGTCATCGGCTTCAATTCCCTCAAATACTTCTGGAACAAGCGCGAGGCCGACGAAATGGCCCGGGACCTGGAGCGCACCCTGACGCACTACGCCGCCAAGTGGGGCGCGGAGCGCTTCATCGTGGTGGGCTACTCCATCGGCGCGGACGTGCTGCCCTTCATGGCCGGGCGCATGAGCCAGCCCACCAGGGACAAGCTCACGCTGGTGGCCCTGCTTGGTCCCGGCACGCACACGGAGTTCGAGTTCCGCCTGTCCAACTGGCTCACCGAGGAGAACCGGCCCGAGGGCCACGCCATGATCCCGGAAATGCCGAAGCTGGCCAAGACCCCGGTGCTGCTGGTCTGCGGCAGCGAGGAGCAGGGCACCCTGTGCCAGAACTACCAGGCGCCCAACGTGAAGAACCTGGTCCTGCCCGGCGGGCACCATTTCAACAAGGAATACAATACCATCGCCCTGGCCATCCTGCGCGAGGCAGGCATCCCGGTGCAGGATTAGCCCCAGGCCCTGGCAGAGAACGAGGAGCATGACGTGAGCGCACCCGCACCAGGCAACAAGTCGGCCAGCCGCCTGGCCTACATCGACAACGTGCGCATCATCCTGTCCCTGCTCGTGGTGGCGCACCACGCGGGCCAGCCCTACGGCAGCGAGGGCTGGTGGCTGTATCAGACCGGCCTGCGCTCGCACTGGATCGGCCTGTTCTTCGGCGTCAACGAGGCCTTTTTCATGGGCCTGTTCTTCCTCATGGCCGGGTTCTTCCACCCCGGCAGCGTGGACCGCAAAGGCCCTGGCCGCTTCGTGCTGGACCGCCTGTGGCGCTTCGGCGTGCCCATCGCGCTCATGGTCCTCTGCATCACCCCGGTGTTCATCTACTTCCACGCCCTGAACTTCAAGCACCTGGCCTTCAGCTCCTACTGGGAATTCTACTCCGGCGTGTACCTGGGCAGCGCGAACGCGCCCGCCGTGTGGACCGGACCGGCCGGACCGAATCTTGAGTTCATCCACCTCTGGTTCATCGAGAACCTGTTCTTCTACGGCTGCGCCTACGCCCTGTACCGCAGCCTGGCCGGGGACCGCGACAGGCCCAGCGCCCAGCGCCCCACGGAAACCATCAGCCCGCAGCAGGCCTGGAGCTTCCTCCTCAAGCTGGTGCTCTGGCTGTCCGTGACCACCTACCTCATCCGCATCTGGAAGAGCGTGGACGACTGGAAGACGCTGCTGGGCTTCTGGGAGATCGAGTTCGCGCACGTTCCGCAGTACCTGACCATGTTCAGCGTCGGCCTTGTGGCTGCGCGCCGGAACTGGTTTACGCGCTTCCCGGCCTCTGTGGGCTGGGTCTGGCTGTGGATCGGCGTCGCCTGCGTCGTGGTCTACATGGCGCGCGGGCTGGGCCTGGACATCCCCTTCTGGAACGGCGGGCTGTCGTGGCAGGCCACCATCCGCGCGGTGTGGGAGAGCGTGCTCTGCGTGGGCTTCAGCGTGGGCCTCTTGACCCTCGCCCGGGAGCGCTTTCCGGGCCAGACCCCGCTCATGAAGATCCTGTCCGACAACTCCTTTGCGGTGTACATCTTCCACGTGCCCGTGGTGACGCTCCTCCAGTACGCCCTGGCCGGCACCAGCCTGGGGCCTCTGGAATCCTTCTTCGCGGTGACGGCCCTGGGCATCGCCCTGACCTTCCCGCTCACGCACTTCGTGCTGCGCCGCCTGCCGCTGCTCAAGCAGGCGCTTTAGGCGGGCTTCGGCTCCTGGGGAGTCTGGCCGCCTGAGCCAACAGGGCCGATAACTGGGCCGACAACCGGGCCGACTGGGCCGCCTTTCCAGGCGGTCAGCGCGCGCACCAGGCTCCGGGCCAGGTCGCCCTGGCGCACGGGCTTGGCCAAAATCTCGACGATGCCCAGCCCCGCCGCCGCATCCCGTGCGGCCACGTCGCTGTACCCCGTGCACAAAATCACCGGCAGGCCGGGCCGCAGGGCCAGCACGGCCTGGCTGAGCTCCGTGCCGGACAGGCCCGGCATGATCTGGTCCGTGAGCAGCAGGTCGAACCCGCCCGGATTCTGGGCGAAGAGCGCCAGGGCCTCCTCGCCGTTGGGCGCTGCCGTGACCTGGTAGCCCAGGCCGGAAAGGACCTCGTTCCAGATGGCCAAGAGGGCCGCCTCGTCGTCCACGAGCAGGATGCGCGCCTGGCCAACGGAGAGCGCCTGGCCCACCGCCGCCGCCGGGTCCGCCCCGCCGCGAACACGCGGCAGCAGCACGCGCATGGTGGTGCCCTGGCCCGGCGCGCTGTCCACGCCAATGGCCCCGCCGAGCTTGTGCACGATGCCGTGCACCACGGCCAGGCCCATGCCCGAGCCCTCGCCGGGGCGCTTGGTGGTGAAGAAGGGGTCGAAGATGCGCCGGACGATGGCCGCCGGGATGCCCGGCCCGCTGTCGCGGATGCGCAGCCCCACGTAGGTGCCCTGGGGCAGCGCCGCAAAGTCCGGCGCGCGGTCCGCGCCCAGGTACACCTCGTCCACGACCACCTCCAGGGTGCCGCCGGTGTCGCGCATGGCCTGCACGGCGTTGGTGCACAGGTTGAGCACCACTTGGTGCACCAGGGACGGGTCGGCCAGCAGCAGGTCCGACTCGGTGTCGAACCGGCGGCGCACGCTGATGCCCTGGGGCATGGTCACCAGGAGGTGTTGCAGCACCTCCTGGACCAGCGGCGTCAGGCGCAGGGGCGCCAGGCTGCCCACGCCCTGGCGGCTGAAGGTCAGAATCTGGGCGATGAGCTCCTTGGCGCGAGCCCCGGCGCGCAGAATCTCCTCCACGCGGCGCTCCTGCGGACCGCCACGGGTCGAGGTCTCCAGCATCTCCGCATAGCCCAGCATCACCCCCAGGATGTTGTTAAAGTCATGCGCGATGCCCCCGGCCAGGGTGCCCAGGGCCTCCAGGCGGCGTGACTGCTCGAGCTGCCGCTCCAATTCCTTCCAGCGCGAGATGTCGTGGGCCACCACGATGGTGCCGGTGCGCGCCGCATCGCGGTCGCGGAAGGGCGACACGGCCACCAGGAAATGCCCGCCCCAGCGCGGGATGGTCAGTTCCTCCGAGGAGCTGGCCGGACGGGCGGCCATGGCCCGGATGCATTCCGAAACCTCGCCCGCCACCGCCTCATCGGCAACGTCGTCCAGGGACCGGCCCACCAGGGTGCGCGGGTGCACGCCCAGGCGGCTGCCCAGGGCCATGTTCAGCCGCCGCACCCGCATGTCCCCGTCGAGGATGAGGATGGGGTCTGGCACGGAGTCGAAGGTGCGCTCCCACTCCTGCTTGGCCTGGATCACGGCCTGCTCCACCAGCAGGCGCTGGCTCATGTCCACGCCGATGCGCCAGGACTTCCAGCCCGGCAGCGGGTACTGGCGCGAGATGTCGGACCAGGCGATGCTGCGCGTGCCGCCGTCCTTGCAGGCCAGGCGGCTTTCCAGATCGCGGTGGTCCTGGCCCCGGCCGCGCAGACTGCGGCGGAAGGAGTCGTCCGGGAACAAACGCTCCAGCGCCGTGCGGTCGTGCAGCACGTCCTGGGCGGCATGCCCGGACACGCGCTCGCACTCGCGGTTCCAGAAAAGGATTCCGCCGTGCGCGTCAAAGGCCGCCACGAGCACCGGCATGTTCTCCACCAGCCTGCGCAGGGCCTGGGTCCCGGCCAGGAGCGACGCTTCGGCGCGCTCCCGGCCCACCTGGCCGCCCAGCAGATCGGCCAGCACCCTGAGCAGGGCCAGGTCCTCCTGGTTCCAGCGGCGCGAGGGCGCAGCGTCGACGCGCAGGAAGCCCAGCCAGGCGCCGTCGTGGCGCATGGGCAAAAGCGCCAAAGCCACGGCCCCGTCCGGCTCCAGGAACGGGCGCTCGGACTCGGGGAAATCCGTGGACAGGCCGTGCAGGGCGCTGCCCTTGAACAGATCGTGGGCCAGGCGGCCCAGCCCGAGGGCGGCGTAGGTGGACGACTGCCCCGACCCTGGAAGCGCCAGGGGCGCGCTGCCATTGCCCTGGGCCTCGGCGGCCAGGCTCAGGCCCAGGCCGTGCTCCGGGTCGTCGTGGTTGAGGAACAGCGCGGCGCGGGAAAGCTTGGCCGTGCGCACCAGGGCCTTGAGGGCGCGGGTCAAGCCGCCGCTGCGCCTGGCCCCGTGCAGCAGGTCGGAACAGGCCGCCAGGCCCCGCGCCAGGCGCAAGGTCGTCTCGCGGCCCTGAGAGCTGGCGGCCCTCGGCGCTGCTGGGTCCAGGCTGGTGCGTTGCGGCGGCTTCGGCATGGGGCTCCGCCTTTCGGGCTCGAACTGTTGGTCCTTGAACGGCATCCGCGTTGATTCCCCCTCGCTCTAGCATGGCCGCAGCCAGGGCCACAAGGCCGCCGCTGCGCAGCGCTCAGTACGTCCACTGCTGCGGAGCGCGGCTGCCCAGCAGGGTGGCCGGGCCAAAGCGCAGCGCCGGGCCGGACTGCGCGCGCAAGGACAGCCGGGCCAGGCCCTGGGCGACCGCGGCCGTGCCGTCAGCCTTGGCGCCGCTCCGGTCAGCGGCAGCCCCCTGGCTGCCGCTGCTGTGAGGCGTACCGCTGCTGTCATCTGCCGTGCCCTGCACGGCCAGCTTCAGGTTCTCGCCAGCGGTCTCGTAGTAGGCAGGCGAGAGGTCCAGCGCCTTCTCGAACAGGGCCTGGGCCTTTTGCGTGTTGCCCTGGAGATACAGGGCATAGCCCAGGTTGTTCAGGGCGCGTGCGTCGTTCCCGCTCGCGCGGAAGGCGCTGAGCGCCTCGGCGGGGCGGCCCAGGCGCACCAGCAAGAGCCCCAGGTTGTTGGCGCTGCGCTCCGGGTCGCGGGCGTCGTGCAGGGCCTGGCGGAAGGTTCTGACCGCAGTTTCGCTGTCTCCGGCCAGAACCTGAGCCAGGCCCAGGTTGTTCAAGAGCTCCTCCCGCCCGGACCCGGCATTGGCCAAAACCTGAGGTTGGAACTGCGGCAGGGCCAGGGCGGCCAGGAACTGCTCCTGGGCCTGGCCGGTCTGGCCCGCACGCAACAGCAGCAGGCCGAGATGACTGCGGCTGCGCCAGTTGTCCGGGGCCAGGGCCACGGAGTTCTGGAAAGCTTCGCGGGCCTCGGCGTGGCGGCCCAGGCGCAGGCTGGCGACCCCTGCCCCGTGCTGCGCGGCGGCCAATTCCGGACGGGCGGCCAGGGCCTGGCGGAATTCCGCCAGGGCGGCCTCGGGCTGGTTCAGCCGCAGCAGCGCGCGGCCCTTCTTGACGCGCAGGCCTGCGTCGCCGGGGCGCGCCAGCAGGGCCTTGTCGTAACTCTCCAGGGCCAGCACAACGCGGCCCGCGCCCAGCAGCAGGTCGGCCAGCTGCTCCTGGCGGGCGGACGTGACGGGATCGGCCAGGGCCAGGCTGCCGCGCTGCTGAAGCCCGGCGCAGGCCGGAAGCAGGAGCGTCAGCAAGCCCAGAAACAGGAGCCGACACAGGGAGTGCGGGTGCATGGCGGCCCCCTTCACTGGCCCATGCGGGCGAAGACCTGCATGAGCTGGATCACCGCCGGACCGATCAAGACCACGAACAGCACCGGGAAGATGCACAGCACCAGCGGGAACATGAGCTTGGTGGGCAGCTTGGCCGCAGTCTCCTCGGCCCGCTGGAAGCGGCTGGTGCGCAGGGTCTCGGAGTACACGCGCAGGGTGCGCGCCACGCTGATGCCAAAGGTGTCGGCCTGAACGAGGAGCGTCACCAGGCTCTGCACGTCCTCAATGCCCGTGCGCTCGGCCAGGTCCTTCAGGGCCTGCTGGCGCTGGCGTCCGGCGCGCATCTCAAGGGTCATGGTGCGCAGCTCCGCGCTGATCACCGGGGCGGAGCCGCGCAGCTCCTCGCTGACCCGGTGGATGGCCTGGTCCAGGCCCATGCCCGACTCCACGCAGACCACCAGCAGGTCCAGGGCGTCGGGCAGCTCGCAGAGCAGAGCCAGCTTGCGCGCGGCCATGCGGCGGCGCAGCCAGATGCCCGGCGCCAGCGTGCCCAGGCAGGCCAGGGCCAGGGCGCCGATGATGGTGACTCGCAGCGGCGGGGCCGTGGGCAGAAGCCAGACCCCTGCCAGCAACAGGCCGGGCGGGAGGAGCATGAGCGCGGCCTTGGCCCCGTGGAAGGCCTGCACCGCATTCGGCCCGCGCAGGCCCGCGCGCACGAGGTCGAGCTTCGTCTGGTCCAGGCTGTCCTGCTCCTTTGGCCCCAGGCGCGCGCCCAGGGAGCGCACCAGCTCCGCCAGGCTGCGGCCCAGGCGCGTCCATCCGGACTGCACTGGTCCGCCCGTGTCGTTCACCCCGGCGAACCCGGCCACCTTGCCGCGCAGGCGCACGCTGCGCCCGGCCTCGCGCCGCGCGCTCAAGACGCCGAACCCCAGGAGCAGCACCGAGGCAAAGGCCAGGACCGAGGCCAGGAGCGGAACGAGCAGGCTCTGGTTCATGGCGCGCCCCCTCAGACCTTGAAGTTGACCATGCGCCGGATGACCACATAGCCCATGGCCATGGACACCAGCGCGGACTTGATCATGGCCTGGCCCAGGCCCTCGGTGAACAACAGCGACACGTAGTCGGGCTTGATGAGATAGAGGACAGAGGCCGCGGCAAAGGGCAAGGCCAGGAGCACGATGGCCGAGATCCGCCCCTCGGCGGAGAGGATGCGGATGCGCCCGTGGATCTTGAAGCGCTCGCGGATCAGGCTAGCCGTGTTCGTGATGATCTCCGAGAGGTTGCCGCCGGTTTCGCGCTGGATGTTCACCGAGACCACGAAGAACTTCAGGTCCAGGGAGTCCACGCGCTCCATGAGGTTGTTCAGGGCCTTGTCCACGTCCAGGCCGAAATTGATCTCATCGAGGGTGGTGGCGAACTCCGGGCCCATGGGGTCGGCGAACTCGTCGGCCACCATGCGCATGCCTCCGGCAAAGGTGTTGCCCGCCTTGAGGGCGCGGGCGATGAGGTCGAGCGCGTCGGACAACTGGCGCTGGAAGGCCGCCATGCGCGCGGCCCGGCGGCGGTACACGCGCAGCATGGGCAGCGCGCCGACGATGATTCCGGCCAGGAGCGCGAGCAGAAGCGCACCCGTGAAGAGCTGCGCCAGCACAAAGGCCACGGCCCCCAGCACGGCCGAAAGCAGCAGGTACAGGCCGGGGGTGCCCGGCAGCCTGGCCTGGCGCAGCACGCGCTCGAAGCTGCGGGTCCAGTGCAGGTCCGCCAGCAGGCGGTGGAACCAGGGCACCTCGCTATAGACCGTGCGCCGCATCAGGTCCTGGGTCGAGACCTCCGGCCCGGCCAGGGCCAGGGCCGAGAGCCTCTGCTCCACGCGCTCGCGGCGCTGCCTCGCCGCCGCGCCCAGGGCGTTTCGCACGAACAGGGCGAAGCACAGGGTGGCCAGGGCCAGCAAAAGGGCGATGAGTCCGGGCATGGCGGCCTCCTTAGGCGGTCCCGCCGAGCGGGGCGAAGAGGTGCTGGTCCAGGGTTACGCCCCGGGCCGCCAGGCGCTCGGAGAACTTGGGCCGGATGCCGCGCGAGACGAAGCGGCCCTGGACCGTGCCGCGCTCGTCCAGGCCGCTCTGCTCAAAGGCGAAGATCTCCTGCATGGTGATCATCTCGCCCTCCATGCCCGTGATCTCCTGGAAGCTGATGAGCCTGCGGCTGCCGTCCATGAGGCGCGAGACCTGGATGATGACGTCAATGGCCGAGCTGATGTAGCGCTTGAGGGAGACGTCGGAGATGTTCAGGCCGGCCATGGCGACCATGGTCTCCAGGCGCAGCAGGGCGTCACGCGGGGTGTTGGCGTGGATGGTGGCGAGCGAGCCGTCGTGGCCGGTGTTCATGGCCTGGAGCATGTCCAGGGCCTCGGCCCCGCGCACCTCGCCGATGATGATGCGGTCCGGGCGCATGCGCAGGCAGTTCTTGACCAGCTCGCGCTGGGTCACCTCGCCGCGGCCCTCGATGTTCATGGGACGGGTCTCCAGGCGCACCACATGGGCCTGCTTGAGCTGCAGTTCGGCCGCGTCCTCGATGGTCACGATGCGCTCCTCCTCGGGGATGAAGCGCGAGAGCACGTTCAGCATGGTAGTCTTGCCCGAGCCCGTGCCGCCGGAGATGAGCACGTTCAGGCTGCACTGCACGATGCCCTTCAAGACTTCGCCGATCTCCGGCGGCAGCGCGCCGAAGCGGATCAGGTCGGCCAGCTCCAGGGGGTCCTTGGAGAACTTGCGGATGGACAGCGAGGGGCCGTCGATGGCCAGCGGCGGGATGATGGCGTTGACGCGGGAGCCGTCGGCCAGGCGCGCGTCGACCATGGGCGAGGACTCGTCCACGCGCCGGCCCACGCGGGAGACGATGCGGTCGATGATCTTGCGCAGGTGCTCGTCGTCCTTGAACCGGGCCGGGGTGAGCTCCAGGATGCCCCGGCGCTCCACGTAGATGTTGCGGAAGCCGTTGACCAGGATGTCGTTCACCGTGGGGTCCTTGATGAAGGGCTCCAGCGGCCCCAGGCCCAGCACCTCGTCCTCGATCTCCCTCAGCAGGCTCTTGCGCTCGCTCAAGTTGAGCGGGGCCTGGGCAAAGTCCTCGCGCAGGATGCGCTCCACCACGCGGTTGATCTCCGGCCGCATCTCGTCCTGGGACAGGGAGTCCAGGAGCGACAGGTCCAGCACGTCGATGAGCCGGTCGTGGATGCTGTTCTTGATCTCGTGGTACTGGTCGCTCTGGGCGTGGTCCGGGGCCTCGACTCCGGACTGGGCCGGGCGCGGCTGGGGCGCGGGAGCCACGTGCCTTGTGGCGAACGCTCCGGGGGCGGAGGGCGGGGTGGCGGTCCTGTGCAGGCGGGCGGCGATGTCCATGGCCCACCTCACGCGCGCCGTTGGGCTTGGGAGAGGGCCTGGGACAGGCCCAGCGGCATGTTGCGCAGGCGCGCCCAGAGCGAGCCCGAGGCCGTGGCCGGACGGGCCTCGGCCGGGGCGCTCTGGCGCAGGTCGCGGGCCATGGCGGCCAGGCCCTTGGCCATGGCCGAGCGCGGATCAGCCTCGGCCAGGGTCTTGCCCTGGTTGATGGCCGAGAGCGCGGTCTGGTAGTCGTTGACCACGGCCCAGGCGATGGGCTGCTGCAGAATGCTCTCGGCCTCGGCTGTGCCGATGTCGGATTCCGAGCTCTTGCGGTTGGCCACCAGGCGCAGGCAGGGCAGCAGGTGCGGACTCGTGGCGCGCACGGCCTCCAGGAAGCGCTTGGCCCGGGCCAGGCACGGCAGGGAAAGATCCAGGACCAGGAGCACCTCGTCGGCCATGCTGAGGGCCTCCATGGCGGCCCCGTCCTGGCCGGCGCCTGCCCCGGTCCCAAGATCAATGACCACCTGGGCGTAGCTGCGGCGCAGCAGCTCCAGAATCTGGCGCAGCACGGCCGGGGCCAGGGCGGCCTCGGAACTGAAGCCCGGTCCGGGCAGCACGGCCAGGCCCGAATGGTGCCGGGCCATGACGCTCTCCAGGTAGGTGGCGTCCAGGCGCTCGATGTTTTGGGCCACGTCGGCCCAGGTGTAGGCGTGCTCCAGGTCGAGGAAGATGGGCGTCTCGCCCTGGGGCTGGGCCAGGTCCAAGAGGGCCGTGCGGCCGGGGCCCTGGCGGTTCAGCGCATCGGCCAGGTTCACGGCCACGGTGGTGGCGCCGATGCCGCCCTTGGCCCCCAGCACGAGCAGGATGCGACCACCTGGAGCTGGGGCTTGCGACTGGGCCGGGGACTGGGCTTGGGCCTGGGCCGACTGGCTGCGGCGGCCGTGCAGTCGCTCCAGGGCGGCCCGCAGGTCGGCCTCGCGCACGGGCTCGGTCAGGTATTCGCTGATGCCCGCGCGCATGGCCGCAAGCAGCAGCTCCGGGGCCGGGGTCGGACCGACCAGAATGACGGGGGCCAGCACCACCGGGGCGGCCAGCCCCTTTCTGATCAATCCGGCCGCCAGGGCCATGTCCGCCTGGACATCCGCGCCCAGGGCCAGGAGCGTCAGGTCAGCCTGCCGGGCAGCGGCGCTGGGCAGCACCTCCAGCCCGGCCAGGGCGGCCAGGGCGGCAGCCAGGGCCGCGCTGCGCTGCTCGTCCACCGCGACCACAGTAACCGCGACCACAGTAACGGCGTTCTTCTGGCTGTTCATGGCGCGCTCCTCTTGTCCTTCGTTCGTCCTCAGTCCGTCCTCAGTCCGTTTGTCTCTCAATTGCCCGCGCCCCGGCTGGAATCCTGGATGAGCCTGGCCACGGCCAGCATGCCGTTGCCGGTGCCGGTCTGCTTGGGCGAATACGGCACGGTCTTGAGGAACCGGCCGGTGACGTTGCCCTTGCTGTCAATGCCCTCGATGAACACCGCGCCCAGATGCTGCACCGTGACGTAGTTGCGCCCGGAGCGCGGCGGATACAGCGGGTTGTAGAAGGGGATGAGCGCCACGCGCGGACTCAAGAGCGGGTCCTTGTACGAGCTGCCCTTGATGGACTTGCTGGCCGCGTCCCAGTAGGCGCCTCGGTCATCGGCAAGAAGTTCGTTCACGCCCTGCCGCGTGGGGCCGACCTTGTTGCCCGGTTCGGTCTGCAACTGGTCGCCCGGCTCCACCACCGCCACATTTGAGCCATCGCACCCGGCGATGTTGTAGTTGTATGCTCAGGCCCCAGGCACAGGCACCCCCTTGTTCAGCGGCGGGTAGTCCACGGCGTTGTACTGGCTGGGCACGATGACGTCGTGGGGGTCGCCCACCTTGAGCACGATCTGCGCGCCCAGGTCCGCCGCGCCGTAGCCCTGCACCTGCACCGTGGCCATCTCGGCGGAGTTGTCCACATCGAGCATGCCGTTGCCGTAGTCCCTGGAGCTGCTGGACCCGGCGTAGTCGTTCCAGGTGAACTTGGTGGCCACGCTCCAGGGCTTGAGGCACTTGCTGGAGGCGGCGTTGACCACGCCCGCTCTGGCCTTGGCCGTGAGGTCGGCCTGGTCCACGTCCACGGCCTTGCCGAAGAACAGGCTCATGGCGTTGCCGCGCGCCTGGGTCCGGCGCACCGTGACCTCCACCTGGTTGGGCGCAGTCGTATTGGGCACGCCGTCCTTGTAGAAGACGATGTCCGAGGTCTGGACAGCGAGGGTGGGCTGGTCCTGGCTGTCCAGGTTGGCCTGGGCGTATTGCAGGATGATGGTGCGGACCTTGGCCAGGTCCGAGCCGTAGGAGATGAGCCCGCTGGCCCCGGCCAGGGCCGCGGCATCGGCCGAGGTCTGCAGGCTGCTGCGGCGCACGTGCATGGCCCCCAGGTCCAGGGCCAGGGCGGCGACGCCCGCCAGGGCCGCCAGGGCCAGGGCCACGATGACGCCCGAAGCGCCGCGTTCGTTGTGGTACAGGGATCGCACAGTGTTGCTGCTCATGGTGTCCTCCAGTCTACTCGTGCCGCGCCGTGGCCCTGGTGGAGAGGGCCTGGGGGAACAGCCCTCCCCACGAGGCCAGGGCGTAGCCGGATAGGTTGTAGGAAACAGTGATCTGCATGGACGTGCCCCGCGTGGCAGCGCCCAGGGCCGGGGTCAGGCTCACGCTGACCTTGGCCGGGTCCAGCCCGGCGCTGGTCACGTGGCTCCTCACGATCTGCACGGGGTCGTGCCCGCGCGAGGCCTCAAACACGCCCTCATGGGCGGCCCGGGACACGGCGTGGCTCACGTCCAGGTAGCGGCTGAAGTCCACCAGACCCAGCAGCATCGGGGTCAACACCAGGGACACGGCCAGGGCGAACTCCAGGGTGGCCGAACCCTTTTCACGGCTCATCGGATTGCGGCTGTTCATGGCGGCCTCCTTAGGGTTGGTGGACCATGACGGAAGTGGACGAAAGGGTCCGGTGGCCCAGAATCTCCGGCATCAGGTCAGACAGGACCAGGAAATCGAACCCCACGCTCACGGTGACGGACACCGGCTGGTTCGCGGTCCTGGCGCCGACAACCACCGCAGGCACGGTCCGGATGCCGCCGTCCGTGACGCGCTTGACGGCGCTGGCGGCCACGGCGCTGTCGCTGGGCTCGGGCAGCACGGCCAGGCGGGCGGCCTCGGCGGCGGCGGAGTTGAGCACGGTCTGGGTCCACATGAGCCGGCCGAAATCCACAAAGGCCAGCATCAGGAGCATGAGCATGGGCAGGAGCAGCGCCGACTCCACGGAAATGGACCCGGACTGGTTCCTGACTCGTCTGTTGCGTTGTGTGGCGTGCATCACTTTCCCTCCTTCTTGGTAAAGAGGATGGCGTCGGGCAACTTATCCTTTCCGCCCTGGGGATCGGGCTCCGCGCTCTTGCGGTAGGCGTCATAGGCCCCCTTGGCGAAAGCCCCGTCCAGGCCGACCACCGGGCGGTCGCCGCCCAGGTCGGGGTCAAGCTTCTGGTTCTCCACGGCCATGCGCACGGACAGGCCCCAGGTGGCGTCCAGCGGCGGCCGGGACTCCAGTCCGCAGCCCGCGAGCAGGGCAGTGGCCGCAAGCGCGGTGGCGATGAGCAGGCTGCGCGGATGCATGGCGTTCTCCTTCTGTTCCCTTGTCTACTCGCCTGGGGGCAGGGCCGGGCCAAAGCGGCCGTCGAAACCAGAAGCCTTGCCGTCCTGGGCCGGATTGGGCCTCTGCTGCGGCTTCTGGGCCGCGCCCTGGCCCTCCAGCTGGCCCGAGAGGAAGAACTCGCTGGGCGTGGGCTCCTTGAAGCCGTCCGTGGGCAGGGTCTGCCTGGCCATGTCCAGCGGCTTGACCAGGTGCGGGGTGACGATGATCACGAGCTCGGTCTCGTTCTTGCGGAACTCGCTGCTGCGGAACAGCGCGCCCAGCACCGGCAGGTCGCCCAGACCGGGGAACTTCTTCACGCTCTCGCGCGTGGAGTCCTTGATGAGCCCGGCGATGGCGAAGCTCTGGCCGCTGCCCAGCTCCACGGTGGTGCTGGCCCGGCGGGTGGTCAGGCCGGGAATCTGCCAGCTGTTGATGGTCACGCCAAGCGAGTAGTCCAGCTCCGAGACCTCGGGGTTGACCTGCACGCTGATGCGGCCGGAATCCAGCACCGTGGGCGTGAAATTGAGGCCCACGCCAAAGGGCTTGAACTCGATGGCCACGGTGCCCAGGGCCTGGGGGATGGGGATGGGGA
>CAYMIP010000009.1:0-60899 GCA_964390575.1 uncultured Desulfocurvus sp. | reverse complement strand
TCTCCAGAACATAGCGGCCCTCCTGGAAGTGCCGCCGCCGGAGCAGGGTCTCCAGAAACAGGCTGGTCTGCGCGTAGTGGCGGCTGATCTCCGCGTACTGGGCGCCCAGGCGCGCCTGGAGGAAGTCCAGGCTGGCGGTGAAGTCGGCCGGGGTTTCCGGCGGGGCCTCGGCCACGCAGCGGGCCAGGGCCGTGATGGAGGCGTTCAGGCGGTTGAAGAAGAGCTTGAAGATCATGTTGGGCACGATGACGTTGTGCCCGATGTCCTCCACCAGATTCTGGATGAAGGCTAGGTGCTCGCGGTTTTTGGCCCGGGCCATGCGGTGGTGCAGCTGGAAGCCGATGCGCCCTGCATACTTCTCGAAGTAGATCTGCTTGTGCCGGGACAGGGAGGCTCCGCCCGCCACCTCGATCCAGCCCATGATGTTGTCGGGCACGTCAAAGCCCAGGAGCTCCCTGGTGTCCTTGCGGCCGATGACCGGAGCATAAAAGTTCGCGCCGCGCACGGCCGCGTGGGGTGGCGGCTCCAGGGCCGGAAGGGCGGCGGGCAGCTCGAGGCAGCGCGCGAGCTTCCAGGCGCCGGGTCCGGTGCGCAGGTACAGGCGGCAGTCCTGGTCAAAGAAAATCATGGGCAGCAGCACGCAGAGGGTCAAAAAGTCCCGGCGCGTGTCGAACTCCAGGGACAGGTCGAAGAACGCGGTGAACATGCGCAGCTCGTCAGCGGTGAAGGCGTAGCCCTCGGCATCTTCGAGCTTCTGGAGCACGCGCCGGGTCATGGCCTCGCGGCGCAGGGGGTCGTTTTCCAGGCACTGGGCCGGGTCCGGCGGAAGGGGCGGCGGGAACGCCTGCGCCTGGGCGCCTTCCGGCCGCTCGTGTGCGGGCGTTGGCTTGTCGTCGCGTTTCATGCTCACCTCGGGCTAGGCTCTCGCGGCCCGGACGCTTGCCACGCCCAGCACCACCCGCTCCACATCCAGGCCACGCACGGCCTCACCACTCGGGGCCATGTTCCAGACCCACTCCTCGCCGGTCAGGCCGAGGTCCACGCCAAAAAGCAGGTCGGCCTCGTAGTCCACCAGCCCCTGGCGCAGGCCCCGCTCGGTCCGGTCGGTGACGAGGCAGGCCGGGCAGTCCAGGGCCAGCAGCCCGTCCAGGTGCT
Source organism: uncultured Desulfocurvus sp. (assembly GCA_964390575.1). GTDB lineage: Bacteria > Desulfobacterota > Desulfovibrionia > Desulfovibrionales > Desulfovibrionaceae > Humidesulfovibrio. The sequence continues at coordinate 59,744 of CAYMIP010000009.1, read as the reverse complement.
GGCGCACCAGGGCCGCAGCCACCTCCGCCCGGCGCTTTTCTCCCAGGCCGGGGGCCTGGGTGTCAAGGGCGTCCAGGGCGAACAGCGGCAGTTGCGACAGCAGGTTCGCCGAGTACACGAAATCAAGCTCCGGCAGGCGCGCGGCCAGCCCGGCCAGCCCAGTCAGCACATCCGGCAGACAGTCCGGCAGGCGGTCCAGGCAGCCGGTGAGGTCGACCTCGCGCGCTTCCACGTTGCCCAGGCGGGCGGCCTGGGCGCGGACCTCGGGCACGAAGGCCAGATCAGCCAGAACCACCCGTTGGAACAGCTCCGCCAGCTCTGCCAGCGGCACTTCCAGCAGCAGGCCGGAGCCCAGCACCAGGGCCGTGCGCCGGGCCTCTTGCGGGCAGCTTCGGGCTGCGGCCAGGGCCAGGGCCCGGCAGCGGGCCAGGTGCGGCTCCCAGGCCGCGCGGTGCCGCCTGTGCCGCGCCCAGAGCGCCACCTGCTGGGCCAGGTGCCCGTGGGGGTCGTCCTGGCCCAGCAGCCGCGCGGCGGCGTATTTGATGGCCTCCACGAGCATGCGTGCTACACCCGCACCTCGCTGAACTTTTCCGGCACGGCCTGGCACACCGGGCAGCGGCCCGGCGCAGCACCCGCGTGGATATGTCCGCAGATGGTGCAGACGTGGTAGCGCGCACCGGCGGCGGTCTCCGTGGGGCCGAGCAGGGTCAGGTGGCTGGCCACGGCGCGGGCCATCTGGGTCAACAGCGAGCCAGCGGGCTTGTCCGACTCGGCCTCGGACTGCACGGTCCAGCCCAGGCTGTCCACGGCCATCTCGCGGGCCTCTTGCAGGGCCAGGGCCAGATTTTCGGCGCAGGAGCCGATGCGCCCGCGCAGGAAGGTCAGGGCTTTTTTGGCATGCACCTCCTGGGCCTCGGCCAGGGCGCGCAAGGCCAGGGCCGCGTCCGTCTGGCCGTCCTGGGCGGCCTTGCTCGCGCGCACGCGATTCTTGGCGGCGGCCAGGGACTGGTGCACAAAGGCCAGGGTCAGCGGGGTCATGTCCGGGGGCATGAGGTCTCCTCGGTCAGGTGTCGGGCACAGGGGCTTAGGGGTCTGCTCCACACGGGCCGGCGCCTGCCGGGGGCTGTTTGGCTCGTGTCTGGGCGCATGCCCGGATCAGTGCCGGAATCAGTTGCGGGTAGCCTGGCCTGACGCGCTCCGCACGGGGGCGAGCCGCGCTACTTGGTCGCCCGGTTGATGTAGTCCTCGAGCATGGCCCGGTCCACGGGCTTGGGCATGAACCAGGTGGCCCCGATTTCCAGCAGCTCCGCGATTTCCTTGATGCCGATGAAGGCGGACATGATGACGATGGGCAGCGTGGCGAAGCGTTGGTCCGCGCGGATGGCGCGGATGAGCGAGGTGCCGTCCATGCCGGGCATCATGATGTCGGTGATGAGCATTGCGAAGGAGTTCTCGGCGCAGAGCGCCTCCCAGGCGTGGCGGCCATTGGGGCTTACGAAGGAGCTGTGGCCCATGCGGTCCACCACGGTGGCCACGAATCTCTGGGACAGGGCGTCGTCTTCAGCGATGAGAATCTTGGCCATTGCGCTCTCCCCTTCGCAGGTTGGGGCCGGGGTTCACCCCGCCGCCGTCGTTCCGGAAAGTAAACTCCGTTCCAGGTCTGGCCCCAGGGGCAGGTGTTGGAGCGGGCATACTTTTTCACCATGCGCGGAAATCAGGCTCATGTCCACTGTTTGGCAGACTGCGCGCACATTTTCAGGTTCGCCGTGGGCCTGGGAATGGACCAGAAGCTCTGGGCGGCCTCGCGCGCGGGTTTTTCGGAACGGGCTGCGGCCGTTGTAAGATGGGCCTGGACCAGGCGGTGTCCTTCCGGCGGCTGCGCAGAGGCCGCCCAAGGCCGCAGACGATGATGGCGCAGGTCTTCCTGCTCGTCTGGCCTGAAGACAACCTGGCGGCTCCACGATGGCTGCACGGTGTGCGTCGGCCAGCCGTGCTGCTGCGCGCTGGCAGCGTTTCCGTTCCGTCTGGGCTGTGGCGTAATTTTGCTTGCCGGGGTAAATTCTCTGCGGTACCTCTGGCGGGATGATGCCAACGCGCTGACCCTGGCCCTGGGCCGCAGCCCCTGGCAAGCTTTTGGCTGCGGGCATGCCGCACGCGCACTTTTTGGAAGGGGTCAGGGCCTGGATGATGCGGATTCCAAGAATCTTCCAATATGTGGGGGTGGCGGGGCTTGCGGCGCTGGTGAACCTCCTCTCGCGCATCCTGTACAGCCAGTGGCTGGGGTTCACCGCCAGCGTCACGCTGGCCTACGCCACGGGGCATGTGGTGAATTTTTTTTTGGCGCGGCATGTGGTGTTCGGCGCCAGCCGCAACGCCGCCGGGCACGCCCACCTGGGGCAATTCGCCCGCTTCAGTCTGGTGGCCGCTGCGGGGTACCTTGTGACCCTTGGCGTGTCTGCGGCGATGCGGGCCGAGCTTACGGCCCTTGACTGGCCTGCCCTTGGCGAGGAGGCCGTCGCAGTGCTGGCCCACCTCTCGGGCATCGGGCTTGCTTTTTTTACCAACTATTTCGGCCACCTCTTGTTCAGCTTTGGCGGACCCACTGCGCAGCAGAAGGGTGAGAGTAGATGAGAATCGGCGTCATCGGCGCGGGGCCTGCGGGCCTGACCTGCGCATATGTTCTGAGCAGCCAAGGGCACACGGTGGAGGTGTTCGAGGCGGACAAGGCCGTGGGCGGCATGTGCCGCACCATTCCGCTGTGGGGCCAGAAGGTGGACATCGGCCCGCACCGCTTCTTCAGCAGCGACCCGCGCATCAACCGGCTGTGGCTGGAGGTGGCGGGCAGCGACTACGCCATGGTCGACCGGCTGACGCGCATCTACTACAATTCCCGCTTCTTCTACTATCCCCTGCGGCCCTGGAACGCCCTGGGCAACCTCGGGCTGCTCCAGGCCACGGTGTGCATCGCCAGCTACCTGCGCGAGATGTTTCACCCCACGCCGCAGGACGGCTCCTTCGAGAGCTGGGGCATCAGCCGTTTCGGGCGCAGGCTGTACGAGATCTTCTTCAAGGCCTACACGGAAAAGCTCTGGGGCATGCCCTGCGCGGAGCTGGACGCGGACTTCGCCGCCCAGCGCATCCGCAAGCTCTCCCTGCTTGAGGTGGCGCGCAACGCCCTGTCTCTGGGCGGCAAGAACACGCACAAGACCCTGGTGGACCAGTTCGCCTACCCGCTGCAAGGCACCGGCATGATTTACGAGCGCATGGCCGACGCCCTCACCTCGCGCGGCGGCCGGGTGCGGCTCGGCACGCCGGTTGCGCGGGTGCGCGTCGAGGCCGGCCGGGCCACCGCCATCATCGATGCCCTGGGCCGGGAGCACGGGTTCGACGAGGTCGTCTCCACCATGCCCCTCACCCACCTCCTGGGCGGGCTTTCGGATCTGCCCGCGCCCGTGCGCCAGGCGGGGGAGCGTTTGCGCTACCGCAACACCGTCATCGTCTATCTCCAGGTGGACCACCCGGCCCTCTTCCGCGACAACTGGCTTTACATCCACGCCGCGAACCTGCGCATGGGGCGGGTGACCAACTTCCGGAACTGGGTGCCGCAGCTCCACGGGGAGCGCCAGGAGACCATCCTGGCCGTGGAGTACTGGTGCGACGACGACGAGGCCCTGTGGCGCATGGAGGATGGCGCCTTGGTGCAGCAGGCCAGGGAGGAGATGGTCCAGACCGGTCTGCTGAAGGGCCGCACGGTGCTGGCTGGCCACGTGGTCCGCGTGCCCAGGAGCTACCCGGTCTACTACCGGGGCTACAAGGCGGACATGCAGGTCATCGGGGACCACCTGGACACCATCGGCGCCCTGACGGTCATCGGCCGGGGCGGCTCCTACAAGTACAACAACCAGGACCACAGCATCCTGATGGGGCTGTTCGCTGCGGAAAAGGTCGGGGCCGGGAAGCCGCACGATCTCTGGCAGGTCAATTCCGACGACGAGTACCACGAGTCCGCAGAGATATCCAAGACGGGCCTGGTGGTCCGGGACAAGCGCGGATAGCCGGGCCGCCAGGAGCAAGGGGAGGGAGATGTCGGAGCAGCCGTATATCCTTGTGGTGGGCGGTGCGGGCTACATCGGCTCGCACATGGTCATGGAGCTCAACGCCCGCGGCTACCGCACCCTGGTGTTTGACAACCTGAGCCGCGGCCACCGCGAGTTTCTGCTCTGGGGCGAGCACGTCCTGGGCGATCTGGCCGACCCCGAGGCCCTGCGCGACCTGTTCGCCCGGCGCCGGATCGCTGCGGTGCTGCACTTCGCCGCCTTTGCCTACGTGGGCGAGTCCGTGGAGCACCCCGGACGCTACTACGCCAACAACGTGGTCAACACGCTGCACCTGCTGGACGCCATGCGCGAGCACGGCGTGGACAAGCTGATTTTTTCCTCCTCCTGCGCCACCTACGGCATCCCCGGCGCCGTGCCCATCACCGAGGACCAGCCCCAGCAGCCGATCTCGCCCTACGGCCGCTCCAAGCTCATGGTCGAGCAGATCCTGGAGGACTACGGCCGGGCCCATGGCCTGCGGTCCATCTCCCTGCGCTATTTCAACGCCGCCGGGGCCGATCCCCAGGGGCGCGTGGGCGAGTGGCACGAGCCGGAGACGCACCTCATCCCCTTGGTGCTGGACGCCGCCCTGGACCCTTCCCGCGCCATCCACATCTTTGGTACAGACTACCCGACCCCGGATGGCACCTGCGTCCGCGACTACATCCATGTGTTGGATCTGGCCGATGCGCACATCCGCGCCCTGGAGCGGCTGCTCGACGGCGGGCCGGGGGGCGCCTTCAACCTGGGCAATGGCCTGGGCGTGTCCGTGCGGGAGGTCATTGACTGCGTCCGTGCGACCACGGGCCGGGAGCCCCGCGTGGTGGAGGCCGGGCGTCGCCCGGGTGACCCGCCGCTGCTGGTGGGCAGCTCGGAAAAAATCCGCGCGGCCCTCGGCTGGGAGCCACGCTACGGCGACATTCGGGATATCGTGGAGACGGCCTGGCGCTGGCGGCTCCAATTGCAGTCTCTTCTGGGCTGACCCGGCCCAAACACAACCGCCAGACCCGGAGGGAAGGCCGATGGCCGACGCGACGCACCTGGCCGCACGACACACCTGGGAGCGCTGGGCAGCGGTCGCCGGAGCAGTCTGTTCTGTAGCCGCAGCTGTGGCCCTGCTGGCCCTGCCTCCGGAGGTGCAGCCGGACACGATCTCCTACATTGAGCACTACCCGGAGCGCGCCCCCCTCTATCCCTATCTGCTCGACCTGTTCGGGGCAGGGGCGGCCGCTCAGGTCTGGCTGGCCCGCGTCCAGGCAGCCAGCCTGGTGGCGGCCAGCGCCTTCTTCGCGTTGCGCGTGGGGCGGGCCCTGAGCTTGAGCGTCCCCTGGCGGCATGTGCTGTTCCTGATGCTGGCCCTGCCGGGGCTCAAGTTCGCGGCGGTGCTCCTCGCGGAGCCCCTGGGCTACACTCTGGTCATCGTCTTCTGGACGTTCTTGGCCGAAGAGGTCTTGTCCGGAAGGGACCGCCGCGCCTGGCTGTGCGCCCTCTGCGGCTTGGGGCTGCTCCTGCGTCCCCAGTTCCTGTTTCTCCCGGTGTTTCTGGGAATATTGCTGCTCGCGCGTGTGGCCTGTCGGCGCGACCGGGCGAGCCTGATCGGCCTAGCGCTGCTGGCCCTGGTCATGGCCGGGGCTGTGGTGCTGCGCGGGGCCGAGAACCAGGCGCGGCACGGCATCTTCTCCAGCGCCTCTTCCGGAGGCGTCCACCTCCTGTCCAGCCTCCTCTACATCGCCCAGCCCGAGGACGCCGGGGCCATCGCCGATCCTGCGGCCCGTAGGCTGTTTCTGCGGTCGCTCGAACTGGCCGAGGCCAAGTCCTTGACCAGGAGGCACTGGGCCATGAGCCGGTCGCATTTCGACGAGAGCCTGGTGCCGCTGGTCTTTGATGTCGTGCGCCCGGGGCTTGGGGAGGTTCTTCCGCCGGGACTCCCGGCCGCAGAGGCGGCCCTGCGGGGAGACCGGCTGGCCATGTCGGCCGCGACGTCGCTCCTGGCCCACATGCCCGGCCGCTTTGCAGCCCTGCTGGCGCGGAAGGTCTATGACGGCCAGCCCTTTTATTATGTCCTGGTGGTCATCAGCGGGGTCGTGGCCCTGGCCCACGGCCTGGCTGCCGGGTCGCGGCCCGCGCAGCTCTATGCCCTGGCGGCCCTGCATTCCTGCCTGAGCTATGGGGTCATCCTGTTCGCCGGGGTCTATTCCTTGCGCTACCTCCTGCCCGCCGAGGCCATCCTGCTGGCCCTGGCCGTTGCCGTGGGGCGCGCGCTCCTCGGTCCACCCAGCGGCCAGGCGGCCAGCACGGCCTGCGGCGGTTCAGGCTAGGGTCTGTTTCCAAAAGATGGATTTTATTTCCTGGCGAGGAGAGAGCCTCTTTTGGGGCCAGGGAGTGTACTCATGCGGTACAGCCCTGGACCAAAAGCGGCTCGCGACGACGTCCAGGGGACAAAAGACGCTTTTAGAAACAGGCCCTAAGAGGGTTTGCGGGCGGGATGCTTGTGGTGGCCGAGGCAGGCGGGCTGTAGGGTCTAGAACCGCGCGTACAGAAACGGCGTGAAGCCGTTCGTGGTGAAGATGAGCGCGAGCCAGACCAGGGTCAGCAGCGCCGCCGGGGCGTACCAGCGCTGCCCGCGCAGCAGGAGTAGGTCCTCATGGCCAAGCCCGCGCAGGGCGTGGGCCAGCACCGTGAGTCCCAGCGCGCCCCAGACGAACGGGTGCACCCAGTGCACCACCCCGCCGCCGCCGAGCAGGGCCGAGACGATGCGCCCGGTGTGGCCCAGGTCCTCGGCCCGGAAGGGAATCCAGCACAGGCCAGCGAACAGGGTCGCCCCGGCCCAGGCCAGCGCGCCGCTCCATCGCGAGTGTTCGCGCCGCCCGCGCCAGTTGCGCCACAGCCGGTGCGCGCAGAGCCCCAGGCCGTGCAGCGCGCCCCAGAGCACGAAGCCCCAGCCCACTCCGTGCCAGACGCCGCAGAGCAGCATGACCAGCATGAGGTTGGCCAGCGTGCGCGCCTCGCCCTGCCTGCTGCCGCCCAGCGGAATGTACACGTAATCCCGGAACCAGAAGGACAGGCTCATGTGCCAGCGCCGCCAGAACTCCGAGGGGTTTTTCGAGGCGTAGGGGAAGCTGAAGTTCTCCGGCAGCCGTACGCCGAGCATCCGCGCCGCGCCCACAGCCATGTCCGAGTAGCCGGAGAAGTCCAGGTAGATTTGCAGGGCGTAGGCCAGGGCCGCGGCCCAGGTGGAGGCCGCGTCATAGGCCCCGGCGTTGCCGTAGACCTCGGCCACATAGAGCCCCAGGCGGTCGGCCAGCACCAGCTTCTTGAACAGGCCCATGCTGAAGCGCCGGAAGCCGTCGTACAGGGCTGCGGCATCGGGCCTGTGCAGGGCGTCCAGCTGGGGCAGCAGGTCCTCGGCCCGGACGATGGGCCCGGCGGCGAGCACCGGGAAGAAGGTGGCGAAAGAGAGCACGTCCAGGGGGTTCCTGCGGGCCTTCATGCGCCCGGCGTGCACCGCCGCCAGGTAGGTGATGGCCGAGAAGGTCTGGAAGGACAGCCCCAGGGGCAGGAGGATGCGTAAGCTTCCGCCCTGACCGTCCAGAAAGAAATCAGCGTACTTGAAGAACCCCAGCAGGCCCAGGTGCAAGGCCAGCCCGGCCAGGAGCAGGGGTGTGCGCGCCCTGCCCGAGCGCTCCATGCCCAGGGCCAAAGCCCAGTCGACCAGGGCCGCGCCCGCGAGCAGGGGCGCGAAGCGCATGTCCCACCAGGCGTAGAAATACAGCCCGGCCAGGGTCAGCAAAAGCTTGCGCCAGGCTGCGGGCGTAACCCGCAGCAGCGCCAGGCAGAGGCCCAAAAGCAGCAGGAATTCAGCGCGCCAGAAGGGCATGGGCCTGCTCCTTGAGGTGGGCGACCACGGCGGCGGCGGCCATGCGGTGGCCGTCCGCGTTCAGGTGGCCGGTGCCCGGCGGGCTGTGGGAGAACCCGCGCGGCAGGCGGCCCGTGGCGCGAAAATGCTCGGCAAAGGCCGGGCCCAGGTCCACGAAGGGCACGCCCAGCCGCTGGCAGGTGCGGGCAAAGGCCAGGGCCGTGCCGACCTCGGCGTCGTCCTGCCGCGCCTGTCCCCGCTCCAGGCGCGGCAGGGTGGGCGCGTAGACCAGCAGCACCGGCCCCTTGGCCCGCTGCACGAGTTCGGCCAGCAGGAACGTCCAGGCCCCTTCCGGCGAGGCCGGAGGCCCAGAGCCGCTGGCGGCCGCCACGGGACTTGGGTTGAGGACCGGGCCGGGCCGCAGCCGCAGGTCCAGGGCTTGGAGCTTGCGGTAGATCTCATAGGCCCCGGCCAGCTCCAGCTCACGGAAGGCCGGGGCCAGGCGCTGCGCCAGGTCGTTGGGCGGACAGCCGGGCGCGGGGACCAGGGCCAGTTCCGGCGCGGAGCGGAAGATGGCCCGGCAGTCGCGGGGGATGTCCGGGAGCACATCACTGATTTTCCCGAGAAAAAAAACGTGGAGTGTCACAGGGCCAAGGACCGGGGCGTAGTCCGGCAGCTTGAACAGGCTGTCGATGAGGCTGTCTCCGCCGGTGCCGATGCCCACCCCGCACAGCCCCTGGCCGGAGTCCTGGAGGCCGGAATCCGCAGCCAGGCGGGTGAAGGTCTGGGCCATGCGCACGGCATCGTCCACCTGCATGGCCTCCACAAAGGAGTCGCCCCAGAAGACCACTTTCGGGCCTTCGGGGAGCTTTCCACCCGGCAGGCCCCGGATGCCGTGGACTCCGGCCCGCGAGCTGGCCCAGCCCTCGCTGCGGGAGCGGAACACGGTGTCCGGCTGCGCCACCCAGCGCCGCACCTGCGGGTCAAAGACCACGGGCTGCACCGTGTCCAGAAAGAGCGCGCCAGCGGCCCAGGCCCCGGCCAGGGAGAGCGTGAGCCCCAGGAACCAGTGGCGCAGCGGCGGGACGCTCATGCCCGGGCTTCCCCGCACAGCCGCAGGAGCAGCGCCTCGGTGTCCGCCACCATGCGCTCCACGCCGAAGTGTGTGGCGATGCGCTTCCGGCAGGCCCCGCGCAAACCCTCGCCCTCGCGCTCCAGGCGCTCCAGCAGTCCCTCCAGGCCATCGGCCAAAGCCTTTGGATCGCGCCGCGAAACCAGCGCACCGGCATCGCCCACCACAAGGGCCGCGTCGCCCGCGTCCGTGGCGCAGCAGGGCACGCCGCAGCTCATGGCCTCGCCCAGCACGTTGGGGAAGCCCTCGCCATAGGCCGAGGACAGGCACAGCAGATCGAGGGCGTTGTACACGGCGGGCATGTCTGTGCGGCCCCCGGCCCAGACGAGGCGCCCGGCCAGGCCCAGGCCGTCGGCCTGGCGGCGCAGTTCGGACGAGTAGTCCGCCGGTCCCGCGCCCACGCAGACGAAGCGCGTCTCCGGCCGCCGGGCCGAGAGCAGGGCTGCGGCGCGCAAGAAATTGGGGTGGTCCTTCATGGGGTCCAGCCGCGCCACATGGCCGATGAGCACCTCGTCCGGTCCGATGCCCCACGCCGCCCTCACCTCCAGGCCCAAGGCCCTGTCCGGCTGGCAGCGGGCGGTGTCGATGCCGTTGGGCACCACTTTGCTGCGCGCCTCTGGAAACCCGCGCGCCAGGCCGTCGCGCCGTCCGGCCTGGGAATTGGCGATGACCAGGTCGGCCAGGGCCGAGAGCCGGGCCTCCAGGCCGTGCAGAAGCCGCCCGGCGCGGCCGTAAGCGTAGGCCGCGTGGACCACATCCGTGGCGCGCAGGCCCATGACCAGCCGGGTGGCCGGGAAGAAGGGGCGCAGCAGTCCGCCCAGCACGCAGAGCGTGGGCAGGAAGGCGTAGTGGACCTGGGGCCGGAAGGAGCGCAGCAGCCCGGCCAGCCGGACAGCCATGCGCAGGTTGTCTAGGCGGCTCTGCTTGCCCAGCACGACGAGCCGCGCCGCGCCCAAGGCCGCCTCCAGCGGGCCGCCCCGGTTCAGGGCCACGGCCAGCACCTCGTGCCCGCGCGCGCTGAGGCCTGCCGCCAGTTCGGCGAACTGGCGTTCCGCCCCGCCGGGCAGGAGGGAGGGAATACTCAACAGGATACGCATCACTTCCCCGCCTTGGGGTGCGTGTCCATGCGCCAGGCCAGGAACATGAGCACGTCCCAGAGGATGTGCGTCCAGTGCGTGGAACCACCAAGCATTTCGCGCCACATGCGGTCCACCTGGGCGAAGTTAAGGACATCCCCGGCCTGCCGCCGCCCGGTGGCCAGCACGTCCTCGGCCCAGGGCCGGAGCTCGCCCGGCAGCCAGCGCGCTAGCGGGATGCCGAAGCCCATCTTGGGCCGGTCCACGATGCCGCGCGGCACGTGGCGGTAGAGGAGCTGTCGCAGCAGGTGCTTGCCGCTGCCGCCCTGCACCTTGAAGGCCGTGGGCAGGCTGGCCGCGAACTCCACCACGCGGTGGTCCAGAAGCGGCACCCGCGCTTCCAGGCTCACGGCCATGCTGGAGCGGTCCACCTTGGTCAGGATGTCGTCGGGCAGGTAGGTGAGCACGTCCCAGAGCGACATGGCGCGCAAGGGGTCGGCATCCGGGCGCACCAGGTCGATGGCCGTCTGGGCCTCTGGGCCGGCCCCGCGCACCAGTTCCCAGGGCCGCGGGTGGTGCGAGACCAGGCGCTTGTAGAAGGCCGGGAACTCCGTGATGCCCAGGGCGTCCAGCCGCCAGAGGGCTGTTTGGCCAAAGGCGCCGAACAGCCGGGCCAGGCGCTCCGGCCGCAGCCGGGCCAGGGCGGCGGCCAGCCGCCGCGCGGGCAGCGGCACGCCGGAAAGGCGCGCCCACCACCTCTGGGTGTGGAAGTAGCGGTCGTAGCCGAAAAACAGCTCGTCGCCGCCGTCGCCGGACAGGGCCACGGTGACGTGCTGCCGGGCCAGCCTGCACACGGCATAGGTCGGGATCTGCGAGGAGTCGGCAAAGGGCTCGTCCCAGAAGTGCGGCACCTGGGGCACGATGTCCAGGAGCTCGCGCTCGGACAGGATCAGCTCGGTGTGCTCGCAGCCCAGGTGTTGGGCCACGGCGCGGGCATGGGGAGCCTCGTTGAAAGCCGCCTCGGCGAAGCCGATGGCGAAGGTGCGCACCGGGCGCGAACTCTGGGCCTGCATGAGGGCCACCACCAGGGAGGAGTCGATGCCGCCGGACAGGAAGGCCCCCAGGGGCACGTCTGCCAGCATGCGCAGGCCCACGGCGTCCTTGATGAGCGCCTCCAGCCGGTCCAGGGCCTCGGCCTCGGCGCCTTCAAAGGGCCTGGCCGCGCCCTTGGCGTAGACCTCCTGCGCCGACCAGTAGGCCGAAAGCGCAGGCTCCCGGCCGGGCGCCAGGGTCAGGATGTGCCCGGCCGGGAGTTTTTTCGCGCCCCGGTGGATGGAGAAGGGCGCGGGGATGTAGTTGTGGCGGAAAAAGAGGGTCAGCGCCTCGCGGTCGATATCCGCGTCGAAGTCCGGGTGCGCGCGCAGGGCTTTCAGCTCCGAGCCGAAGACAACGCTCTGGCCCGCAAAGCCGTAGTAGAGGGGCTTGATGCCCAGGCGGTCGCGCACCAGGGAGAGCGTGCGCTCCTGGCGGTCCCACAGGGCGAAGGCGAACATGCCCACAAAGCGCTGGACGGCCCCGGCCAGCCCCCACTCCTCGATGGCCGCCAGCATGGCCTCGGTGTCCGAGCCGCCCCGGAAGGCGTGGCCCAGGGGCGTAAGCTCGGTGCGCAGCCGGGCGAAGTTGAAGACCTCCCCGTTGAAGCAGATGACATACCGGCCGGAGGCCGAGTGCATGGGCTGGCGGCCCAGGGGCGAGAGGTCCAGGATGGACAGCCTGCGGTGCCCCAGGCCGATGCCCGCCTGCTCGTCCAGCCACAGGTCCGAGTCGTCCGGCCCGCGGTGGTGCAGGGTGTCGGTCATGGCGCGCAGGAGGGCCTGCTGGGCGCACCCGGCACTGGGCGAGAAGATGCCTGCTATGCCGCACATGGCGCAACTATGTCCGATGCCGCCGGGATTGTCTACGCAGCCGGGCGCGCGGCTCCTGGCTTGGACCCGGAAAGGCCCCGGGCGCGCTTGATGATGCCCGGGGCCATGATTTCGGCGATGGCGCGGCCCAGGATTTCCGCTCCGTCCGGGGTCAGGTGGCAATAGTCGATGTACAGGCTGCGCCCCTCCGGGTTGCGTGGGCCGATGCGCGTCAGGTCATGGAAGGTGAGGCCAGCCTCTGCGAAAAGAGCGCGGAGCATCGGCTGCACCGCGCTCATGTGCTTCGGGTCGGGCTGATGGGCCAGGGTGATGGCCTTGAGTGCGCGATCGGATTCGGAAAGCTGCCGGTCGTCCTCCAGAATGAGTTCCGGCTGGGCGAAGATGAGGTGCGCGTATCCCTCTCGCAGCCCCAGGTCGTGGATGACCTGCAGGTCGCGCAGGTAGGACTGGCGGGCGTAATCCCGGATGCCCTGCTCCCGGTTGGCTGGGGCCGGGAAGGTCAGCTTGGGCGTGTTCGGCAGGGTGTTGCCCTGGACCTTGTGGCTCTGCCACAGGCGCTTGGCCAGCTTTTCCAGCAGGGCAAAAAGGTTGGAGTGCGGGGCCAGGGCTCGCACAAAGGTGAACAGGGGCAGGGCCAGGCTGCGCCCGTTCAGCTCGTCCACCAGGACGCCGGTGGAGTAGTTGTAGCCGTTCCAGCGGTCGCCCGGCCGATCGCCGTAAAAGTCGTTGTGGCCGTCGATGTTGATGACCACGTCGGGTCTGTAGTGGATGAGCCGGGAGAGCATGTGCACGACGTGGTGGAAGGAGGTGTAGGCGCTGACCCCGGCGTTGATGACCTCCACCCTGGCGCTGAGCCCCTCGCGCTCCAGGCGCTCGTTCAGGGCGGTCTGGATGTGCGCGGTGATGGTCTCGGTGTTGTACAGGGCGCGGTGCGCCGGGTAGGGCGGGCCGGCGCTGAGGCCGTACAGGGCCGAAGTGCCCAGGGCGATGATGCGGATGGCGCCCGGAGCCTTGGCCAGGGCCACCGGGGTGTCGGAGCGGAAGCCGTCGGGCGAGTGGATCTGCGCCTTGGGGTCGTCCGCAAAGGCGAAATCCGGGTTCAGCCGGTGGTCGCGGTGGGCGTCGAAGAGATGCGTTTCTGACCGCGCTGCCGAACTCTGCGCCGCCCACAGTTTCAGGACAAGGTAGCTGAGCCCCTCCATGAGGAGCAGCGTGGCGAGCAGAACGGCGCACAGCGCGAGGGCCTTTTTCAGGGTGGGCATCATGGCTGTTCCTTTGTGCGGGCTTGGTTGGCCTGTGCCGCAGCCCCGAGCTGTTGGTCCCAGAGCGTGAGCACGGAGGCCAGATTGAAGCGCGCCATGGCGCGGAGTCCGTTCTGCCCCATTTCCCGGCGCAGCACGGGCGCGCCCATGAGCCGGTCCAGGGCGTTGGTCAGGGCCGCGGCATCGCCAGTGGGCACAAGCAGGCCGTTGCGGTCATGCTCGACAATCTCCGCCGGACCAAAGGGGCAGTCGAAGGCCGCCACAGGCAGTCCACAGGCCAGGGCCTCAGCCAGGGCGTAGGAAAAACCCTCGAAGCGGGAGCTCAGCGCGAACAGGTCGGCTGCGCGCAGCCAGGCGTAAGGGTCAGCCACGTTGCCGGGCAGGAGCACGCGGCCCCCCAGCCCCAGCTCGTCGCGCAGGCGGGCCAGTTCTCCAGCCAATGGGCCGTCGCCCAGGATGGCCAGGCTCCAGTCAGGGTGGTGTGGAGCAAGCTGCGCAAACGTCTTGAGCAGCAGGTCAAAGCCCTTCTCCGGCGACAGCCGCCCCATGCCGATGATCAGAGGCCGGGGCAGGTCGGCACGGGCCTCTCCCGGCGGCACGTCCACCGGGTTGGGGATGGGCACGTAGCGGGCCGGGGCATGCCGGGCGAAGTCCGCCGCTCCGGCGCGGGTGGGCACCACCACGCACTTGGCCCAGGGGTAGGTCAGCCGCCGCAGCCGCTCCCACAGCGGGCCGATGGGCCAGTGTGTGGGCACCGTGTGCTCCGTGGCGATGACCGGGATGCCCAGGCCCCGCGCGGCCAGCAGGGTCAGCACGTTGGTGCGGTCCATGAAACTGATGGCGGCGTCCGGGGCCAGTTCGCGCAGAGCCCTGCGCAGAGCCCGCAACCGGGCCAGGTTGTTGCCCAGAGCGCTCAGCGCGGACCCCGAGGCGCCGGCCACGTCCAGATGCTTCAGGCGCACGACCTGGGCCAGGGGGTAGAAGGGCTCGTGCGGACCGGCCAGGGTGAGGATGTGGACCTCGCATCCTGTTGCGGCCCAGCCGTTGGCCAGGGCGCTCAGGGCGCGCTCGGCTCCTCCTGCCGTGAGGGCGTGGATGACCAGGGCCAGGCGCATGGGGTTCAATCCTCCAAGTCCTTGCGCACGCTGCTGCCTGTGGCGAAGGCGCGCAGGCAGGCGCCCAAGGCCCCGAAACGACCCTGGGCAGCGCGCAGCAGCTCAGGCTTCCTGTGCCGCAGGCCAGCCAGGGCCCACAGGGCAGCGCCGCCCAGGATGGCCCACAGGCTGGCCAGGCGCGAAAGCTCGGGGTGGGCGCTGGCGAAATAGAAGAGGGCCAGAGCCTCCTTGCGGGCGCGATAGGCGTGGACCTGAAGCGGCGGAGCCTGGTCCTGCACGTGTTCGTGCCGGGCGCGGGCCGCTGCGCAGACATGGAGCGCATGGCGTTTGCCGAGGGGGTAGCTGAAACGCAGATCCTCGCCGATGGCCCAGCGGGTGCGGATGTCCTCCTGCGGGTTGGCCAGGAGAATCCCCTGCCGCCAGATGGTGTACCCGCCGCCCAGCCACTCGGTGCGGATGTCCTGGGTGACGTTGCAGATGGAGGTGTTGCGGCCCGAGGGCAGCACCCGGCCCGGCTCCGGCCCGCTCAGCAGGAGCAGCCCGGTCAGGCGCGAATGTGCCAGGGCAGGCTCGTTGACGAGGTTGAGGCCCACCCCTGCGGCATCCTGCCCCGGGCCGTTGAGGAAAGCCAGGGCGTGGGCCAGGGCCTCGGGCTCAAGCACCATGTCGTCGTCCAGCAGGCAGACCAGGCGCGTGGAGGCGTCGAGCCGATCCAGCCCCATCTTGCGCTGGCGCAGCTGTCCCGGCGGCAGGCAGGACAAGTACTCCGCATCCAGCCGGTCCGAGAAGCCCTCCGTCAACTCGCGCACGCTCCCGCCCCCGTCCACCACGAGCACGCGGCCCGGTCGCTTGGTCTGCGCGGCCAGGCTCTCCAGGAGCGCGCGCAGCTTGCCGGGCCTGTCCTTGGTGGGGATGAGCACGGCCACATCGCGGCCGGTGAAGGGGGCGGCGGCGGGCATCAGGTGTCGGTCTCCCTGCGCCGCAGCCAGAAGGAGGTGATGCGGTGACGCGGCTCAAAGAAGGGGCAGAGCCGTTGCAGGGCCTCGCCCTGGCGCAGGGCCATGTGGCGCGAGGCCCAGAGCACCTCAAACGCGCTGTTGAAGAGCAGGAAGGCGTGCAGCAGGTACGACTCGTTCCAGAACTTTGTGCCGCTCTCGATCCAGTCGCGCCAGTACTCGCCGGGGAGCAGGATGTCGTGCACATGCACCACGGCGCCGGGCTTCAAGCGGGGCAGCACCTCCAGCATCAGGTGGTTCACGTCGCTGCCGATGCGGCTCACATGGCTGGAGTCGATGAACAGCAGGTCGGCCTCGGCCAGGCGCTCCGGGGCGATCTCCTGCACGCGTCGCTCCTCCAGGCAAAAGCCTGGCACGGCGATCTGGCGCAGATGCGCCGCCGGATAGGGCTCCACGGCGGTGAAGCGGAAGTCCGCGCCCTCAGCCCGGTTGCGCTCCAGGGCGGCCAGGGCGATCTTGGTGGATTCGCCTGACCCCACCTCGATCATGTGGGCGGGCTTTTGCTCGCGCACCAAGACGTGCAGCAGGAAGGCGTCCAGCAGGCTCAGGCCCGTGTTGGGCCGGGGGCTGTACTCCGCGCCATAGCGCGCGGCCCAGCCCTCCAGGCGGCGGAGCTGCCCGGCCTCGTCCATGTCCACGCCGGGCATGGCGGACACGCGGGAGTAGTCGGCTGCGGTGAGCTCGCGGGTGTCGGGGATGGGCGAATAGAAGTGCACGGGGGTGACATGCACCCCAAGGGCGCGCTCAAAGAAGGGAAAGGCCTTGACCGCCAGGCGCTGGTTCAAGGAGCGCCATTTTCTGGTCAGTATCGCGAGAGGATGCATGCGCCTTACTCCATTTCGGTGGTGCCAAGCCCGAGCATCCGGCCCGCCTTGCGCGCGGCCATGCCCAGAAAAAACGTCATGAGCGACAGGGCCATGCCCGCGCGCGCCGGGGCGTTCCCGCTGGGCCGCAGGCCCTTGATCCCGATGCCTACGAAGAAGCGGATGGGCTTGCCCCGATAGGCCGAGCGGGTCATGAGCGTCGTGCGCACCGCGCCCAGTTCCGCGCCCTCCAGGGCCAGATGCAGGCTGCGGCGCGAGAAGCAGCAGACGTGGTAGTGCAGCCCGAAGCGTTGTCGCCGGACGAGCGCGTTCACCGCCAACTGGCGTTCGTCTGGCACCTCGCAGAGCATGAGCCCGCCGGGCGCGAGGTGGCGGCAGGCCAGGCGGAAGGTCTCCACGTGCTCGTGGGTGTGCTCCTGAATGCCGGACATGATGACCATGTGGAAGGGCTCCTGCCCCTCCAGCCCGGCCAGGTCGTGGCACTTGCCCTCCCCGTCGCGCCAGGGCGTGGGGTCGTAGACCAGGCTAGCGGCGGGCAGCCCGGTGACGCTTTGCAGGGTGAGGGCGTAGAGGTTGCCGACATAGCCGTCACCACCGCCCCAGTCCAGGATGCGGAACTGCCCGATGCCGGGAAAAGTCGTGCGGGCATGGGCGGCGATGAAACGCATGACCTGGCCGAAGCGGTCCAGATCCCGTGCCACGGCACGGAAATGGCGGCCGCAGTCAATACCCTGGGGGGAGGGCGCCGGGGACTGGCCGGGGTGCTCCAAGGCATAGACCTCACGTCGGATCTGTGCGGCCTCGGCCGAGTAGAGGGCCAGGGCGTCAAAGGTGGGCATCCGGATGATGTGAAAGCAGTTGCGGCACAGGCGCAGCTGGCCGTTGATCTCCCTCAGGTCCAGGATGCGCATGGTGGAGTCGTTCTCCCAGCCCAGGCCCTCGTTGGGGCGGATGCGGCTTTGCGCAGAGATGCCCCAGGTGGGGCTGCCGCAAACGGTGCACGCGGTGTCCTGGCTCATGGGGCCTCCCGCCGCGCGCGCTCCACCAGCTGTCGCACCTGCGGCTCGATGGCGTCGGCCACGCGCCGGGCCATGAGGGTCAGGCCGTCCAGGGTGAAGTGCAGGTTGTCGGGCCGGAACAGGGCGCGCTCAAAGGGGCCGACCTCGATGTACGGCACGCCCAGCTCGCCGCCCAGTTCGCGCAGGGCCTCGTTGTTGGCCTCGATGTACCGGAAGTACTTGCGACCCAGCTCGGCGGGATCGCCGAGCAGAACCTGGGGCCAGGGGTAGCGGCCGCGCGTTTCCCAGGGGCATTCCCATTTGATGAGCACAGGCTGGCAGCAGGCCGTGCGAGCCAGGGCGGCCATGTGGGCGGTGTTGCGCTTGAACACCCGCACGCGGTCCGGGTCAAAGGGTTCGGAGGAGGCCCAGGGCGGGCTGGAGATGCGCTCCAGCACGGTCCGGGCCATGCCGAACTCCTGGATGAGCAGGAAGCGCAGGTACTCGTAGCTCAGGAGGAAGCGGATGCGCGGCAGGCGGTGGATGAGCGGGGGCTCCCAGGACTTGGCCTGGCGCACATGGGCGTAGTCAGGCCGGAAGCCGTCGGCCATCTGGATGGTCAGGGCGTCGTTAACGTTGTGGTAGATGAGCAGGATATCAGGCTGAAGCTCAATGCCCCGCAGCATGAAGTCCGACAGGGACTCCGCAGAGGAGTAGCCCGAGAGCCCGGCGTTGATGACCTCGATGTGGTCCGTGCCCAGGCGCTGGCGCAGCAGATCCTCCAGTTGGGCGGGCCAGCTGGAGTTGGGTCCGGCCTCCGGGGCGTGGTCCTCGGCGGTGGAGCCGCCCAACACGAGCAGCCGCACCACCCCGGCAGGTTTCTGGACCGAGTACTCGCGCACCCCGGCGTAACCCAGGCTGTTGGAGGGATACAGGCCCCGGCTGTTGGGCCGCTTCTCATACAGGCAGTAGGGGTGTGCCCGGAAGAGCAGGGGCTTGTCCGGGCCTTCCTGCGGATGCGCCCAGACAAGGGAGCCGGTCTGAAGGTACTTGCGCACCCGCCAGGCGATCTCCACGGCCAGCAGAGCCAAGGCCAGGATGAAAAAGAAGGGCAGGACATTCACGAAACAGGCCCCTATTGCCGTATGGCATCTTCTCGGTCAGAAATCAAAATGCAAGGAATGCCAAGAGGGGAATATTCCAAATGATTACGGCTTGTCGGTGAAAGCTGCAACAGCCTTCGAATGTTTTGTTCACGCTTCAAGCATGGTGGAAGTAAAGCTACCAAGGGACTCCTCCACAAGTGTGGCTGAGAATTTTTTCTTTTATCTTGCAAAATTGCCCGCTTTTCAGCAATGCAAAGAAATTTCGAAAATACAAAAGCAATTTAGATGTTGTACGCCAGTAGTAAAGTTGTGCAGCAAGGCTTAGGATAATGCCGAGCGCCACATTGTTATTTGAGGCCATGTGTTGCGCGAAGCGACGACCAATCTTTTGGTTTCTCAAAATCAGGTACATCGCAGATTGAAGCTGGTCCTTCCTGTTGAGAGAGACACGCTTTGGCTTGAAGGCCCACTCAGTTTTTACTACCCTTGAAATATTCGCTGCGCTCGCTTCATGCTCGGAAATATATCCCTTCTCCATGGCAAGCTTTGTGATCGGGTACTCAGGGAAAAATTGAAGACGAAAGATGTTTGCGCTAATCGGTTGTCCTAACTGAATGATAAACTTGATGCTCTCTTCAAGGTCAGGGACTGTTTCAAAGGGGTTTTCCATGATAATGTCATAGTTGGTGATGATGCCATATCTCTTGATTACTCGGGCGGTGTTCAGCAATTCCTTATTTGTGCCGAGACGCTTCAGTATATTGACCCGAATACTTTCAGATGCGGACTCAAGGCCCATGCTTAGCTTTGACAATCCAGCATCGGCAAGAAGTTTGATGTTGTGCTCCTTGATAAGCAAGGGATTTGTTTGGCACGCGAACGGAAGGCTTACTTCACCTTTGAATAGACATGCGAAATCAGCAGTCCATTTTGTGGATGTGCCAAATAATTCATCAACAAAGAGTACACTTTTTGCATTTTTATTTAAGCCGAGGTGGTATGTGATTTCATTAATGATATTGCGTGGAGAGCGTAGTCGGGCAATTTTGTATTCTTTTTTGAACTTTTGAATGATTAGGCTGTTGATGCAGTAGGAGCAGCTATAATAGCACCCGCGACTTGCCATTATCCAGATCGTTGGCTCGTGCACAGCTGGATCAGGGTGAGTTATGTTGTGCTCAATGAACAGCAGGTCGTCACCGCCGATTGCTTGAAACGGAAGCGAGTCCAGGTCCAGTGTTTGTTGCCCATATCCATTGTTGATGATTGCACCGTCTTCAGTATGCCATAATCCTTTGATACCTTTGATGCCTTTGTTCTCCAGAAGACGCTTGGCAAGCTCCTTTAATACTTCTTCTCCTTCTCCGACGCAGACAAAATCCGAAAACTTGAGTGCCGAATGTGGGAAGAAAGTTGGGTACTTTCCGCCCAATACTATTGGGGCCGAAGTGGCAGAACGAATGCGTTCACAGATTTTTCCCGCATCAATGGCGTATGGGGTTAGAACGCTTATAAGAATTAGCTGGGGCTTGTGCCCGGCGATAGTCTTCAGGAGCAGATCGATCTCGGTTTCTGAGATGTCATAGTGTTTGTTTGCTGCGGAGTCCTTCAAAAAGACGGAGACAGGATTGAGCCCCTCTTGTTTTGCCAAGGCATGCAACATGCGAACGGGAAAGTTCCTGAACGAATAAAGAGAAATAAATAGAATGTTCGCCATCGTTGATCTCGAGTGTCCGGTTGTGCTTCGGCATTGTGACGCCGAACGTGGAAAAATGTCTGCTCTACAAGCCGATGTCCCTAAACGGGCTCTGGTTCCATGCCGTGCAGCAGGTTTTGACTTGAGACCTGCCCATGCAACAGCCTACCACATGGGGTAAATCTGGTCGAGCTTGGCCTTCTTGGCCCTGTGTTTGAGCCACAGGCCCAGGCCAGCCAGGGCGACAACCACGGCCAGTCCGGCGACGAGGTACCAGGTCGTTTCGCTCATGATACCTCCTTCCCTTGGGGAGCCGCCTCTTTCCAGAAAATCAGGTTGGTCGTGCCGCCAGCCTTGCGCGTTGCGGCCAGGGTCGCCTCGTCCGGGGACATCAGGCGCAGGCCGGCGGCCTTGATGCGGGCCAGGGTCTGTTCCGTCAGCGCCGCGTCGCGCATTTCCAGTTCCACAAGCAGGGTGCGCAGGCGCTCGTCGGCCAGGAGCTTCGCCGCCCCGACGATGATGGCATGCTCCAGCCCGTCCACGTCGATCTTCAGGGCCGTGGGGAAGGGCGGGGCGAAGGCGGTCAGGAATTCGTCCGGCGCATAGGCCAGGGACATCTGCCGGAAGACCACCGCCGACGGCTGGCCCAGCACGTCCACGGCGTCCAGCCGCTCGCCGAACTGGAGCAGGGCCGCTCCGGCCTGCAGAAAGGGCAGGTTCAGCACGCCAGTGCGCGTGGTGTCGCTGAAGGCCAGACAGAAGGCCTGTGCGCGCTCCTCAAGGCCATTGAGGGCCAGGTTGCGGCAGAGGATCTCATAGTTGTTGATGCAGGGCTCGAAGGCCACTACCTGGCAGCCACGTCGCGCGGCATAGAGGGTGAACACCCCCACGTTCGACCCCACGTCCCAGAGCACGGCGTCTGCAGGCAGGGAGTCCAGCCAGGCGATGGTGTCCGGCTCCTTGGTGAGCAGCGTGTCCGCCCGCCAGACGGGCAGGGCGCCGGGGCAGAAAAAGCGGATGCTCCCGTGCCGCGTGGGGCGCTCCACCAAGGGTGTCTCGCTTGCGGCCAGCTGCTCCAGCAAGCTGGCGCGGGTGGCAGGAGAAAAGGGCCGCAGCCCCATCCGGGTGGCGGCCAGGTAAGCCTTTGCGATGAATATGCGCAGTGCATTCATGTGAGCCCGCTCTGTTGTTGGAAGCTGTGCGCCGTTGCGGTGGGGACGGCAGGAGGAGACAATCGGGAGAGCCGGTGGAGTGTGCTTCCATCATGCGGCACCATCTCCTGCATGGAGTTCGTGGTGAGGGCCATGTCGAACTGCTGTTCCGCAAGGCGATCCATCTGGTCTGCCGGACAAAAGCAAAGGTCCGCGTGTTCCGCGTCGCCCTCACCGGCCATGGCGTCCTTGCCCTGTGGGCGCGCCCTGGAAGGCTGGAGGGCCTGAACAAACAGAGTCTTGCCAAGGTCAATCATGGATTCCCTCCAGGCTCTTCAGCACGCCGAACAGGTCCGCATGGACCTCGGCCCCGGCGGGCAGCGGGCGGCCGCTGCTGCGGCCCACAAAGCGCACCCCCAGGGTCCGGCAGCAGGCGCAGTCCTCCTGCGTGTCGCCCACGTAGGCCACGGAGGCGGGCTCGGCCCCGGTGCGGCGCAGGATGTCGGCCAGGGCCGAGGACTTGTCCCAGGAGCTGTCGTACACCCCGTCGAAGGTCTCAGCCAGGCCGCGCGCGGTCAGGATGCGCCGGAACTCCTCCCCGGGGCTCATGGACACCAGAAAGAGCGGGGTACGGCCCCGGAACCGGGCCAGAAGTTCCTGCGCGCCCGGCACCCCCGGGGCGTCCACGATGGCCTGGTACACGGCCTCGGAGAACCGGCGCGAGAGATCTCCGCGCACGGCGTCGGTGTAGGGCAGGCCGAGGATGTGGCGGTGGATGTGCTCGAACTTGAGGAAGCGCACGGTGTGGTTGTGGGCGCGGTGGTAGGCCATGATCTCCGCCAGCCGGTCCGGGTGCTCGGCGTACACGGTCGCGAAGGCGGCGTCCTTGATGCCCACGGACTCCACCAGGGTGCCATCGAAGTCAAAGGCCAGCACGGCGAGCCCGGACATCAGGACTCCGCGTCCGGCGCCGGGTGGCCCAGGGTTTCGAGCAGGTTGCGCACGGCCTCGGCCTCCATCTGCACCCGCGACTCGCGCGTGAGGGTGGCCACGTGCGGGGTCAGCACGGCTGTCTCCACATCGCACAACGGGCCGGTGTAGGGCTCCTGCGGAAAGACGTCCAGCGCGGCCCCGGCCAGCTTGCCGGTTTGGAGGGCCTCGGCCAGGGCCTGGTCGTCCACCACGTTCCCGCGCGAGACGTTGACCACAAAGGCTCCGTCCTTCATGCGGGCGATGGCTGCGGCGTCGAGCACAAAGGGGTGCTCGGCCAAAAGGGAGATGTGCAGGGAGAGGATGTCGCTGTGCTGAAGCAGCCTGCCGGTGTCCACCACTTCCACCCCGGCGCGCGCGGCCCAGTCCATGTCCGGGGCGATGTCGCTGCCGATGACGCGCACGCCCAGGGCGGGCAGCACCTCGGCCACGGCGCGGCCGATGCCGCCCAGGCCCAGGATGCCCACGGTCTTGCCCGCCAGGAGGTTGCCGGAGGTCTTTCTCCATTCGCGCCGCCGCAGCCGCAGGGTGTGCAGGGTCAGCCGCCGCAGCAGGTCGAAGATCATGGCCAAGGTGAGTTCCACCACGGGCTGCACCACCACCTGAGGCGTGTTGCGCACCACGATGCCGCGCGCGGCGGCGTGGGCCAGGTCGATGTTGTCCACGCCCACTCCGGCCCGGCTGAGGCACTTCAGGTGCGGCAGGGCGTCCAGCACCCCTGCGGTGTAGGGCTCCACCCCGGCGATGATGCCCGTGGCGTTGGCTGCCAGGCGGAGGATGTCCTCGCGCAGCAGGCGGCGACCCGTCTCGTTGCGGGTCCAGGGGATGCCGCTTTGGTCCAGCAGGCGCACGGGTTCGTCGCCGTTTTCGCCAAAGGAGTACAGGGCCTGGAAGATATGCTCGGTCATGGGCGGGTGATCCTTGCGAAGAGTTCCCTCTGGCGGGGGTCGCTCAGGAGCTGCGCCTCCACATTGGCCACATCGCGCGGGCGGTCCACGCCCGGCATGGTGTGGTGGTGGATGACGGCCTTGATGCGCTGGCGATGCCCGAGGATGCGTAAAAAGTCCACAGACTCCGCGACTTCCAGCGCAGTGGGCGGCAGCGCGGCGAAGGCGTGCAGGAAGTCCTTGCGGAAGGCGGCGATGCCCGTCTGCCTGTAGCGCGCACAGCCCGGCCCGGACTGGTGGAAGGGAATGGGCGAACGGGAGAAACACATGATGCCGCCCGCCTCGTCCAGCACGGCCTTGACCACGTCCTTGTCCTGCATCTCGGCCTCAGCCTGGATGAGAGTGATGATGTTGGAGCAGGGCAGTTCCGGGTCGTCCAGCAGGGGGCGCACCAGGGCGGGCAGCAGGTCGGGGTCGAACAGCGGCTCGTCGCCCTGCACCAGCACGGCGATGTCCATGTCCAGGTCGCGGGCGGCCTCCTCGATGCGGTCGGTGCAGCGCTCGTGGTCGTCACGGGTCATGACGGCCCGGCCGCCGAAGCCTGTCACCGCGTCCATGATGTCCTGGTCGCAGGTGGCCACGATGACTTCGTCCACGGCGTCGGAGAGCAGCACCCGGCGGCGCACATGCTCGATCATGGGCAGCCCGGCGATGAGCGCCAGCGGCTTGCCGGGGAAGCGTGAGGAGGCCATGCGCGCCGGGATGAGGGCGACGACCTTCATGACGATTCTGTCCGCAGGGCGTGCACGAGCGCGCCGAGGTTCTCGCTCCACTTCCACAGCGCGAACACGTCCGCGCCCAGCACCAGCCAGGTGAAGCCCTGGGCCATGCGCCGGGCCACGGTGTCGGCGTCGGGATCCACCACGTGCATGCCGCAGCCCTTGCCCGCGGTGGCGCAGGCGCGCAGGATGCGCTCCTCGGCCTGGACCACCAGGGGGTGCTCCAACTGGCCCGGCAGTCCCAGGGAGCCGGAGAGGTCGTAGGGGCCGATCATGATCCCATGCACGCCCTCCACAGCCAGGATGGCCTCGACGTTCTCCATGCCGCGCACGGTCTCCACCTGCGCGATGAAGGTGAAGGAGTCGTTCCACGCGCCCACGTACTGGTCGAAGTCGAAGCCGTAGCCCTGGGCGCGGGACACGCCAAACCCGCGCCCGCCCCTGGGCGGGTAGGCGCACCAGGACGCGATGTCCCGGGCCTGTTCAGCCGTCTCCACCGTGGGGGCGATGATGCCGTCGGCCCCGGCGTCGAGCAGCCGCTTGATGACGGCGGCGTCGTGGGCGGGGATGCGCGGCAGGCACAGCGCGCCCCCCAGGTGGCAGGCCGCGATGATGTCCCGGGCCTGTTCCAGGCTGATGGGCGTGTGCTCCATGTCGATGCCGATGAAGTCCACCCCGGAGCGGGCGAAGATCTCGGCGATGGCCGGATGGGCGAAGCAGGTCCAGCCGCCCAGCACGCGCTCGCGGCCAAGCAGCCCGCGCCGCAGTCCGGCGCGTCGCAGATTCAGACTGGTCATGGTGGCGTTGTCGCTCATGTGCTCTCCCCCGGCCTTGGCTTGTTGGGCGTTCGCGGTCTCAGACGTCGGGGTTGGCAATGCCCCAGGCCGCCCGCCAGCGTGGATCGGAATGGTAGATGCGGTACACGGTGCGCATGGTCGCCAAGGCCTCGGCGCTGGAGCCGTGCACCAGCGGCCCACGGCCCAGGACAGCGTCGGCGAATTCGTAGATCTCGTCGCGCCAGGAGTTGTCCTTGAGGTATTTCTTCTCCGTGCGCTCCAGGGCGCCCTTGCCGGAGTCGTTGCGGCGACCCACCATGAGGCATTCCTCGCCGTAGCTTTTGGATCCGGTGAGCAACCCCTCCAGGCTTATGTACCCGTTTTCGAGGCTGACCTCCAGCGCAAAGAGGTGCCGCCACTGGGTTGCGCTGGAGTGCAGCATGGCCACCACGCCGTGTGCATTGCGCATGATGGCGAAGGCGTTGTCCTCCACGTCGAACTTCCAGAAGTCATTGCTTACCAGGCTTTGCACTTCCGGGAACTCGCCCCCGAAAAGCCGCAGCAGATCCACCATATGGATACCCTGGTCGAGCAGGATGCCGCCCCCGGCCAGGGCGCGCTCGGAGCGCCACTGCCCCACGAAGGGCACGATCATGCTTTTACCGTACACCCCGCGCATGTTGATGACTCGCCCCAGTTCCCCGGACTCCACCAGGGCCAGGGCCTCGCGCACGGAGTCGTGGTAGCGGTGGTTGAACCCGTACTTGAGCACCAGGCCCGGACGCCCGGCTTCAACCTGGCGCACGCGCAGGATGTCCTCCACGGTGCGGCCCGGCGGCTTTTCGCAGAACACGTGCAGGCCGCGCTCCAGCCCTGCGCTGGTCACCTCCGGCGCCAGGGTGTTGGGCAGGCTCACGAAAAGCAAGTCCAGATCCTGCTCCAGCAGGCGGGAGTAGTGGGTGAAGTAGCGCACGCCGTCGTCCATGACGCCCTCGCCCTGGAACTGCACGTCGCACAGGGCCACGGTGTGGAGGTCGGGGTGGGCGTCGATGATCTCGCGGCGGCGCTTGCCCACGACGCCGTAACCGGCAATGCCGACTCGTTTCTTCATGGCCGGGCCTCTCCTCCGGGTTGGGCGGCGGGCAAAAACAGGGCCAGCCGCGCGGGGGTGACGGGATGGAAATATCTGGTGACGTAGTCCAGGGCCTGCCCCGCGCGGCGGGTCCGCTCCGGTCCCGTCAGGGCGGCCAGTTCGGCCAGGATCCCGGCCAGCGGGGTGTCGCGGTCCACCAGCCACTGGAAGGTGCAGCCTTCGAACAGCGGGTCATAGCTGGGCCGGTCGCCCCGGTCGAAATGAATGACCGGCACGCCCATCATGAGCGCCTCCATGGACACCGTGGACCCCCAGTACAGCACCGCCTCGCACTGGGCCAGATCCTCATCCACCCGCGCCAGCCGGGAGCGCTCCACGTTGGGGAAGCTTTCAAGGTCCAGTCCCAGGCGGGCCAGGAAAACATCCAGGTGCAGCACCGGGTGGGTGCGGATGGTGAAGCGCACCTCCGGGCAGAGCCGGGACTGGCGCAGGGCGTAGCCGACCATGTCGATGGCTTCATCCAGGCCTTCCGGCGCAACCAGCACGCGACGCACCGGACCCCCGCAGGCCGGGGCTTTGGGCAGCGTGTGCAGCGCGCCATAGCGCAGGGCGCAGCCCGCCAGGACCCGCGAAGCGGGCCAATGGCTGTGGCGCAGGATGATGTCCGCCGTGATCTGCCCGGTGGTGAGTACGCGGTCTGGCAGGGGGCACAGCTCCATCTCGGCCTTGCCGGGAAACACGCCCGCTGCGGCCTGGGGCACCACGGAGTGCTGGCTGCCCACGACCTCCACGCCGGGCCTGGCCTGGCGCAGGCCGAAGACGAACATGCGCTCCCAGGGGTTGCCTTCGTAGGTGAGCACGCAATGCGTAACGTTGTGGGCCTGGCCGATGGCCGCCGCCGCCAGCCGGTGGGCGTACTGGTCCAGGGGCAGGCCCCCCGCTCCAAGGCGCAGGGCGTGCGCGGCGTCGCGGCCCACGTCCCGGCCCTGGATGGTGAGGGGCGAGGGCACATGGAAGCCGGGCCGGAGCAGTCGGCGCAGGATGGTCAGGGCCGCGCGGGTCGCGTCCGCCGGAGTGAGGAAGGCCTCCATGGGCAGCAGGTCCGGATCAGCCAGGTCGGCCATGCGCTGCTTGACCTCTCCGCTGTCGTCGAAGTCCATGCACACGGTGAGCACGCGGCGGCCCTGGCCGAGTTGGTCGTGAAGGTGTTCCGCCAGGCCGGGGAAGAAGGGGTCGGAGAAGCCCGCCGGTCCGAAGGACGAGGGATAGGCGAAGGTCTTGACGAGGCTCACCGGCTGGCCGGTCGCGGCGGGCCGCAAGGCCAACGGGAAGAGCCGCCTGGCCTGCCGGATGCGGGCCAGCAGACGGCGATACTCTGTGGCCAGGGTGCGCAGGGCCCCGGCCCGGCCGCAGCCCTGCGCGGGGTGCGCTCCGGGGGTGAGCAGCCACAACAGGGGCGAGCGCACCCGGTTCTTGGAGGCCGCGTCCGTGGCCCACCAGAGCGGGTCCTGCCCGTTCTCGCGGCCCAGGGCGTCCACCACGCGCAGATACTCCTCCAACGTGTCGGCCCCGGTCTGGGGCTGGCGGAAATCGGAGCGCGGAGTGTTCATCTGGCCAGGCACTCCACCACATGGTCGACGTCCGCGTCGGTCATGGTCGGCATGAGGGGCAGGGAGATGCACTGCGCGTAGAAGGCTTCGGCGTTGGGCAGGCTGACGCGGCCCAGCAGGCGCACGAAGTCGGGCTGCTGATGCACGGGGATGTAGTGCACCTGGGCGTGGATGCCCCGGTCCCCCAGGCGCTGAAAAAGGTCCGCCCGGCTTGCGCCCAGTGCAGGGAAGTCGATGCGCGCCACGTAAAGATGAAAGTTGCTCGCGCAGTCCGGGTGCTCATGGGGTATGCGCACATGGGGCAGGGTGGAGAACAGCCCGTTGTATCGGTCCACGAAGCGCCTGCGCTGGCTGATGAACCAGTCCAGCTTGCCCAGTTGGGACAGGCCCAGGGCGCATTGCAGGTCCGTGATGCGGTAGTTGTATCCGAGTTTGATCTGCTCGTAGTACCAGGGGCCGGGGTTTTGCGACAAGCGGGCCGGATCCCGCGTGATTCCGTGGGAGCGCAGCAGGGCGAGTTCCTCGGCCAGGGCGGGGTCATTGGTGGTGACGAGACCGCCTTCGCCCGTGGTGATGTGCTTCACCGGGTGGAAGCTGAACACGGCCATGTCCGAGTGCTGGCAGCCGCCCACCCGCTGGCCCTGGTAGCGCGAGCCAAGGGCATGGCTGGCGTCCTCGATGACATGGATGCGCGTGCCGTGCGCGCGCATGGCGCGGTCCACCACCTTGCGCAGGGCGGCCATGTCGCAGCTTTGCCCGGCGAAGTGCACCGGAATGACGGCGCGGGTGCGCGGGGTGATGGCCTTTTCCAGCGCCTCGGGGTCCATGTTGCCGGTGTCTGGATCGATGTCGCAGAACACCGGGGTGGCCCCGCAATAGCGGGCGCAGTTGGCCGAGGCCACGAAGGTGATGGGCGAGGTGACGAGCTCGTCTCCGGGGCCGAGGCCCAGGGCCAGGCAGGCCAGGTGTAGGGCCGCAGTTCCGGAGTTAACGGCCACGCCGTGCTGAGCCCCGCAGTATTCCGCCACGGCCTGCTCAAAGGCGGGCACCTGCGTCCCCTGGGTCAGAAGCGGTGATTTCAGCACCCGGACCACGGCCTCGATGTCCGCCTCGTCGATGCATTGGCCGCCGTAGCCCAGTTCTTCGCGTACGGGGTAGAACACGCGGTCCGGGAGCCCCGCCATGTCCTCGCGCAGGCGCTGCTGCAGGCCTGCGCCCAGGTCGGCGGCAAAGGCCGCGATGGACTCGGTCATACGCGGCAAGGGTTCGCCTAGGGCGTGTTCCAGGCGGCTCACATCCAGGCTTAAGTTGCGACCGCGCACGGCGGTGAGGGGCGCCTGGCTGAGAAGCATGGGCGAGACAAGTGCCGGATCCGCGCCCAGGACGCGGGCCAGGGCCTGGCCGAAGGCAAGCTTGGTCATGCTGTCGGAACTGGCGCAGTTGTAGGTCCCCGAAAGTCCACGCTCCAGGCATTTGCGGATGATGCTTCCCAGCAGGAAGGTGTATATGCCGCTGAACACAGCATCGGAGAAGCCGGGGCAGGATCGTTTGGCAAGCAGGTTGTCCGTAAACCACTCGCCGAGGCTCATTTTTTCGCGGATGTTCCAGCCGAAGAGGTTGGTGCGCAGCACCAGCGCACCGGGCCTGGCCAGGGCCAGGGCCTCGCCCTCCAGCTTGGTGGCGCCATACACGTTGCGGGGGCCGGTGGTGGCGGTTTCGGCGTAGTGCCCCTTCTGGCCAGGGTAGACGGCGTCGGTGGAGATGTAGACCAGCTTGGTCTGCAGGTCGCGCAGGGCGTCCACCACGTTGCGGGTGGTGAGGACGTTCGCCCGCCAGGCGCCCTCGGAGTCGGCCTCCATGGCGTCCAGGTCCGTGCGCGAGGCGCAGTGCAGCACGATGTCCGGGGCCTCCCGCGCCAGAAGCGCCCTGGTGGCGGCGTAATCGCGCAGGTCGCAGGGCAGGCAGCGCACGCCGGGGATGCGCACAGGATGGGCGTTGTACGTGCCTGTAACGGCGAAGTCGCCGCGCAGGAGCAGGGCCAGGTTGCTGCCCAAGAGACCGCTGATGCCGGTGATCAGGATGGATGGTGTCATTCGTGCCCCGGCAAGGAGGAAGGTTGATGCCCAGTCGGCGCGTTCTCAGGGCAGGGGGAGGTGTCCGGCTGCATCTCGCGCAGGCGCATGTGCTCCGAGCCCCAGCGCTGCTGGAACCTCTGTTGGATGAGCCGCAGGGTCTCATCTGGGGAATTTCCGGATTCGAGCAGCGTCATGGAGTGTGAAACGAGAAAGGCTATGCGTTGAGCGGCCTGGCCGTCGCGGAAAGGATCAATGCAGTCAATGGCCCCGGTCCAGTCTCCGAGCCTGCCGCTGCCCGGCGCTCCCGCGCGGTAAGCTTCTACGGCTTTGCGCGCGTCTTCCCAGCGGTGGAACATCACCCTGTCGGCAAACCATGTGTAGAAGCGGTGCCCCTCATTTTTCTCGTGGTCCAAGAGCAGGGAGGGGATGCCAAGCAGCGCCGCCTCCAAGGTTGCCGTGGCACCTAAGAGCAGGCCGATGCAGAGGTCGGAGCCCTTCGCCGCCGCCGTCGGTGGAACTCCTCCCACAAGCCCTTCGCTGAGGATGATCCGGCAGCGACCGGTCCGCATCGCAGCGTCCATGAGCGGCCGGATGGGGCTTAGGCGCTCAAGGATTGTGGAGGATACCTTGGGCTTGAGGATGAGGCCAAGGGTCAGATCGGAGAGGAGCCACTCGAACAGGAACGCGTAGTCGGAGCATGTGGTCCGGTTCGGGCCGTGCATTGCCCAGGTGTCCCGGGTGTTCTCGTCAAAAAACGTGATGACGAAGGAGGCTCCCGCGCTTCTGATGGTCTGCTGAACAGGCGGCTCATCGGACGGTCTGGCGCGCTGGAGCGAATCGTCGTCGATGTAGCCAGTGTCCGCAAAGGCCCGAATCGTAGTCGTTTGCGCCCTCCAAAGGTTTTCATACTCACGGGAGAAAACGCATTGAATGGATTCCCCGTTGGAATTGACGCTGAAGGGGCCGTTGAAGGCGGCAACAGAGTACTGGTAGGCGATGCTGAGGGCTCCAAGCGCGTCCAGGGCCAGAACCTGCGCCACGGTGCCGTTCGAGTTTGGAGAGATCTGGACGCGGACTCCGTGGGCCGTGTAGAAACGTCTCCAGTAGGCGATGCCACGACACAGCGTGAACAGGCTCAGGGCATACGCGGGGCGGAATCCCTTGGTGGAGGCAAGGGCCGCCATGACCTCCCACAGGAAGCATGCCACAATCCTCATGGATTGGAGTCTTTCTTGCCATGTAGGCCTGTAGTGCTGCGCTCCGCCCCCGGCACCATAAACCAGGATGCCCTGCCGCTGGGCCTCGGCGCAGTCGGCCCCGCCGTCCCATTGCACGTAACCCAGCCAGAGCAGGCTCGTTTTTGGGATGTCAGCCTTGTTGAGCCAAAAGAACTCGGTCCGTTCGCCTTCGCGGAAACGCATCTCCCGGTGGCCGTAAAGCACGGCTATGCTGCGGCCGGTTACGGAAAGCGGTGGTCGGGGCGTGGAGGCTGAGGGCGCACTCTTCTCTGCGGGGGATTCCGTTCCGTATCGTATCCATGCGGCCTTCAGCCTGGAGCAGAACATACTGCCATGCCTGGACAAGATGGAGCAGGGCGACAGCTCCAAAAAGATGCTACCATGAAACCGAACGTCGACACGCTTCGCCTTTGCGTATTGCCCCAGCCAGTGGCGCCAGGATTTTCCCGTGGTGAGAAGCACGGGATCGCCTCCCTGGGCCGGAAGCCCTGACTCGTGATCAACGATCCAGCGGGTCATGACGATTCGGAGGCACTCCAGCCGGATAGGCTCGCGCAACTGGTTGAACAGGTGGAGCTGAATTTTTTCGTGGCTCCACTGGCGGGCAAGGCGAACAACCAGGCCATCCGTGGCCAGCTCCTCTCGCGTAATGGACTGTAGCATGTCGAATGCGTCCCGAAGGGTGTCCCTGTAAAGACAGCGCCCGTTGGCATCCCGGATTTCGTCGAAGAAATATGGAATCCGCTCTGCATCGATGCGGGCCCCCAGCGCGTTGAGAATGTTGATGACCTGCTGCGCCAGGGGGGTGGTGCGGTCGTAGACACGCAAAAGAAGGTTCATCCCGCCGTGCAGTAAAGTGGTGCACAGTGTGGAGAGACACAGCGTGTCGATGAAAAACGTTTTCTTGGCTTGATGATGCGGCATGTATTCCGTTTGGTAAGGGTTACGCCGGTGCGCGCAGCAGGGCTTTCAATTGGTATCTGTCCGGCCGACCATACTGGAATTCCTGGTGGCGGGCGATGGCGACCGCAGGAGAAAATCCGGGCAGAAACAACAGAGGGCCCGGCATGCCAGGGGGGAGGCCCGAGAGACGGTTCATGGCGTTCACACCCCGCTCGATGAGGCGGCGCAGGCCCGCCAGGTGCATCCTGCCCGGCGCGTGGGCCTCCCCGGTTCCAGCGTCGACGCTTGATCTTGGGGGGCCGCATGGTGCGGCGAACAGAACATCCAGGCCAACGCGCTGGAGAAAAAACTGGAAACTGGCAGGGGAGAACCAGTGCATGACCCCGTTTGTCTTTGTGATGTGTGCCAGTTGCGAGCTGGAGTTCTGCACGAGGAGGAGCAACAGGCCGCCTGGGACGAGCAGGTCTCCCAGCGAGCGAAGAAGCTCGACGGGGTCGTGGTGAAAGTATGCCTGGTTGGCGGTGACGATGATGTCGGCTTTGCGTCGGGCCGCCTGGAGGTACATTCCTGCGGTATTGCTGTCGAAGGCCGTTGGAAAGACATGGACGCCCAGCGTCTCCAGCGCGGCGCGGTAGTGTCTGCACGGCTCGTATGCGTAGAACCGTCCGTCATGTCCCGCGCGTTTCATCTCGGCGAAAATGCCGTCGGCACCGGGACCGATTTCGAGGATGACGCTGCTTTCCGTTATCTCGGAAAACATTTGCAGGGCGAACAGGTTCGCTAGGTTGCGGCCCCAGCGGAGGTCGTAGGCTGCGTACTCGGTCGGGACGCTGGGCGGGGCTGGGTTGTAGTCTTTGAAGGCCTGCGACATGTCATACGCCGTCAGAGGCGAGACGAATCCATGCCCGCACTCCGGGCATTGGTGCAGGCTCTGGGCCTGCCCTTCGTCGGCACTGACCTCGCGGAGGAATGGGGCCGAGGATCCGCAGCAATAACAACGTGTCATCCACTGTGCTCCAAATATGGTTCGAGTGAAGCCGTCATGGCAACGATACGCAGCTACGCAAGCGCCAAGGCGCTTCCTTCAGCATTGAATCGATCCGGACGCATGGAGCAGCCCGGCGGCATCATGCGTGCCGGATTGCAGGCCCTGGGCTTGAGCGTATCGAAGGTGGTCATAAAAGTCTTCCAGTAGGAAAAGCGCCTGCTTCTGACTTGGGGCAAGGGGGGGCATCTGGTGCAGTACCCTGCTGCGCACCGCCTCTAAGGCCATCTCCCGCATCTGGGCCGCTGGTGTGTCTGGGGAGAAAGGTCGGATCCACTCCGCAAGTTCATGACGATCGTACAATATGGGGTCCGTCACGTGCGACAGGGGGATTTCCTTGAACGGCGAAGGGGCTTCGGTATATCCGAAAAGCTGCATTTCCGCTTGGCAAAGTGTTTCGATAAGCTCCTGTTGGCGCTCGGAGAGAGTCTGCTTCCACCGATCGATGGAGTGCAGGTTGAAGTGCTGCCCTCCGCTAAAATGCGAGGAGTTCTGGCTCCATGGCTGAAGATCTCCATCAACGTAGCTCCGGGGATCAAGGAGGTTTGGGTCGTGGCGTAGCCCAAGAAATCCCATGATCTTCCGCAGACTGGTCTCGGGAGAGCGAAGCAGGTCTTCATACCTGAGGACATGCACGCGGTCAGGGAACAGAAGCTTGTCGCGCCAGGCGAAGAGAGTAAGCTTTCGCCACTGCCTTATAAGAAAGAGCAGGGGGTATTTTTCGTTGGTCACGTGGTTCGAGGCGCAAACACCGCGCGGATCGCGCAAGATATGGATGACCTTGGCGTTATGAAATCCTTGCAGGTAGTGCTTGGCGAACTCGCCAACCCATACCTCCTTGAAGCCCAGAACCCGTGAGTTGGCCTTGCCATACGCTCTGTCTAGAATGGCGTGCCCGGAGGAGAAGAGCTCGTGGAAGTTTCGGCCTTCCAGCATGTGCAGAAATGGCTTGATCCGGGGCGAAAAGAGTGCTGAAGCGGCGGCGATGGATTGGCGGAGCGAAGGGAGGTCGACCGTGTCCGTGGTTGCTTCGAGTGAACTGTTTTGCACCGCAGCAAGAGTCTCCACGCCTTCCTTGTCGAAATGGTAGTCTGCGAGAGGTGACTCTTGAGGGATCTTGTATTTGTCCATTACTACGCGTGCAGAAACATTGCGAAATGTTTTAAACACTCGAGCGAGCGGATCAGAGGCGAGAACAATCTCGCCATGCGCCTGCAACATTCTGGCAACGAGCGTAGTGCCGGAGCGGAACATTCCTGTCGCTAAGAGTAACTGATCATGCATCGGCGCTCTCCATGGAGAAAGTGACGAGACCCTTGTCGCGCATTTTTGCGAGGTATCTACGAAGAGTCGGAAAGGGTAGCTGATACCGCTCCGCTATTTCAGATACCCTGTGTCGTCCATTCAGCATTCGGAATCCACCGAATTGAAAGTCATGGAAACTCTGGGTGGCAGTTTCGTCGAGCTGCGTTCCATAATTTTCAAAATCATCCTTGTTAAAATAGAGATCGATTTCCGGGTTTGACAAGCACAGAAACCCATCAAACGTACGTTTTGGATAGACATCAGTCTCGATCTCAAGCAGCAACTGCAGGAGATGCCGCAACGCTTCGTCAATCTGCTTCTCGTCCAGAAGATCGTCATTGTCGAGACTCGTGTGGTATTCCGGGTACATGCGCCCATTGCTTCTTGCCCGCGTCACGGAGATGAATGGTATCTCAAATCCAGGGCTCTCAAAAACAATTTCATCGTTGCCGACGGCCTGCAGGTAGTCCACGATGCTTGCGGAAGGAAGCTGTTGCCGAAAATGCAGTGAAGAAATCCTGTCTATGTATGTATCCCCCGAGTATGATTTCTGAATAGTCAGCGGGAGTCCGGTACTGAGCATTTCCGTAAAAACACCCATGACGTACGGTCGGGGAGATTCCAGTGAACTCAGGTAGGCAACGCTGCCGAAAAACTCCGGGACGATGAGCATTTCGTAGGAGTAGTAAGTATCCATGGATTTCAACGCCAGCATGAGTGCCAGCTCCACAACGACCCCAGACAGGCCGTCATTGACTTGGCAGGGATGGTCCAGATGCGACACGAGCAATATGGTCTTGTCTGATTGACCTTGCTTTCTTGCTCGAGCCACCTTCATTGTGCCAGGAGTCTTCTCAGTGTCGATGACGACCTTGTAGCGGTCAGATCTGTCCAGTTGTTCGACCTGCCGCTTGGTCATGCAAAAGCGCCAATCCTTCTCCCACGGGCGGTACTGAAACTTGTAGAAGTAGGGGATGGCGTCCGGCAGGTCATCTCGCCAGGAGACCTTGGCAAGGAGCTCCTGGCAACTGAGTTCGCCGGAAAATGGGGCCGAATATGCCGCCAGGTGCAGAGGGTGTCGGGCGACATCAACAACTTTTTCACCCGTTCGAAGGTTTTGGATATAGGCCTCGTTCACCGAGTACTTGTCAGGAATGACCCACTTCCAGTGTACGCTGCCGCTGGGGTATTCCAGTATCTCAAAGTTGAGGTCGCGCTTCAGGTACATGAGGCTTGCGTCGTAATCATCGCAGACGATCGTCCTGTCTTTCATGAAAATGTCTTTGATGATGGAGACAATTTGCGCAGCGTCCATGTCAGGTTGCCTCGTTTTAGTGCCGCGCACCGCGGAAAGAGACGTCCTGTTCGGTATACACCTTATTGAACTGCTCTTTGAGCTGTTCGGCCTGATGCGCGAAATATTTGTCAATAATTTCTGCATTCGCAGAGTTCATGAGGTCGTAGAATTCGTTATTGGGCAGGCTTGTGAAGTTCGTTGTGAGCAGTTCAACATTGTTGTGCTTTTTGTAAAAGTCTTCCGGACCGGTGAGCAATCCTCGATCAAGGGCAAGCTGGTACAAGGGCGATCCAGGGTACGGCGTCACCGGGCGGATGACCCTGAGTTGGCCATAGTCGTTGTATTTATGAAGGAAGTCGAGTGATTTGCGCAGCGTTTGCGGAGTGTCACCCACATTGCCGAAGATGATGTTGAAGGCAATGCCGATGCCAGCTGCTTTCGTCATCTCAATGCCTCGGACGATCTGCTCCTCCGTAAGCTGCTTGTTCATGGCGGTGAGCGCAGTATTGTCGAATTGTTCGATGCCATAATCGATGAATTTGCACCCGGACTTCGCCAGCATCTCCAAGATTTCCTCATCGACGATGTTGAGTCTGCCAGTGGCGAAATAATGGATGTCCAAATCAGCCTTGATGAATGCGTCCGTAAGTTCTCGTACGCGTTTTTTGCTGTACATGAATAGTTCATCGACAAAATGTACAAACGATATATTGTACATACGCTTATATTTTATGATTTCCGAGACGACATCACCAGGAGAGCGGAACCTGATGCCTTTCTCAAGTCTGAGGCAGAAATTACACGTGTAGTTGCATCCTCTACTCGAAATCATGTAGATCATGCGCTCTGTCGGCCGCATCCCGTAGAGCTTTGCATTGATGTAGTACTCCATCGGTAGCGGCTCGTAATAGGGAAACGGGATGATGTCGAGGTCTTCGATGGGGTTCTCCCTTTCGTTGACGGTGATGCCCTCCTCCGTGCGGAAGGCGATGCCTTTGACCGTATCGAGCGGAGCCCCGGAGGCCAGAGCCTTCAGCAGATTGAGCGTCGGGATTTCTCCCTCACCCATGATGACGGCGTCGGCCCCGTAATACTGGATGGAGAATTCGGGCACAGGGCTTGGGCCATGCCCTCCGAGCATAATGAAAGGCACGTGGCTGGCCTTGCGGATGGCGTCACAAATGTGTTTGATCTTTTCATGCTGGAAGTAGCCAGCGCTGAAGCCGATGCCCACGATGTCAAAGGTGTTTTCGGACAAGTATTGGGTGAGGTGCTCTTCCGTATAGTGGTAGACGTCCTGGCTATAGTATGTGATGTCGTCAAACCCGTGTGCACGTATGTAGCCGGCGACATAGCATGGCCCAAGAGGCATATGGTTCCTGGCGCTTTCATTGTCATACATCACAAAAAGGATTCTCATGGGCTGCTCCTTGTTGGTCTATTTGAGGTGCTGCGTGAGTTCATGGCGGTGTCGCCATACTTTCTCGAACGCAAGAACGACGTCGTCCAGGTCCGCTTCGGTCATCTGCGGGTGCATGAGCTCGTGGGTGAACAGCTCCGATTCGTGCAGACGTTCCGCCACGGGGCAT
This sequence comes from uncultured Desulfocurvus sp., assembly GCA_964390575.1. Classification (GTDB taxonomy): domain Bacteria; phylum Desulfobacterota; class Desulfovibrionia; order Desulfovibrionales; family Desulfovibrionaceae; genus Humidesulfovibrio. The sequence goes on along the minus strand of CAYMIP010000009.1, from coordinate 22,903 downwards.
ATCCCCTTGGCGTAGGCCGACGGATTCAGCGTCCCCGGCCTGCTGCCATAGACAATCCCGCGCTGGAACATCGGGAGCAGATACAGGGGCTTTACATACCCGCAGCCGATTTTCACCCCCTCCTTTTCGCGCAGTTCCGTGGCGGGAAGCTCGGCCTTGACGGCGGCGATGAAGGTGTCGCGGTGAACCCCGGCGAGTTCGGCGTTGAAGCGGAATCCGTGCAGGTAATAGGCGTGGGTACAGCCTTCGCGCACTCTGGGGGCGCGAAGGGCCTCAAGCCCTGCCAGGCGTTTCTCCAGATAGGCGCAGTGGTCTTGCCGCAGCCGCACAAGCTGCGCGAGCTTCTTGAGTTGGCAGCGTGTGATGGCGGCCTGCATCTCAGTCATGCGGAAGTTGAAGCCCAGCATGTTGGAGAGGTTGGTGACCCCCATGCCTTCCACAACGGATTCGGCATGATTGCGGATGAGGCGCACTCTGTCCGCCAGCAGGTCGTCGTCCGTGACGACGATGCCGCCCTCGCCGCAATGGATGTGCTTGTGGTAGTTGAGCGAGTAAACGCCGATGTCGCCGAGAGTCCCTGCGTGGCGGCCCTTGTGCAGCGCGCCGGGGGCCTGGGCGGTGTCCTCGATGATGTACAGCCCATGCCGTTTGGCAAGGGCGTTGATGGGGTCTCGGTCATAGGGCAGGCCCATGAGGTCGACGGCGATGATGGCCCTTGTCTGCGGCGTGATATTCTTCTCGATGGCGGCGGGGTCGAGGCAGAAACAGTCCGGCTCGACATCGGCGAATACCGGTACGGCATTGAAGACCAGGGGGGCCGTGGCCGTGGCCGACATGGTCAGCGGCGGGACGATGACCTCGTCGCCGGGTTCGACGCCGATGGCGCCGACTGCGGCCTGCAGGCCCGAGGTGCAGGAGTTGACGGCGATGGCGTGCTTGACGCCAAAGTGCGCCGCCCATTCTTCCTCCAGTGCGCGGACTTCAGGGCCGCCCATGAAGTTCTCATGCCAGCACCCAAGGTACTGGCTGAGCACGCCGGAGTCCATGACCCGCATGACTGCGGCCTTTTCCGCCTCCCCCGTGCTCAGGTAGGGCGGAAATTTCTTTGTGCGCACAGGCTTGCCGCCAAGAATCGCCAGGTTCATAGTACGCTCGCTTGTCTGTTGCCTCGGGTGTCCGAGCTGGGGGCTCGCCGCCCCGTCGCCAATGTCTTTGTCTGGCCCTGTTGCCGCCCGCCGTTAGGCCTGCTCGGCAAAGGCTTCCTCGATGACGTGCTGGGTTTGTCGCGCAGTGGCCAGATTGCTGACCGGCTCCCTGCCAGCCTCGTGTGCGTCGATGAGGTCGGCGAGGGCGTTGATCATGGTGCGGCCTAGGTCCGCAGGGCCGATGCCGTCTGTTGGAGCATCGACCAGCCTGAAGAAGCCGGGAAAAAGCTCGTGCTCCGCAAGGCGCTCCAGGCGCAGGTCCATGCCCCCATGCACAATGGCCGCGCGCGCCCGGGTGCCAGTAATGGTTATGTCGTTGGCATGATAGGGCAGGTCCATGCCCACCACCGAGACCGGCACTGCGCCGATGCGGAAGGTGAACCACGGGTTCAGCGGGCTTGACCGGGTGGGAGGAGCGAGCAGCGCGGCCTCGCCGCCGTCGCCCAGGAGGAAGAAGGCCTGGTCCACCATGTGCGAGCCGTTGTTCAGCAGCCCTCGGGAGTATGTGACCTGTACGGAAATGATGTCGCCAAGACCGCCGTTGAGGATGATCTGCCGGAGCTTGCGATGCGCTGGTTCGTAGCGCCGCATGTAGTTGACGAGGAGCTTCGTGCTCCTCCCCTGCCCGGCCGTATGGATCAGGGCGTCCAGTTCCGGCAGGCTGGCGCAGGCGGGTTTCTCCAGCCAGACCATTGGGATGCGGGACTCCAGGCACAGGCTGGCGTGCTCGTAGTGCAGGGCCGTGGGCGAGCAGATGCCGACGATGTCCGGCGCGAGCTCCCGCAGCAGCTCTTCCGGCGTCTCGAACGCGGGCAGGCCGAAGGCTTGCGAGAAGGCCGCCCTGTCGGCGGCCTCGGGCGATGCGCCACCGGCCAGCGCAACCGCAGGGTGCGCCAGCAAGGCTCCTGCCTGGCTGAGCGGGGCAGCGCCGCCAGGGCGGGCCGTGTCGTATTTGAACGCCACATTGCCCAGCCCGATGAGCGCGGCCCGGTAGGTTTTTGTTCTGTGCGTCATCGTCTCATTTCCCCTGCAAGTCCACCGGCCGGGCGCTAGAGTTCCCCGGCTGCGCGCAGGGCTTGGAACATGAATTCCGCCCGGGTCCAATCCTCGGGCGTGTCGATGTCCTGGACGAGATGCCTGGGCAGCATCAGGGGCACGGCATTGGCGAAAAGCCGCCCTTGGGCCAGGAACTGCGCGGTATTTCCCCAGTAAAACTGGCCGGCGTCGTGAAAGGCTTCCGGCAGATCTTGGGAGCGGGCGTATTCGTTCTCTGGCCAGAGCATTGCCGCGCGGCCCTCTTGCCCAAGTTTCAGGCCCCGCCAGACAGGGTAGTCAAACCGCGTGGCGGAGAACACGCAACTGGCCCCAGTCTCCGAGAGCATCTCAAGGCCTTGGCGCAAGTATTCTGGTCGGAGGAAGGGGGCTGTTGGGTAAATGCAGCAGAAGGACGCCGGAAGCGCGGACTCATGCCGCAGCCATTCCAGGGCGTGCACAATCACCGGGGCGGTCATGGTCATGTCGCCGGAAAGCTCGGCGGGCCGGGTGAAAGGCGTTTCGGCGCCGCACACGTTTGCAACGGCGGCGATCTCCTCGGAGTCCGTGGAGCAGAGGATGCGGTCAAACACGCCGGAGGCGCGGGCGGCGGCGATGGCCCAGTGGACCATGGGCTTGCCGCAGAATGTGCGGATATTTTTTTTAGGGACGCGCTTGCTCCCGCCCCGGGCGGGGATGATGGCGACGGTGGTCATGCTGTCCTCCTGCTGGCGCGCCCGGCAAGGCTTTGGACGCCGCCGCTGGCCTGGAGTTGCTGGGCAATGTTGAGGATGGTCTCCGCTGACTTGGCATGCAGCGCCAGCTCTGGTCGGGGGAGGATCTCGCCCTGCCCCAGGTCCCCCAGCCAACGGCTCAGTGAAGGCAGGAAAGCTGCCCGGTCTTCCACAAAAAGCACTCCTTCGCGGTGTTTGAGCATCCGCAGGTGCTCTTGGCGCACTCCCGGCTGAAGGCTCGCCACGGGCAGGCCGAGCAGCCAGGCTTCGTAGAGCAGGGTCGAGGCCATGCCGACAACCCCGCAGGCCAGGGGGAGCAGGTCGCGCCCCCACGCCGGCGCGGCCACCGGGCCGAACTGCTCGCCGCCAAGGTGTCGCCACAGGGCCGCAAGCTCCTCGACCTGGGTTCTTGGATGCGCTAGGACAAGCACCTGCGGCGGCGTAGGCAGGCCCTTGAGCGTCTGCACAAGGCCGGAGAGAACGAGCTGTTCATCATAGCCCCGGTAGCCGGGGGAGTCCAGCGCGCTGCCCTGGTCCTGGGCCACAGGCTCGGAGACGAACAGGACAAGTGGCCCCTGCGGGGAGAGGCCGGAAGAGCGGAGCCACTCCCCGGCGCGAGCGACACCGGCGGAAAACGTCTCCAAGGTGTCGCCAAAGGCCGGTTGTCCGGTTGCGGCGACTGTCTGCGGGTCGATCCCATCCTGCACGGCCATGCGCAACGCCAGTTCGTCGGGCACTGCGTAACAGTCCGGCCGGAAGGGCGGGCTCCCGTCCAGGCTCATCCGGTGCAGGCTGTTGCCCCAGTAATCCAGCACATGAATGGTCGGCAGCCCCGCTCGCTGCGCGACCCTGGCCAGCCGCAAGGGAAGCGAGTCCTTGATGTTGGAGGAGAAAATCAGCGCGCGCGCAGCGCTTGCCGTAAGCAGTTCCGCCATTTCCGACTCGTCCTGGGGGCAGGGGGCAAAAGGGAGTTGCTGCGTGCCGGCTTCATGCTCCATGTGCCCCCTGCGCACCAGCAGGAGGGGAACCCCTGCCTTGTGGCAGGATCGGGCAACGGGCACAAGGGCGCGGACGCTGCCCGCCTCCGATGCGGCGAAGAGCATGGTCATCTCCGTGCCTGCGCGTGGCTTCGGAGCCGCAGGAGAAAGGCCGGGCTGCGATGCTGGGCGGGTGCGGTCATGACAGCAGGTCCCAGTCCAGGGGGGTGCCCCGGGTAATATCGCGGGCGGCCCGTCTGCCGAGCACCTGACCCAGATAACGTGTGTGCAGCCCATTGCCGGGGCGAATGGAGCGCAGGTTTTCCGGGGTCAAGGGCTCTCCGGCCCGGACATCCTGCACGACAAACAGCGACCGGCGGAAGATGGCGCTGTCCTTCTGCTTCTCGGTCAGGCCGTAGCAGATGCGCCCTAGGGCCTTTTCGGCGTCGCGCACGGCCCGGACCATGCTGGCGAATTCCTCCGGCTCCAGGGAAAAGGCGGAATCCGGCCCGCCATCGGCGCGGCACAGGGTCAGGTGCTTCTCAATTATGCGGGCGCCCAGGGCCACTGCGGCCACGGGCACGGCAATGCCCGGGGTGTGGTCCGACAGGCCTGCAACCACGCCGAAGGTCTGCGACAGGTGCGGGATGGTCAGCAGGTTGGCTTCCTCGGCGAGTGCGGGGTAGGCGCTGGTGCATTTGAGCAGGGCCAGCTCCCCCGCCCCGGCAGCGCGCAGCGTGTCCACCGCCTCGGCGATCTCGGCCAGACTGGCCATGCCGGTGGACAGGATGACCGGCTTGCCGGAGGCCCCGACCTTGCGCAGCAGGGGGATGTCCACCAGTTCAAAGGAGGCGACTTTGTGCAGGGCCACGCCCATGGCGTCGAGAAAGTCGACGGCGGTGTCGTCGAAGGGGGTTGAGAACAGGATGAGTCCCAGGCTGTCGGCGAGCTCCTTGAGCCGTGGCTGCCATTCCCAGGGGCAGTATGCCTCGGCGTAGAGGTCGTGCAGGGTGCGGCCTTCCCAGAGGGTCCCCTTGATCTGGAAGGGGGGGGCATCGCAGGCTATGGTGATGGTGTCCGGCGTGTAGGTCTGCAGTTTGACCGCATCCGCCCCGGCGCTGGCCGCGGCCTCGATGATCCTTGCCGCGCGTTCATACTGCTGCAAGTGGTTGGCGGAGACCTCCGCGATGATGAAGCAGCTCTTCCTGTCGTGGAACATGCTACACTCCTCCCCGGGCCTGCGCTCCGGCGCGGAAGATGGTTATGGCGGGGGTGTTCCAGCCCTTGTCGCGCAGCAACGGCAGGTGCGGCTCCAGGTCCCTCTTGCGGTGGAAGGAGCCGCCAGAGGGCTGAGGCGTCGCGGTTGCCCGCCCCTGCACGACGAGGGGCCAGGTCTCGGCAAACAGGGCGGCCATCGCTTGCTGGAGCCGCTCGTAGGCGGACGCCAGGGTCTCGGCTTCCGCGTCCAGACGCAGCTCGCGCTGGGCGAGGAGGCCGCCGGTGTCAATGCCGGTGTCGATGTGGTGGATCGACACCCCTTGGGGCGTGTCGTCGTAGAAGCTCCAGAAATTGGGGTCCGCCCCCCGGTTCCAGGGCAGCAGGGAGATGTGCAGGTTGATGAGCCTGCCGGAGAGCGTCTCGATGACCGGGGCCTTCAGAATATGCCGGTAGCCGCAGCTGATGGCGAAGTCCGGCAGGTCCGTGCCCAGCTGCTCCAGGTCCACCGGGGCGGCAATCTCCATGAGGGCGCAGGCGCCGTGCTTCAGCAGAATGTGGCGCAAGGGCGAGGGCGAGGGGCCGAGGAGAAGGACTTTCATGACAAGGACTCCATGGCTCTGGCCACCCGGTAGGGGCCCTGTCCGTCCACAAGCAGGCGGGCCGCCTCGGCCAGGGCCTGCCTTTGGCCCTGGCTGTCCATGAGGGATCTGATGGACTGGGCGAACGTGTCCAGGCCGAGGTCGGGCGTGAAGGCGATGGCGGCGCCCGCTGCATGCAGGCCCCTGGCGATGAGCGCCTGGTTCGGCGCCACGGCGGTGATCAGGGCGGGCAGCCCCAGACAACACATTTCCCAGCAGGTGCTCCCTGCGGATGATATGGCGATGTCAGCCCAGCCCATGAGTTCCGGCATGTCTTCGACAAAGTCGAGAATCCGCACCGGGTACTTTGCCCGCCGCGCCTGATTTCGCAACGCCGCGCACCGCTTGGGGCTGCCGCCCGCAACGATGCGGGCCTGAATATCCGAAGCGTCGAGCAATGTCAGGGCTTCGAGGACCCTGGCCGACATGTTGCCGGTATCAAAGCCGCCGAACATGACGAGGATGTTTGTGGCGCGGGCCGGGTGCTCCCTGCGGTGAAGGGCAGCGGCGAGGAAGGCCTGACGAAGCAGGGCGAACTCTGTTCCCAGGAGCCGCATGGCCCCAGCGTTTGTCTGGTATCGCAAGGCCTTGGCGTCGAGGTTCTGGTTCAGCAGGATGTCCGCGTGGAGCTCCCCGCGGTCATTGATGTCATCCACCAGCAGCAGCTTCCGGCCCGCCTGCCGCAGGGGCCGTTGCATGCCGATGTTGAAACCATAGCCATCAAGGGCGATCCAGTCTCCCGGCTCCGTGGCGGCCAGCAGCGCGTCTACTTCCTGCTCCTGGGGCATGGCCGCGAGGTCCGCGAGCTGGAAGCCCTGGACGCGGAGGCCTTGGGCCAGGGCGTCGCTTTCTATCCGCGAGAGGAAGACCACCGGCCGCCCTCCGGCAGCCCAAGCCTGGGCCAGGGCCGTCATGCGCACCAGGTGTCCCGCGCCGATGGTGCCGGTGGCGTCGGCCCTGATGACGAGCCTCATGGAGCGTCCTCCGGGCATGGCGGGCGCGTCTCGTGCTTGTTCACGCCGAGGCGGGTGGAGAGGGCCTGAAGCTCGGTTGCATATGCGCCCAGGGTCTCGGCGTCGGTCTTCGCCAGAGCGAAGCGGCGGCAGTGGCGCTCATGGATGTCCACGATCATGCCGAGCAGCTCCGCCAGGCCGCGCACCTCATCATGCAGCACTGCGTCCCCGTTGGCCGCAACGGCGGCCACAGCCAGGGCCTCGGCGCAGTACTCCAGGGTTATGCGATCATAGCGCATGGAAATTCTGGAATGGGGGCCAAAGCGGAGCGTCTCACGGAAATACCAGTAGATGGTGGATTTCAGACGGTCATGGACCTGCACGCCCGAGGCGACATGCTCTTGGACGCATCGCCGCGTCGCGGCGAGTATGCGTCGGGCAAGTTCAAGCCCCTGCTCGGGGCTTGCCTCCGGTCTTGCGGGGCGCACGTAGGTTCTGGCCCTGTCCGGGAGCAGCCCCAGCAAGTCCTCCGGCCGCCGCATCAACTGTGCGCATCCCAGGAGCAACCCGGCGAGGCCCGGTTCCTCCTGCACGGCGCGAAGATAGGGGATGAGGTGCCGCCACAGGAACATTTCGGGAAATCGTCCGATATCGGACGGGGCCAGGGGGCTCGCGTCCAGGGCGTCCAGCGCGGTGGGAAAGCACGGGTGGCGCAGCCAGAGCTTGAGCGCTGTGGAAAGCTCACGCGGGATGAAGCCATCCAAGATCTCTGCGGGGGCGTTCCCCGGAGTTCTTTGGAGCATTCTGCGGGCCATGGCCAGGTGGCTGGCAACCTCGGCCTCCGAGAAGGAGGTGAACGTGCGGTAATAGGAGAAAAACTCCTCTTGATTCCCGAGGGAAAGCTCGGGATTGTGCATCTTCAGGTCGATGCGGGCGGAATGCACGCCCTGGACCGCCGTTCCTTCGAAGGACTGGGCGATGGCAGCCGCAAGCTGCGCTTGGCCTTCAGGCAGCAAATGGCAATGGTCGGCGAAGCAGGTATCGGCGGCAATGGCGTGCAGGTCCACCAGGCGCACAGTGTCTGGAAAACGTTGGGCGAGGGCGTCGATGGCCTCGATGTAGGGGGTGCGGATCCGGTACATGGTGGTGTCGGCCTCTGTGGCCTCTTTGAGCAGGTCCTTCGCCTGCTCCGGGTCCCGCACGGTGCGGGAGAGGTTGTACAGGATGATTTCCCTGCGCGCGCGCCGCTCCTGCAACAGTTGTCGGAACAGGAAGATGGCTTCATCCACCCGCCCCAGCTCGGCCGCGGCGGCCGCGTAGTTGTTCAGCAAAACGAGGGGATACTCCGGATCCTCGGTGGAGGGGACGGCATCCATGAGCTCCCGGTAGCGCATCATGGCCGTTTCCCACTCGCCAGCCTCGTGCAGGGCCAGGGCCTGGGCCAGGGGCTGGCGGTCTGTCAGAGAGCGGCTGAAGCTGTCGTTGATGCCGACAAATCGGTAAAAGGCGAAGTTGCCTTTGCCCAGGCCAGCCGGGAAGAGGGGGTTCGCCTTGGGGCGCACAAGCACCACCGGGACGGAGAGCTCCCTGCATTTCTCGATGATCCGCCCCAGGTTGTAGCGGAATTCCTCTGGCTCCTCCGGCCGCTCCAGGGAACGGTTGTATCCGGAGTCCCAGGCGTAGTGGTGCAGACGGTTCTTGAGGCGGGTTCTCGTTGCTTTGCGCCCCAGCCATCTGTTCACGGCGTGTTTGAACTGACGAAAGGGGGTGTATTTCCCCTTGTGCACCTCGGAGTTCATGGCGTCACAGTTGCCGAGGTAGATGACCGCTCCGGAGGGGCTGCTCCCATGGCGGAGAGAGTGGAAGAAGAACGCGCAGGCATCGGCGGAGGTGATGCCAGGCTGGGAGCCGTTTAGGAAGGCCGTGTGTTCCTGCCAGAGGGGGGCGTCGGCGAGCCTGTTGACGTAGCATTCTTTCTCGATGCCGAGCGTCATGCTGCCAGAGTCGCCAAGGATGTAGAGGGTGTGCGCGCGCATTAGAATAAGGGGTAGATGTCATCGCCGGCAGTCCCGGCAGCGTTGGCCGACGCCTGTTCGCGGGTCAGCATGGATTTCCGGAGGAGGGAGTAGAAGCACAACCCCTTCAGCAGGCACCAGAGGCACGTGAACATGCCGCCTCGACTGAAGGAGTAGCCGACGATGCGAAACAGGAGCGGGTTTTTCATCTCAACCCAACCTTGGAGACAGCGTTGCATGGATGCATTGGCCCAGGATCCTGTGCCCCTTGGGGGTCAGGTGCCCATCGTGGTAAGCGCAGGGCGCCTCGGGGCTGTGCTGCTGCAACAGCGGTTCGGAAGCGTCTACCCAGTCTATGCCGTTCTTTTCCAGTAGCCTGATGAGGCGCTTGCTGGGCAGGCTGTAATCCACAAGCGCGGAACTGCTTTGGCAGAAGAACTGCTGGCGAACGGCCGAGAGGGCAAACAGCAGCGGGATGCCATGGCTCTTGCAGTGCTCGCGCAGCCGGCGCAGGATGCCGTCAACCACCGCGAACATGTCGTTGTAATGCCAGGTTTTCCACTGGAGAAAAAACGGGTCGAGGGCGGGGTCGTAATTGCGCTCGAGGTCGATGCCAGCCACATACTCATTGAGGCCTTTTTGGTAACTGTAGTACGAGCCGATGAGACCCCTGAAGAAACCGTATTGCGTGATGGCGGCGGGCCGCTTGAGCTGCAGTGCTCCGTGCGCATCGAGGTGGAAGTGCGGCTTCACATACCCGTTCACAAAGATATTGTTCACCCTGTGCAAGGCCCACGGGTACTGCTCAACAACCACTGCTGCGGGCTCGTATACTGCGCTCAATTCCTCAACGGCGAGGCATACCTGGTCTATGCCGAAGCTGCAATGCCCGATGTTGTGGACAGGTCCACCGGTGAGTTCGTGGAGCACTTCGGAAAACCGCATGCCAAAAGGAACCCCGGACCCGAAAGTGTGGGAGCCTCCTGTACACAGGATCGCTTGTCGCGTGATGCCTTCAACGTCCCGATTGCCGAGGCTGTTGAGTTTGACGTTGATCGGCTCGGTAACGCAGAGGTCTTTGTACAGGACTTCGCGCTCCATGTTGGGAATGCCCCAAAAGCCAAAGTTGGGATGGGCGCGATAGAAGACGGTTCTTGGACCGGTGTGCAGTTTTGACTTGCGCGTCATCATGTCCGCAGCCCTGTCAGGAAGACATAGGTGGTTGATTGTTTGAAGCGAGCCGCAAGATTTCTTCTCCCCGGCCGATGCCCCTCAGCCCCAGCGCCTCGTCGTCTGGATGAGCGGCCAGCACGAGGGTTCTGGAGGATTCGTCGAACAGCATGGCGGCTCCGCTGTGCTCGTTATTGGGGCACGCTGTCCATGGACCAGCGCGAGGTCTCGATGTCGAAGTCCGCACGGTTTTTTTCCAGTAGCAGCTGTAGCGCTTCGATGGATATGATCTCGTCGTTCTGGCCGGAGGTATATTCAAAAGGCTCCGGACAAGGCTTGCCGCGCGTGAGCAGGGCGCGCCTGCGCTCTGGGTTGGGCTGGATGATGTAGCCATCTGGGAACTCCACGGCGTTGCGTGCCTCGTCCTCGTTGATGAGCACCTCGTGGATCTTTTCACCGGGCCGGATGCCGACAATATCCTGCTTGCATTCCGGGCAGATGGCCTTGGCCAGGTCGGTGATGAGCATGGACGGGATTTTGGGGACGAAGATCTCGCCGCCCTCGCTTTCGGCCAGGGCCTTGATGACGAGATCCACGCTTTGCTCCAGGGTGATCCAGAACCGGGTCATGCGCGGATCGGTAATGGGCAGCACCCCGGAACGCCGCCGCTCCATGAAGAAGGGCACCACAGAGCCCCGGCTGCCCACCACGTTGCCGTAGCGCACCACCGAGAACACCGTGCCCGCATCGCCCGCATAACTCTTGGCGGCACAGAACAGCTTGTCTGAGCAGAGCTTGGTGGCCCCATACAAGTTCACGGGGTTGCAGGCCTTGTCCGTGGACAGCGCCACGACTTTTTTTACCCGGTTGGTCAGGGCGGCGTCGATGATGTTCATGGCACCGATGACGTTGGTCTTGATGCATTCCTGGGGATTATACTCTGCTGCGGGCACGTGTTTGAGGGCCGCGGCATGGATGACGTAATCAACCCCAGAGAAGGCCCGCACGAGGCGTTCCTTGTCGCGCACGTCACCCAAGAAATAGCGCAGGCAGTTGTGCTTGGTCACATTGAACTTCTGTTGCATTTCGAATTGCTTGAGTTCATCCCGGCTGAAGATGATGAGTTTTCTGGGCTTGAAGCGCTCCAGAACAATCTGGATGAACTTCTTGCCGAAGGAGCCGGTTGCGCCAGTGATCAGTATTGTCTTGTCGTCAAGCATCGGTTTACCTTTGTTGGTTTTTTCGTGGCTGCGGATTCGTGTCAGGAACTGGTATAGCACGCCAGCACTTCGCCGGGCGAGCCTTCCATGTGCACTCGGCCCTTGTCCACCCAATACACCCGGTCACACGCCTCGACGGTGCTGAGCCTGTGGGCCACGATGACCAGGGTCTTCCTCCCGCGCAGGCCGTAAATGGTCTGCTGGATCTCCTGTTCACTCTTTGTGTCCAGCGAACTTGTGGCCTCGTCGAAGATGATAATGTCTGGATTTTTGTACAAGGCCCGGGCGATGGCCACTCGCTGCTGCTGCCCGCCGGAAAGGCGCAGCCCCCGCTCACCGATGGGCGTATGCAGACCCTGGGGCAGCTCGTCCAGAAAGTCTATGGCCGCCATCTGGCAGCACTCCCGCACGCGGTCGAGGTTGATCTGCTCCCCTCGCAGGCCGAAGGCGATGTTCTCCGCCAAGGTCGCGTCGGAGATGAAGGGGGCCTGAGGCACGTAGCCGATGGAGGCCACCTGCCAACGCCTGAACTCCCGGCCGGACAGGGTGCGGCCATCTATGCGCAGCGTCCCTGTGTTGGGCTGGAGCAGCCCGGCCAGGATGTTCACAAGGGTTGACTTTCCCGCGCCGGAACGGCCCACAATGCCCATCACCTCGCCCCGGCTGATGCGCAGACAGATATCTTGGAGGCCGGGCTCGCTGGCGGTCTGGTATTGGAAGCCGATATTCTCAAGCCGAAGGTCGGTGTTAAAGCCGGGAGGCACGGGGGCGTCCCGGGCCTCGTCCGCGAGCGCTTCACACGTGGCCTGCTCAGCCACTTGGCGCAGATAGCCCTCGGTTTTCTGCACAAAGGGCCAGCTGGTGCGCAGGCTCACCACTGCGGACAGTATTTTGTTCACGCAGGGCAGGATCTTCCATCCGGCAGCGGCCATGAGCGAGGCCGTGCCCAGAATGCGCGAGTTCGAGGCTTCGTCCAGAGCCATGAAGGCCACCATCCCCATGATAACCAGAAAGCCCAAGGGTTCCAGCAGGAACATGGGAGCGGAGCGGGTCAGCTCCTGGTTGGCGGCATACAGTACGCTGCGCTTCATGAGTTCGTCGCACCAGCGGGCCAGGCTGGACTCGCAGCCGGAGATCTTCGCGTCCTTGACGCCCTGCATGGCCACGTTGAGCAGGCGCTGACGGTCCAGCGTTACTTCGCGGTAGAGCGTGCTGTACGTGTCGAGCCTCCGGCGCAGGAGATGGAAAAGGCCCATGGAGAGCCCGCTGGCGATCACCACTGTGGCCAGGGTGAAGCCTGGCGCCAGGACCAGCAAGCCCAGCAGGATGAAGGCCGTGGATGCGGCCTCGCTGACGAAGGTGATGCCCATGCGCGCAACCGTGGCGTAGTGGCTGGCCCAGTAGATGTTCAGCACCAGGTCTGAAGAGTTGTGGCGTAGGAACCACTCGTAGGGCATGTTTAGGAAGCCCGCCAGCAGGTCCGCGCCCACGTTGCGCTCCACCTCGCGTGAGATGCGTACGCTGAGGTATTCGTTGAGCGCCCGCAGAGCGTTGTTTGCCGCCACCACGGCCACCGTGATGCCGGCCAGTATGGGCAGGAGCATGTTGGGGCGGGGCGAGACGGCCAGCAGCGTCTGGCCGAGCCAGGCCATGCCGGGCATGCTTGCCACTTGCTCCGGCGAGGCCAGGGCCGCGCCCATGAGGGAGATGCAGGCCACCACGGCCAGTTGCGCCAGAGAGACCACCAACCCCAGGGCTGCGAGACACTTGAGCCGAAGCCTCAGTCCGCCCGGAAGTATGCGCCAGATGCTGGCCAGGGTGTGGAGCATGGTGGCCTCGCCGGGCATCTCAGATCACCTTCCAATTGGGGCGGCCGCGGAAGACTTCTCCGCTTGCTGCGAACTCCTCGGGCAACAGGGGCATGATGCGGATGCGGCGGTTGATTTTGGCCTCGGCGATGCGGCGCAGATCCTCCAGCCGGTCGCGGTCGATGACGCCGACGATGAGCAGATCAATGAGCCCGGAGTCCTTGCCCTGGGCGTAGTCGTCCAGGATGTACACTTCGTCCACGCGGCCCAGCTGGGTGATGATTTCATCGATGAGCTTGTCGATGCCGAGCGTTTTGCGCACGATGGAGCTGATTTCTGGAAAGAACGGGTGCTTGGTGTTGGCCTGGAAGAATATGGAGCGCCCGCGTTGTGTTTTTTCCAGGTAGCCTACGCTGGAGAGCGACTCCATCTCCGTCTTGATGGCGTTTGGGGAAACGTCAAATTCAGTAGCCAATTCACGGATATAGCATGATACCCCAGGATTCAGGAACAGCTTGAGCAGCAACCTGATGCGTGTCTTCGAGGTGAAAAGCTCAGTTAGCATGACTTTAGCGTACAAAAAATATGAACGTACGTCAACCGGAATGCTGCAGGTATGAGGTCGGAAAATGAAGGCAAAAAGCGTGAGGACGGGGGCTACGTGCTCAGCCCTTGGTCGGCAGGCACCCGAGTTCCCTCAACCGGCGCTGGTATTCCAGTTCCTCATCCGCGATAGCCTCAATCGGCCGGCACCGCTCTGCCGGGATAAGTCCCTGCGAGATGAGCGTGTCGAGGACGCGCTGCACCGACTCGGCAATGGTGAGCTGGTGGGTTGGCAGAAAAATCTCCGGCGACGGCGGCGGTTCGTACGGGTCGGAGATGCCAGTGAAGTGGGGAAGGTCGCCGCGCCTGGCCTTGGCATAGAGACCCTTGACGTCCCTGGCCTCGGCCACTTCCAGGGGGCACGCGCAATACGCCTCGATGTACGTGTCAATGAGAGCCCGGTTGCGCTCCCTGGCTATGACATAGGGCGCAATGGCGGCAACGACGCAAATGGCGCCGTTGCGGTTGAGCAGGTGCGAGATGAAACCGATCCTGTGCAGGTTGATCGTCCTGTCAGCAGGCGTAAAACTGAGTTCCTGGCTGAGGTTTGCTCGGACAATGTCTCCGTCGAGGAGTCCGGCGTTCAACCCGCGGCTTAAAATCTCGAGGTGTACGATGCCGGACAGTGTGGTCTTTCCGGAACCAGACAATCCGGTGAACCAAAGTGTGAAGCTCATTCGTCTCCAGCTATGCTTCGGGCGCCCTTGAGCGGCCGGTTAGAGGCAGGTTCGTCAGATGATGCAGCAGCGCGTGTCCTCTGTGGGCGGGCAGCGCGTGCCAAGAGGCCGTCTCTGCCGACTGCGAAGTGTAGAATGGGCTTGACTGGATTGTCCAGCAAAACGCCCAGGCCTGCGGTGCCGGAGTCCATCCCGGTTCGGGAGTGGCCCATGCTGTACTGGGGGAACCGAGTGCACGAGATCTGGACCCCTGGCGGCAGCCTTGAGCCTGTGCCCCCGGCCCTTGCCTCTTGCCCGGCTCCAGCGTATTTCCCCTGTCCATGCGCATCCAGCTCATGATCCCCTGCCTGGTGGAGGACTGCCTGCCCGAGATCGGCTTGGCCGTGGTCTCGGTGCTGGAGCGCCTGGGCGTCGGCGTGGACCATCCCCAGGGCCAGACCTGCTGCGGCCAGCTGGCCTGGAAGACCGGCGACGTGAAAAACGCCCGCGCCCTGGCCCTGCGCTCGCTCGACCTCTTCGCCGCCCCGACACCCGTGGTCTGTCCGTCCGGCTCCTGCACCAAGATGCTGCGCACCTACCCGGAACTTTTCCAGCCCGGCAGCAGCGGGCACGCCCGGGCCCTGGACCTGGCCGGGCGCAGCTTCGAGTTCTGCGAGTTCCTGGCCGGGCTCCCCGGCGCGCCGGATTTCGGGGCAGTGCTTACCGCCCGCGCCGCGCTGCACCGCTCCTGCCAGCTCAATGGGTCCGAGGCGCCTTGGCGGCTTCTCGACGCCGTGCGCGGCCTGACGCTGCTCGAGCCGGAGCGCCCGGACCGCTGCTGCGGCTTTGGCGGCCTGTTCAGCCTGCAATTCCCCGGCGTGTCCGAATCCCTGCTGGAGGACAAGGCCCATGAGCTCCTGGCCTTGGATGCAGACATCCTGGTCAGCGCCGAGCCCAGCTGCCTCCTGAACATCAGCGGCTACCTGGCGCGCCTGGGCCGATTGGCCGGTCCTGGGCGCGCCCTGCACGTGGCCCAGGTGCTCGATTTGGGCCTCAGCGGGGGCTCGTCGTGGAGATGACCCCGCGCAACTTTCGCGAGCAGAGCGAGCGGGCCAGCCACGACGCTGTCCTGCGCGCCGTGCTGGACCACGCCACCCGCCATTTCCAGGCCAAGCGCGGGGCCGCCATGGAATCCTTTGCAAACCGCGAGGCGCATTTCGCCCGGGCCCGGGCCGCGCGCCTCACGGCCCTGGCGCGCCTGCCGGAGCTCCTGGAGGAGCTGGAGCAGAACGCCACCGCCGCTGGGACGCGGGTGCACTGGGCCGCAGATGCGGCCGAGGCCCGCGCCATTATTACGGCCATCGCCCAGGACTGCGGCGCGCGCGTGGTGGTCAAGGGCAAGAGCATGATCACCGAGGAAATAGCGCTGAACCCGGCCCTGGAAGCCGCAGGGATGGAGGTCTGGGAGACGGACCTGGGCGAGTTCATCGTGCAGCTGGCCGGGGAGCCGCCCTCGCACATCATCGCGCCCGCCATCCACAAGTCCCGCGCCGAGGTGGCCGACCTGTTCCGCGCGAAGCTGGGCCAGCTCGGCCAGGAGATGGACGGCGAGAGCATTCCCGAGCTGACGCTTCTGGCCCGCCGCGCCCTGCGCGAGAAATTCTTGACCGCCGGGCTGGGCGTCACCGGCGTGAACATGGCCGTGGCCCAGACCGGCAGCCTCGTGCTGGTGGAGAACGAGGGCAACATCCGCATGTCCACCACCTGCCCGCCCGTGCACGTGGCCGTCATGAGCCTGGAAAAGGTCGCGGCCACGCTGGAGGACGCGGCGGACATCCTGCGCGTGCTGCCCAGGAGCGCCACGGGCCAGCGCATGTCCTCCTACGTGTCCGTGCTCACCGGGCCGCGCCGCCAGGGCGAGACTGACGGCGCGCGCGCGACGCACCTGGTCATCCTGGACAATGGCCGCTCCCAGGTGCTGGCCGACCCGACCTTGCGCGAGGCGCTCTTGTGCTTCCGCTGCGGGGCCTGCCTGAACGCCTGCCCGGTGTACCAGACCATCGGCGGACACGCCTACGGCTCGGTGTATTCCGGCCCCATCGGCGCGATCCTCTCGTCCCTGCTGCTGCCGCCACAGGACACGCGCGACCTGCCCTTTGGCTGCACCCTCTGCGGGGCCTGCAAACAGACCTGCCCGCTCGGCATCGACCACCCCAGGCTCATGCTGGGCTTACGCCAGCGCGTCCACGAATCGGGCCAGGCGGGCCGAGGGCACCTTGCGGGCGCGGCGCATTCCTTCCTGGCCCGGCATCCACTGGCCTACCGTCTGGCCGTGGGCGCGGCCCGGGCCGTGGACCCGAATCTGGACCTGCTGCCGCGCCTGCCTGGCCTGCCCGGCCTGGCCAACTTCGTGGACACGCGCCAGCCGCCGGAGCTCAAGCGGCCCTTTTCCGCGCAGCTGCGCGACGGTCGGAAGAAACAGGGGTGCACGAAACAAGAGCGCAAGAAACAGGGGGGCGCATGAGCCGCGCGCACATCCTGGCGACCCTGCGCGCGGGCCTGGCCGCTGCGCCCTTAAGCGTGCCCGAGCCCCCGGCCCGGCCCGCTTCTTGCGCCATTGGGCCGGATGCCTGGAAACTGCTGGCCGAGGTGCTCGCGCCGCTGGACGTGCGGCTGCGCCTGGCCGCCACCCCTGCCGAGGCCGCGCGCCATGTGGTGGACATCGCCCGCGAGCGCCGGGCCGCCAGCTACACGCGCTGGCAGGATATGCCCGCTGGCCTGGGCCTGAATATCCTCGATCTGGACGCCGCCCTGGCCGGGCTCACGCGCCTGACGTATGTTCGACCCGAGTGCTGCCAGTCCCTGGCCCACGTGGATCTGGGCCTGACCTTTGCCCAGGCCGCCTTGCTCGACTCCGGCAGCCTGGCCCTGGTGGCCGGGCCGGGCCGCGAGCGCGCTGTCTCGCTCTTGCCGCCCACCCACATCTGCCTGGTGCCGCGCTCCGCCCTGGCCCCGGACGTCTCCGCCCTGCCGGAACTGCTGGAGCGCCACGCCGACGCCACCGGCCAACTGCCGTCCTGCCTGAACCTCGTCACCGGGCCGTCCAGCACCGCCGACATCGAGCTGGTGCTCGTGCGCGGCGTGCATGGCCCAGGCGCGCTGGAAGTGCTGGGACTGGACTGGGAGAAGGCGTGAGAGAATATGCCTCCGGCGGCTCTTCTCTTTATTCGAGCACAGCGCCCTGGGCTGCGCTGGACACGTGGGCCGCGTAGCGCCGGAGGAAGGGCGAGCTGATGGTCTTCTGCCTGGGCTTCCAGGCCGCCTTGCGCCGCGCCAGTTCGGCCTCGTCCACGAGCAGTTGCAGCGTGCGCGCCGGGATGTCGATCTCGATCAGGTCCCCTTCCTGCACCAGGCCGATGGGTCCGCCGCTGGCCGCCTCGGGCGAGACGTGTCCGATGGCCGCCCCGCGCGAGCCGCCGGAGAAGCGGCCGTCGGTGATGAGCGCCACGGAGTCGCCCAGGCCCATGCCCATGATGGTGCTGGTGGGGGTCAGCATCTCGCGCATGCCCGGGCCGCCCTTGGGGCCTTCGTAGCGGATGACCACCACGTCGCCGGGCTTGATGCTCCCGGCCAGGATGGCGGCGCAGGCCTCCTCCTCGGAGTCGAAGGGCCGCGCCTTGGCTGTGCTGCGCATCATTGCCGGAGCCACGGCCGACTGCTTCACCACCGCGCCCTGTGGCGCCAGGTTGCCGGTCAGGATCGCGATGCCGCCCTCGTGCGCGTAGGGCTGGCCCACGGGCCGGATGACCTCGTAGTCGCGCACGCTCGCCTTGTTCTCGGCCAGGTTCTCGCCCACGGTCTTGCCGGTGCAGGTGAGCGCCCCGGTCTCGATGCGCCCGGCGGATGCCAGCTCGGCCATGACGGCCTGGATGCCGCCTGCGGCGTGCAGGTCCTGCATGTAGTGCTGCCCGGCCGGAGACAGGCGGCACAGGTTCGGGGTCTTGCGGCTGACCTCGTCGAAGATGGACAGGGTGAGGCTCAGGCCCGCCTCGCGGAAGATGGCCGGCAGGTGCAGCACGGTGTTGGTGGAGCAGCCCAGCGCCATGTCCAGGGTCACGGCGTTCTTCACGCTCTTTTCGGTCACGATGTCGCGCGGGCGGATGCCCTGCTTCAAGAGCTCCATGATCTGCATGCCGGCCTGCTTGGCCAGGCGGATGCGCGCGGCGTGCACGGCCGGGATGGTGCCGTTGCCCGGCAGGGCCAGGCCGATGGTCTCGGACAGGCAGTTCATGGAGTTGGCCGTGAACATGCCCGCGCAGGAGCCGCAGCCCGGGCAGGCGCACTCCTCCAACTCGGCCAGCTCCTCCTCGTTCATGGTGCCCTGCTTGACCTGGCCCACGGCCTCGAAGACGTTGATGAGGTCCACGCGTTTGCCGCGCAGATCCCCCGCCAGCATGGGCCCGCCGGACACCACGATGGTCGGGATGTTCAGGCGCAGGGCGGCCATGAGCATGCCCGGCACCACCTTGTCGCAGTTGGGCACCAGCACCAGGGCGTCAAAGGGGTGGCCCGTGGCCATGATCTCCACCGAGTCGGCGATGAGCTCGCGGCTGGGCAGCGACATGCGCATGCCCTCGTGGTTCATGGCCAGGCCGTCGCACACGCCGATGACCGGGAACTCGAGCGGCGTGCCGCCCGCCATGCGCACCCCGTCCTTCACCGCCTGGGCGATGCGGTCCAGGTGGATGTGGCCGGGGATGATCTCGTTGGCGGCGTTGGCGATGCCGATGAGCGGGCGGCGCATCTCCTCGCGCGTCAGGCCCAGGGCCGAGAGGAGCGAGCGGTGCGGGGCCTTTTCCAGGCCGCTGGTCATCTTGGAGCTGCGGGCGGTCATCTTCTTGGTGCTTTTGCTGGCGGGCATGGGATTTCTCCTCTGGGCTTCGGCGCTTGGGGCGCGAAAAATGTATGTGTGGGCGTTTATTTGCGTGCGCCTACTTTCTGGCGGCAATGAGGCTGGCCAGTCCGGCCACGCAGGTGGTGGCCAGGACCAGGGCCACGGACTGCCACAGGGGCAGGAACTCGACCTTGAGGAACAGCGGCGGCACGTCGAGCACGCTGCGCAGCCAGGTTTGCAGAAATTTGAGGCAGAACAGGGACAGCACGCTGCCTGTGAGGCCCTGCACCACGCCGTTGGCGAAGAGCGGGGCGCGGATGAACCAGGGCCGCGCGCCAACCAGCGAGAGGATCTCCACCTCGTCCTTGCGGGCCAGCATCATCAGCTTGAGCGTGTTGCCCACCACCAGGCCCACCACCAGCGCGAAGAAGCCCAGGGCGGGCCAGGCCGCATTCTGGATGAGGGCGATCCAGCCCGTGGCCAGGGTCAGCTGCGTGGGGTTGTAGGTCACCTGCTCCACGCCGTCGAGCCCGCGCAGGCGCGCGTACATGCGGCCCATCCAGGGCTCCGGGGCCTCGCCCGGCGGGATGGTGAAGCTCACCAGGGCCGTGGCGGGCAGCGGGTTCTCGCCCTCCAGCCAGGCGAAGTCCTCGCCCGAGGAGGCGTTGCCGTTCGCGAAGCCGCCGCCCGAGGTCTTGGGCGCCAGCCCGCGCATGAGCTCGGACAGGGCCGCGCGTGGGGTGAAGGTGCTGACCTCGGCCACGCCGGGCGCGCGCTTCAGGTCCGTCCACTGGGCCTCCACGGCGTTCACGTCCGCCCCGACCTTCCAGTAGATCTGGAAACGCGCCTGGCCCTGGCTCTTGAGCACTTCCTGCTGCACGTTGTGCAGGATCAAGAGGCCCGTACCGGCCAGGAGCGCCACCATGCACACGGTCAAAAGCGTGCAGAACTGCGGCAGGGGAAAGCGGCGCATGTCGAGCACGCCGCGCAGAAACAGTTTGCCTGTGCTCACGGGCGACCCCCGATGATGGGCTTGGTGTCCAGCACCGCGCCGGGCGCGCCGGGCGGCGGCGGCATGATCTGCCCGCGCACCAGGTGCACCTGCCGGGCCTCCGGCGCCCAGGCCAGCACCTCGCGGTTGTGCGTGGCCATGATGATGGTGGTGCCGTAGGTGTTGAACTGCTTGAACAGGTCGATCAAATGGCGCGAGAGGTCGGAGTCGAGGTTGCCCGTGGGCTCGTCGGCCAGGATCAGCTCCGGGTTGACCACCATGCTGCGGGCGATTGCCACGCGCTGCTGCTCGCCACCGGAAAGCTCGCGGCAGGGCGCGTAGGAGCGCTCCTCCATGTCCAGCGCGCGGATCACGGCGCGCACGCGGCGGTCGATGCTGACGGCGGACACCCCGCGCACTTCAAGCGCGATGGCGATGTTTTCGAACACGGTGCGCTCGGGCAAAACCTTGAAGTCCTGGAAGACAACGGCCACCTTGCGCCGCAGCTCCGGCAGCTGCGCGCCGCGCAGGCGCATGAGGTCCACGCCTGCGACGTCCGCTGCGCCGCTTTTGGGCTTCAGGTCGCCGTAGAGCACGCGCAACAGGGTGGTCTTGCCCGCGCCCGAAGGCCCGGTCAAAAACACGAATTCCCCGCGCTCCACATGCAGAGTCACGTCCTTCAAGGCCTGCGCTCCGCCCAGTGTGCAGTTCACATGCTCCAGGTGCACCATACGTCCGGGTTGCTTACGCCAATCGGCGGCGCTTTGGAAGGGGGCGGGCGCGGAGGGTGGAGGGAGAACATGCCTCCGGCGGCCAAGGGGCCTGCGGCCCCCTGGACCCCCCATTGGGGTGCGGGGATGGAAGTTGCCCTTTGCACGCGCGGGCGTATCTGGTAGCGGATATGGGAAGGCTTGGGGAGGGGGTGCGGTGATGGGGTGCTGCAAGTGTGAGAAGTATGGGTGGAAGGACGAGCCGCCGCTGGAGGTGGTGTGGATTGACGAAGAGCAGAAGGGGTATTGTCTTTTCCATGCACCAAAAGAAAAGAAGCGGAAAAGACTTGGGAGTGATGAAGAGGTTAACTCTGTTGCATTTGATGAGTTGGTTGGTGAGCGGATAAATTTATCCATGTCTCTGGATAGTAATGAGAATCTTGAGAGAAGGTGTAACCTTAAAGGTCTTATTGCCCCATGGTTGTTTGATGTGAGATATTTCAAAGTAGCCTCGTATAACTGTGATCTTGACTTTAGGTATTCTGTGTTTTGCGGAGACGCATATTTCAGCAGCCGCAAATATAACGGAAAAGTATTATTCGACCATACTGTTTTTGAATCTGAAGCTTATTTTGAATTATCTGAATTTTATGAATTGTGCGACTTTAAAGATGTTACGTTTACAAAATACGTTTCTTTCTCAAACTCTACATTTTTTAAAGGTGTAAGTTTTTACGGATCTATATTTCTAAATATATCAGATTTCATGTCTGTAACATTCAGTGAGCGTGCAGTGTTTATTAGCGCCAAGTTTAATGGGATTGCAATGTTTAATTATGCATCATTTCCAGGAACTATTGACCTCACAAATATCTCAACATCATGTGATTTGAATGTTAGAATGTTATCTATAGAGCAAATTAGTCTTGAAAATATAATATTTTCTTGTCTTGAGTTGCCATCAATACTTTTTCGTAACAGTATATCGCCAGAAGTCCTTGGTATCGAAAAACATGAAGAATATCCTTATGAATTGTCTGATTATGAGCATCTGTATCGCGCAATGAAACAGAGGGCAACGGAAGAGCATGATCAGCGAATGGTTTCTTGGTGGCACTACCGTGAGAAATTGCAAAGTCTCAAACAACAAAGTGGGATAGACTACAGAAAGATACAACTTCGCACGTACAAGAAGGGTAAGGTGAGGGGAGGCTTACGGCGTTGCTGGTTACTCATTAAGTTGAAAACGCCTGTACCACTCCGTTCAGCCACATGGCTCTATTGGGCCACCTCCGGCTTCGGCGAGCGCGCCGTGCGTGCCGGGGTTTGGCTGCTGGCCCTGCTCGGCCTGTCCTTCTTCGCCAACAGCATCAAAGAGCCCTGGGTTTGGAGCGAGCTACCGGGCAGCGCCGCAGTCCAATACACCTTGGACAGCATCCCCTTTGCCAAAGACATTCAAGGCTACGGCTGGGTGCGGGCCGCGCGGGGTTTCTGGCAGTTCCTCATCGCCGTGCAGTTCACCCTCTTCGCCCTGGCCGTGCGCAACCGCTTCCGCCGCTAGCCTTCCCGCAATCCCCCAAAAGAAACCGGCCCGGCCCCCCTCATCAGGGAACCGGGCCGTTCGTTCTTGAGCGTGGTCGGCTTTAAACCTTGTGCTTGCGCTCCGGCGTCATGGGGATGGTGATGGCCGTGCCGCCCGACAGCGCGCCGCCAGTGAGGGCGCCAGACGTGGCCGAGGCGATCTGGCCGAGCTGGCCGCTCACGCTCGGGATAAGGCCCGGCAGCACCGACAGCAGCGACAGGCACAGCGCCGCCAGGTATGGCGTGCTCTGCACCAGCAGGATCACCGCCCAGGTCACGATGTCCGGGTTGTCCGTGCCGTAGCGGGCAATGACGCCGCCCGCCGCAAGCCAGAGCAGGCCCAGGATCATCAGCTCTTCCCGCGCCATCAAGAGGCCGCGCGCCACGGCGCTGCGCTCCTCGCACTTGGGCGTGCGCAGAAACGGCTTCTTGGAGGTGAACACGCCCTGGAAGATGGCCTTGGCAATGGTGTGCGTGAGCGCCAGGCCAGCGATGGCC
>CAYMIP010000008.1:0-80735 GCA_964390575.1 uncultured Desulfocurvus sp. | reverse complement strand
AGATCAACAAGGCCATCCAGCAGCTCGACCAGGTCATCCAGCAGAACGCCTCGGCCTCGGAAGAGATGGCCTCCACCTCAGAGGAGCTGTCGGCCCAGGCCCAGCAGCTGCAACAGACCATGGGCTTCTTCACCGTGGACGACGGCGGGCACAAGACCCTCCGGCCCAAGAAGCCCAAGGCCCTGCCCGCCGGGTCCTCCCATGCCGCCTACCAGGCCCCCAAGGGCCACGGCCCGACGCCCCACGGCTCGGCACAGAAGAAGGGCGGCGGCATTGACCTGGACCTCAGCGCGGACGTCGACGACGGCGAGTTCGAAAAGTTCTAGGAGGCCCGCCATGGCAGAGAAAAACACCACCGACACCAGCCAGCACCTGACCTTCACCCTGGCAAAAGAGGTCTTCGCCCTGGACATCAGCAGCGTGCGGGAAGTGCTGGAACTGACGGCAATCACCAAGATACCGCGCACCCCGGAGTTCATGCGCGGGGTCATCAACCTGCGCGGCCACGCCGTGCCGGTCATGGACATGCGGCTCAAGTTCGGCATGCCCGCGACCACGGCCACTGTGGACACCTGCATCATCATCGTGGAGGTGGACTTCGAGGGCGATCAGATCATCATGGGCGGCCTGGTGGATTCGGTGCGCGAGGTCTTCGAGCTGTCCGCCGAGCACATCGAGGCCGCGCCGCGCATGGGCACGTCCATCAACACGGACTACATCAAGGGCATCGGCAAGCAGAATGACGCCTTTGTCATCATCCTGGACATCGCCAAGGTCTTCTCCGCAGCAGAGCTGGCCCTCGCCAAGGAAGCCCGGCAAGAGGCCGCGTAGAAGGAAGCGTTTTCCGGGGGGGATCATCCCCCCCGGACCCCCTCATCCCAAGGCGAAGGGCCGGGTCAAGCGCAGCTCGACCCGGCCCTTCGCCTTGGGATGAGGTTTCCAGGAGAATGCCTGCCAACCCTGCGCGTGCTGGGGGGCCTCAGGCCCCCCGGCGGAATCCTTCCTTACTTCTTCCCGTTCTTCCCGGCGAAGCGTTCGATCTGGGCCTTGTAGGCCTGCACGCCATCGGCAATGCCCTGGGCCAGGGTCTTCAGGTAGGCGTTGCTGTTCAGCCGCGCGGCCTCGGTCTTGTTGGTGATGTAACCGATCTCCAGGAGCGCCGAGGGCATCTTCGCGCCCATGAGCACATAGAACGGGGCCTCACGGTTGCCGTGGTCGGCCACGGTCCAGGTGCGCCGCAGGCCAGCCAGGCCCGTGCGGTGCACCCCGCGTGCCAGGTCCAGGCTCTCCTTGATCTTGCTGGTGAGCATGAGGTCGGTCAGGATCATCTGCAGGTCGCTGATGTTCTTGTCCGACACGGAGTTCTCGCGCGCGGCCACGCGCACGGCGTCCGGGGTGCGCGCCAGGTTCAGGCTGTAGGTCTCCAGGCCGTTCATGCCGGGGTCGGTGTGGGCGTTGCAGTGCACGGAGAGGAACAGGTCGGCCCTGTTGGCATTGGCCATGGCCGTGCGCTCCTCCAGGGCCAGGAACACGTCCGTGGTGCGCGTGTAGATGACGTTGAACCCGCGCTCTTTGAATAATTTCCCCAGGATCAGGGCCATGCGCAGGTTGATGTCTTTCTCCGTGAGGCCGTAGCCCTGCGCGCCGGGGTCCTTCCCGCCGTGGCCCGCGTCGATCATGATGGTGCGCACCGAGAGGCCGAGCTGTTCCACCAGGTCCGCCGCCAGACGCTTGCGGCTGCCTGTGGGCGGGGCGATGCTGCTCAGCTCGGGCTCCCTGGGCGCGTTGGTGGTCGTCTCCCTGGGAAGCTCCTTGATGGTCGGCCCGGACGTGGCGTCGATGACCAGCCGGAAGGGGCTTTCCAGGGCCTGGACCCTGTAGTCCTTCAGGTCCGTGAAGTCGAAGACCACGCGCACGGTGTCGGCGTCGCGCTGCCCGGCGCGGATGCTGCGCAGGATGCCGCCCGCGTGGTGCGTGTCCTCCTGTATGCCGCTGCCCAGCCGCGTCTGCTGCAGGTCCACGTAGACACGGTTGTGGCCGTCCTTGCCGGGGGCGGGCTCAAGGAGCTGGTACTTGTAGCGCACCGGCCCGTCCAGATCGAGGACGATGCGGGTCGCCGGGCCGTTGTTCTTGGGGCGGATGTCGACGAGTTGGGCGAGCTGGGCGGGCTGGGCCTTGTCGGGCGCAGGCTTGGGCCGGAGAGGCTCTGGCTCGGCGGCGGGCGCGGGCTTTCTGGCCTGGGACTGTGTCTGGGCCTTGGCCGCCAGGCGCGAGAGGTTCCGGGCCTGGGCGAGCTTGCTGGAGCGCGGGTGGGCGCGCAGCAGGGTCTGGAAGTCATTCTGCGCGCCCTCGGGGTTGGCCAGGTGCGACAGGCGGATGGCGCCGCGCCGGAGCAGGGCGTCGGGCGCGAGGATGTGTTTGGGGAAATGCTCCAGATAGTCCCCGAAGCTCTCGGCGGCCTTGAACCAGTCGGCCTTGAGGCTGCTCCGCCGGGCGATCTCCTCCTGCACGCGGGCCAGGAAAAAGGCGGCCTTGGCCCCGTGCAGGCCGTCCGGCCGGGCGCTCCGGGCCTGCTCCAGCTGGGTCTCGAGCTTGCGCAGCTCGTCTTGGCCGACGCTCTTGCGGGCGAGCAGGGTCTGGAAGCGGCGCACCGGGGCATCGGCCGGGCCTGCGGCGGCTTGGGCCGCTTGGGCCGATTGTGCCGATAGGGCTGGCTGGCTGGTCTTGACGGCGGGCTTGGCGACGGTCTTGACGGCGGCCTGGGCCAGCGGGGCAAAGGGCAGCAGCGTCAGCGCCGCAAAGAGCAGCGCCAGCGTCCACCTGGACCCCTGGACGTGGCGCCTGGCCGTGCGCTTCCCTGACTGCGGCATGCTCCCCCGGCCCGGGCTTTGGGGCAACGCCATTGGGCGCTCCTCCGGGCAGGGGCATCCTCGCCCAGAATCCAAAAAATGTCTAGACCCGCCGCCCGGCGTGGCCGGTCTGCGCCTGCGGGGGTCTGCGGCATTGACCCCGGCGGCCAAAGGGGGCTACCACGCGGCCATGCGCATCCCTGAACTGCTGCTGCCTGCGGGCGACATGGAATCCCTGGCCACGGCCCTCCTCTACGGGGCCGACGCCGTGTACCTGGGGGCCGACGGCCCGAACCTGCGCGCCCGCGCGGCCGGGTTCGCCGCAGACGGCCTGGGCCAGGCCGTGGCAACCGCCCGCGCGGCCGGGGTCAAGGTCTACGTGTGCCTGAACGCCACCCCGCGCCAGCAGGATCTGGCCCTGGTGCGCCAGGGGCTGGACCAGGCCGTGGAGGCCCGCGCCGACGGGCTCATCGTGGCCGATCCCGGCGTGGCCCGCCTGGCCGTGCGCCACGCCCCGTCCCTGCCCCTGCACGTGAGCACCCAGGCCAACACCCGCAACGCCGAGGCCTTGGCCTTCTGGCGCGATTTCGGGGCCACCCGCGCCAACCTGGCCCGCGAGTGTGCCGCAGCCGAGGTGGCCGCGCTGTGCGCCGCGCGTGACCGCCACCTGCCCGGCTTCGAGCTGGAGGTCTTTGCCCACGGGGCGCAGTGCATGGCCTTTTCCGGTCGCTGCCAGCTCTCGGTGCACCTCACCGAACGCGCCGTGAACCAGCCTGGCCGCACGGCCTGCATGGGCGCCTGCGCCCACCCCTGCCGCTACGAGTACCGCCTGCGGGCCGTGCTGGAGGAGCGCAAGCGCGAGGGCTCGGAGGCCTGGGAGGTGCTGGAGCAGCGCACGGATGACCCCAAGGCCCCTGGCAACGAGGCCTGGACCCAGTATTTCGCCCCCCAGGACCTCTGCCTCATCTGGCATGCGCGCTGGCTGGCCAAGCTCGGCGTGGACTGCCTGAAGATCGAGGGGCGCACCCGCAGCTCGGCCTACCTGGCCGTGGTGGCCGATGCCTGGCGCTTCGCCCTGGACTCCCTCAAGACCGGCGGCTTTCAGCCGCGCCCGGCCCTGGCCGAGCTGCGCCACGCCGCCACGCGCCCGCTGACCAGCGGGCTCTTCGGGGCCGACCCGCGCCGGACTATCCCTGGCCTGAACCTGGCCGCGCCGCGCAGCCTGCCGCTGTTGCGCGTGCTGGCCGCCTCGGACAAGATCACCAGCGGCCCGGCCTGGGACGTGGAGCTGAAGGGCGCCTTTGACCCGGCGCGGCCCGAGGGACTGACCCTGATCCTGCCGGGCCTTGCGCGCCCGGTGCTGGGGCCGGGGGAGTTCCGCCTGGAGCGCCCGGACGGCCTGCCGCTTAATGCCGCGCACCCTGGCCTGCACGCCGTGCTCTTTGCCGCGCATCCTGGCCTGCGTCCCGGTGTCTTCGCCCGATAGGCGCCGCCCCCCCTTGGCAACGGGCCTGGGCATGATGTAGGGTCGCGGCAAATGGAGGGAAGTATGGGCGGGACCGTCACCATCAACGAAGACGAATGCATCGGCTGCGAAACCTGCTGTGAACTGGCCCCTGGCGTGTTCCAGTTCGACGCCGACGTAGGCAAGGCCAAGGTCGGCAACCCCACCGGGGAATCGGCCGACGCGATCCAGGCGGCCATCGACGCCTGTCCGGCCACCTGCATCTCCTGGGAGTAGCGGGCCTCGGCCCGGTCCTTCTGCGGATTTTCTGTTCCGCCTAGCGGCCGGACTCGGCCAGGCGGGACAGGCCCTCGGCGTCCAGCACGCACACGCGGCTGCCCGAAACCTCGATGAGGCCCTGCTCGGAGAGCTTCTTGATGGCCCGTGACAGGGTCTCCGGAATAGTTCCCAGGTACGACGCGATCTGGCCCTTGGGCAGGTCGAGGGTCAGCTCGTCGCGGCCCTGGGCCGCGCGCAGCAGCAGCAGGTAGCCCGCCAGGCGCTCCGGCACCTCCTTCAGGCTCAGCTGGGCGATCTGCCCCACAAAGGCGCGCAGGCGCGCGGAGAGCAGGGCCATGACGCCCAGGGCCAGCTCCGGCTCGCGGCGCAGCAGGTCCACAAAGCCCTTGCGCGGGATGGACACGAGCAGGCTGTCCTCCAGGGCCTGGGCGCTGGCCGGGTACGTCTTGCCCTCGAACACCGGCACCTCGGCAAAGGCCTCGCCCCCGGTGAAGACGTTCAGGATCTGCTCCTTGCCCGAGAGCGAGGCGCGGAACACGCGCACCTTGCCCGAAACCACGGCAAAGAAATGCGTGCCCGGCTGACCGGCCTCAAAGAGCGTCTCCCCGGCCTTGCAGCGCTTGAGCTGGGTGATCTCGGCCAGGATCTTCAGCTGCGCCTGGGGCAACCCTTCAAAGAGCTTGATGCCGCACAGGGCCGCGAGCTTGTCCGTGTCCATTGCGCCTCCAACCACCAATGCATGCTGGCCCTTGACTTTAGTCATGGAACGCAGCGATGGCAACTGCCAGGATGCGGACAGTGCGCGGCATGGGGGGCGCTGTCCCCGAGCCCCTGGCGGCCTGCACGTCCACGTAACCAGCGAGACGCGCCATGACCACACCGTTGATGCTCACCCTGGCCGGCTTAAGCCACCTGCTGCTGGCGGCGCATGCCCTGCGCCGGGGCGAATGGGGCCTTGCCGCCGCCCTGGCGGCCCTGCCCCTGCTGCTCTGCACCCGGCGCGGCGCGGCGCGGCTGGTGGCGGCGCTGGTGCTGGTGCTGGGCGCGGCGTTGTGGGTGGACGCGGGCCTGGGCTTTGTGCGGCTGCGCCTGGCCCTTGGCGAGGACTGGCTGCGCCTGGCCGTGATCCTCGGGGCCGTCACCGCCAGCAGCCTGGGCGCGGGCCTCTGGCTGCTCAGCCGCCGGGCGCAGGAATTCTTCCACCAGGGCCGAGATGTGGAGCTGCCCCAGGCCGCGGCCTTCAGCCTCAGCGCCGCGCTGCTGATTGTCGCCAGGGCCAAGGCCAGCGTGCCGGTGCTCCTGCCCGACCGCTTCCTGCCCGGGGCTGGCTGGCTGGAAGTTTTGCTTTTGGCGCTGTACGCGGCCTGGCTGGCCGGGGCATTCCTGGACCCGGCGCGGCACCGGAGGCTCCGGCCGCGCGTCTGGGCGCTGTTTTCGGCGCTGTTCTTCGGGCAGCTGGTGCTGGGGCTGCTGGGCTGGCAGGACTTCCTCATGACCGGGCGGCTGCACCTGCCCGTGCCCGCGCTCATCGCTGCCGGGCCGCTGTTCCGGGGCGGCGGGCTGTTCATGGCCATCCTCTTCGCGTCCACGGTGCTCTTTGTGGGCCCGGCCTGGTGCAGCCATTTGTGCTACATCGGGGCCTGGGACGACGCCTGCTCGCGCCTGAAATCGAAGAACCCAAAACAGCAGCAGCCGGTGCCCGCGCGCTGGGCCCTCTGGGGGCGGCTGACCACGCTGGTGCTGACCTGCGGCGGGGCGCTCGCCCTGCGGCTGCTTGGCGTGGACGGCGAGACGGCGGCCTGGCTGGCTGCGGGCTTCGGCCTCGTCGGCGTCGGGGTGATGCTGCTGGTTTCGTGGCGGCTGGGCGTCATGGCCCACTGCACGGCCTTCTGCCCCATCGGGCTGCTTGGCAACGTGCTGGGGCGGCTCATCCCCTGGCGGGTGCGCATCGACCGCGCCCTGTGCACGCGCTGCGGCACCTGCGGGTGCGCCTGCCGCTATTCGGCGCTCTCAGCCCTGGACATCGAGGCCGGGGCTCCGGCGCTGCCCTGCACCCTTTGCGGCGATTGCGTGGGGGCCTGCCCGCACGAGGCCATGCACTACCGCTTTCCGGGCCTGTCCAAGGCCACGGCGCGGGCCGTGTTCCTGACGCTGGTGGCCGCGCTCTCGGCGGTGTTCCTCGGCGTGGCGCGGATCTGAGCGGAAGTCTAGTTCACCCGCTTGACCTTCACCGTGGCCTTGTCCTTGGCCTGGGGTTTGGCTGTCTCCTTGACCTTTGCCTTGGCCTTGCGCTTGGGCTTGGGCAGCGGCTCGGGCTCGTCGTCGATGTCCTCCTCGTCGGTCTCCGGGGCCTTCTTGAGGGCCGTCATGCCCAGCATGGCCGAGAGGTTGCGCGGGAAGATGGTCAGCGAGCGCGTGAACAGGTTCTGGGCCTGGCCCATTTGTCCCTTGCCCAAAAGCGCCCAGCCCATGCCCGAAAGGGGCGCGGCGTAGGGCGTCTCCGGGTGGTAGGTGCGCAGCCAGTCAAAGGCGTGCAGGGCCTTGTCGAACTTCTTCTGGTGGTATGCGGCCCAGCCCAGCTTGCTCATGAGGTGGCTCCACTTGTCCCAGGACGGGGCGGTTTGGGGCGCGCGCGGCATGAGCTTGTCGAAGCAGGACTCGGCCAGGGCCCAGTCGGCCTGGAGGTAGGCCGTGGCGCCGAGGCCGAACAGGGCCTCCAGATTGCCGGGGGCGCTTTGCAGGATGCGCTCGAACCCGGCCCGGGCGGGCGCCAGGTTCAGGGCGTAGAGCTGGCTCCAGGCGAGGTCTCCGGCCAGGTCGCCCAGCTCGAAGTGCCGGGACAGGAGCCGGCCCAGCTCCTGCTCGTCCAGGTAGGCGGGGTCGAGGTTCAGGCCGGTGAGCAGTTCCTCGCGGGCCTGGCGCGGGTCGCCCAGGGCCACCAGGGCGAAGGCCAGCCCGTAGCGCGGGGCGGCCAGGCCGGGGTCCAGGGCCACGGCGCGGCGGAAGTCGCGCACGGCGTCGCGCAGGCGACCCTCGGTGAGGGCCGTAAAGCCGCTGGCGCTCATGCGGTCCAGGCGCTCCAGGCGCGACTTGGGCGCGCTGGTCTGGGCGGCCACGGCCTCCTGGTCCTTGCCCTGCCGCGTGAGCAGCAGGACCAGCGCGCGCCAGGCCAGGGCATTGGTGCTGTCCAGGCGCACGGCCTCGCGCAGGTGGGGCTCGGCCTTGTCCAGGTGGTCGCGCGAGAGCAGGGCCAGGCCGTCGCCCAGGTGCGCGTCCGGGTCGTTCTTGTTCACGGTGATCAGGGTCTGGAACAGGGCGTGGGCCTTGTCCTCCTGCCCGGCCCAGAAGCTGGCCCAGGCCAGGGCCCGGCGGCCGGGGCGGCTGTTGGGGTTCTGGCGCAGGTATTCCTCGAGAAAGGGCGCGGCGGTGGTGGGATACAGCTTGCGCGCATAGGCCTCGCCCATCTCCAGGAACAGCTCGGCGTATTCCGGCCGGGAGCGCATGAGCTCCAGCAGCTCCGGGGTGGCGGCGAAGTCCGGGTTCAGGAAGATGGCCTCGGCCAGGCGCTGGCTGGCCTTGTCGGGCTGGCCCAGCCTGGCCAGGGTGATGCCCAGGCCGTAGGCCGCAGCGGGCAGGGACGGGTTCAGCCTGCGGGCCTCGGCAAAGGCCGTCAGGGCGTCGTCCAGCTGGCCCAGGCGCAGGCGCGCCCAGCCCAGGCCGTTCCAGGCCGCCACGGAGCGCTTCTCCTGGGTGGCCAGGCGGAAATACTCGGCCGCTGCGGCGTCGTACTCGGCGCGGTCGAAGAGGATTTTGGCGGCGGCCAGGCGGCTGTCCACGTAGTCGGGCCGGGCCGAGAGGGCCGCGCGGAAGTGCTCCAGGGCCTTCTGCGCGTTGCCCTGGGACAGCTCCAGGTGGCCCATGGTGTTCAGCGCCACGGCGTTGTTCGGTTCGGCGGCCAGGGCCTTGGCCAGGATGTCGCGCGCCTCAACCACGCGGCCCAGGGACAGTGCGGCCGCGCCCACGCCGGCCAGGGGCTCGGCGCTGGCCGGGCTGGTCCCGTTTGCGCGCACGCGGGCGGCGTCGGCGAAGGCGTCCCAGGCCTGCAGGCCATGGCCCAGGCGCAGGTGGCCCCAGCCCATGCCCATGAGGCTGGCGTAGTCCTTGGGGTCCACGTCGTCCAGGTAGGCCGAGAGCTTGGCCAGGGCCTCCAGGTAGTCGGCGCGGTGGAAATAGGCCAGGCCCCAGTCCTTGTTCAGGGGCCGCAGCAGCGGGTCCGCCGCGATGGTGCGGCCCAGGGGCTCGGCCAGGGTGGGCTCCAGGGCCACCAGGCGGCGCAGGGCGGACAAGGCCTCGCTGGCGCGGCCCTGGGCCAGAAGCACGCGGGCTTGGCCCAGCAGGGCCTCGGCCTGGTAGTGCTGCCCGCCCGAGAGGCCGGAGAAAAGGGCCAGGGCCTGGGCCGCCTCGCCCTTGGATTCCAGGAGCCGGGCGGTCTTGAGGCGGGCCAGTTCGTCGCGCGGGACGTCGCCCGGGAAGTTCGAGGCGCGCCTTGGCGCCTCGGCCCAGGCGGCCAGGGCGCCCTTGGCGTCGCCAGCCAGGGCGCGGGCGTCGCCCAGGGCCAGGAACAGCTCCTTGGCCGAGCCCAGGAGATCCGGCCCGGCGCTTGCGGCCTCCAGCAGCGTCGTGGCCTCGCTGGCGCGGCCCCGGCCCAGGGCGATGAGCCCCTGGCCCAGGCGCGCGTCGGCGGGCACGGATTCGCGCAACATGTCCGGCCACGTGGAGGCCGGGCCGCTGTTTTTGGCCAGGGCCTCGGCGAAGAGCTCCACGGCGGCGGAGGTGCGGCCATGGGCAAAGGCCGCCCAGCCGGAGCCCAGCAGGCCCACGGACTGGAGGTCCGGGCTTTGGCGCACCAGGGTGAACTGCTCCTCGGCCTCGGGCAGCTGGTTCAGGCGCAGCAGGGTGAAGCCCAGCACCGCGCGGGTGTGGGCGGCCTCGGGCGAGCCAACCGCCAGGGGGGCCTGGGGCGTGGCCTGCGTCACGGACGGGCTGAGGCTGGGCCGGGGCGCGGGGCCCTCGGCGGGGTGCGGCGCGGGCAGGGCGGCGCGCAGCACGCGGGCGGCCTCGGCGTATTTGCCCTGGCGGAAGAGCTCCAGCCCTTGCACATAGGGCGATTCGGCCTGGGCCAGGCCTGGGGCGAAAAGGGTCAGGCAGCAGGCGAACACAAGGCCCAGCGTCAACGCGGGCAGGATTTTGGCGGGCAGGGCGGCGCGCATGGGCACTCCTTGGGGGAACTCGCCGGGGCGGCGGTCACGGGGACTATGCCCCAAGGGGTGCGCTCCCGTCCAGAGCCATGATGCCGGGGGTCTTGCTGCGCGGGAGTGGCCCGCCAGCCCGGGGCCTGTTCCGGGGGCGGCCTTCAGCGCTCGGGCTTGTCCGGCTTCGGCGGCAGGGCCAGCTGTCTGTCCAGCTCCAGGTTCAGGCGCTCCAGGGCCTCGCGGGAAACCTCCAGCATTCCGCGCAGGGACTCGCGCAGGGCCTGGCGCGGCGATTTCCCCGGCTGGGCAGGCCTTGGCGCGCCCTCCTGGCCGGACAGGGCCGCCAGGCTGCGCGAGGCCTCCTCCAGGGTTTCGCGCAGGGCGCGCATGTCCTCGCGCATGGCCGCGATGTCTGCCGCGAGTCTGGCCCGCTCGACCGAGGACTCGCGCTCCAGGCGCTCCACGCGGGCGCGCAGGGCCTCGGTTTCGGCATCGCGGCCAGGGGCGGATTGCCCGGCGCAGGAGGCGAGCAGGAGCAGGGCGGCAAGGCCCGGTGCAAGGGCAAATTGGGCTCGTCTCAGGCGCATGGCGGTACCTCGTCGTTGGACTCTTCTGTCTGCTTGCCGCGTCTCGGCACGCGGGCGTCGTTGTCCAGGTCGAGCGGTTGGCCCTGGCCCGGCAGATCGCCTACGGCGCCGTCTTCCTGGGCGCCGCCGTGGCGCTCCTTACCCAGGTGCTCCATGAAGGCCAGCGACAGGCCCACGGGACCGGATGGTGCTTTGGTCGCAACGGAATGTCAAGATGCCCCCCGGCCGCAAATTTTTCCGCCCGCGCCCTTTACAACGCGCCCGCGCGTCTTATCTTGGTTTGTACAAGGGGCCAGTCGAGGTCCAGCCGCCACGGTACAGGGCCGGATGCCCGGAGACGGGCGGCAAAGGGGCAGAGGCCGAGAAGGCCGGTGGTCCCAGAAGATATGGGGCAACCCCAACGGAGGGTACCAGCACCAATGTGCGCAAGACTGAAAATATGGCGGATCGAGCCGCCCCCCGCACAAAAAGCAGCAAGTGCGCCGTAACAAAGAACTCCAGAGACCCCGCCCAGCGCGGACCGGAGTCAGCCGGGTAAACCGGTGGCGGCGCACACCACTTTTCCCCCCGACGGCACGACCAGACATATACGCCCCAAGGAGCACCCCCCAGACATGGCCCCCTGGTACATCGCCCTGATCATGGGCCTCGTGGAAGGACTCACCGAATTTCTGCCCGTGTCCAGCACCGGACACCTCATCCTGGCCGGACACGCCCTCGACTTCACCGGCCCCAAGGCCGACACCTTTGAGATCGCCATCCAGCTCGGGGCCATCCTGGCCGTGGTGGTGCTCTACCATGAGCGCTTCCTGGGGCTGCTCAAGACCGACCCGGCCAAGCCCTTTTCCGGCCCGCGCGGCATCTGGCTGCTCTTTCTCACCTCCCTGCCCGCCCTGGGCATCGGGTTTCTGGCCCACAAGGCCATCAAGACCTATCTTTTCGGCCCGCGCACCGTGGCCCTGGCCCTGTTCGTGGGCGCGCTGGTCATGTTCGCGGTGGAGGCCTACGCCGAGCGGCAGCGGCGGTCCCGCAAGCGCCCGGTGGACTCCCTGGACGCCATGACCCCGCGCCTGGCCCTTTCCATCGGCCTGTTCCAGTGCCTGGCTCTGTGGCCGGGCTTTTCCCGCGCCGGGGCCACCATCATGGGCGGCATGCTCATGAACGCCGACCGCAAGACCGCCGCCGAGTACTCGTTTCTGGCCGCTGTGCCGGTGATGTGCGCCGCCGTGGGCTATGACCTGCTGAAGAACGGGCACCTCTTCACGTCCGGCGACCTCGTGTTCCTGGCCATCGGCTTCGTGGTGTCCTTTGTGTCCGGCTGGGCGGCGGTGAAGGGCTTCATCGGGCTCTTGTCGCGTTTCACGCTCAGGCCCTTCGCCTGGTACCGGCTGGCCCTGGCCCCGCTGGTCTGGATCTTTTGGCCGACCTAGGGCTCTCCCGCCGCCCTTGCAATCCGCGCCCGCTTCAGCTATGCTGCGCTATTCGCCGAATAGCGCCTCATTTTTTTCAATTTTTCAGGAGGACTTTCCACATGACCCGCAAGGACCGCACCGAGGGCATTTACAGCCGTCGCGAGGTGCTCGACGATTCCGAGCGCCGCCAATATTACCAGCTCCAGCTCAAGGACCTCTTGTCCTACGCCTACCGTTATTCCGAGGACGTGAAGAAGCGCTTTGACCGTTCCCAGTTCAACGTGGACAAGTTCAAGGCCCTCTCCGACCTCAAGCACGTGCCCATCCTGAAGAAGAAGGAGCTCATCTTCCTCCAGAGCATGGGCCCGCGCCTGGGCGGCCTCTTGACCAAGGACCTGGGCGAATTGCGCCGCGTGTTCCTGTCCCCCGGCCCGATCTTTGATCCCGAGGACCGCCAGGAGGACTACTGGGGCTGGACCGAAGGCTTCTACGCCGTGGGCTTCCGCCCTGGCGACGTGGCCCAGATCACCCTGCCCTACCACATGGCCCCGGCTGGCCTGATGTTCGAGGAGCCGCTGAAAAACCTGGGCTGCGCGGTGATCCCCGCCGGTCCCGGCAACACCAGCTCCCAGCTGGAGATCATGCAGAAGCTGCGTGTCACCGCGTACATCGGCACACCCAGCTACCTGCTGCACCTGGCCCAGAAGGCCGAGGAGATCGGCCTGTCCCTGCGCAAGGACCTGTTCCTTGAGGTGGCCTTTGTGACCGGCGAAAAATTCTCCGAGAAGATGCGCACCACGCTGGAGAAGAAGCTCGACTGCGTCATGCGCCAGGGCTACGGCACTGCGGACGTGGGCTGCATCGGCTACGAATGCTTCCACAAGTGCGGGCTGCACCTGAGCAACCGCGCCTTTGTGGAGATCTGCCACCCGGACACCGGCATTTCGCTCAAGGACGGCGAGGTGGGCGAGATCGTGGTCACGGCCTTCAACAAGACCTACCCGCTCATCCGCCTAGCCACGGGCGACCTGGGCTACATCGACCGCGCGCCCTGCCAGTGCGGCCGCACCAGCCCGCGCCTGGGCAACATCGTGGGCCGGGTGGACACCACTGCGCGCATCAAGGGCATGTTCGTGTACCCGCACCAGGTGGAGCAGGTCATGAGCAAGTTCGAGGAGATCAAGCGCTGGCAGATCGAGGTCAGCAATCCCGGCGGCATCGACGAGATGGTGCTGTCCATCGAGTCCGGCGCCTTCAAGCGCGAGGAGGAGCTGCTGCACACCTTCCGCGAGAAGATCAAGCTGCGCCCCGTGCTCAAGATCCTGGCCCCCGGCACCCTGCCTCCGCAGATCCGGCCCATCGAGGACAAGCGCACCTGGGACTAGCCCCGGCCTTGCCGCCACACGTTGGAGGCCCCATGCCTGTTGTGATCAAGACGCGCGCCCTGGCTTATGGCCGGGGCGCGTTTTTTCTGCCCCTGCCCGCTGTTTTGCGCGCCGTCCTGCTGGCCGTGTTGGCTCTTCTCTCGGCCTGCGCGCGCCCAGCGCCCACCCATGAGCCCATGGCCGTGAGCTTCCTGCCCGCACCGGGCGAATTCCTGACCGCCAGCGGCGAGCGCCTCGCGCCCGAGGCCCTGCGCAGCCGCGCGGCGAAGGCCGCGTACATCCTGGTGGGCGAGAGCCACGGCAACGCCTGCGACCACGAGGCCGAGGCCCGCGTCCTCACCATCCTGGCCCACGGGAAGACGCCT
The DNA here is from genome assembly GCA_964390575.1 of uncultured Desulfocurvus sp. Taxonomy (GTDB): domain Bacteria; phylum Desulfobacterota; class Desulfovibrionia; order Desulfovibrionales; family Desulfovibrionaceae; genus Humidesulfovibrio. The sequence continues at coordinate 67,141 of CAYMIP010000008.1, read as the reverse complement.
CCCGTCGTGGGCCTGGAAATGGCCCCGGCCAGCCTGAACCCGGTGCTGAAGGAGTTCGCCGAGGGGCGCATCGCGCTGGAGGAGCTGGAGGCCCGGCTGGACTGGAAGACCAACTGGGGCCACCCCTTTGCCAAATATCTGCCCGTGCTGCGCGCCATGCGCGACTGGAAGCTGCCTGTGGTGGGCCTGAACGTGCCGCCGGGCGTCATCCGCCGCCTCTCGGCCGCGGCCATGCAGAACGCGACTGCCGCCGATCCCGTGGCCAGCCTTTCAGCCGAGGACCGCGCCGCGCTGCCCAGGCAGATCATCGGGCCCGCGCCGGAGCAGCTGGCCTTCTTGAATGAGGTGATGAGCCAGCATCAGCAGGCAGGCCAAAATGGACGCGAAGCGTCCGACCCCCGGCAGGTGGCGCGCTTCCAGCTCATCCAGAGCGTCTGGGACTCTGGGATGGCCGAGCAGGCCGTGCGCGCGCGCAAGACTTTCGGGCGGCCCGTGGTGGTGCTGGCGGGCGTGGCCCACGTGGAGGGCGGCCTGGGCATTGCCCGGCGCATCCGCGTGCTGGACCCCGAGGCCGAGCTGCTGCTCATCTCGCCCTGGCGCGGCGACGGTTTGGACACGGCCGACGCCGACCTGCGCGTGTACTGCCCGGAGAGTTTTGAGAGCCGCATGGGCCTGACCCTCACGTCCCGGCCCTGGGGCCAGGGCTTCGAGTACGTGGTCAGCGCGGTCCAGCGCGGCTCCAGGGCCGAGGCTGCGGGACTGCGCCCCGGCGACGTGGTGGAGCGCGCGGGCGGCCACCGCATGCGCTCCTTGAGCGCCATGCACCTGGCGGGCAGCGACGCCTTCCGCGAAAAGAAGAGCCTGGTGCTGGTCGTCCGGCGCGGGGAGGAGGCCTACAGCGTCGACCTCGGCCCGCTTGGGCAGCCGGGGGGGAAACAGTAGCCATGCCGGAACTGCCCGAGGTCGAGACCATTGCCCGCACCCTGGCCTGCGAGGTGGAGAGCCGCCTCATCCTGGCCGTGGAGGTGCTGGACGAAAGCGCCGTGGCTCCTGCGCCCGAGGCCTTCCGCGCCCTGCTGTTCGGGCGGCGCATCGCCCGCGTGGGGCGGCGCGGCAAGCTGCTCCTGCTGCACCTTCAGGCCAGCGGCGGCAAGGACGGCGGGACCATCGCCATCCACCTGCGCATGACCGGCCGAGTGCTGGCCCTTGGTCCTGGCGAGGAGCCCGTGCGCCCGCGCGTCCTGCTGACCCTGTCTGACCGGGGGCAGGGGGCCGCGCGCCTGGTCTTCTCCGATGTGCGGCGCTTTGGCCGCATGCACGCCTTTGCGCCGCCCGGCTCGCCGGGGGCCATCGACAACTGGCCGTTCTACCGCGACCTCGGCCCGGAGCCGCTGGAGATCACCGCCCGGGACTTCCGGGCGCGCATCAACCCGTGCGGCAAGAGGAGCCGGGCGCGCATTAAGGCGCTGCTCCTGGACCAGACCGTCATCGCGGGCATCGGCAACATCTACGCCGACGAGACCCTGTTCCGGGCGCGCATCCGGCCCGACGCCGTGGCCGGGGCCTTGAGCGCCCGGCGGCTGGACGCGCTTTTTGCGGCCATCCAGGCCGTGCTGGCCCAGGCCATCGCCGAGAACGGCAGCTCCATCCGCGACTACCGCGACGCCAACGGCGATGCCGGGGCCTTCCAGAACCATTTCCAGGCCTATGGCCGGGCCGGGCAGCCCTGCCAGGCCTGCGGCGCGCTTATGCGCTCCGCGCGCGTGGCCGGCCGCACCAGCACCTTCTGCCCGCGCTGCCAGAAGGCCTGACGCCCCTGCCCGCAGACCCCCTCTCTGCCGCTGACCCGCGTTTTTCCCGCCACTCACCGATTGCGCACAATACTAACCCCCTGGGCGGTGTATTCGAGGGCGATTTTTGCGGGTCGGCCCGGAAAGCGGGCGCTCGCATACCCCAGCACGACCGCACAGGAGGAGCACACGTGAAGCACAGGACCGTGGGCCACGCCCACCACCAACCCGCCCCGGGCGCCGCAGCTGTGGCGCAGGGCCATGGCAACAAGGGCTGGATCGTCGCCTTTTCCGGTCTGGGCCTGAACCTGGCCCTGGGCGTGCTCTATGCCTGGAGCGTCTTCGCCAAGCAGATGACCAAGGCCGTGGAGGCGGGCGGCCTGGGCCTGACCAAGACCGAGGCCTCCCTGCCCTACATGCTGGCCATCGGCGTGTTCGCGGTGATGATGGTGCCAGCCGGGCGCTTGCAGGACCGCCTGGGTCCGCGCGTGGCGGCCACGGCCGGAGCCATCCTTACCGGGGCCGGCCTCATCGTGTCGAGCTTCGCTTCTCCCGGCAACACCCTGCCCGTGCTCATCGGCTTCGGGCTCATGGCCGGGTCGGGCTTCGGCCTGGGCTATGCGGCGGCCACGCCCGCAGCCATCAAGTGGTTCCCGCCGGAGAAAAAGGGCATGATCACCGGCATCGTGGTCAGCGGTTTCGGCCTGGCCCCGGTGTACATCGCGCCCCTGAGCAACTACCTGCTGGGCCTCTACGGCGTGAACGGGGCCTTCCGCATCCTGGGCATCGCCTTCACCGTGGTCACCCTCATCCTGACGCGGTTCATCGTCAACCCGCCCGTGCCCGTGCAGGCCGCCGGGACAGCTCCCGCAGCCTCGGCCCAGGGCCCGGCCTGGCGCGAGATGGTGGGCACGCGCGCCTTCTACCTGCTCTACATCGAATTCACCTTCGCGGCCCTGGCCGGGCTCATGATCATCGGGCACCTGGCCAAGATCATCGACATGCAGACGGGCGGCCTGGTGCAGACCGGCTTTGTGTTCGTGGCCTCCATGGCCGTGTTCAACGCCCTGGGGCGGCTTATGGCGGGCTTCCTGTCCGACACATTCGGCCGCATCCGCACCCTGGCCGTGGTGCTCCTGAGCCAGGCCTGCGTGATGCTCGTGTTTCCGGGCCTGGACGGCATGGCCGGGTTCTTCGCGGGCTCGGGCGTGGTGGGCTTCAGCTACGGGGCCTGCCTGGCGCTGTTCCCGGCCACCGTGGGCGACTTCTGGGGCGCCAAGAACTTCGGCCTGAACTACGGCATCCTGTTCACGGCCTGGGGCGTGGGCGGGATGTTCGGGCCGCTTCTGGCCGGGCGCATCGCCGACTCCACGGGCAGCTACCAGACGGCCTACTTCATCGCGGCCGGGCTGCTCGTCGCGGCTGCGGCCCTGACCCTGATCACGAAGCGCCCCACACCCTCGGCCGGATAGGGCTCGGGCAGGGGCGGTTGACCGCCCGGGGTTGGTCCAGCAGGCCCGGCCCCGCATCACAAGGCCCTGCGCAGGTGTTCGCCTGTGCAGGGCCTGCGCGCGTCCTCTGCTGTTCCGGCCTGCGGCGCTTTGCCCCTTGGCCCTTGACCCGCGCGCCTGCGCGTCCTAGACAGAAAACACTGCGCGCTTGCGAAACGCTGCCAGAACAGATCGCGCGCTTGCGAGCAGCAGGGGGGAGCATGAGCGACGACACCAAGACCTGCCAGGGCCTGGGCCTGGCCGAAGCGCCAGAGGGCAAGACCGCCGGGGAGTCCGCTGTCGTCATGACGCACCAGGTGCTGCCCCACGACGCCAACCCGGCGGGCAACGTGCACGGCGGCGTGATCCTCAAGCACATCGACACTGCGGCCGGAGTGGTGGCCATGCGCCACGTGCGCGGCTGGGCCGTCACCGCCAGCATCGACCGCATGGACTTCCTGCGGCCTGTGTACGTGGGCGAGCTGGTGACCCTGAAGGCCAGCCTGAACATGGTGGGCCGCACAAGCATGGAGGTCGGCGTGCGCGTGGAGGCTGAGAATCTGCTCACCGGCGAGGTGCGCCACACCAACTCCGCCTACCTGACCTTCGTGGCCCTGGACGGGCTGGGCTGCCCGCGCGCGGCCCCGCCGCTCATCATCCAGGGCGAGGTGGCCGAACGCCGCCACCGCCAGGCCCTGCGCCGCCGCGAGCTGCGCCGCCTGGCCATTGCCGAGGAGCGCGCCGTGGGCTGAGCAGAAGAATAGCCTCCGGCGGCTGTGGGGCCTGAGGCCCCCCAGACCCCCCCCATTACGCGAAGGGCTCCTTCCAGCGCAAAGCCGCCGGAAGGAGCCTTTCGCGTTGGGCGGCCTGAGTCAGACCGATGGGGGTTCCAAGGGGCATCATGCCCCTTGGCCGCCGGAGGCTGTCCAGTCTACCAGGGCTGCCAGCCGTTGGGGGTCTGGCCGGAGAAGGCGTCGGGCACGTGTTCGATGCGTTCCACGGCGCCTGCGCGGAACAGCACGGACACGAGGTCAAAGCGGCAGGGCCGGTGCCAGAGGCCGCGCCGGGACAGGTAGGTCTGGGCGGCGCGCAGCAGGCGCGCACGTTTTTGCGGGGTCAGGCCGTCGGCTGGCGCGGCCAGGGAGCCTTCGGCCCGGGTTTTGACTTCGACGAACACCAGGGTGTCGCCGTCCTCGCAGATGAGATCAAGCTCCAGCCGGCCCAGGCGCAGGTTGCGCTCCAGCACGCGCAGGCCAAGGCCGACGAGCAGGGCTGCTGCGGCGTCCTCGCCCTGGCGGCCTAGGTCAAGATGCCTGGCAGGCATTGCTGGCGCTCTTTCTGGGCTGCGGGCTCCTGCCGCACGCCGCGGAAGGTCAGGCGGTGGATGGGGCTGGGGCCGAGGCGGCGCAGCGCGGCCAGGTGCTCGGCCGTGCCGTAGCCCTTGTGCCCGGCGAGGTTGTAGCCGGGGTAGCGGCGGTGGAGCTTGGCCATGAGCTGGTCGCGGAAGGTCTTGGCCAGGATGCTGGCGGCGGAGATGGCGGGCACGAGCAGGTCGCCGCCGATGATGAAGCGTTGCGGCAGGGACAGGGTGGTGAGCTGGTTGCCGTCGATGAGCAGCAGGGCGGGGGGCAGGCGCAGGGTGCGCACGGCGCGCTCCATGGCCCGCAGGGTGGCTTGCAGGATGTTCACGCGGTCGATCTCCGGTCCCCAGGCCAGGCCCAGGGACCAGGCCACGGCCTGGGTGCGGATGGCTTTCGCCAGGGTCTCGCGCCGGGCGGGCGTCAGGGCCTTGGAGTCGGTGAGGCCCGGCAGGTCGAAGGTCCCCGGCAGGATGCAGGCCGCTGCCACCACAGGCCCGGCTAGGCAGCCGCGCCCGGCCTCGTCGATTCCAGCGACGGGGCCAGCGATGAGGCCGGTGGCCAGACCGGAATGGGGGCCGGGCAGGCCAAGGTTGGGCTGACTGGGGCCGGAGAGGCCGCTGCCGGGCCGGGTGTTCGCTGGGCTGCGGGTCATGTTCGCCGTGGCCTCCTGGCTTTGGTGGCGGCAGCCCGGAGCCTACACCTGGGTCGGCGCCGGGGCAAGGGGCAGCCCGCCGGAAGCACCGAGTCCCCGGAAAGGCCCCTGAAAGGCCCGTCCGGGGACGCAGACTGGATGCGGCGGGGAGGCCCGCCGGGAACGGCTATTCCCAGGTCTGGCGGGACTTGACGCGGGCGGCCTTGCCGGCCAGCTTGCGCAGGTAGAAGATGCGCGAACGGCGCACCTTGCCCTGGGACAGAACCTCGATGCGGTCGATGCCCGGGGTGTGCATGGGGAAGATGCGCTCCACGCCCACGCCGTCGGAGACCTTGCGCACGGTGAAGTTGGCGTCGGTGGTGCCGCGGTTCACGCAGAGCACAACGCCCTGGAAGACCTGGATGCGCTCCTTGTCGCCCTCGATGATGCGGGTGTGCACCTTGACTGTGTCGCCCGCGCGGAAGCTGGGCAGGTCCATGCGCAGGTGTTCGCTTTCGATTTTCTTCATGATGTCCATATGTCGACTCCTTTCTGGAAAAATACGTCTGTTTCGTCGTCCTACCATGTCTCGCCCAGCAGCCTGTCCACCAGGATGGCGACTGCGGAGCGCACCGGCAGGTGGTTGTATGCCGCCAGCCCGCGCACCGGGGAAAGCACTGCCTCAGCCCGGGTCAGCACCTCCGGGGCCAGCCCATGCCCGGTGCCCAGCACCAGGAGCACTGGAGCGTCCTTCAGCCAGCGGCGCATCGTGCCCGCCGGGATGAAGTCAATGGGCCGCTCCTTGCGTCCGCGCGCCGGGCGGAAGCTCGTCCGCGCCGAGGTGGCCACCACCCTGGGGGCCTGGCCCGCGCTCTGCGCCACCTGGCTGATGGCCTCGTCCAGGCTCTCGGCCATGCGCCCCAGGCGAAGCGCGCTGGCCCGGTCCGGGTTGGCCCGGCCGCCTGCGCCGTCTGTCCAATGCCTGAGCAGACGCTGGCCCAGTTCCCGCTGATCCGTCAAGGGGGTGACAAAACACACCCCCGCCAGTTCGTATGTGCGGGAAACGCGGCACATATCGTGAATGTCGAGGTTTGTCAAAGAAACCGTGGAGGGTTTCCCCGCTTTGTCGAGCACCGGATGGTGCAGTAAACAGAGCGTCAGCCCCCGGCCCAGGCTGGCCGGGCGTTCTTGCGTGCGCAAAAAATCGATGTCCGGGCCGGACAATTCAGCGGTTTGCAGCAGCTCCGGCCTGCGCGCAAGGGTGCGCAGCAGGGACTGCTCGCGCCGCCAGCGCTTGACGGCCGCGTGCGATCCGCCGCGCAGGATTTCCGGCACCTCACGGTCCTGGTAGACCTCGGGCCGGGTGTAGTGCGGGTACTCCAGCAGCCCGGCGGAAAAGCTCTCCTCGTCGCCGGACTCCCCCTTGCCCATGAACCCCGGCACGAGCCTGCCCACGGCCTCGATCAGGCACAGGGCCGCTGCCTCGCCGCCGTTCAGCACAAAGTCGCCCACGCTGACGGGCAGGAGCCCCTCGTCCTCCAGGAGCCGTTCGTCGATGCCCTCGTAGCGGCCGCAGACGATGGTCAGGCCGGGTTCCAGCGCCAGCTCCCGGGCCAGGGCCTGGGTCAGGGGCGCGCCCGAGGGCGTGAGCACGATCTTGCGGCCCGGCTCGGCCACGCTTTGCAGCGCCGCAGCCAGCGGTCCGGGCATCATGACCATGCCCGGCCCCCCGCCGTAGGGGCGGTCGTCCACCGGGCGGTGGCGGCCTAGAGCAAAGTCGCGCGGGTTCACCAGGTCCACGGCCACCACGCCCGCCTCCACGGCCTTGCCCAGCTGGGCGCAGCTGAGCGCGCTGCGGAAGAATTCCGGGAACAGGGTCAGGATGGTGAAGCGCACGGCGTAGACTCCGGGTCTCGTCAGCTGGTCTGGTTATTCGGGCTGGGCGAGGTACAGCTCCAGCAGCCCTGGCGGCGGGTCGATGACGATCTCGCCCTTTTTCGCGTCCAGGCCGAGGATGAACTGCGGCACGGCCGGGAACAGGATCTCCTGCCCGCCTTTCGCCCGGATGACCCAGGTCAGCTGGCCTGGGGTGTCCAGCAGGGCCTCGAACACGCCGACCTCCGCGCCGTCCGGGAGCAGCACGCGGCAGCCCAGCAGCTTGTGCAGGTATTCCTCGCCCTCGTCCGGCGGGGGCAGGTCGGCCTCGGCCACAAAGACCTCGGCCCCGCGCAAGAGGTCAGCGGCGTTGCGGTCGCCCACGCCCTGCAAGGTCACGAGCACCCGCCCGGTGTGTTGGCGGCTGGCCGCCACGGCATAGGCCTTTGGGCGGCCTGGGCCTGCGTGCGCTGGCGCGGCCAGAAACAGCGTCTGGCCCGGCGCGAAAAGCAGCGGGGAGCCTGCATGGCTGTCCATGCACAACTCCCCACGGATGCCGTGCGGCTTGGCTATGCGGGCCACAGCCACCAGGCCGTGCGCGGCAGGCTTGGGCTTGCCGGGCATGGCCCTTATTCGATGATCTCGAGCATGGCGCGCCGCTTGGCCTTGGCCGAGGCCGCGCCGAGCAGGGTGCGCATGGCGCGGGCCGTGCGGCCCTGCTTGCCGATGACCTTGCCCAGGTCCTCTTTGGCGACCTTGAGCTCCAGCACGACGGTCTGCTCGCCCTCGATCTCCGTGACCTTCACCTCGTCCGGGTTGTCCACCAGCGATTTGGCGATATACTCGATCATGTCTCTGAGCATGTCGGACCCCCCATGATGCATATGTCCAGGCGAAGGTGCAGCAAAACTGGCCCCTGCCACTAGAGGCGAAAGCCGGACGCCGGGTTAGGCGGGCTGCTTGCCGACGAGCGAACGGACCGTGTCGCTGGGCTTGGCGCCCAGGCCGATCCACTTGTCGTAGGATTCTTTGTTGATGACGACCTCGGCGGGTTCGGTCATGGGATTGTAGTGTCCCAGGAATTCCAGCGGGCGGCCGTCGCGGCGGCTGGCGCGTTCCAGCACAACCAGACGATAGAACGGACGCTTCTTGGAGCCCATACGGGTCAGTCGGATAGTGAGAGCCATGTTGTCTTTCCCCCTAAATGTGTTGGTATGCGTTTTGTGGTCAAAATGCAAGCGGAGGGCCGCCTGCTCCGGTCCGACAGGAACTCAGCGCTTGTTGCGCTGCTTCTTGTTCAGCTTCTTCTTCTTGCGTTCGGCCAGCGTTTTTTTGGACAGCTGCTTCTTGCCGCCTTCGCCTGCGGGCAGCTCCGGCATTCCCGGCAGGCCGCCGGGCATCCCCGGCATCCCAGGCATGCCGCCCGCCATGGAGTTGGACAGCCCGCCCGGGCGCGCGCCCTGCGGCTTGGTGCCTGGAGGCGTGTAGCCCGGGGGCATGCCCGGAATCTTCGGCATCTTGGGCATTTTTCCGCCGCCGCCCAGCATCTGCTGCATCATCTTGCTCATCTGGTCGAAATTCTTGAGCAGCGCGCCCACCTCGGCCACGCTGGCGCCCGAGCCCTTGGCCACGCGGGCGCGGCGGCTCTGGTTCAGCAGCGAAGGCTCCTGGCGCTCCTTCTTGGTCATGGAGTTGATGATGGCCTCGGCGCGGCCGATCTCCTTCTCCGGCACCTGCATGTCGCCCAGCTTCTTGACCATGCCGCCCATGCCGGGCACCATCTTGAGGATGCTCTCCAGGGACCCGATCTTGCGCATGCGGCGCATCTGGGTCAGGAAGTCCTCCAGGTCGAAGGTGGCCTGCTGCATCTTGGAGGCGAGCTTCTCGGCCTCCTCCTGCTCCATGGTGCCCTGGGCCTTCTCGATGAGCGTCATGACGTCGCCCATGCCGAGGATGCGGCTGGCCGCGCGGTCCGGGTGGAAGACCTCCAGGTCCGAGAGCTTCTCGCCCAGGCCCACGAACATCAGGCTCTTGCCCGTGACGCTCTTGATGGACAGGGCCGCGCCGCCGCGGGCGTCGCCGTCCATCTTGGTCAGCACCACGCCGCTTATGCCCAGGCGCTTGTCAAAGGCCTCGGCCACGGTCACGGCGTCCTGGCCGGTCATGGCGTCGGCCACGAACAAGATGTCCTGCGGGGCGCATCTGGCCTTGATGGCGGAGAGCTCCTCCATCAGCGGTTCGTCCAGGTGCAGGCGTCCGGCCGTGTCGAACAGGATGGCGTCGCAGCCCAGCTCCGCCGCCTTTTTCAGCGCATCGGCGCAGATCTCCACGGGATTCATGTCCGTGGTGGAGGGGTACGCGGGGACCCCCAGCTGCTTGGCCAGCACGTGCAGCTGTTCGATGGCCGCTGGGCGGTAGACGTCGGCCGGGACCAGGTAGGGCTTCAGCTTGTGTTTGCTGCGCAGCAGGTTGGTCAGCTTGGCCGCGGTGGTGGTCTTGCCCGAGCCCTGCAGGCCCACGAGCATGATCTTGACCGGGCGCTGGCGCAGGTCCAGGCCCTTCTGCTCGCCGCCCAGCAGTTCCACCAGCTCGTCGTGCACGATCTTGACCAGCTGCTGGCCGGGCGTCAGGCTTTTGAGGACGTCCGCGCCCAGGGCCTTGTCGCGCACCCGGTCCACAAAGTCCTTGACGACCTTGAAGTTGACGTCGGCCTCGAGCAGGGCAAGGCGCACCTCGCGCAGGCCATCCTGGATGTTTTTCTCATCCAGGCGGGCCTGGCCGCGCATCTTGCGGAAGGCTTCTGAGAGCCGGTCGGTCAGACTGTCGAACACCAGGTCATCTCCAGCGGACACGCTTTGGGCAAAAGATTCCCGCACCGGCCATTCCCCGTGGAACGGCGCGGCACGGCCGAAAAAAGAGACTGTGTGTTACATAGGCGGGTGGGGCAAGTCAAGTGCGCCGAGGGGGGCCTGGGCCACGGGGCTAGGCTCCGGTTGCGGCCCCTGCCGTGGTCCCTGCCACATGGCTCTTGTCCTTGGCCAGGGAAAGCGCGGTCTTGACCCGGGACACGAAGGTCTCCGGGGTGTCCTGGGCCTCGGCCTGGGCCGCGCCCAGGGTTATGCTGATGCGCCCGCCCTGGCGGAAGCCGTGCCCGGCCACCAGCTCGCGCAGCTTGTCCGCGAAGAGCCCGGCCTGCCCGGTCCCGATGCCCGAGGCCAGGATGAGGAAGCGCCCGCTGCGCCAGCGGAAGATGCAGTCGGCCTTGCGGATGTGTTGCTTGAGCAGCTGGGCCAGCTCAAAGAGCAGGTGGTCGCCGGCCTCGTAGCCCAGGGACTCGTTCACCGCGCGGAAGCCGTTCACGTCGACCATGATGCCCGAGAAGGCCGCCCCGTACCGCTTGAGGCTCTCCAGCTCGCGCACGATCATCTGGTCAAAGGCGGTGCGGTTCAAGACCTTGGTCAGCTCGTCGTGGTGGCAGTGCTGGTCCAGGGATTCCTTCAGCCGCGCAATCTCAAGGGAGTTCTCGCGCACGGGCCGGAGCAGCCCGGCATAGACCAGCACCGCCTGGGCCGCCAGCACGGCCACGCCCACGAGCATGGCCCCGTAGGTGCCCTTGATGAGTCCGGGGGCGTGGGTGGGGTGGTCGACCAGGAGCTGGTAGGCCACGAAGAACTCGGCCAACAGCACCCCGAGGATGGCTACCAGGCTGGCGGCGTAGAGCAGGGAGGTGGCCCTGGCCGGGGTCTCGGGCGTCTGTGGAGCCTTGGGGGTGTCAGCCATGGCCGTCCCTCGTCTCGGGTCAGGGTTGGTGCGTGTAGCGCAGCTCGCCGGTGGCGCCGCGCAAGCGCAGGTCGATGAAGAAATTGCTCCAGGTCCAGCCGTAGCGGTCGCCCATCTGCCGTCCCGGCCCGTAGAGCTCGATCAGGTGGTCCTTGATGAGGAAGAAATTGTCCTGGCCTTCGAAGACGATGCCCACGCCCGTGAGCGCGCCCTTGGGGAAGTAGTAGGCCACGGAGCGTATTTCGGCCTGGCCCAGGTGCAGCAGCTCGTCGGGCCGGTAGTAGGTGCCGGGCAGGGCGACGGGCTTGGTCACCGGCGTGAGCCCCTCGACCTTGGGCAGCGGCGTGCCCCAGGCCAGGCCCCGGAAGTTTGCGGGCGCGGGCCGGACGGCAAAGGTCATGTCAGGCCGGGGGGCTTGCGCATTGGCCACGGGCCGCTGCATGAAGGGCGGTGGGGCGTCCGCGCCGCGCGCGGCATCGGGCCGGGCCAGAGGCTCGGGAATGGGCGGCGCGGCGGGGGTTTCCGGCAGGACCAGGGCGGCCTTGGGTTCAGCCTTGTCTGGCGCGCGGTACTGCTGGGCCGGGCAGGTGGCTGCAACAATGAGGACAAGACATGCCGTCAGGGCGGGGACGGCCAGAGCACAGCGCATGGAGCCTCCAGGGCAAGAGCGGGTATCAGCCTGTATTCTGTCCCGACTGGGCGCGGAAAGCAAGGCCTGACAGCGCAATTTTTGCCGTGGTCTCTGGTGGCGCGGCGCGCAGGCTCAGAGGGCGAGGGCCTCGGCCAGGGCGCAGGCCAGGACCGCGTCGCGGGTCTCCATGACCACGCGCCCCAGGCGCAGAAGCTTGCGGCCGGAGCTGATGTCCTCCATCAGGCACTTCTCGCGCGCCAGGCACACAGCCACGCCGAAGGGGCGCGGGTGGAAGGGGTCCGTGGCCTCGTACACGCGGTAGACCTCGGTGGGCAGACTGTGCCGGGCCTGGGCTTCGATCTGGGCGTTCATGACGTCCTCCTTGGCTGAGCGGAGTGCAGCAAATTCCATGCCCTGCCCGCGATGTCGTGGCCGGACCGCGTGTTGGCGTGGAGCGGGGAGGGCCTGGCGCGCGCGGTGCGCAAAAAAAGGCCCCCGGGACTGCTCCCGGAGGCCTTTTGGCGGCGGTGTCGATGCTCTTGTTAGGACTGCGGAGTCAGGCTCTGGATGACCCAGATGACGCGGCCCACGGTGCGCGCGGCCATCTCGGCGGCGGGCACGTGCAGGTCGGCGTGGGTCTTGTCCTCGGCCTTCAGGATGAACTGGCCGTCCTGGTAGTACACGCGGCGGATGAGCAGGCCCTGGTGGGGAAAGTGCACGGCGCAGAGGTCGCCGTCCGGATGCTGGCACTGGTCCTGGTCCACGCCCACAAAGGCTCCGCGCAGGATCAGCGGCTCCATGCCAGCGGAGTCCACGCGCAGCACCTGCATGTTCGGGCGGAAGAAGGTCTCCGGGATCGTCAGATCCTCCACGGGCAGGGGCTGCCAGGTGCTGGCGTCCGGGCCTGCGCCGGTCATGGACGAGACCGGGACCACGCGGCCGCGGGCATAGGCGCGGCCATAGGCGGCCGGGGCCTCGCGCAGCAGGTTGTCGGCGCTGACGCCGCCCTTGGCCGGGTTGACGTACACGGGTTCATGCCCATCGGACAGCCAGTTGGGGTTCAGGCCGTGGCTGCGGTAGAGCTTGAGAAACCAGTCTGAGGGAACGGAGCAGCGCCGCTTGGCGTCCGAGATGCTGGACTGGCGGACCTCCAGAACATCTGCGAGCTGAACCTGGGTCCGCGCTCCAGTGGCTTTCTTGATGCGCTCCATGGCCTCCTCGAACCAGCGTTCGAGGCGCTCGTCGCACTTCTTCTTGAGTTTTGCCACCGTGGATCCTCCATATGTGCTGTCGATATTGTGCAGACAACAAAAACGACAACCTATATTAATGTTAAAATATATAGCGCACCAAGGTAATCTTACTTGCAACCATTCCCCGACGTCAAGCAGAAACGCGTGGATATGCACTCGTGGGGGCTCTGTAACTGGTGTCCGTCTTGTACACGATCAGGATGCATGAGCAGTTTTCCTAACCTATAAGAGTTTTGTATACCTTCATGTGCCTCTGTCAATACGTGGTGCACTAAAGTTAAGTAGCGCAATTGTGCAGTACCCTGCCCCGGCAGGGCTGGGGCTCTGTTGTGCCTGCGGGGCTGTCCTTTTCTTGAAAATACTGCTGGATGGGTGTTCCGTCCGGGCCGGGGCCGAAGGGGCTGCTTCCCTCCCGGCAAGTGTTCTGCTATCATTTGAAAACGTCCAGCTATAGATATGCGCGCATCGCGTCCGGGGCCGCGCAGAACCGGACAGCAGCAGAGGGAACCATGGGGCAGAACAGTTCGCGCATCTTCCGCGCCTACGACATCAGGGGCATTGTGGGCCAGGATTTCGACGCCGACTGGGTGGAGGACCTGGGCCGGGCCTGCGGGGCCTATTTCCTCGCGCGCGGGTCCAGGCGGGCCATGGTCGGGCGCGACTGCCGCCTGACCTCCCCCGGGTTCCAGGACCGCCTGGTGGCCGGGCTCACGTCCACGGGCGTGGATGTGCTGTTCCTGGGCATGGTGCCTACTCCGGTCTGCTATTTCGCCATCCGGCACCTCGGCTATGCGGCCGGGGTGATGATCACCGCCAGCCACAACCCATCGGAATACAACGGCTTCAAGATCTGGGCGGGCAGGAGCACCATCCACTCCGGCGAGATCCAGGAGGTGGCGCGCCTGCTCGAGGCGCGCGAGTTCCCCCAGGGCCAGGGCCTGGCCACGGCCCATGACATCGGGCCGAGCTACCTGGACGCCCTGTCCAGGCTGGTGCACCTCAGGCGCCGGGTGAAGGTGGTGCTGGACGGCGGCAACGGCGCGGCCGGGCTGGTGGCCGCGGAGCTGCTCACACGCGCCGGGGCCGAGGTCATCCCGCTGTTCTGCGAGCCCGACGGCCGCTTCCCCAACCACCACCCCGACCCAGTGGAAGAGAAGAACCTGGGCGCGCTCAAGGCCAAGGTGCTGGAAACCGGCGCTGCGCTGGGCATCGGCCTGGACGGCGACGGCGACCGCATCGGCGCGGTGGACGAGAACGCCCAGGTCGTCCACGGCGACAGGCTGCTGGCCCTGTTCGCCCGCCAGGTGCTGGCGGAAATGCCCGGCGCGGCCATCATCGGCGACGTGAAATGTTCGCACCTGCTCTTCCAGGACATCGCCCGGCACGGCGGTCGGCCCATCATGTCGGCCACGGGCCACTCGTTCATCAAGGACCGCCTGCTGGCCGAAAACGCCGCCCTGGCTGGTGAGCTGAGCGGGCACATGCTCTTCGCCGACCGCTACTACGGCTTCGACGACGCTCCCTATGCGGCCCTGCGCCTGGTGGAGATTGTGTCGCACACGGCCGCGCCGCTCTCCACGCTTTTGTCCGACTGGCCCAAGACCTTTGTGACCCCGGAGCTGCGCGTGGACTGCGCGGAACACGTCAAGTTCCAGGTGGCTGCGCGCGCCCGCACGGAGTTCGCCAAAGAGTACACGCTGGAGGGCGACGACGGCGCGCGGCTGGTGTTTCCCGATGGCTGGGCCCTGGTGCGCGCCTCCAACACCCAGCCCGCGCTGGTGCTGCGCTTCGAGGCCGAGAGCGCGGCCAGGCTACAGGAAATCCGTAAACTGGTCGAAGAGCCTCTTGCCCGCTGGATCAAGGAACTGGGCGGCTAGCGAGAATAGGAGCCTCCGGCGGCCAGGGGGAATGATTCCCCCCCCCGGCGGGGGTCATGCCTTTGGTGACATCATTATTTATTTTAGCAGGTTGTAATGGAACGTTTTTGGGTCGTTGCGGACATTTCGGGACACATACGGGACACGTAGAGCGTGATTAGGTGCCTCCATCTGGGATGAAATGGGAGAATCTATGTCTGGATATCTTTGCTCCAAGACCCTTCTGAAGGCATTCTAGCCTATCCTTCAAAGGGAAGCAAAAGGTCAGGACGCCTGTCGGCGCAAGACGCGGTGGTCCCCTTCTGCGTGGGGGTGGAGAGTGACTGGCGGTGTGGCCGGGAAAAAGCTTTCCACAAACGCGGGGATGGCTGGGTGACCGAGAATCCCAGGGATGCCGTTCAAAACAATTTTTCACGTTCTATGATTGTTCGGAAAGTGTGCTGTTCTGGGGCATGAGGAGGATGTAGCGGCAACCGTCGCTCACCCTCAGTTTTGGTCAGCAATTTCCAACAAAACCTCGTCGGCAGTGAACCACCCATTTGCAATGACATGCGCCCGGGCTGAAGTGGTATCAGCCGAATAGGCCACGAGAGCCAAGCTGGATTGAGCGCGACTACAGGTCACATAGAACAGGCGTCGAGTGGAATCCACGGAGGTTTCCTTACCCGCTTGAGCGTTCTTGATGTCGGTGGTCGTGAGCGCTTTGGCACCGAACAACTTGTCGAAACTAAATCGGAAGCCACGGGCCTCCTCATCGTCCATGAGAACCATGACACGTTCGAACTCCAACCCCTTTACCCCCTGATGGGTATCGAATGGAGCCTCGTGCGCCACATATGAGGCGTAGTGCTTAACTTCCGAGAATGAGCAATGGAGGAACGCAACTAGAGCCGCGATCTTTTCGCTGACAGGATCCGTCTCCACGTCATCGGGTGTTTCTGGCTGTGCAGCCTGCAACGCGGCCAAGGCGGCTTTGAGGTTGTCCGGCACCTCGAACAGGTTGGTTTCGACGATGCTCTCTGTGATTGCAGCGCAGGTGGGTTGACCGTTGGCCCAAAGGGCCATCACGCTGTCGACGGCGGCCTGGGCGACGCGAAGTTGCGCTATTGGATTGTCATGGCTTTTCAAGACGTCCTTGCGGAGCAGTGGAGAGCTCTCTCGCACCAGCTTGGCCGTCGCGAACTTGTCGTTTTTCTGCTGAGCCGTGACGAGCGGCAGGATGGAATGGGTGAAGAAACGTGTTGGTGCAAAACTGCCGCCGAGAAGCCCGGTCCGATATTCTTCTACAGAATACAGCGATTCGAACAAGTTGAGGAAGCCCATTCGCCGGGCTGCCATGTGATGTTCCAGGGTGAGGATTTTGCATTTGCTGGCAATGGTCCAATCCTGGTCGCCTGTCAGTCCCGCCATGTAGTCTCGGACTTTCTGCTCCAAGGCAGGTTTGTCGGGAACATCGATTGGAAGCACAAATAGCCGCGCCCAGCCTTCCGGGCGGTCGTCGCGCGGTTCCTGTTTGTGGTCGTCAACGCCCCCACGAATTTGATTGATGAGTCGCACAATGCGCTTGGGGCAACGGTGGTTGAGCTTCTTCTCCGGCGTCCCCCAGCTCGGTGGTATTTCCCGTTCAATTCGTTCTTTGCCGTCCGCATAGATGCGTTGCATCGTGTCACCGATCAGGCCGAGGCAAAAGCAGTCGGTATGGGCCTGCTGCACCACGAACAGGGCATCAATGAGCGCGCGGCTGGTGTCCTGGCTCTCGTCAATCAACAGGAACGGGAACTTCCCAACGAAGATGCGCTGCATGAGCGGTTTTGTGAGCAGGAAGGCCGAGAAAATTTTAACGACTTCGCTGTGGTTTAGCGAATTTCGCTCCCGGTTGTCACCGTTGGGGTTGTATGTGAATGTTTTAGTGTCAGCGAGCCGGTCCAATCGCCGCTGCTTGGATTCGATCTGGGTTTGGCGGACGATCGACGCCTTGGTGCCCGCTCGGCCTTTTGCCTCGTCGGCTTGCAGTTCGGCGATCTCGCGCGGCAGGTTGTCCTTTAGCCAGGCACGGATATCGGAGTTGAATCCCTGGATTTGCGACCACGCGAAGCTGTGGATGGTGCACACGACGAACAGCGGGTCGTATTCGGTTCGGCGGGTGATTTCGTCGCTGGCGGCATTTGTGTAGGTGATGACGGCGACCTGTCGGCCGCGAAGGCGGAGAATCTCCCGGTAGGTCTTCGCCAAATAGTTCAGTGCGTTCACCAGCGAACGTGTCTTGCCCGACCCGGCACCGGCAAAGAGGAAAAAACTGGTGGGTTTCTCAAGGCTCAGAAAGCCAGCCAGTTCATCTTCAACGTGATCGTCGAGCGTGACGTTTGAAGTTGTGGCAGGGGTATTCACGCTGTGCCCTCCGCAGGAGCTTCGTCTGTCGGCAGTGCATCCTCATTTTCTGCGATCTGCGTGAGGCCAAGCTCGACCTGGTCTTGCTCAAGTTGGGCAGCCAGCCAAAGCAGCCCGTCTTTGATATAGGCCGGTGGCTTCAGTGAAACGGGGTCTTCGATCTCGAGCAGATCCAACGCGAACTCGGCTTTATCCCCATCTTTGAGCGCCGCCTTTAGTGCGATGCCCAGAGCAGTCAGGTCGGCGCTATCGGCGATGGCCTTCCGAAATTTTGTAATGAGCCCGGTCCCCGGCAATGTTTTGAACAGGTCGAGATTCGCCATCACTATCGCATCTTCCAAGGTGTAGGACAGCGCCTCGGCGGTTACGCTATTGAACGTCGCCAGGACGGGCGACTGGTAGGCCACGCGGACTGAGAATTTCTCATCGGCGTAGACTTTGACTTTTTCTTCTTCGGGCTTGTCGAGCAGAGGGTCAAGGTCTGTGATAACGGGCCACCATGTCTGCAGGGTGGTATTGCGGGTTGTGCAGCCGACACCTCGGGCCGGTGACGTGCTGGCACCGGCGGCATTGCACGAATCGATGTCGGTGATGACCAGCGTAGTGAGCCCGATTATTTCGATCAAACTGCGCATCTTGTGAGCATGGCTGCCGCCGATCTCAAGCCAAGTGATGTAGCTCTCCTTGAGCTTTCCGAACTCCGGGTGGAAGTTTACAAAGTTCGGTGCGAGGATGCGTTCGGCTGGCCCCTCAATCAGGATGGCCGCATCGGCAAAGAACAGGTCGCAGTGGGTGACGCGCAGGTAGCGTGTCACAAAACGCTCGGTGTCCGGGGCGTCACCAAACGCGTTTTCCAGATTGACAACACAAGAAGTCGGGATGGTTTTGCCGCTGCCTGGTAGACGCCGGAAATAGCGAAGCGAGCCAAATTCGCACTCGTGAGCGACGTGACTGGAATGGGTGCTGACCACCATCTGCGTCACAAAATTCGGGCTCATGGCGAGGTCGGGGTGGTTGCGTAAAATCTTGTGCGCCTGGCGGATGAAAACTTGCTGGACCTGGGTGTGAAGATGCACTTCGGGCTCTTCAATCAGCACTAAGTGCAAGGGTGGAATGATCGTGTCGTCGGTAGCCTTATGCTTTGCCTTGCCAACCCGCATCCAACTGTCGCGAAACGCCATGAGACGAAAAACCATGGAAATGAGGTTCTGGTAGCCCAACCCGTTGGAGTCCTCCGGAAGATACAGGTCGGTAGGTTTTTGCCCGTCATGGATTGGCACGACGAACTGCACAGCCGTATCGTGGTTCAATCCTTCAACGGGGCGTAACCGTGTCGAAATGTTCAGCCTCGGATCCGTGACACCCGGATAGCCGAGCTTGTGCATCTCCTTGAGCGGGCTCTTGAAACCGTCGTTCAGCCGTAAGTTGAAGGCTTGTTGAGCTTCTTCGATTGCCTTGAGCGCAAGGAGGTCTTCCGCGTCCGGGTTCTCGTAGGGATCGAGATGGCGAGTGTAGTACTGGCGGAGTTGGGCTGACAGCTTCCGCGATCCGCTGACGGTGACGGTGGCGTCCTCGGTGTTGTCCTCACCGGGCATGCCGAAACCGCGCTGGGCACTGATTTCATCAATGCGGATGAGCCCACGAAATGGGTTGCCGTCGATCGGATCGCTTCCATTGATTGCCTGCGGTTTGGCCTTGCCATGCTCTGGTTCAGCACAGGCGGCAGGGTCAAGCACATAAGCATTGACCGTAAAGAAAGCCGTCAACCGGCGTTGCAGGAACTCGATGAGGTTCTGCGGCCAGATGGCCACCTGAAAGTCCGCGGCGGCCTTACCTTGCTCTGCGGCCAGAGCGGCACCGGCTGCCTGCAGCGCCAACGCTTGCACACGCGCGGTCACATATTCCTTCTGCAGTTGTGCAGCATCCTTTGGCTCAAAGCGCATCCGCACGCCGAGGCGTCCCCCGTCCCAATCGAGGGTGGGAAGGATCTTCTGAACATAGTGCACTTCGTCCACGGCAACCTGGAGCCAGACATCAAGGAATGGCACAACGTCGTCCCATTCGGGAGCAGGTGGCTCTTCATTCGCGGCATGCGCCGCTTCCCAAGAAGCCCCCATCTCGTTGATTGCCGGCCAATGGGCAAGCGTAAAGTCGTTGAGGCAGAATCTGGGGCGCTCGCGGTCGGCAAGGAAATATCGCAATGCTGTAATCGCTGAAGTTTTTCCGCTGTTATTTGCACCAACAAATACGGTCTTTTCCGGTGACAGGCCAACCCTCGTTGAAAGCAGCTTTCGGAAGTTTGCTATTTCAACAAATTCAATACGCACGTTTCCCCCCTCTCAACATAGTGCAAGCTGATACCACGACAAGGCACCTTCGCCTGCAAGTTTGGACGTGGGTATCTACCCGCCAGTGGCCGTGGCTGTGTTGGCGTCCGCGCAGCATGAAGTCCTCCACAGAAGTCCTGTAAGTGTTAGCCAAATTTGCGTTATCGTCAATGGTGTAGACACGCTGGCGCTGCCTGCTTGAGCGGTGTTGCATGCAGAACCACAGCACCCCGGAGCCAGAGCGAAGTTGCCGCTCCCCCTCGCCGTCGCACAGATGCCCGTCACGGCGCGCCAGGTCACGCGGTCATAGGAAGCGCAGGGCGCGACCTTGACCGCGTGACTGCGCGCCGTATATTGCCGCTGACGACGAGGGGGGAGCGCTCCGCGCCGCCTTGGCGCGTGCACTGGGCTGCGCACAATGACCGCACACTGAAGCGTGCACTCTTCACATCCGATCTGACGGACGAAGCTACAGCTACTGTCCGGTTGTGTTGACGGCCCTGTGATGTCAACACAACTGGACAGAGTTCATTTCAGGCCCCATCGGCGTCCCCTCCTCACTTCCTCCGCAGCTCCTGCCAAAAAATTCTGCCCGCTGAGCACTAAAACTCTCCCGC
Source organism: uncultured Desulfocurvus sp. (assembly GCA_964390575.1). Classification (GTDB taxonomy): domain Bacteria; phylum Desulfobacterota; class Desulfovibrionia; order Desulfovibrionales; family Desulfovibrionaceae; genus Humidesulfovibrio. The sequence goes on along the minus strand of CAYMIP010000008.1, from coordinate 47,121 downwards.
CGCCCTTGCATGTATTTTGGCCATGGCGTGTCGGGCTGACTGCTTTCGGCGGCTCGGCCTTGATCCCCTTTGTGCGCACGGTCGTGATTGAGGGGCGGTGCTGGCTCAAGAAGGAGGACTCCGCCTGGGGCTGTCCATCTGCTAGGCTATCCCCGGACCCACGATCATGCAGTTCGCCACCTTCATGGGCCTCAGGCTACGCGGTATTCCCGGTGCCTTCGCCGCCTACCTGGACTTTGCCTTGCCAGCCTTCTGCCTTGTGACAGGCCTTTCCGCTACATACTTCCAACTGCGCAACGCGGCCTTTGTTGTTTGGATAGCCTTTGTTGCTCGCGCTTGCGCTGTTTCCTCTTCACGACAACCGCATCAATCGGCTCGACGACCGTTTGCCATCCATCACAATGTTGATGGCCGCAACTTCCTGAAGACAGTTGCCCATCCTTCGCCGCCCTGCAGCCGATTCCTGCCTTATTCATCCCCGCGTTGCTCAGCCGTCCCTTCTCGCCTTTGATGGCCGTGCCGGAATCGCCAGAGATCACAACAGCGCAAGCGCTCCATACGCATCCTCTTTTTCGACGAATGAAGCTTCTGTATCTCTCCGATTTCGTGGTCGTACAACCTATTCTCCAGCCGTGCCGAGATATCTGCACCGGCGCAACCGAGATGTCCGGCTGCTTCAGGGGCTCTCTTTTTCATCGGCGCCAAGACCTGTCCTTCTGGCAGCCCGTGCCTCCGACCTGGAAGAACTTTTGCTCTTTTCGGAGCTGACCTTCAGTCATTTTGGAAATAATTGGGGCCGCGTTTTAGGCCCAGGAAGCCTCCCAGTGACCATACCTTTCCTAAGCCTGAGTGAGGTCCTGGGTGAAGTCGAGCGAGAGGCTTTCAGAGCATTCTAGCCCCCTTCATGCCACCCCTTTAATGAACTCCCGACCTCAATCGCTTGACATGCTATGCAGTTTATTGTTTAAAATCAAATATTTATTGACACAAAACAAGGTGGCGCGCTATGCGGCAGCTGCAACTCGGCGGAATGAATCGGCAGCGGAATGTGGTCAATGCGCGGTAGGCAAGACGGACAGGAACACAAACTGGAGGACTATGATGGAGAGGGCCAAGATGCACATGGCCAAGCCGACTGCGTCGCATCATCAGGGATAAGATGCCAGGAGTGGCAGAATGAATTGATCTGTCTGCAAAGACCTGCCGCCCAGGAGCGGCGCGCTTGATGTCCCTGACGGCTAGCTCTTCTTTGGCGAACGGCCAAGAATCAACAGCACAGCACCTTAACATTGGTGCGCAAAGCGCGAAGGCAGATGTGGTGCTCGCCAGGCCGACAAGAAGGGCGGACGGGCTATGGAAAAACTGACAAACACAACTTGGAGTTGGAAATGGGCGAAGATGTCAAACTGATGGTGCTGGGGGTTTTGGACAGACATGGATATGAGACCTGTGTCGGAGCATATGAGGACCCACGCGACTGCGCAGCCGCAGAAAAACTGATTTCACGCAGAAAATCGACCCGCAGCATGCAGGTGTGCTACCACAGGCTCATTCGCAGCGCGGACGGAAGAGGGATGAAACTCTGGGGTCAGTCATGCTTCGACACTGCGGTCATTCTGCTCTGCACCGAAATCACCGAAAGGCACCCAGCGGTTAACTCGATGGGCTATTTCCCCCTTAACGTCCGTGCGTTTGAGGACGCTGCTGATGCGGTCAAGGCGCGTGAGCAGCTACTGAAAGAGCCAGAAGTGGTTTCTGTTACGATGATTACCGTTCCGCTGTTCAAGCGGGCGGCGACTAACCGTGAAGCGGAGTAACATGGACTCTGACAAACGGGGCCGTGCGAAGAAACCGGCCCGTAGGAGGCCTCGGGTGCCCTGAAAGGCTCTCGCGGATTCTTCGCCCTTTTTAAAGCCCACAAGGAATTGGCGCCAGATAGGCTCAAGCCTCTGCCCCCTTGCCGGGTCAACATGGCCATGTTTGTTCCAAAGCGAGAGATCTATGATTCACAAAATGCCTTCTGACGTTGAAAGAAAAGGAGAGATTGAAAGGAAAGGAAAAGGAAAAGCAGGAAAAAGGAAAGCGGCCCCACCGGGGCCGCCAAGGAAAGAAGGAAACGCGTCGGTTAGAACGCACCGCTGCCCTGAAGAAGCACTACGGCCAATGCGGCAGTGCTGCGGTCTGTATGACGATGATGGCGCGAAATTTGTTCTGCCATGCCCTCGCCGCCTCGATAGGGGTGTGTTGTTGGTAATAGCCTTATCGCGAGGTCGCATGGTGTTGCCGCCGACCATTCCGAATGATCAGATGGCCAAATAGCACGGCAAACACCTCGACGGCAGCGAGCAGCATTCCATACAGCCGGTGGAACGGGGTTGTCTCGGTTCGAAGATGCACCTGCCCAACGGCTACGACATCCGTGAATTTGGGGCCAGCTTTGCGGATGCGCCCCAAGGGGTCGATGAAGGCTGAGATGCCCGTGTTTGTGCCGCGCACCAGCCAGCGCCCCTGCTCAATGGCCCTGAGCGCGGCGAGTTGCAAATGCTGGAGCGGCGCGGAGGTGTCCCCGAACCAGGCGTCGTTGCTCGTGTTCACGAGCAGATTTGCGCCCTGGGAGACGCGATCCTGAGCCAGCCCCGCGAATATCGCCTCGTAGCAGATGAGCATCCCAAGGACAAAGTCGCCGGAGGCGAGCTTCGTTTCGTTCCGTCCGGGCGAAAAATCACCGACTCCATTCACCAGCTTCTGAAGGGGCAGCCACTCGGCGAAAGGCATGTATTCGCCAAATGGCACGAGGTGCTCCTTGTCGTACCATCGGGGCGCAACGCCCATTCCGCTCAGCAGAAAGACACGGTTGAACAGGGTCTGCGGCCCAGTAATCTTCGGCTCATAGGCCGGGGAGCCGAGGATGAGGCTCGCGTTGGTGGCGCTCAGGAAATCGAGGACCGGGGCGCGCAACGCCGTGTCGTCCTGGAAGTAGAAGGGCATGGCGGTCTCGGGCCAAACAATGAGTTCCGGGGCGTCGGCCAAGGCTCTGCGGCTCAAGGAAACGTATTTCGTCACGGTTCGCTGCTGGTAAGTGGGGTCCCACTTGAGGCCCTGGTCGATGTTGCCCTGGATGATTGCCACGGCGCGTGGCGGTGTGGATTCCGAGTACGACTGGATGCGCTGCCAGCCCAGGCCGCAGACCAGAAGTGCCACACTCAGGGAGATCGCGGCACAGGCCTTTGAGCGCTGGGCCAGCACCATGCCAGCCGCGATGAGGGCCAAGACGCCGGAGAGGCCGTGCCCGCCGATGTATGCTGCGAGTTGCGTCACGAGGGGCCAAGGCACAAAGGCCGCTGACAGGGTCAACCAGGGAAATCCGGAAAGCAGGGTGGCCATGGCGAGTTCCATGAGGGTCCAGGCCAAGCCCAGGCAGAGCAGGGTCTGGATTGGAGGCAGGCGTTTTCCAGCCACCTGCGCAACCATGCCGAAAAGGCCAAAGTAGACGGCCATGATCATGGCCATGAGGACTGGCATCGGCAAGGCCAGGAACCGATGCACTCCACCGTAGCGATGCACGGGCCAGTATACCCAATACAGGCAGCCCAAGGCAGCCAAGGCCCCGGCCAGCCAGGCGCGCTTGAATGCTGCCGTTGGGCTTTCCGCGTCCAGTCCCAACGCCGCCAGGCCCGCTGGCAAGGCCAAGGCGGCCAACGGGAACTGCACCCAGGGGTTGGCGTAGCCAAGCCACGCGCCGAGGACCGTCACGATGATCAGGAAAAGGTCCCGCCGCATTACAGTCATGCCGAAGGCCCAGCCAGACGAGGCTCAAGCGGGAGTCGGTTGGATATCACCCGCAACGTATGAAGCCCCCGCCTGGGGGCTGGGAGGGCGGTGAGGGCAGGGAGAATCTCCAATGCTCCCTCGACGGGACAAATCCACATGCACAGGACTCGAATTTCAAGATTCAATAGAAGCCTCTCATCATTAAGTTGCGTCCGTCGCTATTCTGGGCATGCTGGCACCGGGGAGAACCAAAGATCAGAGCCAGGCTCTTGCCGCCACCCTGGCGGCTAACGCTTCATTGCTCCCTCTGCCTGGAGCCGGACCGTGCGCTCCATGTGCTTGCCTTCCCGCAGAAGGGTGAGCCGAACGCTTTCCCCAACCTTGAAGTCATCCAGCCGCGCAAGCAGTCCCTGTACGCTGTCAATCTGCTTGCCCTCCACAGCCGTGACGATGTCGCCAGGAACGAAGGAGCCGTCCTGTGCGAAGCTTGCGGCCACGAGGTCAGCGGCAGCGGCTCCAGAGCCGGGTTGCACGCCCAGCACCAGCACGCCCTTGACGCCCATGCGGTCGGCAACCATGTCGTTTAGGCGCTGGTCAACCTTGATGCCAAGGGACGGGCGGATATACTTCCCTTTCGCGACCAACGCGGGAACCACTTTGTTTACTGTGTCCACGGGAATGGCGAAACCAACCCCGGCGGAGGCCCCCGATGGGCTGTAGATGGCGGTGTTCACCCCGATGAGACGTCCTGCTGAGTCGAGGAGCGGGCCGCCAGAGCTTCCTGGATTGATGGCCGCATCTGTCTGGATGAGATGCTCGATCACACCTCCATCCTCGCTTTTGAGCGAGCGGTCCATCGCGGAGATTATGCCAGTGGTTAAGGTCCAGTCGAGGCCAAACGGGTTGCCGATGGCGAATACTTTCTGGCCGACCTTGAGGTCCTGGGATGTGCCAAGGGGCAACGGAGTGCGTTTGTCGCCTGAGACGATCCGTAGCACGGCGAGGTCATGCGCGGGGCTTGCCCCAACCAGTGTCGCGGCGTGCTCCTTCCCGTCCGAAAACCGCACCCGCGCCTCCGCAGCTCCTGCCACCACATGGTAGTTTGTGATGACATGGCCCTTGTCGTCCCAGACGAACCCGGAGCCAGTGCCGCGTGGGATCGTGAAGATATTCCTGCTCCAGGCCTCCATGACGCGTTGCGTGGTGGAGATGAAGACCACGGCGTCGCGGGAACTCTCGAACAGCTCAATGGTGTTCTTTTCGTCTGCGGCGAAGTCCCCGCGCGGGGTGACAGCTCTTGGCGTCGTGGTCTCCCGACTCAGCATGTGTTTGGCCCAAGGCAGCCCTTGCCAGACGACGATCACGGCGATGACTGCGACGGTGATCCACTTGAGCCGGTACAGAAACTGATCACTTCCCTGCTTTGTATCCATGGCGGGCCTCCTGAAGGAGTCTTACCCGCCCTCGCGGGGCAATGACGTGAGGGCGGGCGATTTGGGGTCAGTGCAGGGCCGCAAGTTGAAGAAACCCACAGGCAAGAAAGAACGACTAAAAGTCAAACAGCTCGCCGAGAATGGATTTCTTCTTGTGCTTGTGACTGTGTCCATAGCCATATTGGTGGTGCCCGTGTTTGTCTCCGTGGTGTCGTTCCTGGTGTGGCGCGTGCGAGCAGTTGCCGCCAAAGCCGGAAGGCATGGGCTGCTGCACGTATGGGGTGGAATTCTGCTGCGGGTGTCCCACCTGGGGCATGGCCTGCGCCGATGCTGGCTGCGCCTGGGCGCTGGCCTTCTCTATGACCTTGTCCAGTTCCCCCCGGTCCAGCCAGACGCCCCGGCATTCCGGACAGTAGTCGATCTCAACCCCTTGTCTCTCGGTCAGCAGGAGGATGACATTGCACTTCGGACATTTCATCTTTGCTCTCCAGTTTGGTTGCACGTTGGCGCGCAGAATTCTTCTCAATCAGCCATCAAGACCGTGTCGTTGCTTTGTCCGGTAAACCCAGGCCGCACTCAGGGCCAGCGCCACGAACGCCCCGTCGCGGACGATGTACCAGAGCATTGGCGACGAAGCTTCCCGTGTGGTTGAGAAGCAGCCGCAGCCCACGTCGATGCCGCGAAAATAGTTCGCGACAAGTGCGCCCAGGAAAGCCAGGAACAAGGCGTTGACGAGGAGCAGGGTTCCCAGGCGCAGCCTTCCGGCGAGCAGCAGGATGCCCAGCACCAGTTCCAACCAGGGCAGGATGATGGCCGTCAGGTTGACCAGGGCAGGCGGCACGATTTGGTAATCCCGAACGACTGCGGCAAAACTCTGCGGGTCCATGATCTTTCCCGCGCTGGCGGCGAGAAGGATGCCTGCGAGGGCCAGCCGCAGAAGGACGTCTGCAACGGCCCATCTGTCTCGGCACAGGAGAAGGACAGGGTGCTTGGACGACTCCATCCGGTTTAGCGCCCCCTTTCCACAGGCAGCTTCTCCGTGGTCCACAGCGTCCAGCCATTCTTCAGCACCCGGACGTTTTTCAGCCCGGCACCACGCAGATGCTCGGCCAGGGCATGGCTCAAGGGGCAGCGCTCGCCGTCGCAGTAAGTGATGACGGCTTCCTGGCCCGCCAGTCGGGGCTTGATGTCCTGGAATTGGGAGGCGAACTCCCGAGGCGGCAGGTTGATGGCACCCGTGATATGTCCTTGCTCGAACTCGAATTGCGAACGCGCATCCAAGAACACGGCACGGCCAGAGGCGAACAGCATGGCCGCGTCCTTGACCGATATTTCACCAATGCTTTGGTCAAGCTGGACGGCGCTGGGGCGCGCCTCAACAAGAGGCAGCCCATCCGGCCGCAGGGCGTTCACCCCTAGGGCGAGTCCAGAGGCAAGGGCGACGATGGCAACGGCCTGGGCCAGGGTTTTGCAGACGGCTTTCATTTTATGCCTCTCCTCAAGGCCGATTAGAGGTTCGAGATAGGTGGCACCCTCCCGGCGTGGCTGCTACATGGTTGGGATGCTGAGGAGGCTGCCCTCCTCCTGTTTGCTCTGGAGCGTATCGGCCTGCCCAGCCGTAAACGGCATCTCTTGCCGGAGGATATCCTCAGGCGTGGTCCTGTGCCGAGCTTTGCCCGCAATCTCGCCAACGATCTGTGAAAAGTCGATGGACAGCTTGCGAGGGTCAGCACGTTTGCCCCCGGCGACGATTTCAAAGTGCAGGTTCGGCCCTGTCGTGCGTCCTGTGCGGCCAATCAAGCCGATTAGTTGCCCCGCCTCAATGGGCTGCCCCGTCACCACCGCAGCCTGCTTGAGGTGCGCGTAGCGGCTCACCAAGCCATTCTCGTGAAGGATGTCCACGGTCAGGCCATATCTGCCCATCCAGCCCTTGTGCGCGACGACCCCTTCCAGCCAGGCGAAGACTTCTGTCCCGGCGGGGCGGGAGATGTCCACGCCCTTATGGAACTTCTTGCGTTTATTGATCGGGTCGCGGCGTTTGCCAAAGCCTGAGGTCACACTGACCTTGCGTGCCGGCTGTTCAATTCCGTTCTCGGGTGTGCCGCTTTCCATCTTGGACATGGCCTCCGTTTGCTCAGAACCCGTGGCCGTTTTCTGGACCGGAACTGCCTTGGGCAGGGTCTCACCACGTGCCGGAGTCCGGCTTGCGAGAACAGTGAGGATAAACCCCAAGGTCAAGAGCCAACGCCAAGTGGTCAAAGACGTGCGGCGGCGGGCTGGGCCTTGATTCGCCATGACTCCTCCTCGGTGAACGTTTCGGCGGGCGCGCCTGGTTGCTATTGCTTTGCTCGCAGCAAGCGCAACCCGTTGAAGATGACCAGAAGCGAAGACCCCATGTCGGCCAGGATGGCTGTCCAGAGCGTTGCGATTTGGAAAACTGCCAGCAGCAGGAAGATGGCCTTGATGCCCAGGGCAAAGGCGATGTTCGCCTTGATGATCCCCATGGTGCGGCGGGAGTGCCGGATGAGCCAGGGCAGCTTGGACAGGTCGTCGGACATGAGGGCCACATCGGCGGTCTCTATGGCCACATCCGTGCCGATGGCTCCCATGGCTACGCCGAGGTGTGAGGCCGCAAGCGCGGGGGCGTCGTTGATGCCGTCCCCGACCATGGCGACACGCTTGCCGGACTGGACAAGTTCCTCCACCGCCCGCGTCTTGTCCTCGGGCATCAGGTCCGATCGGAACTCGGTGACACCTGTCTGTGCCGCGATTTTTTCAGCGGTCCTGGCGTTGTCCCCGCTGAGCATGATGATGGTGTCAACGCCCAAGGCCTTGAGTTCGGCCAAAGCCGTCTTGGACTGGGGGCGGACCCTGTCCTCCAGCAGCATGCAGCCAAGGACCTTTTCCGTGTCCCATATGAAGATTGTAGTGCCGGTGGATCGCTCATAGCGGACGATCACGTCCGCCAGTGCTTGGGTTCGGACCACCGATCTGTTCTCTTCCAGGAACCGGAGATTGCCGATGAAATGTTCCCGGCCCTGGATGCGACCTTGCGCGCCGAGGCCTGGTCGGGCCTGGGCCTCTTCCACCTGCACGGGGGCAGCCCCCTGACTTGCGGCGTGACGGACAATGGCCAGGGCCAGGGGGTGACTGCTGCGCGATTCAAGTGCGGCGGCGATGCCCAGCAGCTCATTCTCCGAAACGCCGTTTAGCACGCTCACGTCAGCCACGGCGGGCCTGCCGTGGGTCAGTGTGCCGGTCTTGTCCAGGGCCACGGCGGTGAGCGTGGCCGGGACCTCAAGGAACACGCCGCCCTTGATGAGCACGCCGTTGCGCGCTGCGGAGGCAAGCCCGGCCACGATGCTCACGGGGGTGGAGATGACCAGGGCGCAAGGACAGGAGATGACCAGGATCACCAGGGCCTCGTAAAACCAGCGGCTCCAATCTCCACCGAAGAAGAGGGGCGGGACCATGGCGAACAGGATGGCGACCCCGATCATGACCGGGGTGTAGAAGGCCGCGAATTTTTCCACCCATTGCACAGCCCTGGCCCGTTTGGACTGGGCCTGTTCCACCATGCGCATGATCCTGGCCAGGGTGGACTCGGAGGCCGGTTTGGTGGTCTCGACCTCCAGCGCGCCATCGGCATTGATGGTGCCAGCATAGACTACTGCCCCCGGCTCCTTGCCCACGGGCATGGACTCGCCGGTTATGGGAGACTGGTCCACCGCAGAAATCCCGGAACGGACCACTCCGTCCAGGGGGACGCGGTCGCCGGGACGCACGAGGACCAGCGCCCCCAGAGGCACGTCCTCAACGCGGGTCTCAATCGGCGTGGGGGACGAAGGATAAAGCACCAACGCCTTGTCAGGGACCAGGCTCATGAGGGACTGGATGGCGTTGCTGGCCCGCGCTACGCTCCAGGCCTCCAACTGGTTCGCCAGGGCGAAGAGGAATGCCACCGAAGCCCCCTCGGAGAACTCGCCGATGGCCATGGCACCAAATACAGCGAGAACCATGAGCAGGTTCATGTCCGGGCGCAGGGACCGCAGGGAATGCACGGCCTTGGGCAGCACGTGCCAAACGCCGCTGAGCGACGCCAGCACCCAGAGAACCTTGGCGAGCAGTGGGGCCGTGCCGCTCTCCCTGAACGCGGCCAGGAATGAGCCGTGCTCGGCCATCATGAGCAGGAGGCCCGAGGCCCACATCAGACCGCTTGCTGCGCACAGCACCTCGCGGCCTCGGCGTTGCCAGAAACTGCTCTTGGAGTCGGAACAGCCTCCCCCTCCGCAGCAGGCGCAATTGGCCAGGGCCACCTCAAAACGCTCCGCTCTCATGCCGGTCCGAGTGATGGCCTCGATTATCAGCTCTGGGCTGACGTTCAGATCAGAAAGATCGACGTGCATTTTGCGTTGCAGCAGGTCGAAGGTGAGCTGGGATTCCTGCCCCACCAAGGGGGTGAGCGCGCGCGTGAGCACGGTCACCTCTTCGGAGCAGTCCATTTCCCTGATGATAAACGTTGTCACTGCCATGTGTTGCTCCAGTATTTATATCCGCGAGGTGCGGGCAAAGGGACTTCATGTGAACGAGTGCTCATACTTTCACATGTTGCAGCCGATGTCAAATCCGCGCGGCTGGTCCTGTCTCACCCCACAAGGTCTCTGAGCTGGGGGCGGCAGGGAGGCACGCAGCTCTCGCTGATGTCCTGCTGGAGCGTCGCCTGCCCCCCCCATGGCAGTTCAATTCGATGCTCGCGCCGGGGCAAGGATTCGGTCCATTGTCCTGTCGGCGGGGATTTTGTCGTCCAGGGAAACCACATCAAACCGCACATCCTCTTCACGTTTTGCCTGGGCTTGCCCCTGTCGTTTCGGAATGTTCCCCAGCCGGATGACATGCACGGCCTTGCCTCTGGAGTAAGGCCGCACCCAGGCAGTGATACCTCCGGCGGCAAGCTTGCCCCGGCTTCCTGGGCCAAGGCCTCCGCCCAACAACACATCAATGGGCTGCGGCGATGTGCTGAAGCGCTCCAGATACGCCTGCTCCGCCGCAAATCCCCAGGGACTGATCCCAATGACGACGTGAACGCTGGCCTTGAGCCTGAGCGCCTCGACTCTCACGTCATCCATATCCTTGTCCGAAGGCACTTGTCCCGGCTTCTGCTGCACGGGGAAGAACACCAGGCCGATCCGAAGGCCCTGCCGCTTGAGTGTCTTACTCATCACCCTCCCCGGGGGCATGGCCCAGGGCACGAGCGTCTTGGGCAGCCTGTTCCCAAGAACCTCCCCGTCGCCAGGGGTGAGCATCATGGCGTCATACTGCAACGCCGCATAGGCCTCGCCGACAACCTGCGGAGCCCTTGCCGCCGGGGATTTGCCTTCCTCAATATCCAGCAGTTCGTATGGCCCGGCGATGAACAACCGTATGGTGTTCTGTTCCGGGGTGTCCCGTTTGGAAGCGATAAAGGCGGCCCGCCGGGCCAGCCCACCCATGAGCTTGCCCCCTCAAGCGGGGCAGGGGTCATACTGTCCGTATGAGTTGCCTGTGTAGAATATCTCCAGGGCCTGCCCGGCCTGAGCTGTGCCGGGCAGGAGGGAGAAGAGCACCATGAGTGTCAGCACGCCGCGAAGCATCCGCATCTCCTCAGACTACTTCATATTGGCGAGTTCTTTTTCAATTTCCGCAACCAGTTCCTTGTCGTCCGGCTTGAGGGCCAAGGCTTGCTTGAAGTGCTTTTTCGCAACATCCAGCTTCTTCAGGCCCTGTTTGTTGATCAGCCCCAGGTAGTAGTGGGCGATGGACTCTCCGGGCTTGGCCTTCAGGATGGCTTCGTACTCGGCGATGGCTTCGGGGAAGCGGTTAAGCTGTGCCAGGGCAAAACCGTGATGGTAGCGCGCTCCGGTGTTTTCAGGGTCCAGGGCCACGACCTTGCTCCAGAACGGTTCGGCCTTGTCCCACTGCTCGGCGCGGTTGAACACATGTGCCAGTTGCAGCAGAGCCTCTTTGTCGTTGGGGTTGTCCTTGAGCTTGGCCATGAGCGGCGGCACGGAGGACATCATCTCAGAATCTTCGGCGTTGGCCGCCGGGCGCTCTTTGGCGGTGGGGATTCCGACCCCCGAGACGAAGGCCGTCAAGAATATCGCCAGAACGCCAAGCCCCAGCATGGCGATGATCATTTTCTGCATGGAGTTGTCTGTCTTTGTGGTCATGGTTTCCATCCTATCCTTCAAGCATCTTGGTTGTTTTCTCGCGCCTGGTTCGCAGGGCCAGCAGGGGGAAGAGGCAAATGATCACGCTGCCGATCCAGACCCAGTTGACCATCGGATTGATGGTGACCTTGAGCGGCGATACGAGTTCGCCCTTTACGTCGTGGATGGTTGCATACAACTCGTTGCCAAGGCTGAAGATTACGGAGACCTCGCTGTTAGGGTGGTCGAAGTTGCGGTACAAGCGGCTTTGCGGGGTCAGCTCGCCGACAATCTTGCCGTCCTTGACCACTTGGACGATAGCCTCATCAACGCTCATCTCGGAGGTTTTGAACTGCCGCATCCTGGTGTATGTAAACTCATAGCCCTCAAGCGAGATGCTCTGTCCAGGCGACAACGGCGCTTCCGTGCTCTTCTGGAACGGCCCTGACACGGCCACCCCCAGAACGATGCAAGCGAACCCCAGGTGTGAGCCATGGCTGCTCCAGAAGTTCCTGCTGCGCACAGCCTTAGGGATGGTGAAAGCGAGCAGCGCAGAGGAAATGGCCACGGCCGCAGCCGCGCCCACCCCGGCCACGGCAAGCACGGGCTTGATGCCGAGCCACAGCCCGATCGCAAAGACCGCGACCAAAACGGCGACGGGTATTGCCGCCATCTTTGATTTTTCGAGACCTCCGCGCCAGCCGAGCCAGGGGGCCACGGCCAGCAGCATGGCCAGGCCGGTGAACAGCGGCAGGCAAATGGTATTGTAGAACCCCTGGGTCATGCCCCTGGGTTTGGACTCCCAAAGCTGGCTGATGACGGGCCAGACGGTGCCGAGCAGCACGATGGCTCCGAGGGCGATGAAGAGCCAAACCGATACCACGATCAAGCCCTGCCTGCTGCCCATCTCGGGCAGTGCGGCGGCATTGCTGCGAGGCATCGCCGTGATGACGGCCAAGCTGAGCGCAAGGCCAAAGGCGATGGCCAGGATGAGGGGGCGGCCCACGCTGCCCGCGCCAAATGCGTGCAGGGATTCCACCACGCCGCTACGCACGAGGTAGGTGGCGAAGAGGCAGAGCAGCAGGGTCAGGCTGGCCAGGAAGACGTTGGTGCGCGGCAGGACGTCAAACCTGCGCTGTAGCAGAGACGTATGCAGGAGTGCCGTTGCCGCGAACCAGGGGATCAAGGAGGCGTTTTCGACGGGGTCCCAGGCCCAGTAGCCGCCCCAGCCCAGTTCCATATAGGCCCACCAGCCGCCCAGCAGAATGCCTGAAGTAAGAAAGGCCCAGGAGAACAGCGTCCAGTTGTGCGCCGCATTCAGCCAGGATTTCCGCTCGCCGGAAAGAGAGAACGCCAGGGCGAGACAGGCGGGGATGGTGAATCCGGCGTAGCCGAAGAACAGCAAGGGTGGGTGCAGCGCCATCCCGATATTGCGCAGGAGCGGATTGAGGCCTTGGCCTTCAGCGGGTGGACTGGCCAGCGCCACGAAGGGGTTGCTCATGCCGGTGAGCATCAGCAGGAAAAACGCCTGGATAGGCAGATAGAACATCCAGAAATAGAGGCGGGTTCGCGGGGAGAGCCCTTGATACGACTTCGAAAAATAGAACGCCACGACCGCCAGGGCCATGGTCAACGTCCAGAAGAGCAAGGACCCTTCCTGGCCTGCCCAGAACGCCGCGAGAGTATACAGGACAGGCAGGGAACTGTCCGTGAACTTGGCGACATACGCCAGGGAAAAGTCGCGCGCGAGCAAGGCCCGCAGCAGCGTGGTCGAGGCCAGCACCATAAGCAGAACCGCAAACATGTGCGCCCGCTCCAGCCAGGGCACGGTTTTGTCCTGCCCCGACCATGCCTCTATGCAGGCGAACCCTGCCGCCGCGATCGAAAGAAGCAGGGCGAAAAGCAGGGCGCAGTGCGCAATAAAATACATGACACCTCCAGCGGTTCAGATAAGGGGAATGGTCTCGTGGGCATCAACCCTTCCGTCAGCAGCGCGACTGCCCAGGCGCGGCTTCGGGACCTCAAAAAGGGGCGGACCACGATGGCCCGCCCCAGGGCAGGGGGAGGAGGAGATATGGTCTACCAGCCGCTCATGTGCGCGCCGCCAGAGTGCATGCCACCGGCCTGCATGGCGTTCATGCCCATGCCGCCCATCATCATATTCCCATGGCCATTGCCGCCCATCGCGCCCATGTGCATGCCGCCCATGCCCATGCCCATGCCGGAGGCAGGGACGCCTTCCTTGACCAGCTGCTTGCGCAGGTTCACCTGGGCGCTGTAGAGCTTGGCGTTCAGGTCGCCGATTTCCTTGGTCAGGGCAGCGATCTTGCCGCTGTCGGCGGCTCCGCCGTAAAGCAGGGCGTTGAGTTCCGACTGCTTGGCGAAGAGCTGCTGGCTGAGGGGAGCAGCGAACGCGTTGTATTCGGCATAGGCCTTCTGGACGATGGCCTGCTTCTCGGGGGTCAAGCCCTGCATGCCACCCATCATGCCCATGCCGTTGCCACCCACCATGTTTCCATGGTCGCTTCCGCCCATCATGCCCATGCCATGCCCCTGGGCGTTGGCGACACCGGCCAGACCAAGAACGGCCACCAGAGCCAGAGAGAGGGTCAGGGTCTTCGTGAAAGTCTTCATAATCGTCTCCTGTGCTTGAGTTTCAGTGTTTACAGGGCAAGTGCCTATCAGCCGCCGCAGCTTCCGCCGCCGCACTGCGGTCCGTCGGCAGGCTCCTGCCAGCCCTGGAGCGGTGCTACAGCAGGTTCTTGAGTTCATTGAACTCGTCCCTGCTGATCTCGCCTTTGGCCAAACGAACCTTGAGAATTTCCAGCGAGTCCCTTTTGTCGGCAGAGGCGGAGTCGCTGAAACGCCAGGTTCTTGCGACTCTCACGGCAACATAGATCAGGAGCATGAAGAACAGGGAGTATGCCAGGAGGCCCATTGGCCCGCCCAATCCCGGGAGCATCGTGCTTGAACATCCCCACATGATCTCACTCCTGGTCCTGCCGTTCTGCGGGGTGGCGAAGGTGCAGTCCTTTGCATTTCGCCTCCCCAATTCAACTCGTGCTGATGGGACTAGGGCAATCCCCGTGCCAACTCGCGACAATGCATGTAAATATCTTGAATTAATAATGTATTAGATTCTGCTCGCGGGATTGGCTGGAATTGGCGAGTCCCACATGGATAGAAAGTATCCACACCTCTGGACACGGTGCGAAGAATGGATACACTTCGTGCAGCTTGAATAATTGAAGAGGATGCCATCATGCCTGCCTTGCCCTCTGTCCCCTCCCTGCGACGCAATTTCTTTTTGCAGCTTTCTCCGTGGCTTATGGTTGGGCTGGCCTTGATTCTAGGCCTGGCCATTGCCGTGCTTGCGGCACGCAACACCCAGCGCGAAAAGCTGCACATGTCCGAAACCCTGACCGACAGGGCCAAGTCGCTCATCTGGGCCTTGGAGGCCGGAACGAGAACCTGGATGGGCATGAGCGGTGGACGCCAGCATTTACAGGCGCTGCTGGAGGAAACCTCCAAGCAGCCCAGCATCGCTTTTGTCATGGTGACGAACGCAGAGGGCCTGGTCCTCGCCCACAGCGACAAGTCCAAAATCGGCACGCGCCTTTATGCGGCCAGGGCCATGGCCGCCCTTGGCGTGGCTGCGGATGAAAAATGGCGGGTGACCGATTCCTCGGGCGAGGGCAAGGTTTTCGAGGTCTATCGCTTCTTCTCACCTCAGGCTGGTTTTCATCACGAGATGTGGGACACCCCCAAGAGCGACTGCACGGACTGCACTCCCGGCTCGCCTTCGCCCAAGGCCTCTGGGGTGGTCAGCCCTCTCCAGCGGGACAGGCAGGTCGTCTTCGTGGGTCTTGACATACGTCCCTTTGAGGCTGCCCTGGACGAAGATTTCCGTAACACAGTGGTCATCGCCCTGTTGGTGGGATTGCTGGGATTTGGCGGCTTTGTTTCGCTGTTCTGGGCACAGAGCTACAGGAAGTCACGCCGTTTGCTTCAGGATGCGCGGGCCTTCTCCTCTGAGGTCGTCACCAATCTGCCCCTTGGATTGCTGACCAGCGACCCAGATGGGCATATCACGTTGGCCAACGAGGCTGCCTCGGGCCTGCTCGGCGTCAGCCCCGAAACGCTGGCTGGAATGCCGCTGCACGACATTGGCGGACTGGACTGGGCATCTCTCGTTACGGCTCTGAGCCAGGATGAAGTTGTGCTTGAAAGGGAGATGGAGCTCGTGAGCAGGCAGGGGAAAATGACCCCAGTGAGCCTAAGCGCATCACGCATCGTCAACGAGGACGGTTTTTTTCTCGGCCATCTCTTCATCCTGCGCGACCTTGGAGAAATCAAACGTCTTCAGGACCAGGTGCGGCGCAATGAGCGGCTCTCGGCTCTGGGGAATCTGGCTGCGGGCGTTGCCCATGAGATTCGTAACCCGCTCAGCTCAATCAAGGGCTTCGCCACCTATCTAGCGGGGAAGACCAAAGCCGATGGGCCGGACAGGGACGCCGCCAGGGTCATGATTCAGGAGGTGGACCGCCTCAACCGGGTCGTTTCCGAACTGCTGGAGTTTGCCAAGCCGGGGCAGCCTGTCCTCAAGAACGAGGATGTCAACGCGGTCATCGAACGGGCTTTGCGCTTGGCCGCGTCGGACGCTTCGGCCAAGGGGGTGGAGGTCCGCTTCAACCGGGACGATGCCCTGCCCTTGGTCCCTATGGATGCGGAGCGAGTCACCCAGGCGCTGCTGAACCTGTTCCTCAACGCCATCCAGGCCATGGAGCGGAACGGGGTGCTTCAAGTGTCCGTCCATCGCGAGGGCGGCCCTGGCCGACTCGCCGTGCGCATCGCCGACACGGGCAAGGGGATGTCCAAGGACGTCATCTCCAACATCTTCAACCCATATTTCACCACCAGACCATCCGGCACGGGGCTTGGTTTGGCCATCGTGCATCGGATTGTGGAAGGGCATGGAGGAGAGATCAAGGTGGAAAGCCAGCCTGGCACCGGAACCACATTCACCATCCTGCTGCCCCTGGAAGGGCAGGCTGCATAGGAGGCCTGAAGTTGAAGCCCTCCAAGACGAAGCTGCTCGTTGTCGATGACGATTCCGGCCACAGGAATATGCTGCTCACGCTCCTGGCCGACTGGGGCTATCGCGTTGAAGGCGCGGAGGACGGCGAGGCTGCGGTGGTCTTGTGCCGCCAGCGCCCCTACGACCTGATCCTGATGGACGTGCGCATGGCCGGACTTTCTGGCATTGAGGCGCTCAAGGAGATCAAGGCCTACAACCCGGCCATACCCATCCTGATCATGACGGCCTATTCCAATGTGGAGTCGGCGGTGGAGGCCATCAAGGCGGGAGCCTATGACTATCTCGCTAAGCCTCTTGATTTCGACGACCTCAAGCTGACCCTGGAGCGCGCCCTGGACCACACGTCCCTGCGAGACGAGAATAAGGCCCTGCGCGTGACGCTGGCTGCCTCCTTTGATCCGGGCGGCATCATCGGAACGAGCCAGCCCATGCACCAACTCATGGACATGCTGGCCACCATCGCCCCCTCCGAAGCTACCGTGCTCATCACGGGCGAATCCGGAACAGGAAAGGAACTCATCGCCAAGGCGACCCACGCCAACAGTTCGCGCAAAGCCGGACCCTACGTGGCCGTCAACTGCGCTGCCTTGACGGAGAATCTGTTGGAATCAGAGCTCTTCGGGCATGAAAAAGGGGCCTTCACCGGGGCCGACAGGCGGCATGATGGCCGCTTCCAGATGGCGGACAAGGGCACAATTTTTCTTGATGAAATCGGTGAAATCTCGCTGGCTATGCAGGTCAAGCTCTTGCGGGCTATTCAGGAGAGAGAGATTCAGCGGGTGGGCGGCGACCACGCGATCAAGGTGGATGTGCGCATCCTGGCAGCCACCAACCGCGATCTCATGCAGGAGGTCGAGGTGGGCCGTTTCCGGCAGGACCTCTATTACCGGCTGAACGTGGTCATGCTGTCCTTGCCGCCGCTCCGTGAACGTGGTGAGGATATCCCACTTTTGGCCATGCACTTCCTGAAGAAATTCGCGGCCAAGAACGGCAAGCAGGTCAAGGGGTTCACCCCGGAGGCCATGGACAGGCTGCTCAAATACCCCTGGCCGGGGAACGTTCGCGAGTTGGAGAACTGCGTGGAGCGCGCGGTTGTTCTGCTCGCGGGCGAGTACATCCGCGAACAGGACTTGCCCTCAGCCATCGCCCAAAGCGGCGCGGGGGCTTCGCCAGTTGGGGTGAACATCCAGGACATGACCCTTGACGAGATCGAAAGGGTGGCGATCCTGGATGCCCTTGAGAGCGCTGGCGGGAACAAAAGCGAAACGGCCCGGAAGCTGGGCATCACGCGGAAGACGCTGCATGCCAAGCTCCAACGGTACGGGGTGCAGTAGCTTTTGAGGACCCAAAAGAACCCGTTCCTTTGCATGATTTGTCCTCTCTTGCCAGAGCCTTTTGGCCGCCTGGGCTTGGGAGATTGTAACGACTTTGACTTGGACATGTCATCACACTAGACTGATATCATTTATATAATGATGACGGCCTGTCGCCTGGCGGTCTGCTGGCAGTTCGTTTAGATCAGTGCTTGCCCCCACCAAAGATATCCTGCCGCGCCGCCTTACTTATCGCCACGACTGCCGGATGGGTAAGACGGCGTTCGGTCGTGATTGCATAGAGATGTTCGACCACAGAATCAATGCGGCCGATTGCCACTACCCTGTATTGCTCGCAAACATGCTCAGCGATGGCCGTGGGCGCAACAAACAGCCCGGCCCCGGCCTGGCCGAAGGATTTCACCAAGGCGCTGTCGTCAAACTCGCCGACGATGCGCAGCCGCAAGCCTTCGGCCTCAAGCCATTGGATCAGTTTGGGCCGGATGGCGACATCTTCACCGGGCAGGAGAAACGGAGCGTTATCGAGCATGGCCGGGAAACTGCCGGACATCTCCGCCGCCAGACGGCTCGTGCCAAACACGGTCAGCCCGCTCTCCCCAAGCAGGTGGCTGTAGCCGCGAACGTTCAAATTCGTTGGCATGGGCCGGTCTGCAATGATCATGTCGAGCCGATGTATCGCCAATTCCGCCAGCAGCGGAGTCAGTCGGCCCTCGCGGCAGACAAGCCGCACGGAGTCCTGGAGTTTGAGCGCCGGCTCCACCAACTGGTAGGCCACGGACTTCGATACCGAGTCGGCAATCCCCACCCGGAAAGGGAGCGTCCTTTTGGCCGTGTGGTCGCGCAGGGCATCCAGCAGTTCGTCGCCAATAGTGAAGATGTCTTCCGCATAGCTTAGGATACGCCGCCCGGCATCTGTCAGCTCAAGGTTGCGCCCGGAACGGCGAAACAGCTCCACCCCCAACACATCCTTGAATTCGCTGAGCTGCCCGCTGATGGTGTGCGGGGTGAGGTGCAGTTGCTGCGCGGCGCGCGCCATGCTGCCCGTTTTGGCCACTGCCCAGAAGTATCTTAAATGCTTGTAGTTGAGTTGGCTCATTCCGGTTCCCCCGAGAGTGCTGGAAGCGGCTAAAGGCTGCTACCTTCCGGTAGGGCTGGCCTTGAGTCTCAGTTGCAACACATCGTATTTTACGATGCAATATATCGCAACATACGACTTGTCCAATGCTTTGACTGCCCCTAACATCCCCAGTGTTGAAATCGGTCGGCGAGCTCTTCAGGTCTGGCCGAGCCTCAGGCCTGAGGACCATACGGCGGACGGAACAGCATTTCCGGAGGACGGCCCTGCAATGAAGGGACGAGCAGAACAAGGAGATCCATGCCCATGAAACGCGTATTGCTTTTCCTTGGCACGAACTTGGCCATTGTGCTGGTATTATCGCTCAGCATGCGCCTGCTCGGGGTGGAGCCCTACCTGAGCGCCAACGGCCTCAACCTCTCGTCGCTTCTTGTCTTTGCGGCGGTGATGGGCTTTGGCGGCTCGTTTGCTTCATTGGCCCTGTCCAAGTGGATGGCCAAGCGGAGCATGGGCGTGGTGGTCATTGAGACGCCCGCAAACTCGGCGGAATATTGGCTCGTTGAGACCGTCCGCAGGCAGGCGGCGCAGGCGGGGATCGCCATGCCCGAGGTGGGCGTGTTCCACGCCCCGGACGCCAACGCCTTCGCCACTGGCATGAGCCGGAACAATTCCCTTGTGGCCGTCTCCACCGGCCTGCTGCAGCAGATGACGCGCGAAGAGGCCGAGGCCGTGCTCGGACACGAGGTGGCGCACATCGCCAACGGCGACATGGTGACCCTGGCCCTGATCCAGGGCGTGGTGAACACTTTTGTCATGTTCCTGTCGCGCGTCATCGGCTCGCTGGTCGACCGGGCGGTATTCAAGACCGAGCGCGGCCACGGCCCGGCCTTCTATGTGACCATGATCGCAGCCGAACTGGTGCTCGGGTTGCTGGCGTCCATCATTGTCATGTGGTTCTCGCGCAAGCGGGAGTTTCGCGCCGACATCGGCGGGGCCGATCTGGCCGGACGGCAGGCCATGATCCACGCTTTGCAGCGGCTCAAGGCGGGCCGTGGCGAGCCCCTGCCCGAGAGCATGGCCGCCTTTGGCATTTCCGGCGGCGGCGGCCAGGGCTGGAAGCGCCTGTTTATGACCCACCCGCCGCTGGAGGAGCGCATCGCCGCGCTCCAGTCGGAACAGAAGTAATGCTGGCGGCCCGTGATTTATGTGTTGGCAAGCCTCCCAATGTGTTTAGGGATGGCGTGTTTGGGGATGAAAGGACCGGCGAGGCCGGTCTGTATGGCATCAAAGGAGAGACGGAATGAAACTCATTGCAATTGCCTTGCTCGCCGTGGTGATGGGCTTTGGCGCGCTGGTTCAGGATGCCGAGGCCAAGCGGATGGGCGGGGGCCGGTCCACGGGCTTCAGCCGGGACTCCGGCGTCATGAACCGCCAGGGCATCTCCTCCAAGCCCGCCGCCGGGCCCGCCCAGACTGCCGCCCAGGCACCGGCCGCGCCGCAGTCCGGCATGAGCCGCTGGATGGGGCCCATTGCCGGCATCGCCGCAGGCCTCGGCATTGCCGCGCTGTTCTCGCACTTCGGCATGGGCGCGGGCATGGGCAATATGATGCTCATCCTGCTGCTGGTTGCGGCCGCGGTGTTCGCGGTGCGCTGGCTGATGCGCAGGCGCCAGCCTGCCAGCGTGATGCAGCCGGCCATGCAGTATGCCGGGCCTGCTGGCGGCATGGCTCAGCAGCCGCAGCAGGGGGGCTTCCCGCCGAACACCTTTGGCGGCATGGGCGCGGCGGCGCCCGGAACCGCCCCTGTGGCCAATGTCCCGGCGGACTTCGACGTGGATGGCTTTCTGCGCCAGTCCAAGCTCAACTTCATCCGCCTGCAGGCCGCCAACGACCGCGGCGACATGGAGGACATCCGCCTGTTCTGCAGCCCGGAGCTGGCAGCCGAGGTCCAAATGCAGTATCAGGAACGCAACCGGCAGGCCCAGCAGACAGACGTTGTGCAGCTAAACGCCGAACTGCTTGATGTCAGCGTCGAGGCAGGCCGGATGCTGGGGAGCGTGCGCTTCTCCGGCCAGATCCGCGAAGAGGCGGGCGCCCCCGCCGAGGCGTTTAGCGAGGTATGGCACATGACCAGCGGGCTGGGCGCTGGCCAGACTTGGCGCATTGCCGGTATTCAACAGGATTAGCGTCTGTGAGCCGCCCCATGAGGCCGAGTTTACCGACGAAACCTCATGGGGTGGTGCTTATGACATACAATTCTTCCTTCAGTCGCCGCTTGGCGCCCTTTTTGGCCTTGGCCAGCCTGGGCCTGCTGGTGTCACTGATCCTGGCGCCCTTTCTGGCTCCGCTGGCCTGGGCAGGGGTGCTGGCCTACGCCTCCTGGCCCATGACGGCCTGGCTGCGGAAACGCTGCGGCGGGCGCGAGACCCTGGCCGCCAGCCTTGCCACCGCTTTGGTGACACTGACGCTTTGCGCACCCCTGCTGTGGTTGCTCTGGCTTGGGCAACAGGAGCTGGGACGCATCTACCCTGCCGTGCTCGCCCTACTCCATGCTCCGCCGGAGTTGCCGGAATCGTTGCGCAGCATCCCCTGGCTCGGCGAGTGGCTGGAAGTGCAGCGGGCGTTGCTTTTGTCCGACCCCCAAGGGCTGGCCGAAACCTTTCAGGCCTGGCTCGGTGCGCATGCAGGAGTTGCGGCGGGACTGGCCGGGGGAGTGGGACGAAACCTGGTCAAGCTGGTGCTGACGCTGGTGATTGTCTTCTTTTTCTACCGCAACGGCCCGCGCATTATTGACGAATTGCGCCACGTGCTGGTTCGCTTCATTGGATCGCGGGCAAACGGATATCTTTCCGCCGCAGGCGGCACCACTCGCGCCGTGGTCTACGGCATTCTGCTCACCGCGCTGGCGCAAGGCATTGTTGCCGGGCTGGGATACTGGGTCGCGGGGCTCGGCTCACCGGTAACGCTCGGCGCGCTCACTGCACTGGTGGCCCTGATCCCCTTTGCCACCCCTGTGGCCTGGGGCGGCGCCGGGGCTTGGCTGTTGTTCCAGGGTGAGCTTGGGGCGGCCATCGGCATCTGGATTTGGGGTGCGGCGGTGGTGAGCCAGCTGGACAATTTCCTGCGCCCCTTGTTCATCAGCAGCGCCGGAACAATTCCCTTTCTGCTGGTGCTGTTCGGCGTGTTGGGCGGCACTTTTGCCTTTGGCCTAGTGGGGCTGTTCGCCGGGCCCATCATCCTGGCCATCGCCTGGGCGGTATGGCGCGAATGGGTGGAGCATTTGGACGAAGCGGCCACAGAGGAATAGGGGGAATATGCGCCCCGATCAGCCCAGAGCGCGACCTGTGTTTGAAGTTTAAGGCCCCAGTTCGCGGGCGGCACACCTGCCTTACGGTCATAATCACACAAGCCCTTTCTGGTTCAAGGAGCAGCGCATGACGACATGGTGGCACTGGGTAGGCTTCAACCTCCTGGTTCTTGTCCTCCTGGCTTTCGACCTTGGCGTGCTGCACCGCAAGCACCGCGAGATCAGCGTCAAGGAATCCCTTTGGCTCAGCTTTGGCTACCTCTTGCTGGCCCTGTGCTTTTCCGGCGTCATCTTCCACTTCGAGGGCCAGCAGGCCGGGTATGAATTCCTCACCGGCTACCTCATCGAAAAGAGCCTGAGCATCGACAACATCTTCGTGTTTGTGCTCATTTTCGCCCATTTCCAGGTGCCAGCCAAGTCACAGCACACGGTGTTGTTCTGGGGTGTGCTCGGAGCACTGGTCATGCGCGCGGCGCTCATCCTGGCGGGCTCGGCCATCCTCACCGCCTTCCACTGGGTCATCTACGTCTTCGGCGCCTTCCTCATCGTCACCGGCGTCAAGATGCTCATGACCATCAACGATGAACCAGACCTTTCCGGCAACCGCGTGACCAAGTTCATGCGCAGGCACTTCCGCGTCACGGCGGACTACGTGGGCGAACGCTTCATGGTGCGCCAGAACGGCGTGCGCTTCATCACCCCACTCTTGATCGTGCTTGCGCTGGTGGAGTTCTCGGATCTGGTGTTTGCGCTGGATTCCATTCCCGCCATCTTCGCCATCACCAAGGACCCATTCCTGGTTTACACGTCCAACGTCTTCGCCATCCTGGGCCTGCGCGCGCTGTTCTTCGCCCTCACGGGCATCATCCACAGGTTCCACTACCTCAAGTACGGTCTGTCCATTGTGCTGGTGGTGGTGGGCCTCAAGATGGTCGTCAACGGCTACTTCGGGCCGATCATCCCCACGGAGTGGGCGCTGCTGCTGACTCTGGGCATCCTTGGCGGGTCCGTGGCGCTCTCGCTGCACCGCACGCGCACGTTTCCGCCAGAGGCCGTGGTGGAGGACGCTTTCCGAGGTTGGGTGCCTGGCAGCCCAGCGAAGGAGAAGGGGGAGGATGACTAGGGGCGGAGCGGCTAGCCTGGATTTTGAAGACGACAGGGTCAGTATCTCAGCCAAATAGGCTTCATCGAAACAAGCGACAAACACGGAGGTTTTTATGAATTGTCCACATTGCAATATATCTCTGGTTATGACGGAACGTAGCGGCATTGAGATCGACTATTGCCCCCAGTGCCGAGGCGTGTGGCTTGACCGCGGCGAACTCGACAAGATCATCGAGAGGTCTGCGGCTTCGCAGCCGTCTGCCACTGTCCAGCATGCCGCGCCAGTGCCGCCGCAGCAGCAGCCCTCCCACTATCAGCAGCAGCCAGTGCCCCCCCATTTCGGAGGGCATGGCGGCCAGCACGACAGCCACTCCAAGCACAAGCAAGGGCACGGCTACCACAAAAAGAAATCCATCCTCGGAGAACTGTTCAACTTTTAGCCCAAGGGGACCCGTCCGGGTGGCCAAGGTCAGGACCTGGGCCACCCGGGGCGCCAACCACAAACACCTCCAGCAGTGGGATGCCTTGCCCCCTGCAAAGCCCCACCAGGGAACAGGCTTCGTCAAGAGAAGGCATCGAGCAGCCAAGAGCCGTTCGCTCGCTTTATGTCATACGGTTCAGAATCGTCGCAAATATCGAGGTGGGGGTGCCGGCAATGGTTTCAACATACTGGTTGGACATCAGGTTCTTCCGTTTCTGGTCTGGGCCACTGCCACCGCCGTCGTGTTCTTACAGCCTGGATGTGGAGATTGCGAACGGGGTGTGGGTGCTGGCTCAATGCGGCAAGGCTTACTGGTTGTTAGCCCTGCGACTTCTGGTTGTTTTTGGGTCGACTCAGAGTAAGTCATCTGAGTCCAAGGGGGGATCATTATTGACGGAGACAATGAAACAAAGTACGAATTTCGCATGACGCAGCGAGCATCCTCACCACTTAGCATCCTTTGTGCCATGCTCGTTGCCGCGTTATTACTCACCGCGCTTTTGGGTGTTTTCCCTGCCCAAAACGAAGCTCATTCTCCTCTCTTTTCTGAACACACCCACGAAGGTGGTGTTGTGCATAGCCACCCGGAACAGCCGTCAGGCACCGTCGATTATCCTTCATCCTTTGCCGCCAACGTGGATGAGCGTGGCCAATCCCTTGCGGATGGCTATGTCTTTGGTATCCGCTCTCGCCACGGCTTGCCTCTTGAACGCCCCCCCGAAGCCGCCCTGCTTCTCTCGTAACGAAGACCGTTAGCGGTTTAGCCAACTCTTTCAAAAAAGGACTCTTTCATGTCCATCCCTTATGCCTTCGGCAGGGGTGGCCTTGCTGCTGCGCTTTCCAAGCGCGTCGGCTGGCCAGCCATGCTCATTCTGCTTCTTTTGGGGATTTGCACCGACGCTATCGCTCATGGCGTAACCGCTGGTGACAAGGGTTACATCCAGGAAATCTCCGGTGTCCACGTGCTTCCATTCATCTATCTCGGTGCGAAGCATATGGTGACAGGCTACGACCACCTGCTGTTTTTGTTTGGAGTCATCTTCTTCCTATATCGGCTTCGAAACATTGGCATTTACGTCAGTTTGTTCGCCATTGGCCATTCAACGACATTGCTGCTCGGCGTGTTTATGGGGGTAAGCGTAAACGCATTTCTCATCGACGCCATCATCGGGCTGTCCGTGGTGTATAAGGCTCTTGACAACCTCGGCGCGTTCCAGCGTTGGCTTGGCTTTCAGCCGAACACGAAAGCCGCCACCATCATCTTTGGCCTTTTTCATGGTTTTGGCCTAGCCACAAAAATTCAAGAGTTCGAGGTGTCGGCAGAGGGACTGCTGGCAAACCTCGTCTCCTTCAATGTTGGCGTGGAGATTGGTCAAATATTGGCGTTAAGCGCCATTCTGATCGTGATGGGCTACTGGCGTCGCACAAGCAGCTTTCTTCGCCATGCCTATACCGCCAATGTGGCTATCATGAGCGCGGGATTCACGCTCATCGGTTTTCAACTCACCGGTTTTTTCACCACAAAATAAGGAAACGCTCATGTATAACAACACTGCCCCGACTCGTGCCGAATTGCCGACCTCAAAGCAGTTGTTGCGCTCGACATTTTTTGCGATTGCAACCGCTCTAGCCCTACTTATCACCACCATTCTGCCTGCGGAGTATGGCATAGACCCGCTTGGAGTCGGGCGTGCGCTGGGTCTCACCAAAATGGGCGAGATCAAGGTGGCCCTCGCAGCGGAGGCTAAAGGTGAAGGGCAAGTCGCTAAGGCCGCTCGGCCAACTGCCGTTCCCGCGGCCGCGGCCCCTGTCTCTAGTGCGTCGCCTGTCCAAGCAATAAGCGCTGGAGTCAACAAAAAGGACCAGATGACCATAACCTTACGCCCGGATGAGGGCGCGGAGGTCAAGTTGGCAATGTCAAAGGATGATACCGTAGGCTACCAATGGACGGCCAGTGGCCCCCTTAATGTCGATGCGCATGGTGACCCGACCAACTCTCCCAAGGGGTTTTACCACGGGTATGGCAAGGCGCGTCAGGTCAAGGGCGATAGCGGGGTCATCCAAGCCGCATTCGATGGGAGGCATGGCTGGTATTGGCGCAACCGTTCCGGTGAGAGCATCACCCTTCAATTGAGCACAGAAGGCCGTTACAAGAAAATCGACCGCGTTTTGTAGTGGGATTGCCCTTGATGTCATGTTTTGGGCTTGGTGGCTTGGCTGCCAAGCCCATCTCCGATCAGAACTTCTTGGGTGACGAACCATGATTGTGGACTTGCCTGTGTATCTTGGGCTGTTCTTCGCGGCCTTTATTGCTGCGACGTTGTTGCCTGCGCAGTCTGAGGTTGTCCTCGCGGGGCTCCTGCTTGCTGGGAGGCAGCCCCCTTGGCTCCTTGTCCTGGTGGCGTGCGCCGGAAATTGCCTGGGGTCAGCCACGAATTGGCTCTTGGGGCGATATTGCCTGCGCTATCAAGAGCGTCGGTGGTTTCCGGTAAAGGCAAAAGCCTTACGTAAGGCCGAACACTGGTACCGGAAGTGTGGACGCTGGTCGTTGTTGATGAGTTGGATGCCGGTTATCGGGGACCCTCTGACCCTGGTTGCCGGAATTCTCCGGGAGCCATTTCTGTCCTTTATCGCAATCGTAGTCTTCGCTAAACTTGTCCGCTATGTCGCTGTGATGGGCTTGGCCCTCCAATGGGTTGGATAAGGATCATTTAGACATGGGCCCGACGGATGTAGGCTTGATTTGTGCGGCCCGCTTGCGGCCAATAACACAAACGGCTGGTTATGCTTGCGGAGGGTGTGCCGCCGTGGCCTCAACATTGTTTGGTGCAACCGTAAAGCGGTCTGCGCAGCCGACGAAGTGCAATCCGCCCAAGGATGCGCGATGGGGGTTTCATGAAATCAATTATAAACACGTTGTCCTCAGCTTTCCTCTTCCATAGGCAGCCAAGGCTTCTTCCGCAAACACTGAATCTGTTCGTCACCGCGCGTTGCAACGCCCGGTGTGAGTTCTGCCTTTACCGCCATGCCGTGGACAACCCCACCGCACGCGAAAGCGAGATGCGCCTAGACGAGTACGAGGCCCTAGCGCGCGCTTACGGCCCGTTGCACTACCTCGCAGTCTCCGGCGGGGAGCCCTTTGTGCGCGAGGATCTGGCCGATATCTGCCAGACCTTCATCACCCACTGCGGGGTGCGCGTGGTGGACATCCCCTCCAACTTCACCTTCACCAAAGCCATGGCCTCGGTTATGGACCGGCTCACCGCCGCCAATCCGGACGTGGCCTTTGACATCCAGCTCTCCCTGGACGACTTGGGAGAACGACACGACGCCTCGCGCAAGGTGCCTGGGCTCTTCGCCAAGGCACAGGAAAGCTTCCTGGCCATGGCGGAATTGCGCCAGAGGCGGCCCAATCTACGCATTAAGGGAAGCACCCTATATCTACCCGCCAACGCCGAGCGCCTGAACGAAGTGCTGGTTGAGCTTGGGCGAACCTTCGCCTTTGACCGCATGAGCGTGTCCTACACCCAAATGCTGTTGCCAGCGGAGGGAGACAAGACCGTAGAGGCCGATACGCAGGACTATGCTCGGCATGCGGAGCGAGCCCTGGCCTTGGCCAGCCCTTGCCGCCGCAGGGCGGACTTGCATGTGGCTGGCATGCTGGCCGTGAAGGGGATGTATCGCCGCCTGTTGCTGGAGGCTGCATCCGGGGCGCGGAGCACAGGAAGCTATTGCGAGGCCGGGCGGCACATGCTGGTCATCGACCAGGAAGGCCGGGTGTATCCCTGCGAACCCTTATGGCACTGCATCGGCAACGTGCGCGAAACGGGCGGAGATGTGCGCCCCATCCTGGCGGGACAAGCCTACGCAGATTTTCGGGCCCAGCGGCTTGGCGCTGGCAAGTGCAACTGCACGTGGTCCTGCGCCATGCATACGGCGATTGCCGTCACTCCCAGCATGCTGCCGGAGCTTGCACTCCGCGGCCTGGGCATCCTGGGCAAACGCCTGTTGGGATTGTCATGCTAAACAGCGTGCCGCTTCTCAGCATCGTCATCGCAGTGACCCGGCCAAACGCCCTAGAGGCCTGCCTGCAAGGGTTGGAAGAACAGCAAGGCGAGGGTTGCTTCGAGGTCATAGCGGTGGGTGACGTGGACGGTGTGCGCTTCGAGGCGGCCCGCTTCGCCCTGACGCTCGTCCCCTGCGGACAGGTGCACGCCAACGTTCGCCGCAATCTTGGCTTGTCCCATTCACGCGGGTCTCTGGTGGCCTTTCTGGATGACGACACCATCCCAGATGCACACTGGGTGGAGACGGCACTGACTCTGGACCCTGAAAGCCTCACCATCCTCACCGGCCCGGAACGTCCCGTTGCCACCGGGAAACAGGCACAACTCATCTACGCGGTCTCCAAGAGCAGGCTGGGCGCGGGCACCAAATCGCACATCAATCCTCGACGCGAGGCAGTGTGTTGGTATCAGGTTCCCTTCTGCAACTGTGTCCTCCCGCGCCGCGTCATCAAGCTTGTGGGTCCCCCGGCTGAGGACATTCCCTGGGACATGGACGACTTCGAATTCTGTATGCGCGCTCGTGAGGTGGCGGACTTCGCCAATGAACCTCGGCTGAGCCTGCGGCATGACCGCTACCCGGACTCCGTGCCTGACTATCTCCGCTATCGTTTTCGCCTGCGCCGCCGCACCGGGGAGAAGCTTGTCTCACACCCCTGGCTGTATGGGCGTATCCTCCCGGTTCTGGCCGTTGCGGCTTTTCCCTGGGCGGCCTTCCTGCTGACGGTGCTGCTCTCCGGCCAAGCGCTGTTCTTCTGGTCCTTCGTGGCCTCCTTCTACGGGGTGGGGCTGCTCGGGCACATTCCGGCGGCCTATGGGCACGGAGGGTGGAAGACGATCCTGCCCTACCTGGGACTCATGGCCGCGCACCACGCCGTGACTTTGACCGGTGTGTCGCTGGGGACATTCACCGGCTTGCACCGGTATGGACTTACCGGTGTCGCCATGCTGCTCAGGCAGTCCGGCGTGGCCAGTCGGGCGGTATTTCTTGGTGGCAGTTTCGCTGCCTTGGCCTTGCTGCTGGCGGCGTTTGGCCTCGGGCACTGGGAGACTGGCCCCTTCTCCGATCTTGCGGCGCAGGTTTTTCTTCATGATGCGTCAGCAGTGGGCCTCTTGGCTTTGGGCACATTCATCATGCTGTCCCCGAAGCGTCTTCATTGCCTGTGTGATCTTCAGGCGAGCGCCATCACCACCACCATGCTGCTACCCCTGTTGGGCATGAGCCTACTCTTTGTGCTCACTCACCATCCCGGCGACCACGTTATCTTCGCGCATGCCTTCGCCTGGACCGACCTGCTGCGGCATGACAGCATCACCCTTGAATTAGCCGCTCTCGCAGGGACAACCGCTCTTTGCTCCCTTCTCTTTCTGCGTGGCCCCAGCCATTTCGTTCTGCGAATCGTCGGAGCCAACACGAATCTCGTGGGCGCTTTTTCGCTGTTGTCTGCTCACCAGGGCTTCTGATCACCTCAAGCCGACTCTCTAGGCCAACCCTCCCCCACCATATTCAATGTGGGTGGAAATGCATGAAGTCCGGGTAGTGCGGATGGCGATGTTGCAACCGCTCATGTTGATGGGAATGCTGGTGCGGCTCTCCGCGAGGGTCATCTGAACCATGTCCATGCGCGTGATGTTCATCGTGCTCGTGCCGATGGGAGTGGTGGACAGGCTCATGGGCATGCTCATGTTCATGATGTTCCGTCAGGTGCAGCCAAACGCCCAGGGCCATGAGCCCACCACCGGTAGCCAAAGCCCAACTCATGGGCTCTCCCATAAAGGCTATGGCCACCGCTGATCCGATAAAGGGAGCCAAGGAAAAGTATGCGCCCGTGCGGGATGCTCCCATTAGGCGCAAGGAAACCACGAACAGCACAAGGCTCAGACCATACCCAAACAGCCCCAGCACGCAGGCGCCAGTTGCAAGCCCAATGGCGGGCAATGGTATTCCCAGAGACAAGGCCAGGGACATGTTGACTAGGCCTGCGGCCAGCCCCTTGACGGCGGCAATGCGGACCGGGTCTCCCAACGAGATTTTTCGAGTGAAATTGTTGTCGAGCCCCCAGCAAAGGCAGGCGGCAACTACGGCCAGGGCGCTAAACCTTGTGCCCTGGACAGGGCCTCCGTCCCAGGCAATGACTACTGCTCCGAAGGTCAAGGCGGCCATGCCGAGAACAATTCTGGTGTCGCGGTGTTCCTTGAAGACGGACCATGCGATGCCTGCGGTGAAAACCCCTTCGAGGGTGAGCAGCAGGGATGCCGTGGAGGCTGAGATGCCGACTAAACCTGTCATGAGAAGCACCGGACCAAGCATGCCCCCTGTCAGGATCGCACCAGCCAGCCAGCGCCAATCACCTTTGCCGGGCAAGTCCCTGTGCAGGCTGAACCAGTAGAGGCCACCAGTCATGAAGGCATACACCGACAAGCCCACACCTGCTCCGAAATACATGAGCCCGGCAAGCATGAGGGGATCTGTCCCTCCCAGCAGGAGTTTGGCCATGGGGGTGCTGATGCCGAAAAGGAGCGCGGAACTCAGCGCCAGGAGAGGGTCAATGGTGATATTCATATTGCACCCTTGTCGGTTATGCTCAACGGGCTCTCTCCGTCACGCGTTACAGGCCATCCGTCGAAGACACCCACCAACGTGGGCCGGGCCCACGACTCTGTATCAACCATGGTGAGGAGTAATCCATCAGCGGTCTTGCCTGCAACTCAGACCAGTCTCTTCTGCTCAGGTCAAAGGAAATGTTGAAAGGAAACAGAAAAGGCGGCCCGTTGGGCCGCCTAGGAAATGAAGGGAACACTCAGACAAGACCAGAGCTCACGATGGGGTTGATGCCTAGTGGGGCTTGTCCACTGTCTCCATGGCACTTTTCTTCGTCATGGAATAACAGTTTGCCTGGGCCAAACCTTTTGAAACGGTTAGAGTCCACGGACGTGGTGTAAATTCTGAGGTTGGCCAGGGGGAGAGGGATATCCCTCTCCCCCTGGGCGAATCGGCGGAGGTGGTCATCGGGCCGTTTGGTTGTATGGTGGAGTTACTAAGCAACACCAAC
Source organism: uncultured Desulfocurvus sp. (assembly GCA_964390575.1). Taxonomy (GTDB): domain Bacteria; phylum Desulfobacterota; class Desulfovibrionia; order Desulfovibrionales; family Desulfovibrionaceae; genus Humidesulfovibrio. Next base: position 16,217 of record CAYMIP010000008.1, on the reverse strand, counting down.
ACCCAAGGAGGCCACGATGACCGATTCCAGGATGCCATTGATGGAGCTTTTGCAAAAGGCTGGCGAGGGGGATTTTTTGCGGACGGTGGCGGAATCTGTGTTGCAGCTGCTCATGGAAGCTGATGTCGATGGCGTCATCGGTGCCGGTCGCCATGAGCGCAACATGGACCGCCTCAACTACCGCAACGGCTACCGGGACAGGACGCTGGACACGCGGGTAGGCCAGCTCCAGCTGCGCATCCCGAAGCTGCGCCAGGGGAGCTACTTCCCGCCGTTTCTGGAGCCACGCAAGACCAGCGAACGCGCTCTGGTGGCCGTCATTCAGGAGGCCTGGATAAACGGCGTATCCACGCGGCGGGTGGATGACCTCGTGCAGGCCATGGGACTCAACGGCATCAGCAAGTCGCAGGTGTCCAAGCTGTGCAAAGACATCGATGAACGTGTGAACGTCTTCCTTTCACGGCCTCTTGAGGGGGATTGGCCCTATGTGTGGCTCGACGCCACGTATCTCAAGCTGCGTGAGGGAGGCCGGGTGGTCAGTGTGGCGGCCATAATTGCTGTGGCGGTGAACACCGAAGGCAGGCGGGAAATCGTGGGCTTGCACATCGGACCCAGCGAGGCCGAGCCGTTCTGGGCGGGCTTCCTGAAGAGCTTGCTGCGCCGTGGCCTCAAGGGCGTGAAGCTGGTCATTTCGGACGCCCACGAAGGCCTGAAGGCGGCCATCACCAAGGTCATGGGGGCCACATGGCAGCGCTGCCGGGTGCATTGGATGCGCAACGGCCTAGCCTACGTGCCCAGGGGCCAGCATACCATGGTTGCAGCCGCCATGCGCCAGGCCTTTCTCCAGCCCGATGCGGAGAACGCCAGCCAAACCTGGCGACACGTGGCCGACCAGCTTCGCAAGCGCTGGCCAAAACTGGCTGGCTTTATGGACGAAAGCGAACACGATGTGCTGGCGTTCATGGGCTTCCCGGCCCAGCACCGGGTGAAGCTGCACAGCGTGAACCCGCTGGAGCGCTTGAACAAGGAAGTGAAGCGGCGGGCCGACGTGGTGGGCATCTTCCCCAACGAAGCGTCCATCATCCGGCTCATCGGGGCGGTGCTGCTGGAGCAGAACGACGAGTGGCAGCTCCAACACCGTTACATGCAGGTAGAGGCCATGGCGGAATCAACACCCGAACTCAACGCGAATAGCTTGCTGGAAATTCCACCCCGAGCGGCGTGAGGATTTCCACCTTCATGGCCAACGGAATTTACACCACCTTGACGGACGTGACCGAGGCCACTTGCCCACCTCACCGGCAGAAGGCATGTGGCTTGCATGAGGTCAGTGCCTTCACTTCTGGACGAACACGCCCAGAATACAGTAGGGGAGTGATTGCCTGCTTGGGCCCTTGCAGTGCCCACACGTTCCATTTGGACCCTGTCCGGCGGAGACCAATGCCCGACTTTGACGCAATCATCATCGGCGCCGGACCGGCGGGAAGCGGCACAGCGCTCTACGCTGGACGCACGGGGAGCAGGATACTGCTCATCGACGCCCGGCCTTTCCCCCGGGACAAGGTCTGCAGTGACTCTCTGTCCTCGGCCGTCATCGCCAGCATTCGCGACCTGGGGCTGGAGGACCGTCTGCTAGCCCTGGATCACGTCCCTGTCCGGGAAATCAGCTTTTATGCCCCCGACGGGGCCTCAGTCACTGTGCCTGTGCTCAAGATCGACAGCCAGGCCCGCGCCACAGGCATGATCTGCCGTCGCGTGCTCTTTGACGAGATGCTTTTCCAGGCCGCCCGGGAGATGGAGAACGTCACGGTCATGGACTGGTGCCGGGCCACGGACATCATCGTACAGAACGGCCGAGCCTGCGGCGTCACCGTGGACAGGGGAGGCGGGCGTCTGGAGAGCTTCACTGCGCACGTGCTGGTGGGCGCGGACGGGGCCAACTCCTTCATCGCCCGACGCATGCACATGCCGCGCTACCCGGAATACCGGATCATCGCCGCCCAGGCCTACTACCGTCAGGTCATCGGCCTGCGCGGCCACATGGAGGTCCACTTCCCGGAGCGAGCCCTACCCGGCTACCTGTGGCTGCACCCCACCCGCACCAGCCAGACCAACGTGGGCCTGGCCCTGCCGCTGGAGGCCTGGAAAGATAAGCGTCCGCACTTGGAGGAGGTGCTGGACCAGGCCCTGGCCTCGCCCACACTGAAGGAACGCTTCGCCTTTGCCGAACAGATGGGCAAGACACAGGTGCGCATCCTGCCCGTGGGCAATACCCTGCGCGAGATCCACGGCGAGGGTTTCCTGCTGGTGGGCGACGCGGCTGGGCTTGCCACCCCGTGCAGCACCGAGGGAGTGGCCAATGCGCTTATCTCGGCGCGCATCGCCGCGGAGGTACTGGTGCAGGCCTGCCGCGCGGGCAATACCAGCGCCGACGGCTTGGTGTCCTATCCTGGCCTGCTCTGGCGCGAGATCGGCGACGCCCTGCAGATGTCCCGACGCCTTCTTACCCTCCGCACGCCCAAGGCCATCGGCAGCCTGATCCGCAGCGCTTCCCGCCGTCCGCACAACGCGGGTTGGATCTCCGGCGTGCTCATCGGCTCGGCTCTTCCCTCCGACGAGCTCAACGACCTGCTCTCCTACCTCAACTTCTTCAACCGCTAGACCCCGCACCTGTGTCACATCCGGCCCAGCGGGACGCGCTGCTGTCTCGCATCTGGGACACCTGTGGCACAACTGCGCCTGCGCCTACGCCTGACCACGCCAAGCATCATGGCTGATTCACTGGACATTCCCTGTGGCTGACGACCTCGCCCTCTCTGGCATGGGACTTGATCTACCGGAAACGACACATGTTTCAAGGAGGTCACCATGAAAGAGTCACTTCGCCACCTGCTCAATCCGCTGCACGTCTTCTGCCGACTCAAGCAGTGCGGTATTCCTTCCGGCCCGGCCCTGCGCGTCTGTTCGTATTACGAACGCCTCTACGCGCAGCTTTTGTAAACCGCAGCAAACGAGCGAGGACGCCATGCCCGACCGAAAGAAGCTTGCCAACGCCGTGCGCGCCCTGACCATCGACGCCGTCCAGAAGGCCAACTCCGGGCATCCGGGAGCGCCGCTCGGCATGGCCGACATCGCCGAGGTGCTGTTTAACGATTTCATGCGCCATAATCCGGCCAACCCGGACTGGCCGAACCGCGACCGCTTCGTGCTCTCCAACGGACACGGCTCCATGCTTCTCTACGCCATCCTGCACCTCACCGGGTACGACCTGGGCATCGAGGATTTGAAGAGCTTCCGCCAACTCAAGTCGCGCACGCCTGGGCACCCCGAATACCGTGTCACGCCGGGTGTGGAGTCAGCCTCCGGCCCACTCGGCCAGGGCATCGCCTGCGCCGTGGGCATGGCCGTGGCCGAGAAGGTCCTGGCCGCCCAGTTCAACAGGCGCGGCTTTGAGGTCGTCAACCATCACACATATGCCTTCATGGGCGACGGCTGCATGATGGAAGGCCTCTCGCACGAAGCCTGCTCCCTGGCCGGGACGCTCAAGCTCGGCAAGCTTGTTGCCTTTTACGACGACAACAACATCTCCATCGACGGCTGCGTGGACGGCTGGTTCGCCGACAACTCCGCGCAGCGCTTCGAAGCCTACGGCTGGCATGTTGTACCCGGCGTGGACGGCCACGACGCCCGGCAGATCAAAAAGGCCATCCGCGAGGCCAAAAGCGTCACGGACAGGCCGAGCCTGATCATCTGCAAGACGGTCATAGGCCAGGGCGCGCCGAACATCTGCGGCAGTTCCAAGTGCCACGGCTCGCCCCTGGGCGAGACCGAGATCGCCTGCGCGAGGGAGCATATGGACTGGCCCCACGAGCCTTTCGAGGTGCCTCAGGACGTCTACCAGGCCTGGGACGCAACAAAGCGCGGACATCAGGCCGAGGACGCTTGGCAAAATCTGTTCGTGCGTTACTCCCTCAAGCATCCAGACTTAGCGGGCGAGTTTTCCCGGCGCGTGGGCGGCAGCTTGCCTGCGGACTTCCAGCAACGCGTGGAGGCCTTTGTGGACGCCGTGAACAATAATGCGGCCAATCTGGCCACGCGCAAGGCCTCGCAAAATGCCATTGAGGGCCTGGCGGCCATGCTCCCGGAGCTTTTCGGCGGCTCGGCCGACCTGGCCTCGTCCAACCTGACCCGCTGGTCCGGCTCGGTGCCGGTTTTTCCTGAGGCCTGGCACGGCAATTATCTCAACTATGGCGTGCGCGAGTTCGCCATGGCCTCCATGATGAATGGCATGGCGCTGCACGGCGGGTTCATCCCCTACGGCGGCACCTTTCTGGTCTTCTCAGACTATTCACGCAGCGCCCTGCGTATGTCGGCGCTTATGGGCCTGCGCACCATCCACGTGCTTACCCACGACTCCATTGGCGTGGGCGAGGACGGCCCCACCCACCAGCCAGTGGAACATGTGGCCTCGCTCCGGCTCATCCCGAACATGAACGTCTGGCGGCCCTGCGACGCCGTGGAGACGGCCGTCGCCTGGACCTGCGCCGTGGAGCGCACAAGCGGCCCCTGCGCCATCATCTGCTCGCGCCAGAACCTGCAGCACCAGCCGCGTTCGGCCAAGATTCTGGGAAACATCCACCGGGGGGGCTACGTGCTGCACGAAGGCGCCAACCATCCTGATGCGCTGATCATAGCCACGGGGTCCGAGGTCGAGCTTGCTGTCGCCGCAGCAAAGATGCTGGAGGCCGAGGGCCACCGCGTGCGGGTTGTCTCCATGCCCTGTCTGGAGGTCTTTGACGCCCAGCCCAAGCGCTACCGGGCAGCAGTGCTGCCCCCAGGTGTGCCGGTCATGGTGGCGGTAGAGGCCGGCACGACTGCTGGCTGGTATAAGTACGTCAATTCGCACGGGCGCGTCATCGGCTTGGACTGCTTCGGCGAATCCGCACCTGGCGAGGTGCTCTTTGACCACTTCGGCATCACCGCCGAGCGTGTGACTGAGGTGGCCAGGCAGATGCTCTGCGAACACAAAGCACACAAATAGCCTGGCCCCAAGGGCAGCCAACCCCGAACGCGAGAGGGAGACGAACATGCACGTCAAGACCATGTCCGACCAGAAGCTCAAGAACCGGCGGGTGCTCATCCGTATGGACCTGAACGCCCCGCTGAAGAATGGGCGCGTGGAAAGCGATGCGCGCCTGCGGGCGGCCATCCCCACGATCAGCCAGGCCCTGGCCCAGGGTGCCGCCGTGCTCCTGATGTCGCACTTGGGGCGCCCCCTTGAGGGGGCCTTTGATCCTGCCTATTCCATGCGGCCCGTGGCCGAGCGCCTGGGCGAGCTGCTGGGCCAGCCCGTGCGCCTGGAAGGCGACTGGCTGGACGGGGTGGATGTGCACCCCGGCGAGGTCTGCCTGATGGAGAATGTGCGCTTCAACGCTGGTGAAAAAGCCAATGATCCCGAACTCGGTCGTCGCATGGCCCGGCTCTGCGATGTGTTCGTCATGGACGCCTTTGGCACCGCCCACCGGGCCCACGCCTCCACCAACGCCGTGACCCGGTTCGCCCCAATCGCTTGCGCCGGGCCGCTGTTCATTCGGGAGTTGCGGACCCTGGGCCAGGCCCTGCGAGCGCCCGCCCGGCCGGTGACAGCTATCCTCGGCGGATCCAAGGTTTCCACCAAGCTGACCATGCTGCACGCACTCTTGGGCCGCGTGGACCGGCTCATTGTGGGCGGCGGCATCGCCAACAGCTTTCTGGCCGCCACGGGCCGGGACATCGGGACCTCGATGTACGAGCCCGAACTGCTGGACGAGGCCCGGGACATCCTGCGCAAGGCTAAGCTGGCCGGAGTGGACATCCCTCTGCCCGAGGACATGGTCTGCGCCACTTCCTTCTCTGAACACGCGTCGGCCCAGGAGCGCGACGCCGGAGACGTGGCCGGGAACGAGATGATTTTGGACATCGGTCAAAAGACCTCACGCAAGTACGCTGAGATTCTGCGCGACTCAGGCACCATCTTCTGGAACGGGCCGGTGGGCGTGTTCGAGTTCGAGCGCTTCGGCCAGGGCACCAGGGCCATTTCCCAGGCAGTGGCCGACAGCCCGGCCTATTCCATCGCAGGCGGCGGCGATACGCTTGCGGCAATCGACAAATATGGCGTGGCCGGGAACATCTCCTTCATCTCAACCGGCGGCGGGGCGTTCATGGAGTTCATGGAGGGCAAGAAGCTGCCCGCTCTGGCTGCTCTGGAAGAACGCGCCAGGTAGCCCGGTCAACATTCTGTCAATGCAACAGCCCCTGGAGGATTCCATGGCCCTGATCTCCCTTCGCCAGCTTCTGGACCACGCCGCTGAGCATTCTTACGGCGTGGCCGCCTTCAACGTGAACAACATGGAACAGGTCCGCGCCATCATGGAGGCAGCGCACGAGGTGGACAGCCCGGTGATCCTGCAAAGCTCTGCCGGGGCGCGCAAGTATGCCGGTGGCACCTTCCTGCGCCATCTGGTCCTGGCTGCCCTGGAGGAATGGCCGCATATCCCCCTGTGCCTGCACCAGGACCACGGTTCGTCCCCTGGCGTGTGCGTCCAGTCCATCCAGGCGGGCTTCTCCTCGGTGATGATGGACGGATCCCTGCGCGAAGACGCCAAGACCCCGGCGGACTATGCCTACAACGTCGAGGTCACGCGCCGGGTCTGTGACATGGCCCATGCCTGCGGCGTGTCCGTGGAGGGCGAGCTCGGCGTGTTGGGCTCCCTTGAGACCGCCACGGCGGGCAAGGAAGACGGGGTCGGGGCCGAGGGCAAGCTCACCAAGGAGCAGATGCTTACCGACCCGGACCAGGCTACGGACTTCGTGCGCAAGACCGGCGTGGACGCCCTGGCCATCGCCATCGGTACCAGCCACGGAGCATACAAATTCAAGAAGCCGCCCACGGGCGAGGTGCTGGCCATGGAGCGCGTTCGGGAGATCCACAAACGCATTCCGAACACGCACCTGGTCATGCACGGCTCGTCCTCGGTGCCCCAGGAGTGGCTGGCCACCATCAACCAGTTTGGCGGCAGCCTCGCCCAGACCTACGGCGTCCCGGTAGAGGAAATTCAGGAAGGCATCAAGAACGGGGTGCGCAAGGTGAACATCGACACCGACCTGCGCTTGGCCGCCACCGGGGCCGTGCGCAAGCATGTGGCCGAGAATCCGACGGACTTCGACCCCCGCAAGTTTCTGGCCGCAGCCTCGAGCGCCATGCGCGACATTTGTCGGGAGCGCTTCGTGGCCTTCGGCTCAGCCGGTCACGCAAAGGACCTGTGGCCGCGCTCCCTGGAAGACATGGCCGACCGCTACGCCCGGCACCTCTACGGCGCGCCCGTGAACTGAGCAACACCAAGAGAAGGAGAACGCCATGAACACCCGGCAGGACATGATCCTCTCGCCTTCGCTTCTGTCCTCGGACTTCAGCCGCTTGGCCGACGAACTGGCCGCCCTGGAGGCCGCCGGGCTCAAGTGGGTGCACTGGGACGTCATGGACGGGGCCTTCGTGCCCAACATCACCTTTGGCGCGCCGGTCATCAGGGCCTGCCGCAAGGCAAGCAGCCTGTTCTTCGACGTACACCTGATGATCGAGAGCCCTGGCCGCTACGTCGGGGAGTTCGCCCGGGCCGGAGCCGACCTCATCTGCGTCCACGCCGAGGCCGAGATACACCTTGAGCGCACCGTGAGTCTGATCCGAACCTGCGGGGCCAAGGCTGCCGTGGCGCTCAACCCGCACACCCCGCTGCAGGTGGTCGAGTACCTGCTGCCGCAGTTGGACATGGTGCTGGTCATGAGCGTGAACCCTGGCTTTGGCGGGCAGTCCTTCATCCCCTTCTCGGTCGACAGGGTGCGTAAGCTCAAGGCCATGATCGACGCCTGCGGCAGCCAGGCCCTGATCCAGGTGGACGGTGGCGTGACCCTGAGCAACACGCGGGAATTGGTCCAGGCCGGGGCCGACGTGCTGGTGTCTGGTTCGGCCTTCTTCGGCGCGCCGCCCCTGGACGAGCGCTTACGGCTCTTTCAGGCTGCGGCCAGGGGCGAGGACGTGTCGGCGTGACCGGGCAACAGCCCGGCAAAGGCCATGAGCGGGCAGAAGGGCGCGGTGAATGGGCATAATGAGCGCGCAGGCGTCGCAGGCCGCTACGGCAGGCCAATGTCAGTTTGCGGCTATGATTAACATACTGGAATGTAAAGAACTCATCTGGTGACGTAAATGCGTTGAGTGATACTCAGCCATTCGACCGTGGCGGTCGACCGTTGATGGAAATATCATGGCTCTGGGCCAGGAAGTGGCTATTGTCACAACAACAGCGCGCAGCAAGGCGGGCACGGCTCAAAGTCAAGGGCTGTACGACAAGAGGAGACGAGTATGAGCATGCGCGTCGGCATCAACGGTTTTGGTCGCATCGGTCGCTGTCTGACCCGGCTTTTGGCCGATGTGAAAGACGTCGAGCTGGTGGCCATCAACGCCCGGGCCGAGAACAAGGACATGGCGCACCTCTTGAAATACGACTCCGTGCATGGCCGCTTCCTGCGCGTGGAGCCCAACGACCAGGGCCTGCTCATCGACGGGCGCCAGGTGCTCGTCACCCGCAGCGCCCCCGGCGAATGGACCTGGGGAGCGCTGGGCGTGGACCTCGTCATCGAGACCACGGGCAAGCTCGTCAAGCGCGAGGATCTGGCCAAGCACCTCGCCTGCGGGGCCAAGAAGGTCATCCTGAGCGCCCCGGGCAAGGAGCTCGACGCCACCATCGTCATCGGCGTCAACGACGCGGACCTGAAGCCCGAGCACACCATCGTGTCCAACGCCTCGTGCACCACCAACTGCCTGGCCCCGGCGGCCAAGGCGCTCAACGACGCCTTTGGCATCAAGCACGGACTCATGACCACTATCCACAGCTATACCATGGACCAGCGCCTGCACGACGGCAGCCACAAGGACATCCGCCGCGCCCGCGCCGCGGCCCTGAACATGGTGCCCACGACAACCGGCGCGGCCAAGGCCGTGGCCCTGGTCATCCCGGCGCTCAAGGGCAAGCTGGACGGCTTCGCCATCCGCGTGCCCACCCCGGACGTATCCATCGTGGACTTGACCTGTGAGCTGGAGAAGCCGGCCACCAAGGAAGCGGTCAACGCCGCGCTGAAGGCCGCGGCCAGCGAGAGCTTCGGCTACACCGAGGAGCCGCTCGTCTCCACGGACTTCGTGGGCAGCACCTTTGGCGGCGTGGCCGATGCCAACCTGACCTCGGTCATGAACGGCAGCATGGTCAAGCTCATTGTCTGGTACGACAACGAGGCCGGGTTCACCAACCAGTTGGTGCGCCTGATCAAGAAGGTCGCGGCCCTGGCCAACGGATAACAGGCGCTTCCCGCTCATGCCCTATTGGCTGTAGGCGGGAGGCCGCCGGAGCGGAGGCAGCCGTGTGGAAGGACGCCAAGGTCAAGGTGCTTGTGGCCGGACCAGGGAAAACCTGTGGACCCTTTCTCTCCACCGTGCAGGACGTGCATGGCGTGGAGCTGCTGGGCCTGCTTGACCTGCACATGGACCCGTCCAGCCTGGCCCTGGCCAGGGAGCTCAAGCTGCCCCTGGTGGCCAGACTTGACGACCTTGCCTACGCGTCCGAGTTGAGCATCATCGTCAACACCACCAGCGACGAGCGCGTGACGAGGCACATTGAGGCCTGCTGCCCGGAAGGGGCGACGGTGCTCTCTGGCGCAAGCGCCCGCTTTGTGCGCCTGCTGACGACCGCCCTGCGCAAGGGCAACGTCTACCGCGACAAGCTCTTGGCCACGGAGCGCGAAATCGAAAAGCGCGCAGGCCTTGGCGAGCGCATGGTGGGCAAATCGCCTGGCATCCGCGAGGTCTCTGAACTCATTGACCGCGTTGCGCCCACGCCCACCACGGTGCTGCTGCTTGGCGAGACCGGCGTGGGCAAGGACCTCGCGGCCCGCAGCATCCACCAGGCCAGCCACCTGAAGAACAGGCCCTTCATCGCCGTGAACTGCACGGCCATGACCGCGACGCTCATGGAGAGCGAGCTCTTCGGCTACCGCAAGGGCTCGTTCACGGGCGCGGAGAGCGATCGCGCGGGGTTGCTGGAAGAGGCCAACGGCGGCACCCTGTTCCTGGACGAGATCGGCGACATGAGCGGTGAGATGCAGGCCAAGCTCCTGCGCTTTTTGCAGACCGGAGAGGTCCGGCGCGTGGGCGCAACCACCACCCAGACGGTGAAGGTGCGGGTCATCGCCGCCACCAACCGCGACCTGGAGGGCGCTGTGGAGCGCGACGAGTTCCGTCGCGACCTCTTCTACCGCTTCAACACCTTCACCATCACGCTGCCCCCCTTGCGCGAACGTGCGGTGGATCTGCCGTATTTGACCTACCACTTCATCACCAAGTCCGAGGCCAAGCTGAACAAAAAGATCAACTCCATCGACGACGCGGCCCTGGAGTTCATGAAGTCCTACCGCTGGCCGGGCAACGTGCGCGAGTTGGAGAACGTCATCGAGCGCGCGGCGATTCTCTGTCAGGGCGGCGTGATCCGCAGCGAGGACCTGGCCATCCGCGTTCAGGCGGGGCAGGCGCAGCCGTCTGTGGATGTTCGCGCGGCGGAATGCGCGCAACCAGAGGCCGCCTCAATGCCGGATGACGCTTACTGTTCGCGTCGCGACCAAATCATGGCCAACTTCGAGCGCAAGGAGTTGGAGCGTTTCCTGCGCCAGGCCGAGGGTAACGTGAGCGAAGCCGCGCGGATCTCCGGCATCCCCCGCAGAACCTTGTACCGGAAAATGAAGCGCTTCGGCCTCTGAGTCCGCCGCGCGCCGATTCGGCCCGCGAGATTGCCCATCCCTGACCTTCAACCCGGCCAGGGGCGCAAGGCAGCGCCGTCCCTGCTTCCCGTCCGGCCATGCCGACGCTGCCGCCTCTCGCCATGGCCGAAAGCCTCCGACCTTCTCACCCATCCTTCTTTCCAGGCCAGCTCATCCTGTCGACTGTGTGCCGGAGTTGGCACAGCACCGCCCACTTTCCTGGGCCACTGTGTCTCCGGCGGCACAGCCGCAGGCCTCTGACCGTCGAGGGCCAATAGGCAACACGCTAGAGTTACAGGAATTATCAGATAATGCTGCTGTTGGCATGTGGGTTGTAAAGGCCAGAGCAGGAACAACGCCACGCACCCACTCGAAGGAGAACAGACATGACACGCAAGGTATCGACCCGCCATCTGGCCGTTGAGCTGACTGCCATCACCGATGCTGCGGCCCTGGCCTCCTTTCGCTGGCTGGGCAAGGGCAGAAAGAAGATGGGCGACGGGGCCGCCGTGGACGCCATGCGCCGGGGCTTCATGCACATGGACATCGACGGGCTGGTGGTCATCGGCGAGGGCGAAAAGGACGAGGCCCCCATGCTCTTCAACGGGGAGCGCGTGGGCAGCGGCAATGGTCCGCAGGTCGACGTGGCCGTGGACCCAGTGGAGGGCACCAGGCTGCTCGCCCTGGGCAAGCCCAACTCCATCGCCGTGGTGGCCCTGTCTCCGCGCGGAACCATGTTCAACCCCGGCCCGGCCTTCTACATGAACAAGCTGGTGGTCCCGCGCCAGGCGCGCGGCCTGGTCAGCATCAATGACCCGGTGGGGCGCACACTGTCGATCGTGGCCGAGTCTCTTGGCAAAAAGGTTGAGGAGCTGATGGTCTTTGTGCTGGACAAGGACCGCCACAGCGACCTGATCCGCGACATCCGCGAGGCCGGAGCGCGCATCCAGCTGCATACCGACGGCGACGTGGCCGGCGCGCTCATGGCCGTCATGCCGGGCACCGGGGTCGATGTGATGATGGGCACCGGCGGAACCCCGGAAGGCGTGCTGGCCGCAGCGGCGGTGCGCGTGCTGGGCGGGGAGATGCAGGGCCTTCTGGACCCGCAGTCCACCGCCGAGGCGCGGGCCGTGCGCGAGGCCGGGTTCGACCTGTCGCGGGTGCTTCGCACCGAGGACCTAGTGGCCAGCGACGACATCCTCTTCGCGGCCACGGGCATCACCGACGGCACCTTCCTGGCCGGGGTGACGCAGACCGAAAGTGGCACCAAGACCAGCGCCCTGGTCATGACCGGCTCCTCCGGCACCGTGCGCCGCATCGAGTCCGTGTACACTCCGCTGCGCCACAGCCAGCTTGAAGTGCAGGCCTTCGCCTAGACCTTATGACCACAATCGGAGGACACCATGAACCTCACCCGTCCCATCCTTCTCGGCATCGTTGGCGACTCGGCCTCGGGCAAAACCACCATCTCCGCCGGGATCGAGAAGATCCTCGGCCCGGAGCGGGTGACCAACCTCTGCTCGGACGACTACCACAGGTATAACCGCGTCCAGCGCAAGGATCTGAACATCTCCGCGCTGCATCCGGACTGCAACCACATCGACATCATGGAGCACAACTTCTACCAGCTGCGCCGGGGCGAGGCCATCCTGAAGCCGGTGTACAACCACACCACCGGCGACTTCGACCCGCCGGTGTACGTGAAGCCCAAGGAGTTCGTCATTGTCGAGGGTTTGCTCGGCTTCTACAACCAGAAGATGCGCGACGCCTTTGACGTGAAGATCTACCTCGACCCCCAGGAGGAACTGCGCGTGGACTGGAAGTACAAGCGCGACACGGTCAAGCGCGGCTACACCAAGGACGAGGTGCGCGAGTCCCTGGAGCGCCGAGTGGAGGTCTCGGCCAATTTCATCCGGCCCCAGCGCCACTATGCGGACATCGTCTGCAACTTCTACCGGCCCGATGGCGCAGGCGAGGAGACGGGCACCAACCTGAACACCAAGCTGATCCTTCGCCCCACCATCCCGCACCCGGACTTCGCCGAGTTCATCGACCACCGGCCCGGCGTGAAGGAGAAGTGCCTGACCATCACCCTGGGCCGCGACGACGGGCTGCCCGTGGACATCCTCCAGATCACCGGCACCATCAAGCCCGTGACCGCCGAGACGCTCATGGACATCATCATGGACCACTTGAGCGGCGTGGAGCCCTTAAGCACCGACAGCGTGGGCGCCTACATGGAAGGGGCCGATGAAAAGCGCAGCTACCCGCTGGGCATCACGCAGCTCTTGACCTGCTACCATCTTCTGAACGCCAAGATGCGGGCCTGAGTCCACCGCGCAACACACTGCCTCCAAAGGAGAACCAACATGGCCTTGCTCGACCAGACCAGCCGCTACGTCAACATGAAGCTCAAGGAAGACGAGCTTATCGCCAAGGGCGGCCACGTCCTGTGCGCCTACATCATGAAGCCCAAGATGGGGCACGGGCCTGTGGAGGTGGCCGCGCACTTCGCCGCCGAGTCCTCCACCGGAACCAACGTCGAGGTCTGCACCACCGACGACTTCACCAAGGGCGTGGACGCGCTGGTGTACGACGTGGTCCCGCGCGCCAAGGGCGACAGCCTGGTGAAGATCGCCTACCCCATCGATCTCTTCGACCGCAACATCATCGACGGCAAGGCCATGCTGGCCTCGTTCCTCACCCTGTGCATCGGCAACAACCAGGGCATGGGCGACGTTGAGTACGCCAAGATGCACGACTTCTACGTGCCCAAGGCCTACCTGGAGCTCTTCGACGGCCCGGCCATGAACATCGCAGACTTCTGGCGCATCCTGGGCCGTCCAGAGGTCGACGGAGGCATGATCGTGGGCACCATCGTCAAGCCCAAGCTGGGCCTGCGGCCCGCGCCCTTTGCCGAAGCCTGCTACCGCTTCTGGCTCGGCGGGGACTTCGTCAAGAACGACGAGCCCCAGGGCAACCAGGTCTTCGCACCGCTCAAGGAGACCATCCTGGCGGTGGCCGACGCCATGCGCCGCGCCCAGGACGAAACCGGCCAGGCCAAGATCTTTTCGGCCAACATCACCGCCGATGATCCAGCCGAGATCATCGCCAGGGCTGAGTACATCCTGAAGACCTTTGGCGAGAACGCCTCCCATGTGGCCTTCCTGGTGGACGGCTATGTGGCTGGACCGACCTCCGTGACCACGGTGCGGCGCAACTTCCCCGGCCAGTTCCTGCACTACCACCGGGCCGGACACGGCGCCGTGACCTCGCCTCAGTCCAAGCGCGGCTATACGGCCTTTGTGCTGAGCAAGATGTCGCGCCTGCAAGGGGCTTCGGGCATCCACACGGGCACCATGGGCTTCGGCAAGATGGAGGGCGACCCGGCGGACAAGAACATCGCCTACATGCTGGAGCGCGAGGAGGCCCAGGGCCCCTACTTCAGCCAGAAGTGGCACGGCATGAAGGCCACCTCGGCCATGATCTCCGGCGGCATGAACGCTCTGCGCCTGCCGGGCTTCTTCGACAACCTCGGGCACGCAAACGTCTGCCAGACCTCGGGCGGCGGCGCCTTCGGGCACCTGGACGGCCCCACCGCCGGGGCCATCTCCCTGCACCAGGCCCACGACGCCTGGCGAAACGGCGTTGACTTGGTGGACTATGCGCGGGAGCACAAGGAACTGGCCCGGGCCTTCGAGTCCTTCGCCCATGACGCCGACCAGTTCTACCCCGGCTGGCGCGCGCGCCTGGGGCTCTAACCCACGGACCCCTCACCTCCCTGGCGGGAGCGCGACCATCCCTCAAGCTTGTCGCGTTCCCGCCACCAACACTTCGGCAAACGGAATGGGTCATGACACTTCAGGCGCTGTTTTGGGACGTGGACGGGACCATGGTGGACAGCGAGGAACTGCACCGCCAGGCCTTCAACCAGGCCTTTGCCCAGGCCGGGCTGGCTTGGCGTTGGGATAGGGAAGATTATGGCCGCCTGCTGGCCGTGGCCGGAGGCAAGGAACGCATCCGGCACTTCATTGAGACCAGGGGGGCGGCGGAAGAGGGTGGCGCAGGCCTCGACATGATGGAACTGCACAAGCAGAAGACGGCGATTTTCGCCCGGTTGCTGGGCAGCGGCGCGGCAACGCTTCGACCCGGCGTGGCTAGGCTTATGCGCGAGGCCGAACAGCACGGCCTGCGCCAGGCCATCGTGACCACCACCAGCCTAAGCAACGTGCGCGTCCTACAGGAGACCCTGCTCAAGGGCGTGGTCAAGACCTGGGACGTGGTGCTGACGGGCAAGTCGGTGCTCTCCAAGAAGCCTGCGCCGGACATCTACCTGCTGGCTTTGGAATCTCTTGGGCTTCGCGCTGGGGACTGTCTGGCTCTTGAGGATTCGGGCCTAGGCGTATCCGCGGCCCGCCTAGCCGGAGTCCCTACCCTGGTTACACGCAGCCAGTACACCGAGCACGACGAATTTTGCGGTGCCCTGGCCATCTTCGACCACTTGGGCGAGCCCGGACTCCCGTGCCACAAGTTGTTTGGACCGCCCTTTGCGGGTGTCTACGTGGATGTTGAGCACCTCGAGATGTGGCACACGCAGCTACAAGTGCAACGAGAACATATTTAGCACATCCACAAGCTATCGCATCCTATTTCCACTTGTCGCCTGTCAATTTGACGGTAAACAGGTTGTACGCAATGGTCCTTGTTGCGGCTTTTTGAAGCTACCCCGTAGAGTATACTACCCGTAAGCTGGGGCTCTGACCGTTCTGTTCCCCGTAGCGTCGACTCCGAAAACAGTAAACAATAAAGCATGCTCCATGCTGAACCTTGAAGGGCATTCAAGAGCCGCGAGCGGCTCATGGCAGGCTCGAAGTAGAAGAATGGCCGTTGCTGCCGGGTGCTACATTTCTCCTCTTGACCGGGGTCCAGGGGCGGAGCCCCTGTATCATGCCAATCTGCCCGCCGCCTGCCACTTGTCCACCTCGGCCCAGAGCTCCGGGCTGGGGCAGACCTGGAAGCGGTCGCCCAGCTTGAGGGAGCAGACGGCCTCGGCCAGGTGCAGGTCCATGAGCACCGGCACCTGGCCGGGGTAGTGGGCCAGCACGGCCTTCAGGGCCTCCAGGCGCTCCGGGGCGCAGTGCTCCTCCCGCGCGGGGATGCGCACCGGCTCGAAGCTCGCGGCCGCGGCCGCGGAGAGCAGGCCCACCTTCTCGGCCAGCATCTTGGACTCGCGCGGGCCTTCGTCCTCGCCGGGGCGGCTGCGGGCGTCCGCCTTGCCCTCGAAGACCAGCGGCTGGTCCGAGGCCACCAGCTCCTTGCACAGGCTGTAGGTGTCGGAGAAGAGCGTGCACTCGCCCGTGCCGGTCAGGTCCTCCACGTGC
>CAYMIP010000007.1:0-81866 GCA_964390575.1 uncultured Desulfocurvus sp. | reverse complement strand
CGCCGCCGATGTCCACCACCATGTTGGCCGTGGCCTCGGTGATGGGCAGGTTGGCACCGATGGCAGCAGCCATGGGCTCCTCGATCAGGTACACCTCGCGCGCGCCTGCGCTCTGGGCCGATTCCTTCACCGCGCGCTTCTCCACCTGGGTGATGCCCGTGGGCACGCAGATCATGATCCTCGGACGCACTAGGCGGCGGGAGTTGTTGACCTTGGAGATGAAGTGCCGCAGCATGGCCTCGGTGACCTCGAAGTCGGCGATGACGCCGTCCTTCATGGGCCGGATGGCCACGATGTTGCCGGGCGTGCGGCCCAGCATCTTCTTGGCCTCGGTGCCCACGGCCAGCACGACCTTGCCGCCGCGCGAGTCGCGCTTCACGGCCACCACCGAGGGTTCCGAAAGCATGATCCCGGAGCCCTTGACGTAGACCAGCGTGTTCGCGGTGCCCAGGTCGATGGCCAGATCGGTGGAGAAATATTCAAAGAATTTATCGAACAACTTGACCATGAAAACCCCCGGTTCTTGATATATTTACTGGCCGCCAGTAGGATCGTGAGGCGGCGGCGATTGTCTCTGACAGCCGCAGATCAGCACCTCGTACCAAAAGAAACTTCAGCAGGCAATACATGAGCACTCCCCCCGGCCCGGCGGCGGGCATCCAGGCGGACATTCCGCGCGTTTTCCCCCTGGCGGCCTTTTTCCGGGCGCGCCTGGGCGGGCCTGCGCGCAAGGTGCCCCTGGACGCCGGGTTCTCCTGTCCCAACCGCGACGGCACCCTCTCGCGCTCCGGCTGCGTGTTCTGCAACCCGGCGGGCTCGGGCACCGGGCTCTTCGCCCAGGGGCTCTCCCTGGCCGAGCAGTGGGCGCGCCTGGTCCCGCGCCTGCGCGCCCGGCACCCCCAGGCCCGGCTCCTGGCCTACCTGCAGGCGTATACTAACACACATGCAAGCGTTGCCCGCCTGCGCGCCGTGCTCGCGGAAATTTCGGCCCTGCCCGGCGTGGCGGGCCTGTGCCTGGGCACCCGGCCCGACTGTCTGGATATCGGGCTGGATGTGGATGGGGACTGCGCGCGCCTGGACGCCCTGGCGTCGTTTTCTGGAGCGGGCGGGCTCGGCTTCGTGCAGCTGGACCTGGGCCTGCAAAGCGCGGATGACGCAGTCCTCGCGCGCACCGGCCGGGGCCACGACGCGGCCTGCTTCGCCCGTGCGGCGCGGGCTGCGGCAGCGCGCGGCCTGTCCGTGTGCGCGCATCTGGTGCATGGCCTGCCCGGGGCCGGGCCGGACGACCTGCGGGCCTCGGTGGATTTCTTGAACGATTTGCCCGTGGCCGGGGTCAAGCTCCACAACCTGCTGGTCTGCCGGGGCGCTACGCTGGAGGCCCTGTGGCGGTCCGGGCAGCATGTCCCGCCGGGCCGCGAGGACTATGTGCAGGCCGTGGTGCGCGCGCTCGTCCGCCTCAGGCCCGACATCTGCGTGCAGCGCCTGGCGGCGGATCCGGCCCCGGGCGAGCTCTTGGCCCCGGACTGGGGCGCGGACAAGGCCGGAACGCTGGCCCGCATCCGGGCCGAGCTGGTCCGCCAAAACACCTGGCAGGGCAAGGACGGCCATTGCCCGGACAACCCGCCCCGCTGGGGCGACAACCCGGAGGAAACTCCATGAGCAGACGTACAACGTTTGTGGCCGAGCGCGCCGAGCGCGTGGAGCGGGTGGCTGCCCCGCCCCTGGCCCTGACCCTGGTGTGGCGCGGGGGCCAGGTGCTGCGCCTGGAGCTCAGCCGGGCCGAGGCCGGGGTCGATGACAATATTTCGCCCCCGGGCGCCAGCCCCGAGGCCAGGACGGTGCACGCGGCGCTGCAACGGCTGGCAACAGGCCAGGCGGCCCTGTTTCCGGCCCTGCCGCTGTGCTGGGACGCTGTGCCCCGGTTCACGGCGGAGATTCTGCGGACCTTGCTGGAGCGCGTGCCCGCTGGCGGCACCGTGACCTACGGCGAGCTGGCCGCCCTGGCCGGGCACCCTGGCAAGGCCCGGGCCGTGGGCCAGGCCATGGCCCGCAATCCCTGGCCGCTCCTGGTGCCCTGCCACCGGGTGCTGGGCGCGGGCGGGGCGCTCACGGGCTACACCAACCCTCACGGGCTGGGCCTGAAGGCGCTCTTGCTGGCCCTGGAGTCCGCCGCACAGGCCTGAGGCCACGGCCGGGGTGGAGTGGGGTGGATTGGAGCGGGCTGGGGCGCCGACGTGCCCGGGGGCCGCTCAGGGCTGTTCTGGATTCTTTTTTTTGCCCTTTTTGGTCTTCTTTTCCGGCAGGTCCTTGGTTTGGCCCTTGGCCTGGTCCTTGATCTGGCCCTTGGCCTTGCGAAGCTCCTTGGCCTTGGCTGCGGGCTCCCTGGTCTTGCCCTTGTCCTTGGCCACAGCGGCCTTGCCGGCCTTGCCCTTGGCCGCAGGCTCCTTGGCCCCGGCCTTTTTCTTGCCGCGCACGGCCTTTCCTTCCTCCACCGCAGCCGCAGCGCCCTTGGCCTTGCGCGCGGGCAGGGACTCGTACAGGGGCGCCTTGCCGACGCCCAGAAAACCGGGGTGCACGCCCAGTTCGCCCGCAGCCTGGCCCCAGGATTTGCCGTCCTTGCGCAGGGCCTCCACCTGGGTCGGGCTGACGTTGGCCACATGGGCCAGGGCCTCGGCCCGGGTGCGCTCCAGGCGCTCCTCTGAGGCGGCCAGAGACTCGGAGGCCTGCCGGGCGGCGTCGCGGTCGTTGTTCTTGTGGGCCTTCCAGGCCTCGTCGCGCAGCCGCGCGTTCTCCTCCAGCACGGTGTCCATGCGCCGGAGCACTGGATCGTCGCTCACGGCCAGGGCCGGGGCGGGCAGGGCCAGGGCAATGCAGATCAGGGCGCCAGCCAGGATTTGGGCGGTAAGCCGGGGACGTGCGGTCATGCTCTCTCTCTGCACTGGTCGTGGGGTTGTGTTTCAGGGGCCAGGGTCACTCTGCGCCTCCCGTGGCCTGGGCGCGCGCCGGGGTGTCCTGCCAGGCCAGGGCGCAGGCCAGGGCCAGGGCGCCAGCCGTGGCCGGGGTGTGGAGCGCCGGGGTCAGGGCCGCCGAAACCAGGGTTGCGGCCAGCAGCCCGAAGCCGAAGCGCCTGCGTCCGCGCAGGGCGCAGGCCAGGACGCAGGCCAGGACCAGGATTGGCCCGCCCGCGCCCCAGGCGGCTAGGAGCCGCAGCCAGGACGAGGGGATCTCGAAGACCGACACGGCGAGCCCGGCGGACTCGGGGTCCCATTCCAGGCCGCCCAGGTCCGGCAGGGCCAGGGCCACGGGCTCGTTCAGCGGCAGGCCCAGCAGCCAGGCGCGCGGAGCCTGGCCCAGGGCCTCCAGGGTGGCGGTCAGGTGCCAGGTCAGGCCCAGCTCCTCCCCGCCGCCGATGGTGCGCGCCAGGGGCAGGGCCAGGGACATCCAGATGCCCAGGACGCAGGCGCAGGCCAGGGCCAGGCGCTCCTGGAGCGGACCGCGCTCCAGGAACAGGAAGATGACTCCGGCTGCGGCCAGGCCGGAGCGCGAGAAGGTGGCGAAGATCCCGGCCAGGATGAGCCAGCGGGCCAGGCCGGAGCGCCTGCGGCCAGTGTTCTCGGCCTCGGGCCGGTCGTCGGCTTCGGGTTTGTCGTCGGCCTGATCCAGGGTGGCCGAGAGGGCGAGGCACAGGAGAAAGGCCAGGGTGTCGGCCCCGGCCGGGCCGCCGCCCAGGAGGTAGCCGCCGCCCAGCACCACCTGCCGGGCCAGGATGGCTGTGAGCAGAAAGTCGAGCAGCACCAGAGCGCCCAGGCCGCCGCCCAGCCGCGCCAGGGCCGCGCGCTGGGGCGTGCCGAAGCTCCAGGCCCAGGCTGCGGCGAACAGGGCCAGGGCCGGGAGCCGCAACTCGTCCAGGAGCGGGGCCAGGGTCTCGGCCTGGGCCAGGGCCGGGCCGAACAGGCGCAAAAGGGCCAGGACGGCCGCAGCCAGGGCCAGGGCCAGCACGAGGCCGGGCCAGGCGGGCTTGGCCAGGCGGGTTCGGGCAAAGACGTCGCGGCCCAGGCAGACCACGAGCGCCAGCCCGGCCAGGGCCAGCCACGGGGCCAGGCCCGAGGGGCCAAAGGGCCGGAAGACCTCGGGCCGCCCGCTGAGCCGCCCCGCCAGCACGGCAAAGGGCATCAGGACATAGGCCGCGAACAAGGGCAGCCAGGCCAGGATCTGGTTTCCGGGCGCGGTCATGGAGAGCTCTTGGGACAGCCCTTGGGGCGGTTCTGGCTGGTCTTCCGGGTGGCCTGGGCCTGGCGCATGGAGTGACTCCGGGGAAATGTCCCCGCCTGGGGGCATAGCGCGTCCGGGGCGCGGGGTAAAGACCGGGCTGCCCGGAAGGGGCAACGGCTGCGTCCGCGCATCCCCCTACAGCTCCACCTGGCTGCCCAGCTCCACCACGCGTCCCGGCGGGATGCCGAAGAAGGTCGTGGCGTTCCAGGCGTTGCGCGACATGAACGCGAACATGGCCTTGCGCCAGCCGGCCATCTTGGTGTGCCCGCCGGTGAGCAGGGTCTCGCGGCCCAGGTAGAAGGTCGTGCTCTCCAGCTTGACGTCCAGGCCGTGCGTCCGGGCCAGGCGCAGGATCTCCGGCACGCTCGGGGTCTGCATGAACCCGTAGCGGGCGATGATCCGGAAGAACCCGTGGCCCAGGCTGCTCACCTCCAGGCGGGAGGCCTGGGGCACGAAGGGCGTCTCGGACGAGGTGATGGACAACAGCAGGATCTGCTCGTGCAGCACCTTGTTGTGCTTGTAGTGGTGCAAGAGCGTGATGGGCGTGCCCGCAGTGGACACCGACATGAACACCGCCGTGCCCGGGATGCGGATGGGCCGGTTCGAGGCCACCAGGCTTTCCAGGAACAGGTTGATGGGCAGGCCCATGGATGCAAACTGGCGGCCCAGGGCCAGCTTGCCGTCGCGCCAGGTGACGATGGCCAGCATGATGACCCCGGCCACGGTGAGGGTGAACCAGCCGCCGTCCAGGATCTTGAGCAGGTTCGCGCTTAAGTAGGTCACGTCGAAGACCAGGAACAGGGCGATGAGCGGAACGGTCTTCCAGTACGACCAGCGCCACAGGGTGTGGACCACGTAGAAGTAGATCACTGAGGTGATGCCCATGGTGGCTGTCACGGCGATGCCGTAGGCCCCGGCCAGGCCGCTGGAGCTCTTGAAGGCCAGCACCAGGCCCAGGCAGGCCACCATCATGGCGTTGTTCACGCCCGGCAGGTAGATCTGGCCCTTGGTCTCGGCCGAGGTGTTCACGATGTGGATGCGCGGGCAGTAGCCCAGCTGCACGGCCTGCTGGGTCAGGGAGAACACGCCGGAGATCATGGCCTGGGAGGCGATGACCGTGGCCATGGCCGCCAGGGCCACCATGGGATACAGCATGACCTCCGGCACCAGGGCGTAGAAGGGGTTGAAGGCCATCTCGGGCTGGGCCAGGAGCAGCGCGCCCTGGCCGAAGTAGTTGAGCAGCAGGGACGGCAGGACAATGGTGTACCAGGACAGGCGGATGGGCCTGGGGCCGAAATGGCCCATGTCGGCGTAGAGGGCCTCGCCGCCGGTGATGCAGAGCACCACCGAGCCCAGCACCACCAGTCCGTGCATCCTGTTCTCCATGAAAAAGCGCACGGCGTGGATGGGGTTCACTGCAGCCAGGATGTCCGGCCGCGTGGCGATGGCCGCGACGCCCAGGGCGGCGATGACGGCGAACCAGAGGATCATGAGCGGGCCGAAGACCTTGCCGATGCGCTCTGTGCCGTGTTTCTGCATGCGGAACAGAAAGATGAGGATGAGGCAGGTGCCGGGCAGGATGAAGGGCGCGGCCTTGTCCGTGGCCACCTCCAGGCCCTCCATGGCCGAGAGCACGGAGATGGCCGGGGTGATGATGCCGTCGCCGTACAAAAGCGCCGCGCCGAAGATGGCCAGGGTGATCAGCAGGTGGTAGCCGCGGCCGCCCTTGTCCCCGGTGGAGGACTTGACCAGGGCCAGCAGGGCGAAGATGCCGCCCTCGCCCTTGTTGTCGGCGCGCATGATGAACATGACGTATTTCAGGCTGACCACGATGAACAGCGACCAGACGATGAGCGAGAGCACGCCCATGATGTTCACGGGCAACAGCGCCACGGCGTGGGGGCCGTGGAAGCATTCCTTCACGGCGTAGAGCGGGCTGGTGCCGATGTCGCCGTAGACCACGCCGAGCGCCGTCAGGGCCATGGCCGCAGTCCGGCCAGAGGCATGGGAGCCGTGGCCGTTGGTGGGTGGCGCAGGCTCCGGGGGGCCGCCGGGGCTCCCGCTTTCGTCACTGCCGCCGGGCGGGCTGGCCTGGGGCGGCTCCACAGGAGTCTCCCCGGCAGCGGCGCAGAACGTCCACAGGCCGCGTGGCAGAAACCGGGTGAACATCGGCCGCACAGCGGCCAGGCAAAAGGACATGAACAACCTCCAGAACGAGTGCAGGGGGGGACGGCCCCGTGTACCGGAGTTCTTCCCCTTCGACGCCTGCGAGGTGAGCTGACGGGCTCGGACCGAAGAGTGTCCTGCGCCATGATTGGCGATGCGCCCCGTGGGGAGTGGATCCCCCGCTCCCGGGAAAGCTCCCGGAGATTCGGCAAGAGCCTGTCTATGCCGGGGCCTTGCGGCTGTCAACATGGGGCAGCGCCCGGGGCCGAAAATGGGGGCGCCGGGCAGGCCCTTCGCCCATCGTGGCAAGGGACCTGTCCGGCGCCGGGGAAGAACCGCAGCGCCCAACTTTCGGAGGAGGGCGCGCGGCGTTCCTTTGGGGTGCGCTACAGGCGGATGGGCATGATCACGAAGGCCACCCCCTGGCGGTAGAGCTGGCGCTGCACCGCGAAGACGATGTGGTTGTGCAGCAGCCGGGTGAAGAAGGTGTCGTCGGGGAACACCAGCTGCCCGCCGAAGAAGATGGCCTTGGGGAAACGCTGGCGCAGCGTCGGGGTGAGCTTCACCACTTCCTCCACCACATCGACGCCCACGGAGCTGACGCCCTCGGCGTACAGGCCGCGCGCGCGCACAAAGTCCACGTAGCGGTCCAGGTCGGCCTGGATGTGTGTTTTCAGCGCCTCCATTTCCTCCACGCCCTTGAACACGCCGGCGTCCACCAGGCCCACCTGCACGAAGATGATGTTCCGGAACTCGCCGGAGAACATGCGGTGGATGCCCAGCAGCGTGTGCATGCCCAGCCCGTTGTAGCCGTTGACCAGGATCACGGCGGTCTTGGCGTTCGGGTCGCAGCTTTCGCTCTGGCAAAGGTTGCCCTGATTGGCCAGCGGCGTGGGGTCGCCCTCGGCCACGGGGATGAGGGCGTCGAGCTTCTTCAGCATGGTCCAGGTCTTGTCGTAGTGCCGCCGGATGGTCAGGGCCAGAGCGGCCACGGCGCCGGTGACGAGCAGGGTGGCCCAGCCGCCCTCGAAGAACTTGATGGCCGTGACGGTGATCAGGATGAAGCTGCACAGCACGAGACCCAGGCCGTTCAGGGCCAGGCCCTTCTTGCGGTGCGGCTCGGCCTTGTCTGCGCGGAGCCAGTGGCGCACCATGCCCAGTTGCGAGAGCACGAAGGTGATGAACACGTTGATGGAGTAAAGCACGATGAGCAGCTCCACCGAGCCGTGGGTCAGGACCATGAGCACCAAGGCCGCCCCGCCCATGAGCAGAATGCCCTTCTGGGTCACCAGGCGGTCGGAGAGCATGGCGAAGCGTGTGGGGAACCAGCGGTCCATGGCCATGTTGGCCAGCACGCGCGGGCCGTCCAGGAAGCCCGTCTGCGCGGCCACGAAGAGGATGGCCGCCTCGGAGACGAGGGTCACGAGGACGAAGACCTGACCCGGCGCGCCCCAGTTCTGGGCGATGGCCCCGAAGAGCACGGCGTTGAGCGTCTTGCCCTTCATCTCGGACACGTCGAAGAGGATGTACGTCAGGATCAGGCCCATGACGGTCACCGAGAGCGACACGGCCATGTAGGTCATGGTGCGCTTGCCGGTCTGCACCTTGGGCTCGCGCAAGATGGCCAGGCCGTTGCTCACGGCCTCCAGGCCCGTGTATGTGCCTGCGCCCATGCTGTAGGCGCGCAGGATGAGCAGGAACATGCCCATGAGCCCCAGCTGGCTCTGGGCCACATTGACGTCTGCGGTGGTGCGCGCGATGACCTCAGGCAGGTTGCCCAGGTGGCTGCCCAGACCGTAGACGATGGCAAAGGCGTGGGTCAGCACGAAGACCATGAAGATGGGCACCAGGACGGTGACGGACTCCTTGACCCCGCGCAGGTTGAGCACGATGAGCAGGAGCACGCCGAAGACCGCCGTGGCAAGCTTGTAGTGCGCCCAGGCCGGGGGCAGAAAGCTGAACAGGGCGTCGGCGCCGCTGGCCACGGACAGGGTGATGGTCAGGGCGTAGTCGACGATGAGCGCGCAGCCCGAGACCATGCCCAGGGTGGGGTTCAAGAGCTTGCTGGCCACCACGTAGCCGCCGCCGCCCGAGGGGAAGAGCTCGATGATCTGCGAATAACTGGCGCTGATGACGAAGATGGTCAAGACTGAGGCCAGGCCCACGAAGAGCGCCAGGAAGGTGTGCTCGCCCAGGGCCAGATAGGCCTCGGCCGGGCCGTAGCAGGATGAGGAGAGTCCGTCGGATCCCAGGCCCACCCAGGCGAAAAAGGCCACCAGGGAGAGGTTGTGGAAGATGGACTTGTCGCCCAGGTTCAGGGATTTGCCGATGAACAGGTTTTTGACCTTGCGGCCAAGATTTGGGGCGTCGCTCATGATGTGCTTCCCTTTGTGGCGATGGACACAGGGGGGCCATGCAGAACGGGCAACGCGGGAAAGCCGGTGCAATGCGACCAGGGCCGCAATACGGCAAGGAAAACGGCGGGCATGAAACGACCTCCGGTACGAGTGCATGGGGATGGCCCCGTGTACCGGAGGTCTTCCCCTTCGACGCCTGCGAGGTTAGCTGACGGGCTCGGACCGAAGAGTGTCCTACGCCATGATTGGCGATGCGCCCCGTGGGGAGTGGGTCCCCCGCTCCCGGGAAACTTTCCCGAAATTCGGCAAGGCCCGTTTACGCCCGGTGTAAAGGCCTTGTCAAGGAGCGGCGGGTTGCCAAGGTGCGCGCCGGCGGGTAGTCTTGGACATGGAGCGGGGCGCTGGGCATTGTTTGCCTGCGGACCCGGCATTTATGAGCAAGGAACGCAATTTGCATCGCTGCGGACCGTGGAGGAGCGCTCCCGGCCCGGCGGGAGCCCAGGGAGGCCACGCATGAACCTGCTGGAAGTGCTCATCCTCGTGATCATCGGCCTGGTTCTGTTCAACTCGCGCAAGCTGCCGCAGATGGGCGGCGGCATCGGGAAGGCCATCAGCAATTTCAAGCGCAGCCTGACCGAACCCGAGGAGATCGACGTCACCGAGAAGAAGAAGGACTCCGGCGAGAACCCGCCAAAGCCCTGACGCCCACCGGCGGGCCAGCGGGGCGGGCGGCCTCCGCCGCATGAGGGAAACACATGTTCGCGATCATCGGTCTTGTCATCGTTCTGGGCTCCGTCATCGGCGGATACCTGCTGGAGGGCGGGAATCTGCACGTGCTCTGGCAGCCCGTGGAACTGCTCATCATCTTGGGGTCCGGCGTTGGGGCGCTGCTCATCAGCTCACCCTTGAAGGTCAACGTGGCCATCGGCAAGAACCTGATGATCATCTTCACGGGCAAGCCCAAGAGCAAGGCCGACTACGTGGATATCCTCCTCGTGATCTTTGACTTGCTGTCCCTGGCCCGGCGCGAGGGCGTCATCGCCCTGGAAGCCCACGTGAACAAGCCCGACGGCAGCGCCATCTTCGCCAACCGCCCCACGGTGCTGAAAAACCACGCCGTGCTCGACTTCATCTGCGACAATTTCAAGGCCTACACGGCCGCCAGCATGGAGCCCCACGAGTTCGAGTCCCTCATGGAAACGGACATTGAGGCCCACCACGAGGACGCCCACCAGGCCCCCACCAACTTGAACCGCATCGCCGACGCCTTCCCGGCGCTGGGCATCGTGGCCGCGGTCATGGGCGTGGTGCTGACCATGGGCAAGCTCTCCGAGCCGCCCGAGGTGCTTGGCAAAAGCATCGGCGCGGCCCTTGTCGGCACCTTCCTTGGCGTGCTCCTGTCCTATGGCATCGCCGGTCCCCTGGCGGCCATCATGGACACCCTGGTCAAGGAGACCACCATCCAGCTCCAGGTGGTCAAGGCCGCCATGAACGCCTTTGCCATGGGCTGGCCCCCGGCCATGTCGCTGGAGTCTGCGCGCCGGGCCATCCCGGCCCACGACCGCCCCGGCTTCGACGAGCTGGAGGCGCTCCTGCGCGAGAGCAAGAAGGGCGGCAAGGTCGGCTAGCGTGACGCCGCACCTGGAGCAGGGGGAGAGAGCCCGTGGCTGAGAACAGGCCCATCATCATCAAGAAGATCAAGAAGGGTCACGCAGCCGCGCACGGCGGCGCCTGGAAGGTGGCCTACGCCGACTTCGTGACCGCCATGATGGCCTTCTTCCTGCTCATGTGGCTCCTCAGCATGGTCGTGCCCGAGAAGCGCGCCGGCGTGGAGCAGTACTTCAAGGAGTTCAGCCTGTTCGACAAGCAGAACGCCCTGGACGTGCGCCAGGGCGGGGCCATGATCCCGGACAAGGACAAACCCCCGGTGCCCCAGCGCGATGAGCTCACCGAACCGGCCGAGCACGGCAAGGCCGCTGCGGTGCAGCCCGTGGAGATCAAGCGCAAGATCCAGGCCGCCGTGAGCATCAGCCTGCCCGAGGTCAAGGACCAGATATACGTGGACGTGACCGATGCCGGGGTGCGCATCCAGCTCGTGTACGACGAGAAGAGCCCCATGTTCGCCAAGGGCAGCCCGGAACTCACGGCCAGCGGCCGCAAGGCCTTGCAGATCATCGGCGAGCAATTGAAGCCCCTGCCCAACAAGGTTGTGGTGGAGGGACACACCGACTCCGTCAACTATTCCGGCGGAAGGTACACCAACTGGGAGCTCTCCACCCAGCGCGCCAGCTCGGCCCGCGTGGCCTTGGAGCAGGGCGGCCTGTCCGAGTCCCGCCTGGCCCGCGTGTCCGGCTATGCCGCCACCCAGCCGCTGTTCCCGGCCGATCCCACGGACGCGCGCAACCGGCGCATCAGCGTCCTGGTGATGAACTACATCCCGCCCGAGAGCGGCCAGGGCCTGCAAGAATCCCTGGGGGCCGAGGGCAGCGCCAGGCCCAAGGAGCCGACCATCGCCGAGGAGCTGAACGCCACCATCGAGCAGATGCTCTCGGCCGAGGGCCGCGCGAGCGGGGCCAAGCCCGAGCCGGAGAAGAACGCTGGCAAGCCCGGAGCCAAGAAGTGAGGGAACGAGCATGAGCGAGGAAGCGCCCTTCCATCTTCCGGACATGGCGAGCCGCCTGACGCCCGGCGCAAAGATGTTCCT
Organism: uncultured Desulfocurvus sp.; assembly: GCA_964390575.1. Classification (GTDB taxonomy): domain Bacteria; phylum Desulfobacterota; class Desulfovibrionia; order Desulfovibrionales; family Desulfovibrionaceae; genus Humidesulfovibrio. The sequence goes on along the minus strand of CAYMIP010000007.1, from coordinate 70,367 downwards.
CACCCTGCACAAGGATCCCCTGCGCGAGCGCATTGACGTGCGCTCCTCCGTGGTGCTCGGCCTGGAGGAGGACGTGCTGTTCCTGGCCCAGACCGACCCGCCCGTGTCCCGCCAGCTGGCGGGCGTCACCCTGGAGGTGATCCTGCTGCTGAAGCAGGGCGAGATTCTGCGGCCCGTGGGCTATGCGGCGCGGCTCTTGGATATCCGCGAGGACTATCCCCTGCCGGACCACTCTCAGGTTCCGGCCCTGGCCCTCTCCGCGCCAAAGCCGGAGGACTTCTTCGAGACCAGCCTGCGCATGCACTACCGCGTGCCCGTGGACGACGACATGGGCGTGGTCATCCACCTGGCGGGGATCGGGAACGTGCAGCTGCTGGATTTTTCAGCCGGGGGCGCGCGCGTGCGCCTGCCCGGGGATGCGCAGCTGGAGGTGGGGCAGAGCCTGCCCTTCCAGCTTCTGTTCCTGGGCTCGGGCTATGCCGACGGCGACGGGGTGGTGCGCAGCGTGGAGCGCGCACCGGACGGCAGCGCCCTGTTCCTGGGCCTGTTCTTCACCAACATGGATATCCGCGACATCCGCTACCTGGAGCGCATGGTGGCGCGCATCGTCTCCGCCAACCGCCAGCGCGAGCGCGACGCCGAGTATTCCTAGCCGATGACCATGTCCCGCAGGACGATGACGCCCGTGTAGAGCTCGAACAGCGCCAGGAGCACCAGCACGGCGTTGCCCACGGCGTGCGCCAGGGGCAGCGCCGTGCGCTGGGCCTTCACACGGTCCATGAACAGCCCCGACCCCAGCCCGAAGACGATCAGCGGCAGCATGACCAGGGCCGCCTGGTAGTGCCTACCCGTGATGAACACGCTTTCCCATTTCCACCAGGCCGCACAGAGACCCAGGGCAAAAGCCAGGACCCAGGCGCAGAGCACCGTTGTGCCCAGCTGCACGTGCCGCTTCCAGGCGAAGACCGCATCCTTGCGGCCCAGGTGCGCGGAGCGGAAGCGCACCCAGCCGAGCTGCAGCACAGCGAGCGAGAGGCACATGGCCAGGATCTGGAACGCGGGGTGGATCCACATGAGCATGGGTCGACTCCTTGCCCTGCTGGGGTCCGGCCGGGGCCTGCGTGGTGCGGCTGCGTCCAGGCCGCGCGGGCCTTACAGCTTGGCGATGAACGCCGCCACGGCCTTGATGTCCGCAGCGGAGAGGTTGCTGGACAGGTTCTCCATGGTGGCCTTCTTGGCGCCGCCATAGGTCTTGGCCTTGTAGCCCAGCATCTTCTTGGTGATGTCGTCTGCGGACAGGCCCTTGACGGGCTTGCTCAGGATGGCCTTGCTGCCGTCCGCCCCGTGGCAGCTGGCGCACTTGGCGGCGTAGAGCTCCTTGCCGTCCACCGCAGGGGCTGCGGCCAGGGCGGCGGCAGAGAGGCCAAGGGCCAGGGTCAGGGCGAGAGCCAGGGTCAGGGTGCGCGTGAGTTTCATGGGCTGCCTCCGGGGCTTGTTGTGTGGACCAAACGTGGATTGAAGCCTTTGCCAGCTCAGGCCGTGAGCTTGTGGGCGATGCCCGCCAGGTGCCTGGCCTGGAAGCGCACGCCGTCCAGGTCGCGGGCGCTCGGCATGCGCGAGCCGTCAGGCCCGGCGATGGTGCTGGCCCCGTACGGCGAGCCGCCCACGATCTCGTCCACGCCCATCTGGCCCTGGAAGGAGTAGGGCAGGCCCACCACGATCATGCCCTGGTGCAGCAGGGTGGGGATGAAGGTCAGGATGGTGGACTCCTGGCCGCCGTGCTGGGTGCCGCTGCTGGCGAACACGCCGCCAGGCTTGCCGACCAGCGCGCCCTTGGCCCACAGGCCGCCCGTGGAGTCGAGGAACTGGCGCATCTGACCGCACATGTTGCCGAAGCGGGTGGGCGTGCCGAAGAGGATGGCGTCGGCTTCGCCCAGCACCTCCGGGGTGGCGACGGCAATGCCGGCCATGCCCTTGGCGGCGTCCAGCGCGCCCATTTTGACCAGCACCTCCTCGGGCAGGGTCTCGGGCACGCGGTACAGGGCCACGTCGGTTCCGGGCACCTCGCGCGCGGCCTCGGCCGCAGCCTGGGCCATGGCGTAGATGTGGCCGTACATGGAGTAGAAGACGATGGCGAATTTCATGGGGCCTCCTGGCTTGTGCAGGGTTGTGAACAACTGAGGATGATTCCTGATTATGACTTCTATGCCTATTGCCCCAGGCTGTCCAGAGGGTGGAGCGGGCGGCCCTGGGAAAGTTTCTGCTTGACCTGTCCGACACATCGTCATATTGCTATATATCGAACAGCGGTGGACGTGAACAGTGAGGACGTGAACGGTGGAGGCCCCATGCGCGAACTGGTGAATGTCATGAAGGCCCTGTCCGACCCCGGACGGCTCAAGGTGCTCAAGATGCTGGAGGCGCGCGAGATGTGCGCCTGCGAGATCATCGGCCTGCTGGGCCTGGCCCAGCCCACGGTGTCGCGGCACCTCAAGGTGCTGCTGGACGCCGGGCTCATCAATGGCCGCAAGGTGGGCTCCTGGGTCCACTACCGCCTGGCCCAGGCGCCGCCCACGGCCTATGCCCGGGCCATGCTGGCCGCCCTGCCCGGCTGGCTGGAGGCGGACCCGGAAATCCGCGCCCTGCGCCAGGCCGTGGGCCAGCTCGCGCCGCTCAAGCTGTCCACCCCCCAGGCCTGCGCCGACCCCTGCGCCGCCTGCACCCCCTGATTTCCCAAGGAGCGCCCCCCCATGAGCATCATGGACAAGACACGCGTGCTGTTCGTCTGCGGCCAGAACTCCGCTCGCAGCCAGATGGCCGAGGCCTGGCTGACCCGCCTCGCGGGCGGGGCCTATGAGGCCCACAGCGCCGGGCTGGAACCGGCCCCCCTCAACCCGCTGGCCGTGGCCGTCATGGCCGAGCGCGGCATTGATATCTCAGGGAAGCGCGCCAAGCTCGTGGCCGAGGCCGTGGCCGAACTGGCCGGGCGCGGCCAGCACTTTGACGTGGTTATCACCGTGTGCAGCAAGGCCGCCGGGGTCTGTCCCTTTGTTCCGGGCGTCACGGTCACGGAGCGCTGGAGCTTCGACGACCCCGGCACGGCCACAGGCACGGCTGCGGAGCAGCTGGCCCAGGTGCGCGCCGTGCGCGACGACATCGAAGCGGCCATCCGCAGCTGGCTGGCCGCCCGCCAGGATGCCAAGGAGAAGGCATGAAGCCGCTGCAACCCCTGAAGCCGCTGCAACCCCTGGACCTCGGCGCTTCTTGCGCCTGCCAGCAGGCTCCGGAGCAAGCCCCGCCCGCCGAGCCCCAGGCGGCCCTGCCGCGCAAGCTCGGCCTCACCGCGGCCCTGCTCATCATCTGGTGGAACCTGTACCAGCACCTGCCGTCCATGGCGCGCTCCGCCACCTTTGACCTGCTTGGCCTGGAGCAGGGCAGCCACCTGGGCGCCAGCGTGGAGTTCTTCCTCTACGACACGCCCAAGGTGCTCCTGCTGCTGGCCCTGGTGGTGTTCGGCGTGGGCATCGTGCGCAGCTTCTTCACCCCGGAGCGCACCCGGCGCATCCTGGCGGGCAAGAGCGAGGCCGTGGGCAATGTGCTGGCCGCGCTCCTGGGCATCGTCACCCCGTTCTGCTCCTGCTCCGCCGTGCCGCTGTTCATCGGCTTTTTGGGGGCCGGGGTGCCGCTGGGCGTCACCTTCTCATTCCTGGTCTCCGCACCCATGGTCAATGAGATCGCCGTGGTGCTGCTCTATGGCCTGCTGGGCTGGAAGGTGGCGGCCCTGTATATGGGCACCGGCCTAGCCGTGGCCATCGTCTCCGGCCTGGTCATTGGCAAGCTGGGCCTGGAGGCGCAGGTGGAGGAGTGGGTCACGAAGATCCACGTGGACATCAGCGGTGAGAAGGATGTCGAGTTGACCTGGGCCGCACGCATCGACGCCGGGGTTTTCGCCGTGCGCGACATCGTGGGCAAGGTCTGGCCCTGGGTGCTGGCGGGCATCGCCGTGGGCGCGGGCATCCACGGCTACGTGCCCGAGGGCTTCCTGGCCTCGGTCATGGGCAAGGGCGCCTGGTGGAGCGTGCCCGTGGCCGTGGCCATAGGCATCCCCATGTATTCCAACGCCGCAGGCATCATCCCCGTGGTCCACGCCCTGCTGGAAAAGGGCGCGGCCCTGGGCACCGTGCTGGCCTTCATGATGAGCGTCATCGCGCTGTCCCTGCCGGAGATGATCATCCTGCGCAAGGTGCTCAAGCCCCGGCTCATCTGGACCTTTGTGGGCGTTGTGGGCGCAGGGATCATGCTGGTGGGTTTTTTGTTCAACGCAATCCTGTAAGGAGGCCCCCCATGGGGACAGGAAGCTCGAGATCCTCTGGCAGCGCGTCACCGTTGGGGCGGAGACCTGCGCGCGGGCCGCATCGCGGCCGAACGCTTGTTAAGAGCACAACACGCAACCCCGCCCTGGGGCGGCGCTAAGGAGAAGAGACATGGCGGAGAAGGTGCGGACATTCGGCAAGGGGGAACTCATCGCGGCGGTGGCCATCGCCCTGGCCGCAGGTTTTTTTGCAGGCACGGTGGTCATGGAGCTGCGCCAGCCGGTGCAGGCGCAGGTCCAGGCCCAGATGCAGGCCCAGGCTGCGGGTTCCGTGGCCCAGAACGACGGGCACGACCACGCTGCCGACCAGTCGCGCATTGCTGCGCTGGAGACCGCCACGGCCGCCAAGCCCGGCGACCAGGGCCAGTGGGTGGAGCTGGGCAACCTGTATTTCGACACCCACCAGGCCCAGAAGTCCATCGCGGCCTACCAGAAGGCCATCGCGCTGGGCACGTCCAGCCCGGACGTCTGGACGGATCTCGGCATCATGCAGCGCGAAGCGGGCCAGCCGGGGAAGGCGCTGGAGTCCTTTGAGGCGGCCCTGAAGCTCAACCCGCGCCACGAGAACGCGCTCTACAACAAGGGCGTGGTGCTGCTGCACGACAGCGGCGACAAGGCCGGGGCCGCCGCCGCCTGGGCGCGGCTCCTGGAGATCAACCCCAACGCCAAGACGCCCGACGGCAGGCCTCTTCAGGGCATCGTGGCCGAGCTGAAGCGCGGCTAGCGCAACCCACCTGCGACGCAAGGGAGCATGACATGCAGATACGCGTGCTGGGCCCGGGCTGCCCCAAATGCCACGAAACCGAAAAGCTGGTGCGCGCGGCCGTGGCCGAGGCCGGGGTCTCCGCAGATGTGGTCAAGGTCAGCGATTTTCAGGAGATGGCCCGGCTCGGCGTGTTCGCCACCCCGGCCGTGGTCATCGACGGCGTGGTGAAGTGCGCGGGCAAGGTGCCGTCGCAAAAGGAGCTCCTCGGATGGCTGGGCGCGTAGGGCTTTTGGCGCGCCGCCTGCTGCTGGCCCTGGCCTGCCTGACCCTGTCGGTCCCCATGACCGGGGCCGTGCCCCCGGCCCTGGCCGCGCCCGCGCAGGCTCCTGCCGTGCCTGTGCAGGGCCAGGTCACGCTGGTGGACCTGGGCGCCAAGACCTGCATTCCCTGCAAGATGATGGCGCCCATCCTGGACGAGCTGGAGAAGGAATACAGAGGCAAGGCCGCCGTGGTCTTCATCGATGTGCGCGAGCATAACGACCAGGTGGAGCGCTTCAAGCTCCGCGCCATCCCGACCCAGGTCTTCTTTGACAGGAAAGGCCGCGAGGTGGCCCGGCACGAGGGCTTCATGGACAAGAAATCCATCGCCGACCAGCTGAACAAGCTGCTGGCGAAGTAGCGGCCGCAGCCATGTTCGACCAGTTCCTGCTCACCGTGCATGCCTGGATGACCGGCGGCTCCGCTGTGGCCTATGTCGGCAGCTTTTTGTGGGGGCTCATCAGCGTGCTCTTCAGCCCCTGCCACCTGGCCTCCATCCCGCTCATGGTGGGCTATGTGGCCGGGCAGGGCAGGCTGGTGGAGGGCCGGGAGGCCGCGCGCTACGCCATGGCCTTCACCACCGGCCTGTTCACGACCATCGCCCTGGTGGGCGTGGCCTGCTCGCTCCTGGGCCGGATGCTGGGCGATGTCGGCCCCTGGTGGACCATTGCCGTGGGCCTGGTGCTCCTCTACGTGGCGCTGGACATGCTGGGCGTGGCCACCTGCAGGCTCCCCGGCGGGCTCCTGTCGCGGCTCAAGGTGCGCGGGATATCCGGCGCGCTCATCATGGGCCTGGGCTACGGGCTCTTGTCCGGCTCCTGCACCTTCGGCTTTCTGGCCCCGCTTTTGGCCGTCATCACCGTGCAGGACCAGGTGCTCACCGGCGTGGGGCTGATCCTGGCCTTTGCCCTGGGCCACTGCCTGCCCATCGTCATCGCGGGCAGCTCCGCGGCCCTGGCCCGGCGCATCATGGAGCAGCGGCTGTTTTCCGGCGGCAGCCTGTGGGTGCGCCGCGCGGCGGGCGTCCTTGTCGGTCTTTTGGGCGCCTACTTCATGGCTCGGCCGTTTCTGGAATCATAATGGAGGCGACCCATGTCTGATCCCGTGACCAAGCAGCTCTCCTTCCTCGACCGCTATTTGACCCTGTGGATCTTTGCGGCCATGTTCGCGGGCATCGGCGCGGGCTTCCTGTTCCCGGGCCTGAAATCAGCCCTGGGCGGCATGCAGACGGGCACAACGAACCTGCCCATCGCCTGCGGCCTGATCCTCATGATGTACCCGCCCCTGGCCAAGGTGCGCTACGAGCTCATGGGCCAGGTCTTCAAGAACGTGCGCGTGCTGGCGCTGTCCCTGGTGCAGAACTGGGTCATCGGCCCCATCCTCATGTTCGGCCTGGCCGTGGCCTTTCTCTCCGGGCAGCATGCCTACATGACCGGCCTCATCCTCATCGGCCTGGCGCGCTGCATCGCCATGGTCATCGTCTGGAACGACCTGGCCGGGGGCGACCGGGAATACTGCGCCGGGCTGGTGGCCTTCAACTCCGTGTTCCAGGTGCTGTTCTTCCCGCTCTATGCCTGGCTGTTCCTGACTGTTTTGCCAGGCTGGCTGGGCCTGTCTGACACGATGGGGGGCGCGGTGGTGGACATCAGCATGGGCCAGATCGCGGAGAGCGTGTTCATCTACCTGGGCATTCCGTTCCTGGCGGGCCTCTTCTCGCGCGTCATCGGGCTCAAGCTCATGGGCCGCGAGTGGTATGACACGGTGTTCGCGCCCCGGATCGGCCCCATCACCCTCGTCGCGCTTCTGTTCACCATCCTGGTCATGTTCTCCCTCAAGGGCGAGGTCATGGTGGCCCTGCCGCTGGACGTGCTGCGCGTGGCGGCTCCCATGCTCATCTACTTCCTGGTCATGTTCCTGGCCTCGTTCTGGCTGTCCATGCGAGCCGGGGCGTCCTACGCCCAGTCGGCCACCTTGAGCTTCACCGCAGCAAGCAACAACTTCGAGCTGGCCATTGCCGTGGCTGTGGCCGTGTTCGGGCTGGATTCCGGTCAGGCCTTCGCCGCAGTCATCGGGCCGCTGGTGGAGGTGCCGGTGCTCATCGGCCTGGTGAATGTGGCGCTGTGGCTCAAGAAGCGCTGGTTCCCCAACGACCCGGCCACAATGGCCGGGGTCTGCCACGTGGACTGCCAGCCCTAGGGCCTGGCCAGGGGCGGATGCCAGAGCGCACTATGGCGCTTGATGACAGACCGCGCGCCTTGGTCTATCATGGGCCGATGAACGTCGAATCTCGCCAGATCGCTCGCCGGGCCGCCACCGTGGGCGGAGCCACCCTGGTCTCGCGGGTGCTCGGCTTTGTGCGCGACCTCATCACCGCCTTCACCCTGGGCGCGGGCCTCTTTGCCGACGCCTTTTTCGTGGCCTTCCGCATCCCGAACCTGCTGCGCAGCCTGTTTGCCGAGGGCTCCCTGACCCTGGCCTTCATCCCGGCCTTTTCCCGCGTGCGGGCCGAGGAGGGCGAGGAGCGCGCCCGGGAGATGGCCCGCGCGGTGCTGGCCTGGCTGGTCAGCATCCTTACGGCCATCACGCTGCTGGCCATGCTCTATGCCCCGGAGCTCACCGCGCTCATCGCGCCGGGCTTCGCCAAGAATCCGGAGCTTCTGGCCACCACGGCCAGCCTGCTGCGCATCTGCTTCCCGTTCATCATCTTCATCTCTGCCGTGGGCCTGTGCATGGGCATATTGAACGCCCTGGACCATTTCTTCGCCCCGGCCTTTGCCCCGTGCCTGCTGAATATCGGGTTCATCGTCTTCGGGCTGAGCGCCTGGTATTTCGAGTTCAACGTGGCCTATGCCCTGGCCTGGGGCGTGCTGGCCTCGGGCCTGGGGCAGTGGCTGTTCCAGCAGCCGTTTCTGGCGCGGCTGGGCTTCTCCTGGCGCGGGCCGTGGCGCTGGTTCGACCCGGCCGTGCTGCGCATGGGCCGGCTCATGCTGCCCTCGGTGTTCGGAAGCGCCGTGTATCAGATCAACCTGCTCTTGAGCACGCTCCTGGCCTCCTTCCTGCCCGTGGGCAGCATTTCGTACCTGTACTACGCCGACCGCCTGGTGCAGTTCCCGGTGGGCGTGTTCAGCCTGGCCGTGAGCACTGCGGCCCTGCCCAGGCTCTCGCACCTGTGCGCGGAGGGAAAAGCGGACGAGTTCATGGACGTCATCCGCTCGGCCCTGCGCCTGTCCTTGTGCATCAGCCTGCCTGCCATGGCCGGCCTGATCGCCCTGGCCACGCCGCTCATCGGGCTGCTGTTCGGGCGCGGGGCCTTCGGGCCAGAGGCGGTCAGCGCCACCTCCAGCGCGCTCATGGCCTACGGCCTGGGCCTGCCGGCCATCGCCCTGGTGCGGCCGCTGGTCGGGGCCTTCTACGCCCAGGGCGACACGCGCACCCCGGTGCTGGTGGCCTCGCTCTGCGTGGCGGTGAACATCCTGCTCGGCTGGGCGCTCATGCCGCACCTGGCCCACGCCGGGCTGGCCCTGGCAGTAAGCGTGTCCAGCGCCCTCAACGTGGCCCTCTTGTCCTGGCTGCTGCGCCGCCGCCTGGGCGGCTGGCCCATGAGCCTCGGCCCATGGCTCAAGTGCGCTGCGGCCAGCCTGGTCATCGGGCTCCTGGCCTGGGCCTCCTCGGGCACGCAGTTCCTCTGGGCCGTGCTCATCCCGGTCTGGGCCGTGTTGTACTTCCTGCTGGCGCGCGGCCTGGGCCTGGACGAGGCGCACATGCTCACCGAGACCCTGGCCCGCCGCCTGCGCCGCCGGAAGCAATAGCCAGTTCCTGGCCCTGCGCCGCGCACTTTTCGTTACGTGTCGCCACGACGCAGGGCGTGTGCGAAGAGGACGCACGTCCAGCGCGTGGCCACGCGGCTCGCGGGGGGACGGTGTTTTTTCTGGGGGGGATTCGGGGGGCTGGCCTGCTGCCCGGAGCCCGGAGCGGACCAGGATGCGGGCCGGGACACGCTGCCCGGCCGGGCCGGGGCAGACCCTATTGTCTGAGGGTCGGCCTTTCTTTGCAGAGGAACTCGCGCAGGGTGTCCACATCCACCGGGTGCGAAAACAAAAAGCCCTGGCCGCTCTGGCAGTCCAGCATCTTGAGCATGGACCACTGCTCGTGCTGCTCGATGCCCTCGGCCACCACCTCCAGGTTCAGGCTGTGGGCCAGGGCGATGATGGTGCGCACGATCTTGCGCTGCTCTGTGTTGGAATCCATCAGGCCCACGAAGCTCTTGTCGACCTTGAGCGTGTCGATGGGGAAGTTCATGAGCGAGGCCAGAGACGAGTAGCCGGTGCCGAAGTCGTCGATGCTGATGGTGACCCCCAGGGCCTTGATGGCGTGCAGGCGCTGGGCTGTGAGCACCGGGTTCTCCATGGCGATGGTCTCGGTGATCTCCAGCTTCAGGCTCTGCGGGGCCAGGCCCGTCTGGCGCAGCACCCGGGCCACGGTGTTGCAGATGCTGTGGTGGGCCAGCTGCCGGGCGGAGATGTTCACGCTGATGGTCACGTGGCCCATGTTGCCCTGGCTGGCCAGGGTCTCCACCATGTCCTGGCAGGCCTGGAGCAGCACCCATTCGCCCAGGGGCACGATGAAGTCCGTGGCCTCGGCCACGGGCAGGAACTCGTCGGGGCGCATCAGCCCGTGGCGCGGGTGGTTCCAGCGCAGCAGGGCCTCGATGCTGGTGACGGTGTTGGTCTCCAGGCAGATGATGGGCTGGTAGACCAGGAAGAACTCGCCGTTGCGCAGGCCAGCGTGCAGGTCGATCTCGATCTCGTGCTGGCGGGAGGCGTCCACGAACAGGCGCGAGTGGAAGACCTTGCAGCGGTTGCGGCGGCTCTCGCGCGCGCGGCGCAGGGCGATGCTGACGTTGCGCAGCAGTTCCTCGGGATTGTCATACAGGGCCGGGCTCATGAGCACCCCGGCGCTGGGCGTGACGTTGACCTCGTGTCCGCGCAGGTTGAAGGGCTTGTCCAGCAGGGCCTGCACGCCCCGGACGTAGGTCATCACCTCGCGCGGGGTCTTGTCCTGCAGGATCACGGCAAAGCCGTCGCCGGAGAGGCGGCAGGCCACGTCGGGCGGGGTCACCGAGGAGGCGATGCGCTCTGCCGCGATGCACACGAAGTCGTCGCCAAAGGACGGCCCCAGGGTCTCGTTGACCTTCTTCAGGCGGTCGATGTCCAAGGCCACCACGGCGAATTCCTTGCCCATGGGCCCCTGGTCCAGCAGGTGCTTGATGCTCTCCAGGCAGAACCTGCGGTTGTACAGGCGGGTCAGGGGGTCTGTGAGCCGGGCGTGCTCCATCTCCAGGTCCAGGGCCTTGCGGCTGCTGATGTCGCGCAGGGTGGAGCGCAGATAGGGCTCGCCCCCGGCCCCGGTGATGACGCTTGCGTGGCAGCGGACCCAGCGGGCGCAGCCGTTGTCGGTCTGCACGCGCAGCTCCATGCTGCGCCGGGTTCCGGGTTTGGCGTGGCGCATCTCGCGCACAAAGGCCTCCGCCTGGGCGCGGTACGTGGGGTGGGCGATGCGGACCAGGGCATCCACGCGCCCCTGGAAATGCACCGGCGCAAAGCCGGTGAGCTCCAGAGAGGAGGGCGAGGAGTAAACCACGGTCCCGTCCTGGCGTTCCAGGAGCTCCCAATGGTGCGCAGTCTCTGCGACAAGGGTGTGTAACTCACACATGTTCGGGCCGTGTCCTTTTGGGTGCAACTTTTGGTATGCTGTTTTTTCGGTTGAAGGTGCCATTATGTTTATGCCAACCAAAAGAAAAACATGAATATATCCGTGATAGATGTAATACAAACTTCCCGGCCGCTTTACAGCGCCCCTGGACCCGGCTAGGGTGCCGCCTCATGGACGCCCTTCTTTTGCGCCACCAGGGCCGCGCCCCGCGCCTGCTCCTGCTCACCAGCGCCTATTTTCTTTTGGGCGAGCTGCAGGCCGCCTGCCAGCGCATGGGCGTGCCGCAACTGCTGCTGGACTTCGCCTCGCGCAGCGTGGACCGCGACCTGTTCGTGCGCACCGTGCGCGAGGCTGCGGCCAGCTTCCGGCCCGATGCCATCCTCACGGTGAACCACCTGGGCGTGGACCACGAGGGCGTGCTCTACGCCCTGGCCGGGGAGCTTAAGCTGCCGCTGGTGTCCTGGTTCGTGGACAACCCGGAGTTCATTCTGCCGCTGTACCCCCCGCCGGACCCGCACAACACCCTGGTCCTGACCTGGGACGCGGACAGCCTGGAGACCGTGCGCGGCTTCGGCTTCAGCAATGTGTTCTGGCTGCCGCTCGGCGCGGACCCGGAGCGCTTCCGGCCCGGACGCGAGGGTCGGCCGGAGTGGCGCTCGCGGGTGTCCTTCGTGGGCAACTCCATGGTCCAGAAGACCGCCAGCCGCCTGAAGGCCGCCGCCCCCGGCCCGGCCCTCCTGGCGGCCTTCGCGGGCCTGGCCCAGGCCTTTGGCCAGTCGGGCGAGCGCTCGGTGGCGGCCTTTGTGGCGGCAGACCGCCCGGAGCTGCTGCCGGAGCTGGAGGCCCTGCCGAAGGTGCGGTGCCTGGCCTTTGAAACCGCCGTGGTCTGGCGCTCCACCCTGGAGTATCGCCTGGGCTGCGTGGCCCGGACCCTGCCCTTTGGCCTGCTCGTGGCCGGGGATCCGGGCTGGTCCCAGCTGCTGGACGGCTTTTCGGCGCCGAGCGGGCCAGGCGGCTTTCGCCTGCACCCGGAGATCGGCTATTATGAGGAGTTGCCGGGCTTCTACCCGCTGAGCGAGGTGAACTTCAACTGCACCAGCCTGCAGATGAAGGGCGCGGTGAACCAGCGCGTTTTCGACGTGCCCGCCTCGGGTGCGTTTTTGCTCACGGACCACCGCCGCCAGATCGAGCGGCTGTTTGAGCCGGACAAGGAAATAGCCCTGTTCCGCAGCCCGGAGGAGATCGGCCCGCTCGTCGAGCGCTTCCTGGCCGATCCCGAGGGCCGGGCGCGTTTGGCCCAGGCCGGCCGGGCGCGGGTGCTGGCCGAGCACACCTATGAACACCGCCTGAGCGCGCTCATGGCGGCCATCCACCAGTCCTTCCCGGGACGGGTGCGGTAGGGGCTCAGGCATGTCCGGCGGGCCGATCCTGGTGTTGCAGATGCAGCGCATGGGCGATCTGGTGCTCACCTTCCCGCTTTTGCTCTGGCTCTCGCGCTGCTATCCGGGGCATCCGCTGCACGTGGTGGCCGAGGAGTCCTTCTTCACCCCGCTTCTGCCTGTCAGCCCCCCCGCAGCCTACATTTCCTGGCCCGAGGCGGCCTCCGGCGCGCTGGCTGGCCAGCACTACCGCCTGGTGGTCAACCTAAGCATCCGCGAGGAGGCCGCCCGGCTGGCCGGGCGTTTGTCCTCGGACATCAAGGTGGGGCCGGTGCTGGAGGCCGACGGCGCGCTCCGGGTGCGCGGCGTCTGGCAGCTCCACCGGGCCAGCCTGGTGCAGAACAACCGGCACAACCGCTTCCACTGGGCCGACCTGAACGCCCTGGACATCGTACCCTTCTCGGCCACGCAGAACACCCATTTCGCCCCGCCGCGCGCACCCCAGGGGCAGGAGGCCAGGAGCGTGGGGGTGTTCGTGGGCGCCAGCGAGCCGGGCAAGCGCCCGGACGCGGCTTTCTATGCCGGGCTGCTGCGCGAGCTCTTGGACCGGGGCCTCCGGCCCGTGCTCCTGGGCGGCCCGGACGACAGGCCCGTGGCGGCCCAGATCCGCGCCCTGTTCGACCACCCGGCCCTGGACCTGGTGGGCAAGCTTTCCCTGGCCGAGCTGGTGAGCGCAGGCCGCACCCTGGGCCTGCTCATCACCCCGGACACCGGTCCCATGCATGTGGCTGCCTGGACCGGGCTCTGCACCCTGAACCTTTCCGTGGGCAACGTGAATCCCTGGGAAACCGGCCCGTACCAGCCGGGGCACCTGGTGCTGCGTTCAAACGCCTCCTGCGCCCACGGCTGCTGGGCCTGCGGGCAGAAGAGCGCCCTCTGCCGTCAGGGGCTGACCCCGCGCCGGGTGGCCGCCCTGGCTGCGGCTGCCCTGCGCGGCCCGCATGAACGCCTGGGGCGCCTCCAGATGCCGGGGCTGGCCCTTTTTGGCACGGAGCGCACCGGGGAGGGGCTGTTCGGCCTGCGCCGCCTGGACCTGCCGGGGGCGGGGTCTGCGCCCGGCGCGGAGGACCTGGCCGGGGTGTTCTGGCGCGCCTTCTTTCTCTGGCGGCTGTCCGGGGCTGCTGGTGGCCCGGTGCGCGCGGCCTGGGAGGCGCTGTGCGGGGCGCAGCCGCGTCTGGCCGCAAGCCTGCGGCGGTCTTTGCCAACCCTGGGCCGCCGGGTGGCGCGCCGGGCTGCGGAGGGCCTTGGCCCGCCGCAGAGCCTGCTGGCGGGAACCCCGCCCTTCTGGCGGCCGCTGGCTGGATACCTGGAGGTGGCCCTGGAGAACGAGGACGCCACGAGTGCGTCCACCCGCCGCGGCCTGGAGCACCTGGAAGCCCTGGCGGCCCTCCTCTGAGCTGATTTCCGCGCCACCCTGGGCCGCCCCGAGCCCTCCCTCCGCACAGGCCGCTCTGCCGGGCCAGTTCCCCTCTTGGCCTGGGCTGCGCGCAAAAAGAGACCCCGCCCAGTCGGTCAAGCCGGGCGGGGTCATCTTTGGGATGGAGGCTATGCGACGGTTAACGCTTCATGGCGATGATTTCGCCGAGCATGGTGTCGGCCGTGGTGATGACCTTGGTGTTGGCCTGGAAGCCGCGCTGGGCGGTGATCATCTTCACGAATTCGCTGCCCATGTCCACGTTGGACTGCTCCAGGGTGTTGGAGGCGATGCTGCCCTTGCCCGGGGAGTTGGCCTGTCCGGTGAGGGCCGGGCCGGACTCGCGGGTCTCGCTGAACAGGTTGCCGCCCTCGCGCCGCATGCCCCACTGGTTGGTGAAGCTGGACAGCGTCAGGGAGTAGAGTTCCAGCACCTGGCCGTTGGAGTAGCGGCCGGTGAGCACGCCGTCGCGGGAGACGGAGATGTTCTGCAGGAACCCTGCGGTGTAGCCGTTCTGGCTCTGGAACAGGGTGGAGGAGCCGCCGGTGTCGTAGGACTGGGTGGTCAGGGCGTCGATGCTGGGCGTCTTCATGTTGGGCAGCCAGCCGACGTTGCTGATCTTGGCGCCCACGGCGGAGGCATTGGCGGACAGACCGCCCTTGGCCTGGCTCCAGCCGAGGATGCCAGCGCCGTTGCTGGTGGTGTCGGTGGCGCGGATGCCGAAGTTGATCTCGATGGGCTTGGCTGCGGTCTGTGTGGACAGGGAGGCGTTGGAGGCCTGGATGAAGTTCGGGGTGATGAGGGGATAGCCTCCGGTGGAGAAATCGGCAAGTTTCCAGGCGTTCAGATCCTTTACGTTGCCGCCGCCGTTGCTCTTGAGGGTGTAGGCGCTCTCGCCCACCAGCTGGCCGGCGCGGAAGGTCATGGTGCCGATCATGAGCACGCCTGCGGCGGAGGTGGTGTTCATGCTTAAATTGCCGCTGGCTCCGGAGAGAACGCGTCCATCCTCGCTGGGGCTGCTGGTGACCATGTATTCCCACACGGTGTTGCCGCCGGCGTTGGAGAGGGTCACCTGGTCGTAGTACACGGTCAGATTGTGGGATGCGCCGACCTCGTCGTAGACCTTGAGGGTGGAGCTGTACCCGTAGGAGGAACTGCTGAGCGGGGTGGTCTGGGTGCCGTTCCAGTTGTTGAACATGGCGAAATACGGGTTCGTGGTGGAGTTGGACTTGCTCACGGTGTTCGGGTCCAGATTGGTGATCACGCTGACCTTGCTGGTGGCCTCGGGCGCGGACTGGAAATTGTTGAGGCGGATGTCCGTGGGGCTGCCGGTGATGGAGAACTCGGTGGTGCTGGCGCTGCTGGTGCCGCCTGTGGCCGCTGTGGTGCTGGACTGTGTCATGGCCCAGCCCTGCACGACGTAGCCGTGGGGATCGGTGAGGTAGCCGTTCTTGTCGAAGCGGAAGTCGCCTGCGCGGGTGTAGTACTGGTTGTCCGTGTTCTGCGGCTTCACCGTGAAGAAGCCGCTGCCGCCGATGGCCAGGTCCGTGGACTCCGAGGTGCTCTCAAAGGAGCCCTGGGCGAAATCGGAGTAGATGGTTGCCACGCGCACGCCGCGTCCCACCTGGGCCACGCCGGCCGAGGTGAAGACGTCCTGGCTCATCACGTCCTCGAATTGCATGCTTGCGCCCTTGAAACCCACGGTGCTGACGTTGGCCAGGTTGTTGCCTATGACGGAAATTTTTTCGCTGTGCGCCTGCAGGCCGGTGATTCCCTGATACAGTGAGGAAGAAAGCGACATGTTGGACCTCCTATCCCTTCGACATTCTATTCAGACTTAGATGACGGCGCGCCCAGACCGATTTATTGGGTCGTCGTGGTTGACGTGGTGCCAGCCACCACTTCGTTGACATTGGCGATGTCCACGGTGCGGCCGTCCTTGAGTTGGAGCAGGGTTGTGCCGTTCTGGCTGACCACTCCGGAGACTTGTCCGCTGATCTTGGACTGGACGAGCACTGGCTTGCCAGCGGAGTCCTCGGCGACGATGGCCACGCCGTAGGTGCCGTCGGCCATGGATGCGCCGCTGGTGTCCTTGCCGTCCCAGGTGTACTGGAACTCGCCCGCCTGCTTGGAGCCGACGACATCGGTGCGCACCAGGGTGCCGTCAGAGGCGTAGATGTTCACCTGCATGTTGGCCACGCTCTCGCCCAGGGTGTAGTAGACCGTGCTGGTCGAGTCGCCGGACTTGCTCAAGTTGAAGCCATCGGCCTTCACGCTCTTGCCGATGAAGCCCACGGCGCTCAGCATGCTGCCCTTGTTCTGGGCGTCCACCAATGAGGTGATGCCGTTCTTGATGTTGGTGAGCTGCTCCAGGCTGGAGAACTGGGCCAACTGGCCGGTCATTTCCTTGTCGTCCATGGGGCTCAGCGGATCCTGGTGATTGAGCTGGGCCACGAGGATCTTCAGAAAATCGTTCTGATCCAGGCTGGTCTTGTGCGCGGTGGTCGTTGTGGACTGGGCCTCATACTGGCCAAGGATCCCGGAATTGGCGACGACGCTCATGTGATGCCTCCGTGTTAGGCGACGATGTGCAGGCCCTGGTCGGAAAGAATTGCCTGTATGCCCGCATTGTGCATATCCTGGACCACGGCGCCGCCGTCGGCGCGGAGCAGCCGGAGCCGCGAGAAGAGATTCGAGAGGTCCTGGCGCTCTTGGGCCTGGTTGTGCTGGTCTGTGCTGAAGAGCTGCTGGTCCTGGCGCGAGGCCAGGCCGGTCTGCACCTCCAGGTTCCGGACCGTGAGCCCCTGGTCCTCCAGGGTCTTCCTGATGGTGTCCAACTGCGCGGTGAGGAGCTTCGCCGTCTCGGGGTCGTCGGTGCGCAGCACGGCGTGCACGTCCTTCTCCCTGACCTGGAGCATGACCTGCAGCTTGCCCAGGCTCTCCGGGTCCAGGTTCAAGGTCAGTTGCTTGCGGCCCTGGCCCAGATCCTTGAGCATGGCCTCCTGGACCTGGGCCAGGAGCTTCGGCGCGGCAACTTTTTCCCAGGTCTTGGCCTGCTGGGCGGTTTCGGTCCTGGCCTGCTGGGCTCCGGACTGGAGCCCGGTCTTGCCGAGCAGGGCGTCGATGGATTCCTTGTTGGCCTGAGAGCCGGAGCGCGCCTGGGCTGCGCTGTCCTCAACGCGCACACGGGCCAGGAACTCGCGCCAGGAGGACTCTTCGCCGCCAGCGCGCTTCTGCTGCTGGTCGTGCTTGTCAAACCACTTGGTGTCGTTGCGGTCTGCGGTCTTCACCTCCACGCTGATGCGCGGCTGCTCGGCGTCTTTGCCCTGCTGCTGGCCGGTCTTGTCCGTGGGCAGCCCGGCCTCGCGGCGGACCTTGTCCACGTCCTTCTGCATGACCTTGGCCACGGAGCGCAGCAGGTCCGTGTCCAGAACCTCGCCCTGGGCGCGCTGCTGGAGCAGCTCCTGCCCGGCCTGGGCCAGGGCGGCCTTGAGTCCGGCCACGGTGGTGTCCGGGCCGAGGAGCTGGGCGAGCTTGTTCGCCGAGCCCTCGGGCAGGCGCAGGGCCTTGAACAGGGTGGACATTTCCTTGCTGTCCAGGTTCAGGGTCTGGTCCTCGGACATGCTGGAAAGCTTTTTCTGGACCTGGGCCAGCACCTTTGCGCCTTCGCCCTTGGCCATATTGGCCACCATGGTCTTGGCGGCGTCCGGGGCGAAGCCGATCTTCTGGAAGAGCGACTGCAGGTCAAGGCTCTGGCTGGCGGAGAGCTCCACGGGCTTCTTGGCGCCGCTCATGCGGCTGGCCAGGGTCTGCACCATCTGGCCCCAGGTGAGCTGCCCGGTCTGGGCGCGCGCGCTCAAGTCCGCCACTTCGCTGTCGGACAGGCCGAGGCGGGCCAGGGCCGGGCGCAGCTCCTCAAAGGCCTCACGCGAGACCGGAACATTCTTGGCGGCGGAGAGCCGGGCATCCGTGGCGTTCTGGCGCGTCGAGGCTGTGGCCTGGCCCGTCTGCGCGGCTGCTTGGGCGGCTGCCTGCGCGGTTGTCTGGACGGCGGTCTGGGCGGCCTGGGCCGAGGCCTCGGCGGCCTGGCGCACGGCCACGGCGGCGTCCTGGGCCAGCGGGGCGTCCAGGGCCAGGGCCGGGGCATCCAGGCGCTGCGGGGCGCTCTGAGGAAGGAGCAGGTCGGCCTTCTGGGTGCCGTACGAGGCCTTGTCCACCGCCGGGCGCGACATGAGGTTCAAAAAATCAGAAAACGCGCGGGTCTGGGAGGACATGTCCACCAGGGCTACGGCGCGCAGTTGCTCGAAGGGGTCGTTTGAGACGGGCTTGACTGCGGGAATTTCCTGCATGGCACGCTCCTTTGGGTCGCCATGATTCAATACCCGTGCCAAATAGATTTGTAATTATTCTGGCATGTTGGGCGCGCGGCCTGGGAAGGTTCAGGGGGAAAT
Source organism: uncultured Desulfocurvus sp. (assembly GCA_964390575.1). Classification (GTDB taxonomy): domain Bacteria; phylum Desulfobacterota; class Desulfovibrionia; order Desulfovibrionales; family Desulfovibrionaceae; genus Humidesulfovibrio. The sequence goes on along the minus strand of CAYMIP010000007.1, from coordinate 51,955 downwards.
TCCTGCCGTTCCGGGCTGCGTCGAGCCTGTGGCCGAGGCCTGGGCCGGACGCCGGGCGCACCATCCCTCCACCCTGATCGGGAAGAAGCTGGTCGGCTATGTGTCGCCGCGCGCAAGACGCGAGAAAGGCCCGGAAGACGTCTGCACGCCTTCCGGGCCTTATGCTCTCTGGCTCCCCGGCACGGACTTGAACCGCGAACCTAGTGCTTAACAGGTTGACCATCCCTCCGTGTGGTCATGTGGCTTTTTGTGCGCCAGGGGTGTCATCCAGGCTATGCGACCTGTGTAAAATATTCCTCACCAATTCCGTAGAGAGAGTGTCGCCATGGCATGCTGAGCTGGTATGAAATCCCTGCAAAATCAGACAAACCCACTTCCCAAAAGTAGAACAGCGGGCTAGATTAACTCAACGCTTAAGACTCTGTGATGGGGGAGACATGCAGGAATCTTGGAAGCTCACTGAACATTCGTCTCCAAAACAAGACGAGGAAGACCGCCTTTCGGGAGCCATGCCCAGGCTCATTTTTATCGCTCTTGCCTACTTCGCCGCCAATAAACTCGCCTTGCTCTTTCCTGACTCGGAGAGAATACTTGCTGCCGTTTGGCCCGCTGCGGGCATTGGGCTAGCCTCCCTCTTGCTTACCCCCCGCAGGCTATGGCCAGCTGTTCTGGCCGCCATTTTCCTCGCTGGAAATGCGGCCAATCTCGTCTCGGGCCGTCCGATCCTGAATAGTCTTGGGTTCATGACTGCGAATGTCCTTGAATCCTTTTTGTGCGCATTGCTGATGATCCGTTTGTGTGGAGAACACATTCGGTTCACCAAGGTGAAAGAGATCATCGCTTTGACCATCTCAGCGACTTTGCTGAACGCGTGCACTGCATTCGTGGGGGCAGGGACCGCTAAATTCGCAGGCATCTCTCCGTTCTGGATCTTCTGGGAGACATGGTGGATCTCCGACGGGTTGGGGCTCTTACTCATCACTCCGCTGATTGTGTCCAGGGCAGACTATAGGGGCACCCTCTCTCGTCTGCGTAAAGGGTATGTCCTTGAATCCGTGGTATTCCTTGTCATATGGTGCTCAGCCTCTTGGCAAGCTTTCCAGCCACGCTCTGCGCATTCTCTGTTTGCGCCAGAACCGTATATGCTGGTGGCTTTACTCTCCTGGCCCGCCTTGAGACTAGGGCAACGTGCTGTAACTCTTTCGGTCGTCGTACTCGCGGCGATTGCGATCTCGAGTCAGCCGTTGACGTTCGTTCCAATACTCCATGAAGGCAATGATGTTATTCCAATACTGTCGGTGCAGATTTTTCTGGGGCTCACAGCGATTACAACGTTTCTTCTTACTTGTGTAATGGCCGAGCGTCGGACGTCAGAGAATGCCTTGCGACAAAGCGAAGAGAGTTATCGGCTCATTGTTGAAACGGCGACCGAAGGCGTTTGGGGGCTGGATAGCGAGCATGGGACGATCTATGTGAACCGTACCATGTCGGGCATGCTGGGATACACCCCAGAAGAAATGCTTGGCCGCAATTTCATAGAGTTCTTGTTCGTTGAGGATATTGAAAGCCAAGCTTTGCAATTTCGTCAAAGGACTAGCGGCGCGAAGAGCCAATACGAGCGACGTCTCAAGACTAAAGATGGGGCCGTGATTTGGGTCTTGATCTCCGCTAGCCCCATACTAGGGACGGGAGGGAGATTCAAGGGCAGCTTTGCCATGATTGCAGACATCACCGCGCGCAAGCAGGCTGAGGAGGCGCTGCGTGATGGCGAGGAACGATACAGGGCACTATTCGAAAAAGCTGCTGACATCATGTTTATCGTCGATGACGAAACAATGCGATTCGTTGAAGTGAACGAAACAGCTTCCCAACGTCTTGGTTATTCAAAAGCCGAATTGTCCACTATGACCCCGCTGGATTTGGATACGTCGGAAGACAGACAGCTTGTACACCACCGTATGGAGCAGCTCAGGACAGATGGGGTGCTCCTCTTTGAGGTCACCTACATAGCCAAAAACGGCACCAGGATTCCCGTGGAGGTGAGTGCTCGAAAGCTGATATTTAAAGGCAGAGCTGCACACATAAGTACGGTTCGGGACATCACCGAACGCAAGCTGGCCGCAGAAACGCTTACAGTCAGCGAGAGCCGCTTTCGTGAGGTGGTAGAGGGAACGGATAACCTTGTCACCCAGGTCAACGCAGTCGGCCGCTTCCTCTACGTCAACCCCGTGGCCCACAAGATATTCGGTATTGAGCCAGAGGACTGCATCGGCCGCCTAGCCTTCGACTTCGTTCATCCCGATGATCGTGAGGCCACACGACGAGCCTTCCAAGGGTGGGTGGCGACGCGGCAGTCCCATGCGGCCTTCGAGAATCGGCAGGTGTCGCTGGCCGGGGATATCCGGCAGCTGGTCTGGGCCATCAATCTGCACTACGCCGAGGACTGGTCCGTCAGCGTCATCAATGGCATCGGCCAGGACGTGACTGAGGTCAGACGTGCAGAGGCGGCTTTGCATGAGAGCCATGCGCGTAACAAACTTATTGTGGAGACAGCGAGCGAAGGCATCATGACCATAGATGGAAGGAGGCGCATTACATACAGCAACGTGGTCATGGCCGAAATGCTCGGGTACTCTGAGGATGAACTGCTCCAGCTTGGCTTCAGCGACCTTATCTTTGAGGAAGATATCCCCTTCCATGAGGCCGAGGTCGAACGTAGGCGAAGTGGCCTTTCGAGCCGGTTTGAACGCCGTTTTAGACGCAAGGATGGCACAGCACTGTGGACGATCTTTTCAGGGACGCCAATTATGGACAAGACCGGGACATACATCGGCTCATTTGGCATGTTTTCCGACATTACTATACGAATGCAGGCCGAGGCGCAGCTGGCCAACGCAAAGGCCATGCTGGATGCGGTGTTCGAGCAAAACCCCGTCCCTATGGCTCTGGTGACCATGCCTGAGGGCGTCTTGAGCATTGCCAACAAGGCGTGCAAGGAGTTTCTGGCAATAGAGGACGAACCAGAGTACGTGGGGTTGCCCTTGGTGGACATCCCTCAGACTTGGCAAGAATATGACCCTGACGGACGCGCCGTTCCCATCACGGAATTGCCCCTGGCCAAGGCCATGGAAGGGGAGACCACCAGGAATGCGCTCTACCGCATCGTGTGCAAGACTGGGGAAACACGCTGGGAACTGGTCAGCGGTGCGCCAATTTACGGAATTGACGGAGAAAAGATCGCTGCGTTTATTGCATTTCTGGACATCACTGAGCGGGTGCTGGCCGAACAGACTTTAAGTGAGGCGAAGGGCCAAGCTGATACGGCCAATCGGGCCAAGTCTGAATTCCTAGCCAACATGAGCCATGAGATCCGCACACCGCTCAACGGCGTACTTGGGATGCTCCAACTCATCAGGACAAGCAAGCCCTCCAGTGAGATAGAGAGTTACGCCGAGATGGCGATCCGGGCCGGGCATAGGCTCACGAGCTTGCTGGGAGACATCCTCGACCTGTCGCGCATTGAGGCGGGTCGAATGCCTATAGGGAGCAAACCATTCGAATTGGCAAGCATATTTGTCGCCCTTGTCGAGACCTTTTCCCCTATGCACTATAGCAAACGTGTGCGTTTTGTCATTCACGCAGCCCCCGATGTCCCCACTGGCCTCGTCGGTGACGAAATCAGGGTTAGACAGGTTCTTTTCAACCTCATTGGCAATGCCATGAAGTTTACGGAGCGGGGAGAGGTAAGGCTGGAAGTATCCACGCTTTTGCCTCACCCAACGGGAAGGGCGAGGCTGCTGTTCATTGTTAGTGATACAGGACTAGGCATACCGGATGAAAAGGTTGATCAGATTTGTGCACCTTTCACTCAGGTTTCAACTGACCTCACCCGTTCACACCAGGGTGCTGGACTAGGTCTTGCCATCGCACAGCATCTCATCAGTGCCATGGGTGGGACGCTGGCATTCGATAGTACCGTTGGGGTTGGCACGTCCGCGTATCTGGTGCTCCCGTTCAACATCCCTGCTGAACATGTTGGCATTGTAGAGCAACAGTCGGAGCAGGACGATACGTCGCCAGTGACACTGCGCCTCCTTCTCGTCGAGGACGAAGAGATCAGCCGTTTGAGTGCTGGCCTGATTCTGGAAAAGATGGGGCACCAAGTTATTACGGCGAACAACGGCGCGGAGGCTCTGGAGGCACTGCGGGACAGCACCTATGATTGCGTACTGATGGACGTCCAAATGGACGTCATGGACGGCTTAGAAGCGACCAAGGAAATCAGGAATGGCAGTGCCGGGGTGCTGGACGCTCAAGTCCCGATAATTGCCATGACGGCATATGCAATGGCTGGGGACCGGGAAAGATTCCTTGAGGCAGGCATGAATGACTACATCCCGAAGCCGATCCAGATTGAAAAGCTCAATAAGGCGTTGAGGCGGGTCGCGAAATGACAAGGTAGTCCCCCAACATTCTACCCCAAGTTGGAATGCTTTGACGCCGCACCCACTGCAAAGCCAAACTCCGCAACTCCCGGCGGTTCTTCCCCGGTAGCTCAATCGGCAGAGCAGGGGGGATTCGGAACCAATCCCGGCCGCAGGAGTTTGCACCAGGTTTGCACCACGCGAAAAGGCCCGGAAGACTCTCATCTTCCGGGCCTGCTCTTGTCTGGCTCCCCGGCACGGACTTGAACCGCGAACCTAGTGGTTAACAGCCACCCGCTCTGCCGATTGAGCTACCGGGGAATTGCCGCGTCATGCGGCGGAGGAATCTTTAAGCAAATCTCCAGCACCTGGTCAAGGTATTTCTCGCATTGCCGGGCCGCGCCCGCCAGCCCTTCCCAACCGCCATCATTGGCTTTGACTTCGCCTGCGCCGAGGCGTATCTCCGCCTTGACTGCCCAGGGCGGATGGCTTAGGCAGATTTTCAGCACAGGCACATTCTTTAAGACTTTCTTTAGAGTTCCTACATCCCAGGGAGATATCCGTTTTGGCCGACAATGCACCAAGCGACGGCGGGGCTGCCAGCCGCGCCGGGGCAAGGTACGCCGGGCGCTTCAAGCCCCTGGCCGATGCCCTGGCCGCGCGCGACGAACTGAACGACGTCCTCCGGGGCCGTATTGACAAGGCCTGCGTCCTGCTCGACGAGGGCGTGGCCCTGTATCCCAACACCTTTCGCAAGGACACCGACTTCGCCGAGATCCTGTCCGGCTACTCGGACCTGGACGAGGACGGGCTGGCTCAAGTCGGCCGCCTGTTCTCCGTGGCCGGGCGCGTCACCACCCTGCGCTCCTTTGGCAAGGTCACCTTCATCAAGATGCAGGACGCCAGCTCCTCCATGCAGATCTTCGTGGCCCGCGATGACCTGGGCGCGCCCGCCTACCAGCTCTTCCGGAAGTACGACATCGGCGACATCCTGGGCATCACCGGCGACCTGTTCCGCACCAAGACCGGCGAGCTCACCGTGCGCGCCAAGACCATCAGCCTGGTGACCAAGTCCATGCGGCCCCTGCCGGAGAAGTACCACGGCCTGAAGGACGTGGAGATACGCTACCGCCAGCGCTACGTGGACCTGATCGTCACCCCGCGCACCAGCGAGATCTTCCGCAAGCGCACCATGATCGTGCGCGGCCTGCGCAACTACCTCGACGCCCGGGGCTTCCTCGAGGTCGAGACGCCCATGATGCAGCCCATCCCCGGCGGCGCCACGGCCCGGCCCTTTGAAACGCACCACAACGCGCTGGACATGAAGCTGTACATGCGCATCGCCCCGGAGCTGTACCTGAAGCGCCTGCTGGTGGGCGGGTTCGAGAAGGTCTACGAGATCAACCGCAATTTCCGCAACGAGGGCATCAGCACCCAGCACAACCCTGAGTTCACCATGCTCGAGTTCTACTGGGCCTACGCCAACTTCATCGACCTGATGGACCTGACCGAGGACATGCTGTCGGTCATCGCCCGCGATGTCTGCGGGTCCATGGTGGTGCCCTACCAGGGCCACGAGGTGGACCTGACCCCGGGCCGCTGGACGCGCATGAGCTTCCACGACTCCCTGGAGAAGATCGGCGGCCTCGACCCGGCGGACGTCCGCGACTATGAGCGCTGCGCCGCCCTGGTGCGCAAGAACGGCGAGAAGGTCGTCAAGGGCGAGGTGCTGGGCAAGCTCCAGGCCAAGCTCTTCGACCTCTTTGTGGAGCCGAAGCTCATCCAGCCGCACTTCATCTACCACTATCCCACGGACATCTCGCCCTTGTCGCGCCGCAACGAGGGCAATCCGGACATCACGGACCGCTTCGAGCTGTTCATGGTCGGCCGTGAGATGGCCAACGCCTTCAGCGAGCTGAACGATCCTGTGGACCAGCGCGGCCGCTTCGAGGACCAGGTCAAGGAAAAGGCCGCAGGCGATGACGAGGCCCACTTCATGGACGAGGACTACGTGCGCGCGCTGGAGTACGGCATGCCCCCGGCGGCCGGGCAGGGTGTGGGCATCGACCGCCTGGTCATGCTCCTGACCGACTCCGCGTCCATCCGCGAGGTCATCCTCTTCCCGCTGCTCAGGCTGGAGACCTCCTCCGGCGGAACCTCATCCGGGCCTGTGGGCCCGGCCACCGGACCTGCATGAACTTCGAGCTGTTCATCGCCCTGCGCTACATCTTCGCGCTGCGCAAACAGTCCTTCATCGCCATCATCTCGCTGTTCGCCGTGTGCGGGGTGGCCCTTGGCGTGGCCGCGCTCATCGTGGTCATCGGGGTCATGAACGGGTTCACCAAGGACCTGCGCGACAAGATCCTGGGCGTCAACGCCCACGTGCTGGTGAGCGCCTTCTCCGGCGGCATCCGCGACCACCAGGCGCTGGCCGAGCTGTGCCGGAAGGTGCCCGGCGTCACCGGGGTCACGCCCTTCGTGTATTCCGAGGTCATGCTGTCGGCCAGCGGCGGGGTCAAGGGCGTGGTCCTGCGCGGCATCGACCCTGCAACCGCCGACCAGGTCTTGAGCCTGTCCAGGGACATGGTGGCGGGCAGCGTCAAGGATTTGGACGAACGCGACGGTTTGTCCGGCGTGGTCATCGGCGCGGAGATGGCCAGGCGCCTGGGCCTCGCCCTGGGGGCCACGGTGAATCTGCTCTCGCCCACGGGAACCCAGAGCTCCGTAGGCTTCACGCCCAAGGTGCGGGTGTTCCGCGTGGCCGGCATCTTCAAGACGGGCATGTTCGAGTACGACGCCACCCTGGGCTACGTGAGCCTGGAGGCGGCGCGGAATCTTCTTGGATTCAAGGATGATATAGTCTCCGGCCTGGAGGTGCGCCTGGCGGATGTGTACAGCGCCGGGCTCGTGAGCGACCAGATCCGCGCCAAGCTGCACGACCATCCGGTCTACGTGCGCCACTGGCAGGAGATGAACGCCAATCTTTTCGCTGCCTTGGAGCTTGAGAAAACGGCCATGTTCATCATCCTGGCCATGATCGTGCTGGTGGGGTCCTTCAGCATCGTGACCATGCTGGTGATGCTGGTGATGCAGAAGACCAAGGACATCGCCGTGCTCATGTCCCTTGGCGCAGACGAGTCCATGATCCGGCGCATCTTCATGTACCAGGGCAGTTTCATCGGCGCGGTGGGCACGGCCCTGGGCTACGGCATAGGCATCCCGCTGGCGCTCCTGCTCAAGAAGTACCAGTTCATCAAGCTGCCGAGCGATGTCTACCCGGTGGACTATCTGCCTGTGCGCCTTGAACTTTTTGACATGACGCTGATCGGCGTGGCGGCGCTTGGCCTGTGCTTCCTGTCCACCCTGTACCCGGCCCGGCGCGCCTCGGCGCTCAAGCCTTCGGACGCCTTGCGTTATGAATAAAGAGCCGCTATACCGCCTGGTCAAGGTTGGCAAGGAATTTGCTTGGCCAGGGGAGCGCCTGCTGGTGCTTGACGGGATCGATCTGACCGTTTCTCCGGGTGAATCCATTGCCATACTTGGCGCCTCGGGTTCCGGGAAGACGACCCTCCTGCACCTTCTGGGAACCCTGGATGCGCCCACGAGTGGAGATATTTTCTTCTTGGGGGCAAATCTTGCGGACCTGGACGCCAGGCGCAGGGCCGCGCTTCGCAACAGGGACATCGGATTTGTGTTCCAGTTCCACCACCTGTTGCCGGAGTTCACGACCCTGGAGAACGTCGCCATGCCCGGACTCGTTGCCGGGAAGCCCAGGGCCGAGGCCCTGGAACTGGCCCGGGAGGCCCTGGTGATGGTGGGTATGCGGGGGCGCATGGACCATGCGGTGACCACCCTGTCCGGCGGCGAACGCCAGCGGGCGGCCATCGCCAGGGCCATCCTGCTCCGGCCGAAGGCGCTTCTGGCCGACGAGCCCACCGGCAACCTGGATCAGAAAACGGGCAGAATGGTCGGCGAACTCCTGGTGTCCTTGAACAAGGACTTGGGGATGACATTCGTGGTCGTAACGCATAACATAGAACTGGCCGGCGTCATGGGACGGCGGTTCGAGTTGCGTTCGGGAGTTCTCTATGCCCAGGGGTAGCAGCAAGAAATTTTTCCTCGCGCTGGCGCTTGTGACGGCTTTTCTGGCCGTCTGCGCCGCGCCCCGGCAGTTTTACGCCGCAGTGACCTCGCCCCGCGAGGTGACCATTGTTGTGCTGCCCTTTGAAGTGAACGCCGGCGAGGATTTGAAATACCTTCGCCAGGGGCTGCCGGACCTCTTGTCCGACCGCCTGCGCGAGGCCGGCTTCACCGTGGTGGACAAGGAAGCCGTGGCCAAGGCCCTGGCCGCCAAGGGGCTCAAGCCGTCTGATTCCGCCGCCACGAAAGAGGTCGCCCTGCTGACGGGCGCTGGCTATGCCGTGAGCGGCAGCTTCAGCAAGCTGGGCGAAACCCTGTCCATCGACGCCCGCGTCATCGACCCCTTCGGGCTGAAGCCCCCGGTGCCCGTGTTCACCACGCGCGAGGGGCTGATCAACCTGCTCCCGGCCGTGGACGACCTGGTGGCCAAGATGAAGGGCGATCTGCTCGGCCTGGAGCGCATCGTGGACATCGACGTGGAGGGCACCAACGCCCTGGACAAGGACGTGGTGCTGCTGCGCCTTTCGACCAGAAAGGGCGAAACCCTGGACGCCAAGGCCGTCAACGCGGACCTGAAGACGGTCTATGACCTGGGCTATTTTGACGACGTGAAGATCGTCCTGCGCGACGTCTCCGGCGGCAAGAAGATGATCGTGCAGGTGGTGGAGAAGCCGCGCATCCTGGCCCTGGGCGTCAAGGGCGCCAAGGCATACTCCACGGACGAAATCATCAAGGTCGCGAACTCCAAGAAGGGCGCCATCCTGAACCCCAAGGTGCTCACCGAGGACATCAACGCCATCCGCGAACTCTACCGCAAGGACGGCTATTTCAACGCCAAGGTGACCCACGAGATCGAGTCCGCCGGGCAGGGCCAGGCGCGTCTCAACTTCGTCATCGACGAGGGCAAGAAGCTCTACGTCCTGAAGATCACCATCGAGGGCGCCAAGCAGATCTCCGAGGGCGACCTCAAGGACGAACTGGCCATCAAGGAGCGCGGGATGTTCTCCTGGATCAGCCAGGGCGGTATCCTCAAGGAGGATCTGCTGGAGCGCGACATCTCCGCGCTGGCCGCCTACTACAACAACCGTGGCTTCATCGACGCCAAGGTTGGCAACGCCGATGTCCAGATCAAGGACGACGGCATCTACATCACCTTCAAGGTCGAGGAAGGCGCGCGCTTCCGCGTGGACAAGGTGCGCGTGGAGGGCGACCTCATCGCCGACGCCGAGAAGCTGCTGGAAGTGACCAAGATCCGCGAGGCCTCTGACAAGAAGGACTATCTTGACCGCTCCGTGGTGCGCGACGACTTGAAGGCCCTCACCGATTACTACAACAATTTCGGCTATGCCTACGCCGAGGCCAACGTCCGTATGAACGACCACCCGGAAGAGAAGACCGTGGACGTGGTCTACGTCATGCGCAAGCTGCAGAAGGTGCACATCCGCCGGGTGCTGGTGGAGGGCAACACCAAGACCCGCGACAACGTCATCCTGCGCGAAATGCGTCTGGCCGACGGCGATCTCTTCAGCGGCGACAAGCTCAAGCGGTCCTCCGAACGCCTGGACAAGATCGGCTACTTCTCCACCGTGGACATCGAACCCGTGCCCACGGGCAACCCGGAAGAGATGGACCTGAAGGTCAAGGTCAAGGACAAGGACACCGGCAAGATCGGCGGCGGCATCGGCTATTCCAGCTACGACGGCGTCTACTTTGCCGGCACCCTGGACGAGCAGAACCTGTTCGGCAAGGGCTGGGGCGCGAGCCTGATGGGGCAGTGGAGCAAGAAGAAGACAAGCTATACCTTCAACGTCTTCAACCCGCGCTGGGACGACAGCAAGCTGGGTGTGGGCGCCCAGCTTTACAACAAGAACGAGAACCTCATCGACTATCAGCGCTCCACCGTCGGCGGCAGGGCCAGCTTCATCTACCCCATTGGCGAGTACACCGACCTGATCTGGGACTATCGCCTGGACCGCTACACAATCTTTGACGTAGCGTCCAACGCTGCCCAGTCGATCCTCGACGCCCAGGGCTCGCACATCGCCAGTGTCGCCTCGGTCACTGTGGCGCGCAATACAACCAACGGCGGGGGTACCACCCTCCCCACAAAAGGCACCGTGAACACCTTCACTGTCTCCAACGGAGGCGGCATCCTGGGCGGAAACGACAATTTCATCAAGGCTATCTATGACTTTAACATCTACAACAGTGTCATTGGCGACCTCGTGTTCCACGCGCACAGCCAGACGGGCTGGATCGGCCGGAACTGGGGTGACGACCCGGTTCCCCTGGGCGAACGTTTCGCTCTGGGCGGCATGGGCAGCGTGCGCGGCTACTCGCAGCGCAAGATCTCGCCCCTGGATGACGTCACGGGCCAGGCCCTCGGCGGCGACAAGGAGTTTATCGCCAATCTCGAATTGCTCTACCCACTGAGCAAGAAGATGGGCATCATCGGGTCCTTGTTCTTCGACGCCGGTAATGCCTGGAAAGAGGGGGAGATGTTTTTCAGCAACCCCACCCGCAGGTTAGAGTCGCCCCCGCTTGGCTTGTACAAGAGCGTGGGCGTCGGCATCCGCTGGTTCTCGCCCATGGGTCCGCTGCGCCTGGAGTTCGGCCACGGTCTGGATGAACTCTATGACAGCAGTAAGAACAAGGTGGAATTCAACATGGGACAGACCTTCTAACGGCCTGTCCCTGTGTGAACAGTTTCGATTTCCAACAACTGGTGAAAGGAGTATTTGACATGCGTAAGTTTTTGGCCCTCGCCCTGTTCCTGACCCTGCTTCAGACCGTGGCCTTTGCTTCCGGAGCCGGAACGGTGAAGATAGCCGTCTTTGATCCGTCCGAGGCTTTGAAGAATTCCGAGCCCGGGGCCGAGGCCATCAAGCAGCTTGAGGCCAAGCTGAAGCCCGAGAGCGACAGGATCGACAAGCAGCGCAAGGACTTCATCAAGATGCAGGAAGACTTCCAGAAGCAGGCCTTTGCCCTGGCCCCGGACGCCCGGCAGGACAAGGAGCGTGAGTTGAGGCGCAAGGAGTTTGAGCTGACCGAAGCCGTGCGCATGTTCCAGAATGCCGCCAATCGTGAGCAGAACAGCAAGCTCTCCGAGATCGAGCGCGTGCTGGGCGAGGTCGTCCGCGACTACTGCGTCAAGAACGGCGTGACCTTCCTCATGGCCAAGTTGCCCGGCATCCTCTACTACGCCGAGCCCTCCACCGACGTGACCAAGCAGGTGACGCTGGAGCTGAACAAGGCTTGGCCGAAGCGGCCCAAGAAGTAGTCCGGAGCCCCCAAAATGCGTCTGTCCGAAGTGGCCGGGAAGGTCTGTTTGACCTTCACCGGCCACGACCTTGAGATCTCCGGGGTGAATACCCTGGCCCTGGCCGGGCCGGGGGAGATTGCCCCTCTGCTGAGCCGCAAGTACCTGCCGCAGCTGGCGTCCAGCTCGGCAGGCGCTGTGTTGTGTGAGCAGAAGTCCGCCCCCGAGGGGCGGAGCTGCCTCATCAGCGCCAACGTCAAGCTTGACTGGGCGCGGGTGGTGGCGCTCTTCGCCCGGCCCCAGGGCTGCCTCACGGGCGTCAGCCCCCAGGCCTTCATCCACCCTGAGGCCCAGCTCGGCCCGAACGTCACAGTGTACCCCTTTGTTTTTGTGGGCGCGCGCGCAACGGTGAGCGAGGGCTGCACGCTCTTTCCCGGCGTCTACGTGGGCGAGGACTGCATGCTGGGCCGGAACTGCACGCTCTATCCCAACGCTGTGCTCATGGCCGCCACCGTTCTGGGCCAGGACGTCATCATCCATGCCGGAACGGTGCTCGGCAGCGACGGCTACGGCTATGCCCAGAGCCCTGCCGGGCATGTGAAGATCCCCCAGGTGGGCAATGTCATCATCGGCGATGACGTGGAGATCGGCGCCAACTGCGCCATCGACCGCGCCGCCCTGGACGCCACGCGAGTGGGCGGCGGCACCAAGATCGACAACCTCGTGCAGGTCGCCCACAATGTGCAGACCGGCAAGCACTGCCTGATCATCGCCCAGGCGGGCGTCGGGGGCAGCACAAAGCTCGGCAACGGCGTTGTGCTGGCCGGGCAGGTGGGCCTGCGCGACAACATCAGCCTGGGCGACGGCGTCCAGGTGGCCGCACAAAGCGGCGTGGGCCTGGATCTGCCTCCGGGCGCGATGGTGGGCGGTTCGCCCTCCATGGACGCTGCGACCTATCTCAAGATGTCCCTGACGCTGCCCAAGCTGCCGGAACTGGCGCGCCGCGTGCGCAGGCTGGAGAAGGCCCTGATGCAGTGGCAGGACGAGACCAAGGAGGACAGCCATGAGTAGCTCCACAGCCCCGGCCAAGGCATACGTCGACGACATCCGCCGCATCATGGAGATGCTGCCGCACCGCTATCCTTTCCTGCTGGTGGACCGCGTGGTCTCTTTCGAGTCCGGTGTGGGCATCCAGGCCTACAAGAACGTGAGCGCCAACGAGGGCTTCTTTCAGGGACATTTCCCGGGCCTGCCCATCATGCCCGGCGTGCTCATCCTGGAGGCCCTGGCCCAGGCCGGCGGCATATTCGTGGTCAAGACCCTGGAGATAACCGCTCAGGACAAGCTGTTTTTGTTCACCGGCATCGACGCGGCCCGGTTCCGCCGCCCGGTGGTGCCGGGAGACCGCCTGAACCTTGAGGCCAGCCTGATCCGCCGCAAGATGAACATCTGGAAGATGCAGGGCCGGGCCACCGTGGACGGCGAGCTCGTGGCCGAAGGCGTGTTCACCGCAGCCATCGTGGACAAGGGGAAGATGTAGTGCCTGTGAGCATCCACGCCACCGCCGTCGTCCATCCGGGCGCGCAGCTGGGTCAGAACGTCACCATCGGCGCGTACTGCGTCATTGAGGAAAAGGTCGAGATCGGCGACGGGTGCATCTTTGACGCCTTCTCCCAGGCCAAGAACTACACGAGCATGGGGCCGAACAACCACATCCACTCCTACGCCTGCATCGGCGACGCTCCCCAGCACCTGGGCTTCAAGGGCGAGGAGACCTGGGTGCGCATCGGCGAAGGCAATCATTTCCGCGAGTACGTCACCGTGCACCGGGGCACGCCCCAGGGCAACGGCGAGACCACCATAGGCTCGCACTGTCTGTTCATGGCCTATGCCCATGTGGCCCACGACTGCCGCATCGGCAACCACGTCATCGTGGCCAACGCCGTGAGCATGGCCGGGCACGTGGACATCGGCGACCACGCCATCGTTTCCGGCATGGCCGCTGTGCAGCAGTATGCGCGCATCGGCGAGTACGCCTTCCTGGGCGGTCTTTCCGGGTACAGCAACGACGTGCCGCCCTACATGCTGGCCCAGGGCACCCGGGCCAGGCTCTATGGCCCGAACCTCATCGGTCTCAAGCGCAAGGGCTTTTCCAGCGCCACCATCGGGGCCATCAAGAAGGCCTACCGCATCATCTTCCGTTCTGGGCTGATGCGCGAGGAGGCCCTGACCAAGACCCTGGAGGAGCTGCCGGACGTGCCCGAGGTGGCGCGGCTGGTGGAGTTCGTGCGCAGCACGGTGCGCGGCATCAGCAGCGACGCCGGAAAGAGCTCGGGCGGCGACGACTAGCCGGAGCCTTGGCCCTGCCACAGGCCGAGCCATGCGGGGGGGAGAATGAGCGCAGCCGCGAAGGTCGTCGGACTCATCGCCGGAGGACGCCAGTTCCCGGTGCTGGTGGCGCGCGGGGTCAAGGACGCCGGGCACCGCCTGGTGGTGGCCGGGTTCGCGGGCCACACCAACCCCGAGGTCTACCCCCTGGCCGACGTGTCCCGTGAACTGAAGCTCGGCCAGCTGGCCAAGCTCATAGAATTCTTCAAGGAAAATCAGGTTGCAGAGGCCATGATGGCCGGAGCCATCAACAAGCCGGGGGTCATGGACATCCGGCATTTGGACGCCCGCGCCGTGAAGCTTCTGTTCTCCCTCAAGGGCAAGGGCGACGACGCCATCCTGCGCGCCTTCACAACCCTCCTGGAGGGCGAGGGCATTGTCGTGGTGCCGCCCCAGGCCTACGCGCCTGGCCTTTTGACCCCGCCGGGCGTGCTCACCCGCCGCGCCCCGGACGAGCGCGAATGGGCCGACCTGCGCGCCGGGGCCACAATGGCCCGCGAGCTGGGCCGCCTGGACATCGGCCAGTGCGTGGTCCTGCGCGAGGGCATCGTGGCCGCCGTGGAGGCCCTCGAAGGCACGGACGCGGCGGTGTTGCGCGGTTGCCAGCTGGGCGGGCCCGGCTGCGTGGTGGTCAAGGTGGTCAAGCCCGGCCAGGAGGAGCGCGTGGACCTGCCGAGCGTGGGCCTGGACACGGTGCGCCTCATGGCCAAGGCCCAGGCCACCTGCCTGGGCGTGGAGGCGGGCAAAAGCCTGTTCTTCGACCTGGAGTCCACCCTGGCCCTCGCGGACAAGGCGGGCATCGCCATCGTGGGGCTGGACCAGGCCTGACGTTCCTCGCGTCCTGCCGCCCATCCAGGCGTTCGGCCAGGCGTCCTTGCCGGGGCAGCGCAAACCCGCTATGCTCCTGGCGCGGGGCGCCATCCAGTCCCGCAACCGGCAACCGAAGCCGAGAAACGACGGGCGGAGCGCATGCGCCGGAAACTCATCCTCATCCTCCTGAGCGGCCTGGCCGCGCTGCTGCTCCTGACCGGGGGCGCGGTGCTGTGGGCCTCGCACTACATGCGCTCCCCGGAGTTCCGCACCGAGTTCGCCAAACTCGTGCAGGAGGCCACGGGCCAGGAGGTGGGGATCAAGGGCGAGCTGGAGGTCAGCGTGTTCCCCTGGCTGGGGCTCTCGGCGCGCGGGGTGGTGCTGGGCAACGCCCCTGGCTTCGGCCCGGAGCCCATGCTCACGGCCAGTTCCTTCTCGGCGCGCATCAGGGTTTTGCCGCTTTTCTCGCGCAAGCTTTCCCTGGACATGCTGGAGCTGACGGACGCCACGGTGTCCCTGCGCATCGACGCCACGGGCAAGGGCAACTGGGAGGCCCTGGTGCAGCGCATCCGCGCCGGGGAAAGCGCCCTGGGCACGCAGGACACCCGTTTCCGCAAGGTCAACATCCGGGGCGTGCGCATCGCGGGCGGCAAGGCGTCCCTGGTGGACGAGAAGCGCAACCAGTCCTACGTGGCCTCCGCGCTCACCTTGAGCACCGGCCGCATCGAGACCGGCACGCCCCTGGCCTTTGCCCTGGCCTGCGACTTCCACTGGCCCCGGCCCGGCCTGGACAGCCGCCTCGAGGTCACGGGCCAGATGCGCTGGGACGAGGCCACAGGCCGTCCCCTGTTCAGCGAAACCGTGGCCCAGGGCGAGGTGGGCGGCACCTTCCTGCCCGCGAACTCGCCCCGGGCGGCGGTGGCCGCGCACTTGAGCCTGGAGGAGGGCGAGCGGCACCTGCGCCTGTCCGGGCTGCGCGTCAAGGTCCTGGGCGCGGACCTCACGGGCGAGCTGACCTTCCTGGATTTTCTGGACCGCTTCGAGCTGCGCGGCCAGGTCACGGCGGCGCGCTTCAGCCCGCGCGGGGTCCTCAACGCCTATTTCCCGCACACCATTCCGGCCGACTACCAGGGTGCGCTGGCCAGCGCCGAAGGCCCGGTGGAGCTCTTCGCCAACGAGGACGAGATGACCTTCACCAGCCCCGGCCTCAAGCTGGACGGCGCGCACGTCCGGGGCAAGGTGCGCCTGGGCTTTGGCGACAAGCCGGGCCTGGATTTCAGCCTCTCCGCCGACCGCCTGGACGTGGACGCCTACGTTGCGGCCCTCCACGCCAACGCCACGGGCAAGCCCACGCTGGCGGGCGATCTGCCCCTGGTGTACCTGCGCGAGGTCGTGGGCCAGGGCCGCGTGGCGGCGGAGACGCTCAAGCTGGCCGGAGTCACGGTCCAGGGCGCGCAGCTGGAGTGGCAGGCTGCGGCCGGGGCGCACCGGCTCCTTCTCAGGCCCGCCAAGGCCGAGGGCGGACAGTTGACGGCGGAGCTGGCCACGGCCTTTTCCGGAACTCCGGAGAGCCCGGTGCTGGGTCTGGCCGGGAATCTGCGCCTGGAGGGCGCGGACCCGCGCCAGGTGTCCTGGCTGGCCCGGCCGGGCAGCTCCGTCAGCGGCCGCGTGGATCTGCGCCTGCGGGGCGAGGTCCAGAAGGCCCAGCTGGCCCCCACGGCCAGGCTGTCGCAGCTGCTGCGCCGGGCCACGGGCGAGGCGTCCCTGAACATCGCCCCGGCCACCCTGGAGTGGGGCGAGGGCAAGACCCCGGCCCCAGGCAAGCCAGCGGACCAGTCCAAACGCATGTCCTTCTCTTCGCTCGCGGCCCAGGCCCGGCTCAGCTCGGCCCCGGCCGGCGACGCCGACTGGGCCGTGCAGGCCGAGGGCGTGCTCAGCGCCGTGGGCACCAAGCCCCTGCTGAACCTGGACGGCAGGTTCAACGTCCAGGCGCGTCCCACCCCGCGTGGCGGCATCGCCCTGGTCAACGCGAACGTGTCCGGACGGCTCAAGGGCTGGTTCCTGCCCAAGCGGGAGAACGAGGCCAGTTTCTCCGGCAAGGGCAGCGCGGACTTCTCCGCCCAGACCCTGACCCTGAGCGCTGCGTCCGCGCAGACCTGCGGCCTGAACCTAACGGGAAACCTTGGCGGGGCGCAGATTCTGGGCTCGAACTTCAGCCTGGGCGGGCATTTGCGCTGCCTGGACGGCGACCCCAAGCGCGTGCTGGCAGCCCTGGACATGCGGCCGCTCAAGCCGTCCGACCGCCGCGTCCTGACCCGGATCACCGGCGAGGCCGACCTGGCCGTGACCGCCAAGGGCGTGGCGCTCACGAACCTGAACGCCCAGGTGGACGACACCTCGCTGCGCGGGACATACTCCATGCAAGGCTATGATGCTCCGAAGCAGTCCTTCAGCCTGCAGGCGGGCGCGCTGGACCTGGACCGCTATCTCGCGGCCCCAGAGGTCCTGCCCCGGCGCGCAGGCCGGGCGGAGCAGCGTCCGGCCCCGGAGCCCCTGCCCGTGGAGGAACTGCGCGACCTGGCCCTGGAGGGCTCCATAAGCTTCCGCGACTTCAAGCTCTACGGGCTCGTGGCGCGCCGCCTCAAGGCCGGGGTTCTGGCCCGGAACGGCACGCTCATCGTCAAGCCCCTGGCTGCGGACTTCTACGGCGGCGACCTGACAGGCGAGATCAACGCCCAGGCCATGCCGCACGACATGCAGGTGCGCCTGTCCCTGGCGGCCAAGGGCTTCCAGGCCGGGGGCTTCATGCTCGGCTGGGCGGGCAAGGAATACGTCACGGGCAAGACCGACATGTTTCTGGACGTGGGGGGCGTGGGCGCTACGGACACCGAGCTTCTGCGCACCCTGGAGGGCCTGGCCGGGTTCAAGGTCAGCGACGGCTCCTACGCGCTCTCCGGCTCGACCGAGGCCCCGCCGCCGCCCCGCCGCCCCGGTGCCACGGCCCAGACCAGCGCGCCGCGCCGCGTGGGCACGCCCTTCTGGCAGGCCAGCGCCAAGATCAAGGCCGCTGGCGGCGTGTTCCAGACGAGCGACTTCCGCCTGGAAGGCCCGGGCAACATCGTGACCGGCCGGGGCAGCTTCTCCCTGGCCGACGACAGCATCAACGTCAGTCTCACGGCCAACATGCCCGGGGTGCCCGATGTGCCTATCAAGGTCTTCGGGCGGCTCAAGGATCCGGAGATGGAGATTCCGCCGGGGATGCTCATCAACAACACCATCAAGGAAATCCTGGGCATCCCGCTCAAGCCCATAAAATTCTTCAAGGACCTGCTGTTCTAGGCAGGGGCCGCGATGGAAGCGGAGGGACTCGCATGGGCAATGAGACGTTCAAGACCGTCAAGGGCCGCGTCGCGCGCCATTTCCGGCAGGACATCTGGAGCAAGGACCTGGGCAGCCTGGCGGGCTGGCGGCAGCGGGCCTACGCCGTGTCGCGCATGGGCTACATGGTCTGCACCGGTTTTCTGACCGACCACTGCATCATCCGGGCCTCGGCCCTGACCTTCACCACCATCCTGGCCATTGTGCCGCTCTTGGCCGTGGCCTTTTCCATCTCCAAGGGCTTTGGCCTGCAGAACGCGGACTTCTTCCGCGACTTCCTCCTGGGCGTGTCCGCCGGGCGGGAGGAGGTGGTGGACAAGATCCTCCAGTACATCGGCAACACCAACGTCAAGACCCTGGGCTGGCTGGGCGTGGGGGCGCTGCTGTTCACCGTGTTCACCACCGTGGGCAACGTGGAGCGCGCCTTCAACACCATCTGGGCGGTGAAGCAGGACCGCACCAGCTGGCGCAAGTTTACGGATTTCTTCTCCATCATCGTCATCTGCCCGCTGGTGGTGCTGGTGGCCGCCAGCTTCACCGTGGCCTTGCAGAAGACCGACCTGGTGCATGCCTTCATCGCCAACCCGGCCCTGGAATGGCTGGAGCGGCTGTTGCTCAAGATCATGTCCCTGGCCCTGGTCTGGGTGGGCTTCACCTTCGCCTACGCCTTCATTCCCAACACCCGCGTCAAGCTCAAGGCCGCAGCCCTGGGCGGCGTGGTGGCCGGCAGCCTGTGGCAGGCCGCCCAGTGGGCCTACATCCACTGGCAGATCGGCTTCTCCAAGTACAACGCCATTTACGGCAGCTTCGCCCAGCTGCCCCTGTTCCTGATCTGGCTGTACATCAGCTGGGTGCTGGTGCTTCTGGGCGCGGAGATATCCTTTGCCGCCCAGCACCTGCACGCCTACGTGCGCCGGGGGCTGTCTGCGGGCTTAAGCCCCCTTTCGCGCCAGAAGGCGGCCCTGCTGGCCCTGGCGCATCTGGCGGCGCGGTTCCAGGCCGGGCTGGCCCCGCAGGCGCTGCCCGAGATCGCCCAGGCCCTGCGCCTGCCCCAGGACGTGCTGGCGGATGTGCTGGGTCTCCTGGCCGAGGTCGGCATGACCGTGGAGCTTCGCCAGGAGGAGGCGCGCAGCTTCACCCTGGCGGTGTCCCCGGAGCTGATCCGGGTGGCCGATGTGGCGGGGGCCGTGCTGGAGTGCGGCGGCGGGGACGAGTGCGGCCTGCTCATGTCGGACGACGGCCGCGTGGACGCCCTGTTCGCGGAGTTCGGCCAGGCCGTGCAGGGCAGCGCGGCCAATGTGACCCTGGCCGAGTTCGTGCGCGCGGAGGCGGATCTGCTGCGGGCTGGAAGGGCTTCGTCGGGGGCGGGGGATCAGTAGGAGAACGGGTATTTGCGCCCGTCCTTCTCGTAGTTTTTGGTCTTGTCGAAGTCGAAGTCCAGGAGTTCCAGGTCGTGCTGTTTCTTGGGCTTGCGCGCCAGGCGACAGGCCACGAGGCCCGTGGCGATCACCGCGCTCAGCACCCACAGAGACAGTTCAAGCATTGTTCCCAGCTCCTCCACAGTATTCCGCACCGGGGCGGCAGGGCGCACTACACCCCAGGCCGGGCGTGCTGTCAATGGCTTCCTGGCCTCTGGCGGGCGGAAATCACGGGCCGGGACAGGATTGACAGCGGGCGGGGGTATTCCCTATGAGGCAGATATGAGCGTCGCAGCATCCCCATTCCACAGGCAGACCCCGCACGAGGTCTTTGCAGGCTATCTCGTGGCCAACCGCCTCAAGATCACCCCGCAGCGCAGGCTCATTCTGGATATCTTCCTGGCCGAGCCCGGGCATGTGTCCTCCGAGGAACTCTACGCCAAGATCAAGCGCCGCGACCCGGCCATCGGCCAGGCCACCGTGTACCGCACCCTCAAGCTCCTGGCCGAGTGCCGCCTGGCCGGGGCCGTGAGCTTCGCCGACGGCATCACCCGCTACGAGCCGCACTTCGGCGTGGAGCACCACGACCACCTCATCTGCGAGGTCTGCGGCCGCACCATCGAGATCGTGGACCCGGTCATCGAGCGCAGGCAGGAGGAGCTGGCGGACCAGTACGGCTTCACCCTGGCCCGCCACAAGATGGACCTGTACGGCGCCTGCCCGGACTGCCGGAAGCCCCCCCGCTGAGCCCCTAGCGCGCCGGGGCCGGATTGGCCCGAAACGGCGTGCCCAGGAACGCGAACACAAACTTCGTCACCTCCGACACCACGGCCCCAGACGATTGCTGGTGCTTCCACCAGATGCGGTCAAAGCGCTCGTAGGGCGTGGGCGTCATGATGAGCTCATGCCCGCGCAGGATGCCCGAGAGGATCATCTTGGCCCGGCGGCAGTGGTAGGGCGAGGTCACCACGAGCAGGGTCCTGCGCTCCGGCCCCAGCTCACGGGCCAGGTGCTCCCCTTCCTCCACTGTGCTGATAACGTCCTGGCCATAGACGCGCACGGCCTCCGGGGGCACGCCCTTGATCCTGAGCACGCGCAGCATCTGGTCCTGCTGGAGCGGGCAGTCGAAGCCCAGGTCGCACAGGGCCTGGGGAGGCTCGTGCGCGGGTCTGCTCAGGTAGATCACCGGGGCCAGGCCCTGGCGGTACAGGTCCGCCGCGTGGATGGCCCGGCGGATGTCCCCGGCCAGGATGACGATGGCGTCGGCCTGTTTCGGCTCGTCGTCCATGCGCAGCCAGTAGCCCGCGCTCAGCACCAGCGCTCCGCCCACCACCAGCACTAGCAGGGTCAGCGCGCCCACGGCCTGGAGAAAGAGGGACAGGATGCGCTTCATGCGTTGTTGCCCCCCGCAAAGATGTCCACGTAGCGCTGTTTGAGCGCTGTGAAGCGGCCCTGCTCGATGGCCTCCCGCGCCTGGCGCATCATGTTCAGGAAGAAGGTGATGTTGTGCAGGGAGTTGAGCCGGTAGGACAAAAGCTCCTTGGCCACGTAGAGGTGCCGCAGATAGGCCCGGCTGAAGGTGCGGCAGGTGTAGCAGCCGCAGTCGGGATCAAGCGGGCTGTCGTCCTCGCGGTACTCGGCCCGGCGGATGTTGACCTTGCCCCTGGATGTGTACAGCGTGCCGTTGCGGGCGTTTCGGGTGGGCAGCACGCAGTCGAACATGTCCACCCCGGCCTCGATGCCCTCGAGGATGTCCAGCGGGGCGCCCACGCCCATGAGATAGCGCGGCGTGGCCGCGGGCATCATGGGCGTGATATGGTGCAGCATGTCGTACATCTCCGGGATGCTCTCGCCCACGCTCAAGCCGCCGATGGCGAACCCGTCGAAGTCGATCTCGGTCAGCTGGGCCAGGCTCCGCTCCCGCAGGTCCTTGTAAAAACCGCCCTGGATGATGCCGAACAACAGCTGCCCGCGCGCAAGCCTGGGATGCGCCGCGCGGCAGCGCTGCGCCCAGCGCGTGGTCAGCTCCAGGGACTTGGCGGTGTACTCGTAGTCCGCGCCATAGGCCACGCACTCGTCCAGCACCATCATGATGTCCGAGCCGATGTTGTTCTGGATGGCCATGACCTTTTCGGGCGAGAAGAAGTGTGTGGAGCCGTCGATGTGCGAGCGGAACTCCACGCCCTCCTCGCTGATTGTGCGGATCTCCTTCAGGCTGAAGACCTGGAACCCGCCGCTGTCGGTCAGGATGGGCTTGTCCCAGCCCATGAAGCGGTGCAGGCCGCCGTGCCGTGCCAAGAGCTCGTCGCCGGGGCGCAGGTACAGGTGGTAGGTGTTGCCCAGGATGATCTGCGCGCCTGCATTGGTCAGGTCCAGCGGGCACAGGCTCTTGACGCTGCCCTGGGTGCCCACGGGCATGAACACGGGCGTCTCAATCACGCCGTGGGCCGTGACCAGGGAGCCGCGCCGGGCCTGGCCGCCCTCGTTGTGGAGGGGCGCGTGGAGGCGGAACTGGCCGATGTGCTGTCCGGTGTCTAAAGTCATTTCAGTCCTTTGCGCGGGCAGAGGTCAGCCAGGGGGCAGGGTTCTTCATGGGCGCGCTGGCAGCGCGGCGTGCGCGCAGGGCAGACCTCGCGGCCGAAAGACACGAGGAAGTGGTTGATGTCCGCCCACTGGGGCCGGTCGAACAGGGGCATGAGGCCGCGCTCGATGATTGTGGCGTCCTGGCTTGCGGTCAGGCCCAGGCGCAAGGCCAGGCGCGTCACGTGGGTGTCCACGGCGATGCCTTCGTTGATGCCGAAGGCGCTGCCGAGCACGATGTTGGCGGTCTTGCGGGCCACGCCGGGCAGGGTGACGAGCTCACCCATGCTGCGCGGCACCACGCCGCCGTACACGTCCAGGATGCGCCGGGCGGCGGCCTTGAGGTTCTTGGCCTTGTTGCGGAAGAACCCGGTGGAGTGCACGACCTCCTCGATGTCCGCCACGTCGGCTGCCGCGAGGTCGGAAATCTGCGGCCAGCGGGCGAAGAGCACAGGGGTGACCAGGTTCACGCGGGCGTCGGTGCACTGGGCGGCCAGCACCGTGGCCACGAGCAGGCCCCAGGCATCGCGAAAGTCCAGGGCGGGTTTGGGTTCGGGGTAGCGCGCGGCCAGGCGGGCGAAGATGGCCTGGGCGCGGTGGCGGTCTGTGGGCATGGTCGTCTGCTCCCTGAAGCGCTGCGGTTTCTGGCGTGGGGTAGCATCCGCCGCGCCGCGAGGCAAGGGCGCGGATTTCCGTTGCCAGCGGGCCGGATATGTGGTTCAAAAAGCCTGTCCGGAGCGGCCTGGCCGTTGCTGGGCGAACCACTGCGCAAGCGAGGAACACATTGAAAAATTTAATGATTATTGTTATCGGGCTGTACGCCTGCCTGCTCTTCGTGTCCCTGGTCTTCGCCGATGCCGGGGCCGCCAAGCTGGCGGCGGAAAAATGCTCCGCCTGCCACTCCACGGCGCGCATCTGCGAGAAGCTGGGCAACCGCTCGGCTGAGGTCTGGAAGCAGACCGTGCAGCGCATGGTCTCCAGCGGCGCCAAGCTCTCGGCCGCCGAGGCCGTGGCCGTGGCCGACTATATCGCCAGCGCCAAGCCCGGGGCCAAGCCCCTCTGCCAGTAGGCCCGGCAGAGGCAGCCGTGGCCGCCCGCCTGGCCGCCCGTCTGGTGTATGTCACCGCGCCCAGCCTGGTCGAGGCCGAGAGCCTGGCCCGGCTGGCCGTGGAGCGGCGTCTGGCCGCCTGCGCCAACATTCTGCCCGCCATGCGCTCGCTCTACTGGTGGCAGGGCAAGCTTGAGCAGGCCGACGAGGTGGTGCTGCTTTTGAAGACCACCGAGGCCCAGGCCGGGGAGCTGACCCGGACCATCGCCGAGGCCCACAGCTACGACTGCCCCTGCGTGGTGGTGCTGCCCATCGAGGGCGGGCACCCGGCCTTTCTGCAATGGCTGGCGGACGAGACCGCCCGGCGCGGCTGATTTCCACAACACATCCGGCGGGCGCTCCCCGCACAATCTGGAGGCGTTTCATGCAGCTTTATGTTTCCGGCTCCCTGGCCCTGGACCGCATCATGAATTTTCCCGGCAAGTTCGCGGACCACATCCTGCCGGACAAGATCCACATCCTGAACGTCTGCTTCCTGGTGGACGGCATGAGCGAGTATTTCGGCGGCACCGCAGGCAACATCGCCTACAATCTGGCCCTCTTGGGCGAGAAGCCGCTGATCCTGGGCTGCGCGGGCAAGGACTTCGCGCCCTATGGCCAGCGCCTGGACGACCTGGGCCTGTCCCGCGCGGGCATCCGCAAGGTGGAGGATCAGTTCACCGCCGGGGCGTACATCACCACCGACGAGAGCGACAACCAGATCACCGGGTTCAACCCGGGCGCCATGCGCGAGCGCTGCGGCTACCAGTTTCCGGCCAAACACGACGACGGCGTGCTGGCCATCATCTCCCCGGGCAATGTCCAGGACATGGTGGAGCTGCCGGAATACTTCAAAAAGGCCAAGATCCCCTACATCTTCGACCCCGGCCAGCAGATCACGGCCCTGACCGGCGAGCAGATGACCCAGGCCGTCACCGGCTCCCTGGCCCTGTGCACCAACGACTACGAGCTGGAGATGGTCATGAAGGCCACGGGTCTGTCGCGGCCGGAGCTTTTGCAGCGCACCGGCGCGCTGGTGACCACCCTGGGCGACCAGGGCTCCATCATCGCGGAAGGGGCCGAGGAAACCCGCGTGCCTGCCGTGAAGGTCACAAAGGCCCTGGACCCCACGGGCGCGGGCGACGCCTTCCGCGCCGGGCTCATGAAGGGGCTCACCCTGGGCCAGACCCTGGCCCAGGCCGCAGCCCTGGGCTCGGTCTGCGCGGCCTACTGCGTGGAGCACAAGGGCACCCAGGAGCACGGCTTCACCCTGGCCGACGTCAGCGAGCAGCTGAGCGCCCATTTCGGCCGGACCCTCTAGGCCCGGCGCGTTGCCTGTGCATGACTGACTGCTCCTAACTGGCCGCCCCTGCGGCCCCGGCCCCCGCAGGGGGTTCCCGGAGGGTCCATGATCGACCTGAAGCCGGAGAGCGTCGCGGAGTACCTGCGCCAGGCCTTTGGCCCGGATGCGGAGCTTCTGGACCTGGGGGCCATCGGCACCCTGGACAAGCAGGGCATCAAGCGCTTCGGCTACGGCAAGCCGCTTTTGGTGCGCTTCCGCGCGGGCGGTACGCTGCGCGAGGGCGTGCTCTCGGTCATGCGCGGCGACAAGTACGGCCACCAGTTCTACTGGGACCGCGCGGCCATCCTCATGTTCCAGTTCGAGACATCGGGCCGGCTGCCGCGCCACGTGCGGCCCCTGGGCCTGGGCTATGTGGACGGCCAGAGCCGCCTGATCCCGGTGTCCGCGCCCCAGGAATTCTTCATCCTGAACGAGAAGCTCACCGGCTACGACTACTTCCAGGACCTGGACCGCATCGGGGCCGGGGACTTCCGCGCCACTGACCTGACCCTGGCCCGCGACCTTGGGAAATGGCTGGCCGAGATCCACGCCACGAAAAAGGACGACCCGGACCTCTACTTCCGCCACATCCGCAACCTGCTGGGCGCCAGCGAGTGCATCATGGGCCTGGTGGACGAGGCCTTCCCGCACCCCTGCGCATTTTTGCCCGACGAAGAGTTCGCGGCCCTGGAAAAGCGGCTCATTGACTGGCGCTGGAGGCTGCGCGGGTGTGCCCACCGCCTGGCCGTCGTGCACGGCGACTTCCACCCCTGGAACATCCTGGTGGACGACCCTGTGGATGATCGGGCCGGCTTCTCGGTGCTCGACCGCAGCCGGGGCGAGTGGGGCGAGCCCGCAGGCGACGTGGCCACCCTGGCCGCCAACTACCTGCTCTTCGGGCTCTTGCACGGCCAGGGCCAGGCCCGTCTGGCCGGGCCGTTCCTGGACCTCTGGCGCGTGCTCTTCGAGGAGTATCTGGAACGCACGGGGGATGCGGAGGCGCTCCGGGTCATGGCCCCGTTCTTCGTGTTCCGGGGCCTGGTCATCGTCTCGCCGGAGTGGTACCCGAGCCACCCTCCGGCCGTGCGGCGCGCCCTGGTGCGTTTTCTGACCAGCGTGCTGGAGGACGAGGTTTTTGACTGGCAGCACCCCAACCGGTATCTGGAGTAGGGCGTGGCCTCCGGCACTGGAGACGGCGGCTGGGTGCTGTGGTTCACAGGCCTGCCCGGCAGCGGCAAGAGCACCATTGCCCGCGCCGCGCACACGGAGCTGCTGGGCCAGGGCCGGGACGTGGCCCTTTTGGTCATGGACGAGCGCCGCAGGGCCTATTTCCCCAAGCCCGCCTACACGGCCGAGGAGCGCAAGGTGGCCTACGGCCTCATCGCCCAGGAGGCCGCCGACCTGGCTGCCCAGGGCCGGGGCGTGATCCTGGACGCCACCGGCTACCGGCTGGCCATGCGCCAGGAGGCCCGCGCGCTCACCCCGCGCTTTGCCGAGGTCCATGTGCGCTGCCCCCTGGCCGAGGCCATGCGCCGCGAGGCCGTGCGCTCCGCCCAGTCGTCCCCGGGGATGTCCATGGGGGGCGGCCACCACCGGGGCTACGCCGCCATGCCCGGCATGTACGAGAAGGCCCTGATGCGCAGGCGCACCGGCGAGCCCGTGCCCGGCCTGGGCGAGGTGGTGGGCGTGGACGTGCCCTTTGAGGAGGACCCGCACGCCGAATGCGTGCTGGACGCGCTCAAGCCCGTGCCGGAGAACGCGGCCCGGGTGCTGGCGTTTCTGGAGGCCTGGCTGCCCGGCCGCCCCGGCGGCGCGGCGTGAGCGTTTTATCTCCAGGGGCCTTGACGCCAGAAGTCCTTGTCGCTGCGGCCCATGCCTTTGGCCTGTGGACGGGCTGGGGCCTGCTGCACAGCCTGCTCGCCGCGCGCCGCGTGAAGGCCGCCTGCCAGCGGGTGCTGGGCCCCAGGCCTTATGCCCTGTATCCCCTGGGCTACACCCTGGTCAGCCTGTGGACCTTTTACGTGGTCTTCAAAAAGGAGCCGGGCCTGCCGCAGCTGCTCTGGGCCGTGCAAGGGCCTCTGGCCTGGGCCATGTACGGCCTGCAACTGGCGGGCCTGGCGCTCCTGGTCTGGGCCGGGGTGTCCATGCAGGCGTTCAAGATGTTCGGTCTGCCGCAGCTGGCGAGCCTGCTGCGGGGCCGCGCCCCAGACGAAGCGGACGCGCCGGACCTGCACAAGGACTTCAGCAGCAGCGGGGCCTACGCCCTGGTGCGCCACCCCATGCACCTGGGCGGCATGCTGTTTCTGGCCTTGCAGCCGCGCCTGAGCCTGGGCGGCTTCGTGTTCGCGCTCTTTGGCTGCCTGTACATGCTGCTGGGCTCCCTGCTGGAGGAGCGCCGCCTGGCCCTGGCCCTGGGGCCGGTGTGGGCGGACTACGTCCGGCGTGTGCCCATGTTTCTGCCCTGGCCCAGGCCCCGCACAATCGGGAACCGGCCGGAGCGTTGACCTAAGTCCCAAAGGGGCATAGTGGCCCGCGCGTGGGCCACTCTCAATGACCATGCCCCAGACGGAGACCCCTTGGACAAGACCTTCCACATCGTCACCTTTGGTTGCCAGATGAACGCCAACGACTCGGACTGGCTGGCCCGCGCCCTGGTCAGCCGGGGCTGGCGGCAGGTCCCGGAGGGACAGGCCGGGCTCTACGTGCTGAACACCTGCAGCGTGCGCGACAAGCCGGAGCAGAAGGTCTACAGCGAGCTGGGGCGGCTGGACACGTACCGCAAGGCCCGGCCCGGCCTCACGGCGGCGGTGGGCGGCTGCGTGGCCCAGCAGATCGGCGCGGGCTTTTTCGAGCGCTTCTCCTTTGTGCGCCTGGTCTTCGGGTCCGACGGCATCGCCCGCGCCCCGGAGGCCCTGGACCGGCTGGCCGAGGACGCGGGTGCGCGCATCGCCCTGCTGGACTTCGAGCAGACGTACCCGGAGCGTGAGCCGCTCCTGAAACCCATGCCAAAGGCCGAGCAGCCCGCCTCCCTTCCGGCCCCCGACGCCGAGACAATCCCGCCCGAGGCCGTCTCCGCCCTGTATCCGGCCCAGGCCTTTGTGAACATCATGCAGGGCTGCGACAATTTCTGCGCCTACTGCATCGTGCCCTACACCCGAGGCCGCCAGAAGTCGCGCCAGCCCGGGGCCGTGCTGGCCGAATGCCGCGCGCGGGTGGAGCAGGGCGCGCGGGAGATCACCCTGCTCGGCCAGAACGTGAACAGCTTTGGCCAGGATCTCACAAACGAGGCTGGCGGCGCGGGCCTGGGCTTTGCCGGGCTGCTGCGCCAGGTGGCGGCCATCCCTGGCCTTGTGCGCCTGCGCTTCACCACCTCGCACCCCAAGGACATCGACCCCGCAGTCATCCGCGCCTTTGGCGAACTGCCGAACCTCTGCCCGGCCCTGCACCTGCCCTTGCAGGCCGGCAGCGACGCGGTCTTGCGGCGCATGGGCCGCAAGTACGACCGCGCGCGCTACCTGGGCATCGTGGCGGCCCTGCGCGCCGCCCGGCCAGACATCGCGCTGACCACGGACCTGATGGTGGGCTTCCCCGGCGAGAGCGCGGAGGATTTCCTGCAAACCCTTGAGATCATGGAGCGCGTCGGCTTCGAGTCGAGCTTCTCCTTCCGCTATTCCGACCGGCCGGGGGTGGCCAGCGTGCGCATGGAGCCCAAGGTTCCGGACGCGGTCGGACAGGAGCGCCTGTTGCGCTTGCAGTCTTTGCAGAATGGCATTACTAAACAAAGTCTAAAACGGCTGGAAGGCCTGGAGACCGACGTCCTGCTGGAGGCGCCAAGCCGCAGGCAGGACAACGGCGAGCCCTTCTGGCGCGGGCGTGATCCGGGCGGGCGCGTGGTCAACGTGCGTATGTCCGCAGACCTTTCCGGGGCGCAGCTGGGCGGACGCATGGTGCGGGTGCGCATCACCCAGGCCAAAAACCATTCCTTGCTTGGGGAGAAGGTGGGCCTGCCGTGGTAGAGATGAAAATTTTTGGTCTGGCGCTGGATGAAAAGGCCCAGTCCCCGGTGCTCATCCTCAAGGACGAGGCCCGGGATCTGGCCCTGCCCATCTGGATCGGCCCGGTGGAGGCCATGGCCATCTCGCTGGCCATCAACGCCGTGGAGACGCCCCGGCCCATGACCCACGACCTGCTGGTGCAGGTGGTGGCTGGCCTGGGCGCGCGGGTGACGGCCGTGGAGGTGGTGGCCCTGCGCGAGGGCACCTTCTTCGCCGAGATCGTGGTGGCCCAGGGGCCGCAGGGCGCGGAGGACATCCGGCGCATCGACTGCCGCCCCTCCGACGCCATTGCCCTGGCCGTGCGCGCGCACGTGCCCATCCGCGTGGCCGAGTCTGTGCTGGCCGAGGCCGGCACGCGCTCGCTGGACGGGGCCAAGGCCGAGTTCGGCGGGTCGGACCGGGAAAAGTGGACAGAGGAACTGGAGAATTTCTCCGCCGACGAGATCAAATACAAGATGTGAGGCGGCATGATCGACCTGCACATGCACACCACGTTCAGCGACGGCGAGCTCATCCCGGCCGAACTCATCCGCCGCGCCCAGGTGGCCGGGTACAAGGCCATGGCCATCACCGACCACGCCGACGTCAGCAACATGGCGTTTATCCTGGAGAACGTGCGGCGCCTCACCGACGGCTACGCGCACTATTTCGACATGGAGGTGCTGGCCGGGGTCGAGCTGACCCACGTGCCGCCCGCGCTCCTGGCCGACTTTGTCGAGAAGGCGCGGAATGCGGGCGCGCAGATCGTGGTCTGCCACGGCGAAACCGTGGTGGAGCCGGTGGCCCAGGGCACCAACCTCGCGGCCATTGAGGCTGGCGTGGACGTGCTGGCCCATCCGGGGCTCATCACCGAGGTGGAGGTGCAGCTGGCCGCCGAGCGCGGCGTGGCCCTGGAGATCACCACCCGGCGTGGCCACAGCTACGCAAACGGCCATGTGGCGACCCTGGCCAGGCGCTTCGGGGCCAAGCTCGTCATCGACAACGACGCCCACGCCCCCCAGGATCTCGTCGGCGAGGAGCTGCGGCGCAAGGTGGCCTATGGCGCGGGCCTCACGGTGGAGGAATACCGCCAGGCCGGGGCCAACGCCTGGAAGATCGTGCAGCGCTGCCGGTTGATCCGCTGAGATTTTTTGCTGTAAGGAGTAGGCGCGCCACGTCCCTGTCGGGCGGGCGCACAGACTGGTCGGCGCCGAGCGTGCCGCAGTGTGAGGAGGACGACGCAGATGATTCCTGAAACCGGTTTTCTGGGCATGATGCTGGGCGCCACCTTGGGCGTTCAGGTGGTGCTGGCGCTGTTGGCCGTCATGTCCCTGATGAGTTGGACCATTATTTTCCACAAGCTCATCCTGTACCGCCGCACCCGGCGGCAGGTGACCCAGGGCTACGCCCTGTTCAACGACGCCCAGGACCTGTCCGAGGGCCTGCAGGCAGTGAGCCGCGACGGGGATTCACCCCTGTCCAAGGTGGGCCTGCTGGCCGTGGGCGAGTTCCGCAAGCTGGAGAAGGCCGACATTGAGCGTGAGCGCAAGCGCATGCTCGTCAAGGACACCCTGCGCCGCGTGCTGCGCCAGGGCGTGAACGAGGAGATGCGGCGCCTGGGCAGCTCGCTTTCGTTTCTGGCCACCTGCGCCAACGCCGCGCCGTTCATCGGGCTCTTCGGCACGGTCTGGGGCATCATGCACGCGTTTCACTCCATCGGCCTGTCGCAGTCGGCCGCCCTGGCCACCGTGGCCCCCGGCATCTCCGAGGCCCTGGTGGCCACGGCCATTGGGCTGGTGGTCGCCATCCCGGCCACCATCGCCTACAATTTCCTGCTGTCCATGCTGGGCGAGGTGGAGGTCGAGCTGGTCAACTTCGCCGGGGCCTTTTTGAACCGCGTGGAGCGCGAGGTCTCCTGGGCCTCCGGCTCCAAGGGCTAGAGAGGGGGGCGCGCCGTGGGCATGTCCCTCCAGAAAGGCGGTCGCGGCGGCTACATGGCCGAGATCAACGTCACGCCCTTTGTGGACGTGATGCTGGTCTTGCTCATCATCTTCATGGTCACCGCACCCATGCTGACCCAGGGCGTGGACGTGGACCTGCCCAAGACGAGATCCGTGCGCACCCTGCCCGCAGGCAGCGACCATCTGGTGCTCTCGGTGAAAAAGGACGGTTCGATCTTCCTGGATGAATACAACGTGTCCTTCGAGGACCTGCGCCAGCACCTGACGAACCTGGTGGTGAGCCAGAAGAAGCAGCTCTACCTGCGCGCCGACAAGGACGTGGCCTACGGCGTGGTGGTCAAGATCATGGGCGAGATCAAGAGCGTGGGCATCGAGAAGCTGGGCATCGTGGCCGAGGCCTCGGACGACCAGAAGGGCGAACAGAAGGGCGACCAGAAGAACAAGCCCAAGGGCCCGGCGCAGTAGAGCCGCGCGGAGGCGTTTCGTGCAGGACACTCGGGCTACCGCAGGATTTTTCCTCTCCCTGGCGATGCACGCGCTGCTCATCGCCGCAGGGGTGTTCGGCATTGGCAACAGCATGAAGGTGGACATGGACAAGCCCATGTACACCGTGGATCTGGTGTCGCTGAACCCCTCCGAGGACCCGGCCGCCGGGGAGATGGGCGATCCCGCCGCCGCGCCGCCGCCCGAAGACGGCGGGGAGCAGCAGGCCGTGCAGCCCGCTGCGGCCATCCCGCCCCCGCCCAAGGCCGAGAAGCTGCAGCCCGCGCCGCTGGTGCGCGACGACGCCAAGGCCATCAGCGAGAAAAAGGTCGACGAGAAGAAGAAGCCCGAGAAAAAGGAAGACAAGACGCCGCCCAAGCCTGAGGAAAAGAAGCCCACGCGCGAGGAGCTCCTGAAAGAGGCCTTGAAGGACGTGAAAAAGGACGTGACGGACAAGGCCGCAGACCGGGCGAAGGACGCCAAGGCCGCCCTGGACAAGGCCAGGGACGCCAAAAAGGACCAGGTGGCGGGCGAGCTGGCCGCACTGCGCAAGTCCACGGGCGGGAACATATTTACGGCCGATGGCGCCGGACCCGGCGGCGCGGGCGGCGGCAAGGGCTCTGGCGCGGGCGGCACGGGCTCGGGCCTGATGAGCGTCTACGGCGACATCATCAAGCAGATCATCAAGAAGAACTGGCGCTACCCGGCCTTTGGCGTCGAAACCAACGTGGCCGTGGTGCTGGAGATCAACATCGACCAGAAGGGCGCCATCACCGGCGTGCGCGTGGCGCAGCCCTCGGGCAAGCCCGATTTCGACGACTCGGCCCTGCGCGCCGTGCACGAGACCCAGACCCTGCCGCCCCCGCGCACCAAGAGCCTGGACACCCTGCGCATCACCTTTAACCTACAAGAGCTGCGGAAGTGATTCCCGGCCCGAACACGGCTATGAAACGAAAGATCTGGATACTGACCCTGCTTTTGCTGTTGGCCTTTGGCGACCGTGTGGACGCGGCCCAGACCATGTCCGTGGACATCTTCGGCCCTGGCCAGACCCGCGTGAACATCCTGGTGCTGCCTGCGCGCGGTGCTGGCGCCGCGCCCGCCACCGGCCTGGCCCGCAACTTCGGCGAGTATGTGCAGGGCGACATCGGCTTCCTGCCCTTCCTGCGCCTGGCCTTTCTGAACGAGGTCCTGGGCGGCGACCCGAGCAAAGGCGTCAAGGCCGACGACATCGACTTCAAGCCCTTGCAGCTCTCGCGCATCGACCTGGTCATGACCATCGGCGGCGCAGGCCAGGACATCGAGGCGCGCGTCTACGAGACCTTCACGCGCAAACTTTTGCTCGGCAAGTCCTACAGCCAGGTGGAGGAGGGCGGCGTGGCCCGCGTGGCCGACCGCTTCTGCGCACAGCTCATGCGCGTGCTCACCGGCAAGAGCGGTTTTTTTGATTCCACCCTGGCCTTTTCCAAGCGCGTGGGCGGCGGCAAGGAGCTGTTCACGGCCTCGGCCCTGGGCCGCGACCTGACCCAGATCACCCGCGACGGCGGCTACAACGTGAGCCCCTCCTGGGCCAAGGACGGCCGCCAGGTGGCCTATACCAACATCTCCGACAAGGGCCACCGGCTGGGCCTCTGGGACCGCGGCCGGCGCTTCTCCCGGCTGCGCAAGTTCGCAGGCGACGTGGTCATCAGCCCCACCTTCGCCCCGGACGGCAAGATCGCCGTGGCCCTGTCCCTGAACGGCCATCCGGACATCTACCTGCTGGACGGCGACTTCCAGCCCTCAAAGCCCCTGGCCCCCAGCTGGGCCATCAGCGTGTCGCCCAGCTTCGACCTCTCCGGCCGGAAGATGGTCTTCTGCTCCGGGCGGCTTGGCGGGCCGCAGATCTTCCTGCTCAACCGCGACACCGGCGCAGTTGAGCGCGTGACCTACGAGGGCACCTACAACACCCGGCCCTCACTCAGCCCGGACGGCCGCTTCGTGGTCTTTGCGCGCATGAACGGCGACGGCCACCGCATCTTCATCCGCGATCTGGTGGCCAACCAGGAGCGGCAGATCTCCTTCGGCCCTGGCAGCGACGAGGATCCGAGCTTCGACCCGGACGGCTACTTCGTGTCCTTTGCCTCCTCACGGGGCGGCGGCACCAAGATCTACGTCACCACGCGCTACGGCGACCCGGCCAAGCTCATCCCCACCGGCCCTGGCGACGCCATGGCCCCGGCCTGGGGCGTGGCCACGGCCCTGGATTAGACCCCAAAATTGGCCCTTGATTTTCCCGAAAAACAGGGGGATGATAGCAGGACTGAGCAAACAAACGTGTTGTTGGGCAAGGTTTTTCGGCAGAAATATAGTGAACGCGCTCGCGCGGTGAACACCAAGGAGGAACTGATGAACGCCAAACGAATTTTCGGTCTCATGCTCGTGTTGTGCATGCTGGTGGTCCTGGGCGCTGGTTGCGCCAAGAAGACCGCGGACTCCATGCCCGCCGGCGCCACCAAGGTGGAGATTTCGGACAAGGACACCGACTGGCAGAAGTCTGCCCCGGCCCCGGAGTCGCGCAGCCTGACCGAGGACGAGATCCGCGCCCAGCAGCGTGAGCAGGCCCAGCGCGAAGTCGGCAACATGATCTTCTTTGCCTTCGACTCCTTTGAGCTGACCCCGGACAGCCGCAACGTGCTCACCGCCAAGGCCGACATCCTGAAGAAGTACGCCCTGTTCAGCATCGTCATCGAGGGCCACTGCGACGAGCGCGGCACCAGCGAGTACAACCTGGCCCTGGGCGAGCGCCGGGCCAAGGCCTCCTCCGAGTTCCTGAGCCAGCTGGGCATCGCCAGCGAGCGCATGACCATCGTCAGCTACGGCAAGGAGCGCCCGCTGGATCCGAGCAAGGGCGAAGCCGCCTGGTCCAAGAACCGCCGCGACGAGTTCAAGATCCAGAACTAGCACGTCTCAAACGCGACACGACGACCGCCGTGGCCCCAGGGCTGCGGCGGTCTTTTGTTGCGCGTTGAGTACAGAAGGAGTCTCCAGGGATCAGGCCCTAGAGAAACAGGGGCCTAGAAAAACAGGTGGGCAACGGCGAAGACCCCGGCCGCGAAGAGCCCGGCCACCAGGTCGTCGAGCATGACGCCCAGGCCGCCCGAAACGCTGCGCTCCACGGCGCGGATGGGCCAGGGCTTCACGATGTCGAAGAACCGGAACAGGCCGAACAGGGCCAGCAGCTCCCAGGGCATGGCTCCAGTCCAGCCATAGGTCCAGCCATAGGTCCAGCCAGAGGGCCAGCCGGAGAGCCCTGCGGAAAGATGAAAGGGCGCAAAGGCCGTCCACTGGCCCAGGAGCTCGTCCACCACCACGCAGCCGGGGTCCTTGTCGCCCAGGATGCGCTCGGCGCGGGCTGCGGCCCAGGCGCCCAGGCCCAGGATGAGCGCGAGCAGCCCCAGGCGCGCGGCCAGGGGCAGGGGGCTGAAAACCCAGGGCGCGAGCAGCAGCGCGGCGGCCGAGCCCCAGGTGCCGGGGGCCAAGGGCAGCCTGCCCACAGGGCCGAGGGTGGCGACGCTGAGGGCGATGCGGTCGATGCGGGAAAGGGTCTGCGGCTGGTGGTCCATGCGGCCTCCGGGCCATACGCTTATCGGGCCGCGATGAGGCCCCTGTCAAGCAGCAGCCGGGCGCACTGCGCCACCGGCAGGCCCACGACATTGGTGTACGAGCCGCTGATGCGCTCCACCAGGAACCCGCCCAGGCCCTGGATGGCGTAGGCCCCGGCCTTGTCTGCGGGCTCGCCCGTGGCGATGTAGGCGCTGAGCTCCGCGCGGCTGCCGGCGCGCATGACCACCTCGGTGGTCTCCGCGAAACACAGGGGGGTATCCTGTCTGAGCAGGGCCTGTCCGGGCAGGGCCAGGCAGCAGCCGGTGATGACCTGGTGCGCGCGGCCGGAGAGCAGGGTCAGCATGCGCAGGGCGTCGGCCTCGTCCACTGGCTTGCCCAGGATCTGCGCGGGCGCGCTGTCGTCTGCGGGCAGGACCACGATGGTGTCCGCCCCGAGCACGGCGGCCTCGGGGTACAGCACGGCCACGTCCAGGGTCTTCAGCCGGGCCATGCGCTGGGCGTAGGCCTGCGGTTGTTCGCCGGGCAGGGGCGGCGGCTCCAGGGCGTTGCTTGGGCAGATCTCCAGCTCCAGGCCCAGGGCGGCCAGCAGATCGCGGCGGCGCGGCGAATTGGAGGCCAGCACCAGGGCCGAGAGGGAGCGGTAGGCTCCGGCAGGGGCGTCGGCAAGGTAGGCGTTGGTCATGGGGGCGCTTGTGACTCCATTTGCCGCCAGAGTCAACAGGGGGAGTCACTCGGCCAGCGTCACTCGGCCAGCGTCAATTGGCCAGATTCAATGAAGCGACGCCAGCACGCCGGGCAGGGCCTGGGCCGCCGTGGCGGGCGCAAAGCCCAGGGCCGTGGCCCGGGCGCTGGAAAGGGAGACATCGCGCGGCCGGGGCGCGGCCATGGGCACGTCGGCCTGGCGCACGGCCTGGATGCGCAGTTCCGGCCCCAGGCCAAGGGCCGTGCAGGCCTGGGCCAGGCGCTGGCCGAACTCCAGGCGCGAGAGGCGCTCCGGCCCGCCCAGGTGCAGGATGCCCCGGGTCCCGCGCGTGAGCGCCAGCACCAGCCCCTGCACGGCGTCCGTGGCGCAGAGGGGCGAGCGGAATTCGTCCTCGAACAGGCGCAGGGGCTCATTGCGCCGGGCGCAGGCCAAAAACCCGTCCAAAAAGCAGGAAGAGCCCGGCTGGGAGCGGCCGTACAAGAGCGGCAGGCGGCAGACCAGCCCGCCCTCCGGGTGGCGCGCGAGCACGGCCGCCTCGGCCAGCACCTTGTGCTCGCCGTACAGGGACAGCGGCGCGGGCAGGGCGTCCTCGGGGTAGAGCGTGCCTGTGCCGTCAAAAACCAGGTCCGTGGAGGTGAAGGCCAGGGGCAGGCCCCGTTCCGCGCAGAGGTCCGCCAGACGCGCCGTGGCTTCCACGTTGACCCCGCGCGAGAGCTCCGGCGCCTCCTGGCACTGGTTGGGGCTGGACAGGGCGGCGGCGTGGACCACGGCGTCGAAGCGCTCGGTGTCCAGCAGCGCGGCCAGGGCGCGGGCATCGGTCAGGTCCAGGCGCCTGGAGCGCACGCCGGGGGCAGACACCGGGCGGCCCAGGCACAGGCCGGTTATCTCGTGCTCGGCCGCCAGTTCCCGGCAGAACACGCCGCCCAGAAATCCGCTGGCCCCGGTGAGCAGGATGCGCATGGATCACCTCCGAACCTCAGCATAGCTTGGCGCGCGCCGGAAGGGAACGCCGGAGTTTTGGCGCGGCCTGTTCAGGGCGGTGTTGTCTGCACAAAAAAATACGCGAATTCAGACCATTGAATACTTGGCAGGCAATTTGCTGTGACCAGGACGCAGTCCCCCGGAAGGTCCGGGGGCGGGATCAAAGGCGAGGTGGCGCATGGTCAGACGCGACAGGCAGTATGGGCATCGTCCGGGCGGCCCGGGAGCCGTGGCCGCTGGGGGGAATTTCGCCGAGTGGTCGGTGCCCTGGTCGGACCTGATGATGATCATGTTCGTGGTCTTCGCCATGCTGTTCATCTACACCAGCACGACCAGCACGCGCAGGGACCAGCCCGCGCCGCCGCAGGAGCCCAAGGCCGCCGCGACCAAGGCCCCCACGGACCCCATGCAGGCCTTCCTGGGCCAGCTGAATGATCCGATCGGCGACCCTGTGCGCGGGGGCAAAAGCTTCCAGGACGCCAGCGGTCCGGCGGTGCGCGAGACCTACTACCAGTCGGACAACCTGGGCATCTCCGTGGTGCGCGAGACCGACCGCCAGGTGCGCGTGTTCCTGCGCGGCGACCTTTTCTTCGCCTCCGGCGGTGACGGCCTGTCCAGGAACAGCGCGCCGTATCTGGCGCGCATCGCCGAGATCCTGCGCCTGAGCAGCGGCGCTGTGCTCGTGGTGGGCCACGCGGCCGAGGGCGAGGCGGGGAGCGAGGCGGAGAGCCTGGGGCTCTCGGCCCGGCGTGCGGCCAGTGTGGCCGAATATTTCATTCGCACGGCGAAACTTGACGCAAGGCGCTTCCTCATCACCGGGCGCGGCTCGTTCCAGCCCGAGGCCCCGGCCTCGGACCAGAATGCGGCCAGTCGCAACCGGCGTGTGGAAGTGCTTGTCTTGACGGACATCTAAGGGGGACGAAAGCGATGAGCAAGAGAAACCTGTTGGGCGTGGTGCTGTGCACCTCCGTATTCGTGGGCGGCTTCTGGATGAGCGGCGGTCTGGGCGTGTACTGGAATCTGGCCGCCTTCCTCATCGTGGTGGCGGGGCTCTTTGCCGCCATGTTCATGAGCTACCCTGTGGAGCGCATCAAGTCGGCCTTTCTGGTGGCCAGGGGCGTGTACACCAAGCGCCAGACCACGTCGGACGAGATCGTGCGGATGCTGCTCGAACTGTCGGTGAAGTCGCGCGTGGAGGGTGTGCTCTCCCTGGACGCCATCCGCCAAAAGATTGGCGACGAATTCCTGCGCGGGGCCGTGGCCTTCCTGGTGGACAACTACAAGGAGCGCGACATCCGCGAGTTTTTGAACACCGAGATGGCCTTTTTCCAGGACCGCCGCCAGCAGAGCGAGCGCGTGTTCCAGACCATGGCCAAGGCCGCCCCGGCGTTCGGCGTGGCGGGCAGCGTCATCGGGCTCATCGGCATGCTCTCCGGCATCAACGACACCCAGGCCCTGGTGCAGAGCATCCCCGTGGCCTTCATCTCCACCCTCTACGGCGTGGTCATCTCGAACCTCATCCTGGCGCCCATCGCCGAGAGCATCAATTTCAACACCGGGGCCGAGATGCTCAACCAGAAGCTCATCATGGAGGGCATCATCGCCATCTCCAAGGAGCAGAACTCGCACCGCCTGGAAAAGAAGCTCACGAGCTTTCTCGCCCCGGACGAACGCGCGGGCAAGGCCGAACTGCTCAAGGCCATCACCAAAAAGTACATCACCCGGCAGCGCGCAACGAGCGAGCGCGTGGCCCGGGAGACCCAGGCTGCCCAGGAGCCCGTGCGGTTCAACGACGCCGTGCCCATGCCGCAGCCCATGGAGATGCCAACCTCGGCGCGGCTGCGCATGTCGCCCCTGGCGCGCGCCATATAGCCTGCGGAAATTCTGCGGAAACATGGGGGGAGCCTGGGCTCTCCCCTTTGTTTTTGTGAAGCATTCTGCTAGGTGTCGCTAGGCGCTCAATGAATTGAAGCACCCAGGCGGAGCCCATGCAACGGATTCTCGCGGCGGACATCGGCGGCACCTCGAGCCGCTTCGGGTTTTTCGAACTCACCAGCGAGGCTGATGAGCCGCGCCTCTTGAGCATCGTCCGGCTGCCAACCACGGAATCCGACTCCCTCAGCGCGCTTTTGGAGAGGCTTTTCTCCGAGCAGCGGCCCTTTGCCACGGGCTCCTGCGACCTGATCGTGCTGGCCGTGCCCGGACCGGTGCAGGGCCGCTTCTGCCGCCCGCCGAACATCAAGTGGGACATCGACCTCTACGACATCAACAAGGTCGGGCTGTGGCGCGGGGCGCTCCTGAACGACTTCGCGGCCCAGGCCTTTGCCTGCCGCAGCCGCGCCGTGCGCGACGCCCGCGTGCTCCAGGCCAGCCGCGCCGACGCCCAGCTCGTGGTCGGGGGCAGCGTGGCGGTGATCGGCGCAGGCACGGGGCTGGGGCATTGCGCCCTGGTGCCCGATGGCCGGGGCGGCAACCTGGCCGTGCCCTCCGAGGCCGGGCATGTGGGGTTCCCCTTTGTGGGCGACGTCGAGCACGCCTACGGCGAATACGTCCGGCGCGTCACCAGCCTGGCCTATTGCCACGGCGACGCCGTGGTCTCCGGCCCTGGGCTCTCGCGCCTGCACGCCTTTTTGACCGGCGAGGTGCTGACCCCGGCGACCATCGCCGCGCGCCTGGACAACCACCCGCGCACGGTGGAGTGGTTCGCGCGCTTCTACGGCCGGGCCTGCCGCAACTATGCCCTGTCCGTGCTGGCCCTGGGCGGGATCTACGTGTCCGGCGGGGTGGCGGCCAAGAATCCCATACTGGTGGAGCACCCGGCCTTTCTGGAGGAGTTCCGCCTCTCGCCCTCGCACGCCGACCTGCTGGCCGGACTGCCGGTGCTGCTCAATACCAATGAGGACTCCGGCGTGTTCGGGGCGGCCCTTTTCGGCGCCCAGCGCCTGCGCCGCCGCTCCTAGACCATGTAGGCCCGGGCCACGCGGAACACGTCGTCGTAGGCCAGCCCGGCCCGGATGGCCAGGCACATCTGGGTGGCCATGTCCATCTTGCGCCGCGTGGCCAAGAGCGCGGTGTCGCGGATGGCCGCCAGGTGCCGCGCCACGAACACGGCCTCGAACCCGTCGGCGCAGAGCGAGAGGCCCTCGGCGAAGAACCCGGCGCGCAGGTGCGGCAGGGAGTCGTTCAGGGCCTGCTTGCCGTTGCGCCGGGTGCTGATGGCGTAGAACAGAAGCTTCACCACCAGACGGTCGTCCTTGAGCTTGTGGTCCACGCCGAGCAGCGTGCGCAGGTCTGCGTCCTTCTCGGCCACGGTGGCCATGAGGGCGCTGGCCAGCTCAAAGGTGCGCGGCTCGTGGAAGGGCGCGCTGCCCGCCAGGGCGTTCAAGCCGAGCAGCGTCAGGCGCGGGTTCTCGGATGCGGCGATGCCCGTGAGCGCCCGGCGCATCATCTCCAGACGGCGGCGGAACTCCGTGAGCAGCAGGCCCCGCTTGGCCCGGGCCAGGGTCAGCGCCAGCTCCGGCGTAAGCTCCGACTGGGCGGTGTCGAGCAGATGGCGGATGAACGGCTCGGCGGTGTTCTCGGCCTCCACGGCCAGAAGCGTGCGGTCCTTCTTGGCGT
Organism: uncultured Desulfocurvus sp.; assembly: GCA_964390575.1. GTDB lineage: Bacteria > Desulfobacterota > Desulfovibrionia > Desulfovibrionales > Desulfovibrionaceae > Humidesulfovibrio. Next base: position 11,743 of record CAYMIP010000007.1, on the reverse strand, counting down.
CCAGGAGCTTCTTGATGGACAGCCAGTAGGCGGCCAGGGCCTCCACCGGCATTTCCAGGATGTCCAGTTCCTTGTGCGCGTCCATGGTGCTTCTCCGCCTGTCTGTGGGGGTTGACGCGGGCCGGAAAAAGTCAGAGGCTTCCGGCTGCCCAGGGGCAACCCTAGCGCATTTTCCAGCGGGAAACAAACCCGCCCGCAACTTTAATTCAGCGCCCCGGCCCAGTCCCCCCCGCGAGGAGTCCGCACATGCTCGAGTTTCCGGTCATCGACCCCGTGGCCTTGCAGATCGGCCCGCTGGCCGCCCGCTGGTATGGCATCATGTACGCTGTGGGCTTCTCCGTGGCCTGGCTTCTGGCGCGCCGCCGCGCAGCACGGCCCGGCTCGGGCTGGACCACGGCGCAGGTGGACGACCTCATCACCTGGGGGGTGGCGGGCGTGGTGCTGGGCGGACGGCTGGGCTACGTGCTGTTCTACGACCTCTCCTACTACCTGGCCAACCCCCTGGAAAGCCTGTCCATCTGGCGCGGGGGCATGAGCTTTCATGGCGGGATTGCGGGCGTGACCCTGGTGGCCTGGCTCTATGGCCGCAGCATCGGCAAGTCCCTGCTCGAGGTGGGCGATTTCATCGTGCCGCTGGTGCCGCCGGGTCTGCTGGCCGGGCGCCTGGGCAATTTCCTCAACGGCGAGCTCTGGGGCCGGGTCACGGATGCGCCCTGGGGCATGGTCTTCCCCACGGGCGGGCCGCTGCCGCGCCATCCCTCGCAGCTCTACGAGGCCGCCCTGGAGGGCCTGGCTTTGTTTGTGATCGTCTGGGGCTATTCGGCGCAGCCGCGCGCGCGCGGTGCCGTGGGCGGGCTGTTTCTGCTGGGCTATGGGGCGTTCCGCTTCCTGGTGGAGTTCTTCCGCCAGCCCGACGCCCACCTGGGCTTTGTGGCCTTTGACTGGATGAGCATGGGCCAAGTGCTGTGCCTGCCCATGATCGGCCTGGGGCTGTTTTTGATGCTGCGCCGGGAGCCCGCCTGAGGGCGGACGGCCTGTAAATCCCGTGTTGCGCGCCCGACCTGGCCGGGGCTAGTTCCAGCCGCCGCCGCGTTTGGAGGAGTAGATGATGCGGCTGGCCTTCTCGGACACGGGCTCGAAGGTGCCCTTGCGGCAGGCCTCGGCGCTCTGGGCCACGCTCTCCAGCAGGTGCTCCTTGTAGAGCACCGTGCCCACGTAATAGCGCGGGTCGCTCTCGGCCCGGCGCACCTGGCAGACGAGGCTGTCCATGGCGATGGCCTTGTAGCTGGCCCGGTACAGGCCAAAGTCGTCCTTCTGCACCTGCATGCTGCTCTTGCCGCCGATGATGTTGGCGTTCATGCGCTGCATCTGCTCCGTGGCGAACTGGGTGAAGCGCTCGTGCTCGCGGGCCAGGGCCAGGTCCATGTGGATGGGCACAGCGGCCTGGGGCGACCAGTCGGACGTGTGCTGCGGGGGCAGGGCAGTTGCGGGGGCCGCCTCAAGCAGCGTGAGGAACGGCTCCGCTGCCTGGGCCGCTGCCGCCGAAAAAAAGGCCAGGGCCAGGAAGAAGGCGGCGGCGGGCAGGAAAAGTGTGCGGCGCATCGGAACACTCCGGGGCAAGGTCCGCTGGGCTGCGGGACGATGACGCCCCGCAGCCCCACGGACGTGGTGGATGCTAGTTGCTGCGGATCTCGACGCGGCGGTTCAGGTGACGGCCCTCGGCAGTCTTGTTGTCAAACTTGGGGGCGAGCTTGCCCATGCCCTTGGGCGACAGCTTGGAAGCGTTCAGGCCCTTGCCGGTGAGCCACTTGACCACGGAGGCGGCGCGGCGCTCGGAGAGCTTCTGGTTGTAGGGCACGCCGCCGACGCTGTCGGTGTGGCCCTCGATGACGAACTGCTTGCAGGAGGAGTCCTTCAGCACGGCCAGGGCCTGCTCCAGGGCGGGCTCCATGTCCGGGGTGATCTGGTACTTGTCGAAGCCGAAGTTCAGGTTGCCCAGGGTGATGGTCTCGCATTCCTTGGACGGGGCCAGGGCGCGGGCCGGGGCGTCGTCAACGACATCGTAGAACACGGCGCGCACGTACTTCTTGAGGGCGGCGTTGTCGGCCAGGGCCGCAGGATCGCCCGCCACGGTGCAGCGGTTGATGGCGCGGATCTCGTCCACGACCATCTTGCCACGGGCGGTGTCGGCGTAGCTGACAATGTGGATGCACAGGTTCGGGTATTTGGCGTACAGGGCCTTGGCCTCGGCCACGGGATCGGTGCCGTAGTTGGAGTCGCCGTCGGTGAAGATGATGAGCGCGGTTTTGCCGGAGAGCTTGGCCAGGACGGGGTCCAGGTCCTTCAGGCCCATGCCCATGGGGGTGTTGCGGCCGTAGATCTCGTAGTTGGTGTCGATCTTGGCCAGGGCGCCAGCCACGGCGGGCTTGCTGTACTTGCTGGGGGCCAGCTGGGAGGCGTAGGGCGCGAAGGTGTTCACGCCGCTCTGGTAGCCCAGTTCAGGAATCTCGGCGTTCATTTTGGTGGCCAGGTCTTTGGCCAGCTTGATCTTGACGCCTTTCAGCGCCTCGCTGGTCATGGCCATGGAGCCGGAGTGGTCCATGAAGAGGATGAAGTTGTCGACCTTGGGTTTCATGGTCTCGGCCGGGGCTTGGGCGGCCAGCATCAGGACCGCCAGAGCGGCCAGCACGGCGACGGAGAGAAGGCGTTTGCGCATGCTCATGAACGGGTCTCCTTGGGATTTCAGTGTTGTGTCAGGCTGGCCGCGCTGAGAGAGGATTTGCAGCCAGTCCTCACTATAGAAAAAATAATCAGCTCTGGCAACAAAAAGCTATGGGAAGCGTGCGGCGCGGGGGGCCTGAGGGGCCCTGTTGCCAACCAGGGCGGCTCCAGGTAAACTTTAGGGTTCAAACACACGGTCCCGCCAGGCGAGAGCCCGCTTGAAGGACCACAAACAGTGAAAGGGAGACCCCATGTACATAGTCACCGGCGGCGCGGGTTTCATCGGCAGCGCCATGATCTGGAAGCTCAACCAGATGGGCATCGACGACATCCTGGTGGTGGACAACCTGGCCTCCACGGACAAGTGGAAGAATCTGGTGAACCTCAAGTTTTCCGACTATCTGCACAAGGACCAGTTCCTCAAGTTCATGGCCGAGGGCGATGATCCCTTCGGCACCAAGGCCGTCATCCACATGGGGGCCTGCTCCAGCACCACCGAGCGCGACGCCGACTACCTCATGGAGAACAACACGCGCTACACCCAGGTGCTCTGCCGCTTCGTGCTCAAAAACTCCGTGCGTTTTCTCAATGCCTCCAGCGCGGCCACCTACGGCGGCGGCGAGAAGGGCTTCTCCGATGCCCACGCGGGCCTGGAGGAGTTGAAGCCGCTCAACATGTACGGCTACTCCAAGCACCTCTTCGACCTCTGGGCCGCGCGCGCGGGCATTCTGGACCGCATCGCCTGCATCAAGTTCTTCAACGTCTTTGGCCCCAACGAATACCACAAGGCCGACATGATGAGCGTCATCTGCAAGGCCCACAAGCAGATCGGCGAGAACGGGCGCATGCGCCTGTTCAAGTCCTACCGGCCAGAGTACCCCAACGGCGGGCAGATGCGCGACTTCGTCTACATCAAGGACTGCGTGGATATCCTCTGGTGGATGCTGGAAAATCCGCAGGTGAACGGCGTCTTCAACGTTGGCACCGGAATTGCTCGTACCTGGAACGACCTGGCCCGCGCGGTGTTCGCGGCCATGGGGAAAACCCCGGACATCGAGTACATCGAGATGCCCGAGGCCATCCGGGACAAGTATCAGTACCTGACCCAGGCCGAGATGGGCAAACTGCGCGCCGCTGGCTACGCGGCCCAGTTCACCAGCCTGGAGGACGCGGTCCGGGATTATGTGACGGGGTATCTCACCCAGGACGACCGCTATCTGGACGCCGGGAAAGTGTAGAAAGATAAAGGACGACAACTGGTTGAAGCGTAAACGGTTCGTGCTCTTCTTGGCCCTGGGGCTGCTCCACTGCCTGCTGGCGGGGCCGACCCTTGCGGTCATCGGCGAATCTGCCCTCGGCGGGCCGGAGGTGCGCCTGCCGGTCACTCCCCCGCCTGCGCCCAGCGGAGCCGTCCGCCAGATCCGCTTTGGCGACACGCGTCCAGCGCCCGTCCCGCCCCCGCCTGACTTCAGCAAAAGCGTCGAAATTCCGACGCCCTCGCGTATTCAGCCGCCCGTTTTTGCCGAGAGCCTGCTCATGGGCCACGGCGGCGCTCAGGTGGCGCAGGCTCCGGGCATGTCCAGCAGCGGGCCGGAGGTGCGCATGGGCGTCCTTCCGCCGGGCTTGGCGGGCACGCTTTTGCCCCCGCCGCCCCCGTCCTTCCCGGCGGACACCCTGCTTGATCCGGACCAGTGGAAGCTCTCCGCTGACCGCATCGAGGGCCAGCATGACAGCGAATACGTGCAGGCCGTGGGCAACGCCGTGCTGGTCAAGGGCCTGAACGTCCTTAGGGCCGACTCCATGCGCTACTACCAGTCCAGCCGCTGGGTGGTGCTCAAGGGCAACGTGCGCGTGGCCTGGGAGGGCGACATGCTGGAGGCCGAGGAGGCCGAGTTCGACCTGTCCAACATGCTGGGCTGGCTCAAGCGCGGCAAGGTCTTTGTGGGCAAGTCGCACGTCTATTTCCAGAGCGAGACCATCCGCAAGTATGGCGCGTCGAGCTACCGCTTCCAGAACGCCAGGGTCACCGCCTGCGACGGCGACAAGCCCGCCTGGTCCATCACTGCGGAAGAGGGCGACATCAACCTCGATGGCCGCGCCAAGCTCTGGCACACGCGCTTCAACGTGATGGACACCCCTGTGGTCTACTCCCCGTTTTTGTCCCTGCCGGGCGGGGCCAAGCGCCAGAGCGGTTTATTGCTTCCGGAAATCTCCCACAGCAGCAAGCGCGGCTTCGGGGTGAACCAGGCCTACTACTGGGTGCTCGACGACGAGCGTGACCTGACCATTTATGAGAACGTCATGACCAGCCGAGGACTCATGCAGGGCCTGGAGTACCGCCATGCGGAGAACCCGAACACCAAGGGCGACTGGCGCATCGACTATCTGAACGACCGCAAGACGGCGGCCAGCAAGGCTCAGGAGGACCTCTACCTCCAGAATGACGAGCTGCTGCGTCCGAACTCCAACCGCTGGTGGGTGCGCAGCAAGTTCAACGGGTTCATCAATGACCCGGCCTGGCAGGTCAAGCTGGACCTGGACATGGTGAGCGACCAGAACTACCTGCGCGAGTTCGGCGGGGGCTCCTCCGGATATACCGCCAGCCGCAAGTCCTTCCTCAAGGAGTTCGGCCGCGACATCGAGGTGGCCGACTCCCTGACCCGCACCAGCACGGCCTATGTCTCGCGCAGTTGGGACAAGTACGGCCTGGCGGGCAAGGTGGCCTGGACCCAGAATCTGGCGTACATGAACGGCAACAATCCGGCCACCAGGAACCCCACGATCCAGACCCTGCCCGAAGTCCACGCCTTTGCCTTCAAGGACGCCATCCCAGGCACGCCGCTGGAGTGGGAGGCCACGGGCCGCTTCGACTATTTCTGGCGCCAGTACGGCACGCGCGGCTTCCGCACGGACCTGCACCCCACGCTGAGCCTGCCCCTGCCCCTGGGGCCGGTGACGTTCATCCCCAGCGTGGGCCTGCGCAACACCGCCTATGGTGTGGGCGGGTACACCAACGAGCCGGTCACGACCACCAGCAACAAGTCCCCGAGCCGCACCTTCCCGGAACTCGGCTTCACTGCCTTTACAGAGATGAGCCGGGTCTTTGGGCTGGGCGGCGCCCCCCTGACGGCCCTCACCGAGAACGTGGGCAAGAGCGAGTGGGGTGCCATCCGCCACAGCGTGGCCCCGCGGCTGGAGTTCTCCTACATCCCCGCGCCCCAGTCCCAGAGCCGCCTGCCGTCCTTTGACTCCCTGGACCGGTTGCAGCGCAAGAACGCCATCACCTATTCGCTGACCAACGTGCTGGACCGCAAACGCACCAGCGTGGTGGTTGCGCCAAACGGCAACGCCACCATCCCCGTGGCCGCCACGGACTACCTGGACTTCTTCCGCCTGCGCCTGGAGCAGTCCTATGACCGCGACGAGGCCGTGCGCGGCGACCAGCTCGGCACCTACGGCCGCAGGCCCTACTCGGACCTCATGATTGAGGCCACTGTGACGCCGGAGAAGTACATCTCCCTGACTTCCAAGACCTTTTATTCGCCCTACTTGAGCCGGCCCACGGAGCACGAGCACCTGCTCACCCTGCGCAAGGAGAAGCTGGGCGAGGTGCGTTTCGGGCACGACTATCTGTACCCCCTGGACGAGTACAACCGGAAGCGCAGCAAGGACATCCAGGCCCTGCGCCTCGGCCTGGACGTGGAGCTCACGGACAAGCTCAAGCTGAACACCGACTACCGCATGGACATCGCCGGGCACTCGGACCTGGAGAAGACCGTCGGGCTCACCTGGACGGACCAGTGCTACAATGTGCAGCTGCTGTTCAGCCGCAAGCCCAGCGACCAGAGCATCGAGCTGCGCTTCAACCTGCTTGATTTCGGCAAGCCCTAGGGGCATGCTTCCAGACATGACGCGCCGAGCCATTCTCCTCCTGCCCGAGACCCTGCGCAACCAGATCGCCGCCGGCGAGGTGGTGGAGCGCCCCGCCAGCGTGCTCAAGGAGCTGCTGGAGAACAGCCTGGACGCAGGCGCCACGCGCATCGACGTGACCCTGGAGGGCGGCGGCGTGACGCGTCTGGTGGTGCAGGACGACGGCGCAGGCATCCCGGCGGGGGAACTCTCCCTGGCCGTCACCCGCCACGCCACGAGCAAGCTCTCCACCGTGGCCGATCTGTTCACCGTCACCAGCTTCGGCTTCCGGGGCGAGGCCCTGCCGAGCATCGCCTCGGTCTCGCACCTGACCCTGACCTCCCGCGTCCGGGAGCCCGACGGTTCCGAACTGGCCGAGGCAGCGCGCATCGAGGTGGAGTGCGGAGTTTTGTTGTCCGAAGGCCCGGCGGCCCTGGCTGCGGGCACCCGGGTGGAGATGCGCCGACTTTTCTCCAGCACTCCGGCCCGGCTCAAGTTCCTGCGCACCGAGGCCACAGAGGCCAAGCGCTGCCAGGAGGCCCTCATGCGCATGGCCCTGGCCCGGCCCGACGTGGCCTTTTCCCTGGTCAGCGGCGGCCGCGAGATATTCCGCCTGCCCGCCGGGCAGACGCTTGGAGCGCGTTTAAGCCGGTTCTGGCCCCCGGCCGTGCTGGAGGGGCTGGTGGAGTTCTCCCGGGCGCATGGACCGCTGTCCGCCGTTGGTCTGGCCGGGCGGCCCTCCCACGCCCAGAACCGCGCAGACCGCATGCTTTTCTACGTCAACGGGCGGCCCGTGCAGGACCGCCTGCTTGCGCGCGCTGCGCGCGAGGCTTACAAGGGCCGCATCCTCTCCGGCGAGTACCCCCAGGTGCTGCTGTTTCTCACCCTGCCGCCGGAGGAGGTGGACGTGAACGTGCATCCGGCCAAGCTGGAGGTGCGCTTCCGCGACGAGGGCGCGGTGTTCTCCCTGGTGCGCCTGGCCCTGGCCCCGGCCGCCGGGGGCGATGTGCTGGCCGACCCGGCCGCAGTCTACAACGCTTCCGGCCCTGCGTCGGCCCCGGCCTGGGCTTCCGGATTTCAGACGGATCCGCCCCAGGCTGCCCAGGCCGGGGCGCAGCGCGGTGCGCCCAGAGGCGACAAGCCCGGCCTGCTGCGCGCCTGGCAGTCCTTCGAGAGCCCGGAGCCCCTGCGCGAGGCGCCCCTGGCCCCCAGGGCCGAGGGTGGCGGGAGCGCAACACCGCCGCCTGTGGCCATTGCCTCCGGCCCCGCAGCCCAGCCCCTGTCCCAGGGCGGGCTGGAGTACCTGGGCCAGATCGCCGACACCTACCTGGTGCTGCGCCAGAACGGCGAGAGGCTGGTTCTGGTGGACCAGCACGCGGCGCATGAGCGGGTGATTTTGGAGAACATGCGCCGGGCGCGCAGCAGCGGGGACTCCCAGCCCCTGGCCCTGCCCCTGGAGCTCAGCCTGCATCCGACCGAGGCCGCGCGCGCCCAGGAACTCTGGGCCTCCTTCCGGGTCTGCGGTTTTTTGCTGGAGATGTCCGGCGCGGAGCGGCTCCTGGTGCGCGGGGTGCCGCCCAGCCTCCCAGCGGGCAGGGCCGCGGAATTCCTGCGCGAGGTCTTGGCCGACCGCACGGGCGGCTTGACGGAGCTGTGGACGCTGTTGTCCTGCAAGGCGGCCATCAAGGCCGGGCAGGCCCTGGCCCGGGACGAGGCCCTGGCCCTGCTGGAGCTCTGGCTGGCCGCCCCGGAACGCGACCACTGCCCGCACGGTCGGCCCGTGGCTGTGGCCTTCGGCGTAGGGGACCTGGAGCGCCTGTTCAAGCGTAAATGATGTACTACGTATTTTGGGTTGCGGTGCGCGGGAGGTGTTTCCGCGCATCTTGCGCGGGAGCGAAAACTCTGCCATTGATCGCTCCGCGCTTCCACACCCCCGGAGACTAGGGCGTCGCAGGAGTCTTTTGTTCCATGACCATCGCGTTCAACAAGCTTGAGGTCCGTGTCCGCCTGGCGGCGATCCGGGCCAACTATCGACTTTTGTGCAGCCGTGGCAGCCGCGTCATCGGGGTCATCAAGGCCGACGGCTACGGCCACGGCCTGACCGAGGTCGCCAGCGCCCTGGCCAGCGAGGGCTGCGACACCTTTGCCGTGGGCACGGCCGAGGAGGGCGCGGCCCTGCGCCGGTTCCTCACCGCCCAGGGCCTCAGCAGCCGCATCCTGGTGCTCCTTGGCCCCATCGAACCCGACGACTTTCCGCTCTTCTGGGAGCATGGGCTGCTGCCGTTCATCGGCAGCTTCCGGCAGCTGGAGGCCCTGGCCCGCCAGGCCGCCCGCACGGGCAAGTCCCTGGACATGAGCCTCAAGTTCGACACGGGCATGGCCCGCCTGGGCTTCGGCCTGGAGGATCTCCCCCGGCTCCTGGACCGCCTGCGCGAGGCCCCGCTGGTCCGCCCGGTGATGGCCAGTTCGCACCTGGCCACGGCCGACCAACCCGAGGCCGTGGGCTACCTCATGGGCCAGGCCGAGCGCTTCGCCTGCATCCTGGCCGCCCTGGCCAAGGCGGGCTACGCGCTGGAGGCCAATCTGGCCAATTCCGCAGGCATCCTGGGCCACCCCTCGGTGCACCACCAGAGCCAGCGCGCGGGCATCGCCCTCTACGGGGCCAACCCCTTTGCGGGCACCACCTGGGACCACCTGGGCCGCGGGCTGACCCCGGCCATGGAGGTGCGCACGCGCATCGTCTCGGTGCACGCCTTGCCAAGGGGTTGCAGCATCAGCTACGGCTGCACCTACACCGCCGAGCGCGACATGCGCGTGGCCATCGTGGCCGTTGGCTACGCAGATGGCTACAGCCGGGGCCTGACTGGCCAGCACGCGCAGATGCTCGTGGCCGGCCGCCGCGCGCCGCTGGTGGGCCGGGTCTGCATGCAGCTCACGGCCTGCGATGTCACGGACATCACCGCTGCCCGCCCGGGCGACTGGGCAGTGCTCCTGGGGGGAGAAGGCCCGCTGGCCATCCGCCCGGAGGAGCTGGCCGCGTGGTGGGGCAGCATTTCCTATGAGGTTTTCTGCCTGCTGGGCCTGAACCGGCGGGTCTACATCTAGGCCAGGGAGGCGGACCATGGAGACGACGGACTGGATTCTTGCCGAAAGCGTTCCGGTGGACGAGGCCGATCCCAAGGCCCTCTTGACCAAATGGGCCAACGTGGCCGAGGACATGGCGCTCATCCCGGAACTCAACGTGCGCATGCGCGCCGAGGCGGGCATGTTTGTGGTCGAGGTCAGCCCGGAGCTGTACGACGTTTTCCGCTAAGCCTTCCGCTACAGCCTGATTTTCCGGCCTCGTTTTTTCTCCAGGTTTGACAACCCTGGCGCGGGCCACGTATCCTGCGGACAGTCCTGACAAACCGGGGGCTGGACATGGGTGATGTGGGTGTGTGGGCAGGCGCTGCGCTGCTGCTGGTTCTGGCCGTCACAGGCGGGTTTCTGCTCGGCCGCTCCAGGCTGATTCCGCGCCGTTCGCGGGCTCTGCAGGCCGCCGGTCCGGACGCCCGCATAGCCGTGCTCGCCGCCAGCCTCGTGGCCGATTTCATCAGGCGCGCCGCGCCCCTGGACCTTGTGCCCGGCGGCGCCGGGGAACCCCAGGCCCGCTGCCTGCCCAAGACCGCCGGGGCCGAGGGTCTGGTCTGCGAATGCCTGCCTGGCGCCGCGCCCCTGATGCTCCAGCCTGGCCAGGCCGTGACCTGCTTCTTTGCCTCGCTGCTCCAGGGCGGGCTCAAGGTCAACGCCTTTGAGAGCGAGATCGTGGCCGTGCACCGCGCCTCGGAGCCCCCGCAGATCGTGCTGCGCTTTCCCCGTGAACTCCTGGCCGTGCAGCGCCGCAGCCACGCCCGCAAGCGCGTCAACGACCCGCGCTTCGTGCGCGTGCGCCTTTGGGCCGCCGCTGCCGAGACCAGCCAGCTGTTCTTCCCCGAGGCCACGCCGGACATCTGGGTCAACTCCTACGATGGCCAGGGCGGCGGAGGGAACGCCGTCATGGACATCTCGCCGGGCGGGCTGGCCATGGCTGTGCGCGCGGCGCTGATGCCGCCGGGCCTGGAGCCGGGCAGCCCGGTGGTGCTCAAATGTTCGCTCTTCCAGTTCAAGGAGAAGCAGTTCAAGCCGTACTGGTACGCCGGTCTGGTGCGGGGCATCAGCGCCCCGGACGACAAGACCCGGCGCATCGCCGTAGAGTTCATCACTGTGGGTGCCCTGGACGGGAGCGCGCCCCAGGGCGTACGGTGGACCGAACGCATCGTCAACGAGACCCAAGGAGGCAGCGTATGAAGGTTCTGGCAATCAACGGCAGCGCCAGGTTGAACGGCAACACCGCAATCATGCTGAACACGGCCCTGGCCGAGATCAAGGCCGCAGGCCTGGAGACGGAGCTGGTGCAGCTCGGGCCAAAGGGCCTGCAAGGCTGCATCGCCTGCTACAAATGTTTTGAGAACAAGGACAAGCGCTGCGCCGTGGATGACGACAGGATGAACGGCTACATCGAGCAGATGCTCGCGGCCGACGGCATCCTGCTCGGCTCGCCCACGTACTTTGCGGACGTGACCACCAACATGAAGTCCCTCATGGACCGCGCGGGCATGGTCTCCCGGGCCAATGGGGACATGTTCCAGCGCAAGGCCGGGGCCGCAGTGGTCACGGCGCGCCGGGGCGGCGCCATCCATACCTTCGACACCCTGAACCACTTCTTCTTCATCGGCCAGATGGTGGTGCCCGGCTCCAGCTACTGGAACATCGGCTATGGCCGCGAGCCCGGCCAGGTCTCCGGCGACGAGGAAGCCCTGGGCACCATGCGCACCCTGGGCCAGAACATGGCCTGGCTGCTCCAGAAAATCGCGGGCTAGGCCTTGGACGCAGTGCTGCTCCCCGCCCTGCTCGCGGGGCTGGCCCTGGGCGCGGGCCTGGTGTTCGTGCTTTTGCGCGCCCGCGCCGCCGCCGAGTGCGCCCGTCTGCGCGCCGAGGCCGAGGCGGGGCTGGCCCAGGCCCGGACCGTGGAGGCCGCCCTGGCCGAGCGCCTGCGCGGGGCCGAGGAGCGCGTGGCCGCCCTGGCCACGCGCTC
>CAYMIP010000006.1:0-83436 GCA_964390575.1 uncultured Desulfocurvus sp. | reverse complement strand
GCCTCATCTGCACCAAGATGCTCATCAACTGCCAGGTCAAGGCCATCTATTTCGCGGAACAGTATCCGGACGAACTGGCCAATGACATGCTCAAGGAATCTGGGGTGGAACATGCCTACCTGCCTGGAGACTACCGGTCCTCATGACCGCTTCATGCTGCGCGCGGCCAAGCTGGCCCTGCGCGGCCGCGGAAACACGGCCCCCAACCCCTGCGTGGGCGCGGTGCTGGTCCAGGACGGCCAGATCAAGGCCGAGGGCTGGCACAAGGCCTTTGGCGGCCCCCACGCCGAGGTGGAGTGCCTGGAGGACGCCCGGACCAAGGGCGTGGACCCCGCCCGCTGCACCCTCTATGTGACGCTCGAGCCCTGCAACCACCAGGGCCAGACCCCGCCCTGCACCACGGCCATCCTGGCCGCAGGCGTGCAGCGGGTCATCATCGGCTGCGCCGACCCCAACCCCCATGTCGCGGGCGGCGGGGCGGACGTCCTGCGCGCCGCCGGGGTGGACGTGGTGCTGGGCATCCAGGAGCCCCTGTGCCTGGACTTGATCGACGAGTTCCGCATCTGGAGCACCACCAACCGACCTTACAGCATCCTCAAGATGGCGGCCACCCTGGACGGCAAGATCGCCGCGCGCGGCGGCCGCCCCCAGGCGGTCAGCGGGCCGGAGTCCCAGGCCGACGTGCACCGGCTGCGCGCCCAGGTCCAGGCGGTCATCGTGGGCGGCAACACCTTCTACGGCGACAACCCGGAGCTGACCTGCCGCCTGGGGCCGGACGGCCTGCCCCATGATTCGCAGAGGGGCTTCTGCCAGCCCCTGGCCGTGGTGGTGACGAGCACCCTGCCCAAGGCCTACTCCACCTTCAACCTGCTGCGCCAGCGGCCCTGCCAGGTGCTGTTCTGGACCAGCGAATACTCGTCCAAGACCCCCCTGGCCGACGAGCTGCGCGAGCGCGGCACCCTCATCTGGGGCCTGTCGGAGCTGGCCGGGGACCAGCGCCGGGGGGCGGGCGAAGGCCTGAGCTTTGCCGGGGCCTTTACGCGCCTGCGCCAGGAATACGGCTGCCACCGCACCCTGTGCGAGGGCGGCGGCCAGCTGGCCTTGAGCCTGGCCCGCCAGGACCTGGTGGACGAGTTCGTGCTGTACCTGGCCCCGCGCGTGCTGGGCGATGCCGAGGGCAAGAGCCTGTTCGCGGGCGAGGCCGTGCCGAGCATGGACCAGACGCTGAATTTCCGCCTGGCCGTGGCCGAATCCTGCGGGGACGACCTGAAACTGACCTACAAGCCCAGGCCCAGGCAGGAGGAGGAGAGCTGATGTTCACCGGACTGGTGCAGGGCAAGGGCCGCGTGGAGAGCGTTGACGTGCGCGGGGCCGAGACCCGGCTGAAGCTCCGCGCCCTGTTCGACCTTGCGGACATCACACTGGGCGAGTCCATCGCCGTGAACGGGGCCTGCCTCACGGTGGAGACCTTTGGCGAAAACTGGTTCACGGTCTACGCCAGCGCCGAGACGCTCACGCACACCAGCCTGGGCGCCTTGAAGACCGGAAGCGTGGTCAACCTGGAGCGCGCCCTGGCCCTGGGCGACCGCCTGGGCGGGCACCTGGTCAGCGGGCACGTGGACTGCCTGGCCGTGGTCGCCGATGTCAAACCCGCTGGCGAGAGCCGCATCTACACCCTGGGCTTCCCGGCGGAGTTCGGCGCCCTGGTGGTGCCCAAGGGCTCGGTGGCCCTGGACGGCATCAGCCTCACGGTGAACGAGTGCGGGCCGGAATTTCTGACCGTGAACATCATCCCGGCCACGCAAAAGGAGACCACCATCTCCGGCTGGTCGCCCGGCACCAAGGTCAACATGGAGACCGACCTCATCGGCAAGTACGTGCGCAACATGCTTCAGCCGTGGCTCACGGCGGCGGGCGGGGGCGGCAAGCCAGCCTCCACGCTCAGCCTGGACTTCCTGCGCGAGCACGGGTTTTAGCGGAAGCAGGGGCAAGAGCGGCCCCAGGCGCTGCACAATCAGCCCAAAACAGCGCGGGCCGGGACGAATATCGCCCCGGCCCGCGCTGTTTTGAGCCCCCTGGGATGCCCGAGGAGCGCTGCTCCCTGAACCGCCGAAGGTTTCTGCCGCCCTACCCGGCCCGGCGCTTCTCGATGATCTCGCGCACCTGGACCGTAAGCCCGCCGAACTCGGGCTTGGTGATCTGGGCGTCCGCGCCCACGCTCTGGCCCTTGTGCAGCAGGCTGGGCGAGATGAGCGAGGAAAAGAGCACCACGGGCAGGCGCGAGAGCTCGGCATCGGCCTTGATGTGGCGGGTCAGGGTGTAGCCGTCCATGCGCGGCATCTCCACATCGGAAATCACGGCGTCGAGCAGGCTGGTCACGGGCGCTTTTTGGCTGGCGGCCTGGGCCTTCAGCTCCAGCAGGGCGTTCCAGGCGTCCTCGCCGTTGCTGTGGGCCTCCACCACAAACCCGGCGCTCTCGAAATTGCGCTTGAGCAGGAAGCGCACCGAGGTCGAGTCATCCACCAAAAGCACGCGCAAGGGGTGCTCCGCGTCGGCTGGCGCGGTGTGCTCCGGCAGGTCCACGTTCACGGCGCCCAGCTCCACCAGGGCGCGCTCCAGGTCGAGCAGCAGGGCGAAATGGTCGCCCAGGCGCACGGTGCCGGTGATGCAGTTGCCCGGCATCTCCGCCAGCATGCGGCTGGGGGGCTCCACATCGGCCCAACCCACGCGGTGGATCATGGTCACGCCGGAGACCAGAAAGCCGGTCCGCACGCCGTTGAACTCGGTGACGATGACCGGCTCGTGCCGGGAGGCCACGCGGGGAACGCCCAGCCAGACCGAGAGGTCCACCACGGGCAGCACCATGTCGCGCAGGGGAATGACCCCGAGGAAGCTCGGGTGCGTGGCCGAGGGCGAGGGCTCAAGCTCTGGCGGGGCCTCGATTATCTCCAGCACCTTGGCCACGTTGACGCCGAAATACTGGTGTTCCGGCGCGCCGTCCGGGCCGGGCTCCAGGAGGAACATCTCGATGATCTCGAGCTCGTTGGTGCCTGTCTCCAGGAGGATGCTGGTCTGATTCATGGCGCGTCTCTCCCAGGGTGCGCGGGCGGGGGGCCCGGCGCGATTGTGCCCGGACCTATGTGGACGACGAGGCCGCCGAGGCGCTCACACCGTGCACGGAGAGGGTTTCCCATTGCAGGGGCTCCTCGTGCTTCACGGGGCGCATGAGCACCGCGCCCAGCACCTCGTCCCAGTGCACCGGGGAGATGCCGTCCAGCGGGCTTCTGGTGGTCAGGTCCGCCGGGGCCAGAACATGCCCGGCGGGCAGATCGCGCGAAAAGACCATGCACTTGCGCAGCTTCTTGGCCGCGGCCAGCTCCTCGGGGAAAACCTTCTTGCCCTTGAGGATCATGGAGTCCTCAACCTCGCGGATCATGCGCACCAGGGTGGCCAGCTCCGCGGGCTCGAGCGAGACCTTGTGGTCCGTGCCGACCTGGTTCTTGTCCAGGGTCACGTGGCGTTCCACCACGCAGGCGCCCAGGGCCACGGCGGCCACGCTGGGGGCCAGGCCGCGCTCGTGCCCGGAATAGCCCACCGGGAGCTTGTAGCGCTCGCGCAGGGTGTCCATCACCGGCAGGCCGATCTGCGCCTCGATGCAGGGGTAGGTGCTGTTGCAGTGCAAGAGCACCAGTTCGTCGTGCTGGGAGCGCACCAGGCTGACGGCGGCGTCGATGTCCTCCAGGCTGCTCATGCCCGTGGACAGGATCACCGGCAGGCGGGTGGCCGCAACGCGGCGCAACAGCGGCACGTTGACCAGGTCGGCGGAGCAGACCTTGAGCAGCTCCACGTCCAGGCCGAGCATCTCGTCCAGGCTGACCTCGTCCCAGGCCGAGGCGAAGAACACCAGGCCCAGGGATTCGGTCAAGGCCTTCAGTTCGGCCATCTGCGCCACGTCGAGCTCCAGGGCTAGGCGGTGCGCGCCGTAGGTGGGTCCAAAGCTGTTGGGCCCGCAGTAGGGAGCCTCGCGCCCCACGCGAGTCAGCAGGGACTCCATGTGCCGCTTCTGGAACTTCACGGCCTGGACTCCGGCCTTGGCGGCCTCTTCGATCATGCGCCTGGCATGGCCCATGTCGCCCTGGTGGTTGTTGCCCACCTCGGCCACGATGAAGCAGGGCTGGCCCTGCCCGATGCGCTGACCAGAGCGGGTCGTGATGAAGGGAAGATGCGCCATGCTCACAGCCTCACGATTTCGAGCCCGCGACTTTGGGAAACGGGCTGCAGTTGCTGGTGTATCTCATCCTGGCGGCCAAAGGAAGTAATGACCACGGACTGGCAGTCCACATTGTCCAGCACCGTGGGCGAGGAAATGACATAGCCGTGGAAGATGGTGCCGTGCTTCTCGTGGTCGTTGTCCACCACGGCCACCACCTGGAAGGCGGTGTCGCGCAGGGCCGAGAGCACCACCTCGCAGGTCTCCGAGGCCCCGAACAAGACAATCTTCTTGCGCCCCCGCCGCTCCAGGCTGCGCAGCTTGGAGAGGATGAAGTCCTTGATGTTGGTGTACAGGCGGATGGTTTCGCTGGAGTAGTCGGAGAACATCTGCCTGCGGCTCTTCTCGCCGCCGGAGGTCAGCACGTAGCGGTAGCTCTTGCCGTTCACCGGGCGGTATTCGATGAGGTTCTGCTCCTGCAACAGGCGCAGGTACTGGTTGACCATGGCCCCGCTGAGCTTGAGGCGCTTGCCCAGCTCGATCTGCGAGAGGGTGGAGTCCTGGGACAGGGAGTTCAGGATGGAAAGCACCCTGGTCTCCTTGCTGGGCTTGATGAATTTTCCGTTGGCGAGCAGCATGTTCGTTCACCCAATGGTTGATGCGGTGCAAAATTCCTGGTCCTGCGCGGCCGCCTGGGGGCGGAATGGTCTGCCGCCGGGGGCCGCCGCACAATCCTATGCAACCCCCGCGCCAAATGTCCACGAATCATTCGCTTGGTCAATGATCTTCGCGCTGTAACCGTACTGCGCACTTTCGCTTATGTACCTGCACCGGGCAAGGATTGTCAACATCCCGGCGGACAGCCACGGCCCTGGCGGCCAGGGCAGACACCAGACAGGGCGCGCGCATTTCCGCCGGATCATTCATGGACGCAATGAAGAATCGGGTTTTCTGGCGTCAATTTCTTGCCTCCGGGCCGTCAGAGCTCCCTTCCGACCGAGCTTTTCCCCTTGCCTCAAGACCGACCGGCACCTATACTCCGCCAGCGCCTTGCGCCGCCGGCGCATTCCCCAAAGAGGTTGGTTCATGCCCGATATCCAGCGTCCCTGGCTCAGTCATTACGATCCTGAAGTGCCGCACAGCTTCGCGCCCGCGCAGAAGCCCGTGCACTCCCTGCTCGAAGAGGCCGCCAGACGCTGGCCCGACCGGCCGGCCCTGATCTTCCAGAACCTGACCATCACCTATGCCCGCCTGAACCGGCTCTCCGGGGTCCTGGCCGCCAACCTGCGCAAGCAGGGGCTGAAGCGCGGGGAGCGCGTGGCCGTCATGCTGCCCAACACGCCCCAGGCCGTCATCGCCTACTGGGGCGTGCTGCGCGCGGGCGGCTCAGTGGTCTTCACCAACCCACTCTACATGGAGACCGAGATAATCCACCAGTTCCGGGATTCCGGCGCGCGCTTCCTCATCCTGCTCGACCTGCTCTGGCCCAAGATAGAGCCCCTGCGCGACAAGCTCCCCATTGAGAAGTACTTCGTCACCGGCATTGCCGACGGCCTGCGCTTCCCCCTGGACATCCTGTACCGCCTGCGCTGCTGGCGCGAGGGCCAGAAATCCGCCGTGCCCACGACCGACCCCGGGGTGCTGCCCTGGTCCACCCTCACGCGCGGCATCGCAAGCTACACCTGCCAGGACATCATCCCGGAAAAGGACCTGGCGCTGATGCAATACACCGGCGGCACCACGGGCCTGGCCAAGGGCTGCATGATCACCCACGCCAACCTTTACGCCAATGTCCGCCAGTGCACGGCCATGCTGCCGGGGCTGGCCAAGGGCCACCAGACCTTCCTCGGCGTGCTGCCCTTCTTCCACATCTATGGCCTCACCGTGTGCCTGAACTTGGCCACAGCCAAAGGCGCCACGCAGATCCTCTTCCCGCGCTTCGTGCCCGCAGACCTGCTCAAGGCCATCCAGAAGCACCGGCCCACGGCCTTCCCCGGCGCACCCTCGGTGTACATCTCGCTCTTGCAGCAGAAGAACATCTCCGCCTTTGACCTGTCCTGCATCAAGTTCTGCGTGTCCGGCTCCGCGCCCATGCCCGTGGAGTGGTTCGAGCAGTTCAGCAAAGCCACGGGCACGCGCATCTGCGAAGGCTACGGCCTGACCGAGGCCAGCCCGGTGACGCACATCAACCCCATGGACGGCCTGGCCAAGCGCGGCTCCATCGGCCTGCCCGTGCCCGGCACCGACGCCAAGATCGTGGACCAGGACCTGGGCGGCCCGCCCCTGCCGCCGGGGAAGATGGGCGAGCTGGTCATCCGCGGCCCGCAGGTCATGGCCGGCTATTTCAACCGGCCCGACGACACCGCCGACGTGCTGAGAAACGGCTGGCTTTACACCGGCGACATCGCCTACATGGACGAGGACGGCTATTTCTTCCTCGTGGACCGCAAGAAGGATTTGATCATCAGCGCCGGGTACAACATCTACCCGCGCGAGATCGACGAGGTGCTGCACCAGCACCCCAAGATCCAGGAGGCCGTGGCCGTGGGCGTGCCCTGCGATGCGCGCGGCGAGGTGGTCAAGGCCTACATCGTGCCCAAGCCGGACTGTGAGCTGACCAGGGCCGAGGTCATCGCCTTCTGCCGCCAGAAGCTGGCCGGATACAAGGTGCCCCGGCACGTGGAGTTCCGCGAGAGCCTGCCCAAGACCATGGTCGGCAAGGTGCTGCGCCGCGCCCTGCGCGCCGAGGAGGACGAACGGGCCAAGGCCTGCAGCGCGCCCCCGGTGCTGGACGACACCAGCGCCGAGGGCTAGCCCCCGGCCCCAGGCAAACAGACAAAACAAAAAGGCCCCGCCGCGAGGTGGGGCCTTTTTGCTATTTCGGAAGCCTGCGCAATTCTGCTCCCTGGCCGCAGTGCGGGCAGCCCTTTGGCTTGACGGTGTAGTCCATGATGCTCCCCCTGGCGTCCAGCTCCAGATGGCAACAGTCCTCGATCATGCCCCGGACCAGGAGCCGGCCGCGCAGAACCCTGGACTTGACCGCAGGCAGGGATATGCCCAGGCGCTCCGCCACCTCCCGTTGCTTGACGCCGTCCAGGTCGGCCATGACCAGGGCCATGCGGACCTTCTCCGGCAAGGCGTCAATCATTGGCCTCAGGCAGGCGCCCACGTCCTTCATGCGGCCAGCGGCCAGATCCGGGCCGTGGTCCGCCAAGTCCTCGGGGAGCTCTGCCGTGGGCCGCTTACTGCGGAAGTGGTCCGTCACCGCATTGCGAGCCACGGTGAAGAGCCAGGCCCGCAGATGGTCCACCCGCCGTACGGAGCCCAGGCCTGCAAGCATCTTGAGGAACACGTCGTGGAGGATGTCCTCGGCCTCGGCCTCCTTGCGCACCCGCTTCAGGATGAAGGACTTGAGTTCGCCCCGGTGCTCCTGCCAGACCGCCTCCAGAGTGTGCATCGTGCGCCGCGCCCCCTACGCCTTGATTGCCTCAAGCACTGCCGAGGCCACAACCCCGCCCAGGCCCAGGCCGGGAAACATCTGCTCCACCATCCTGCCGCTTTCCGGGTTCAGGCGGATGACAACCTGCTGGAATCCGGCCTGGCGCATCATGTCCTCCAGCGTCTCCACCCGTGCCGCCCCGGCCACGCACTCGGCGTGGAGCATGACGTTCGCCCGGATGTCCTCAGGCATCTCCGCCACGGCCACAATGTCTGCAATGGCCAGCCTGCCCCCCTCTTTAAGTACGCGGAAGGCCTCACGGAACACTTGCGCCTTGTCCGTGCTCAGGTTGATCACGCAGTTGGAAAGCACGACGTCGGCCTCTGCGTCGGCCACGGGCAGATGCTCGATCTCGCCCAGGCGGAACGTGGCGTTGGCGAACCCAGCGGCCACTGCATTTCTCCTGGCCTTTTCCACCATCTCCGGCGTCATGTCCACGCCGATGACACGCCCTGCCGGCCCCACCTGGCGCGCGGCCAGGAAGCAGTCGAAGCCGCCGCCGCTGCCCAAATCCACCACCACCTCGCCAGGCTTCAGCGCCGCGATGGCTTGGGGGTTGCCGCAGCCAAGACCCATGTTCGCCCCCTTGGGCACGCTTTGCAGATCCCCTGCGGAGTACCCGACCGACATGGCCAGCGCCTCGGACGTGGCCGCTCCTTGCGGGCTGCAGCAACCGCCGCCGCAACCGCAACCGGCTGTTCCGGCCAGCGCCGTTTCCGAGTATCTTTTGCGGACCGTTTCCCTGATCTCGCTGTCGTTGTCCCTGTGCATGTCCTCGCCTCCCTGTGCCGCAGTTGCGGCGTTGTTTGCAGTGAAGACGGGCAAAGACGCAAAAGGATGCATAGGCCATCCCCCTGGCGATGACCAGGCCGCACGGTGTACCTCAAACCATTGCGCCGCAGAGGGCGCCCCGGTCCTGGGCGAGACAAAACGAAAAGGCCCCGCTGCGAGGTGGGGCCTTTTTGCATTGCCGAGGCTTGGCAGGCCTCAGTTCCGGGCCAGGCCCTTGATGCGCCGCACGGCCTGGGCAGGGATGAACGTCCGGCCCGTGTCCGGCGCGTGGACCACAAGCCCCGTGAGCCGCTCCTCGCGGCCCTCCAGACGCAGAATATTGGTGTTCAGCGGCAGCTCGGCCCGGCGGCCCCGGTGCTCGATGCGCAGCACCCCGGCCACCAGCTCCGTCCCGCCGGGGAAGGCCGCGGCCGCGTCCTCGTACAGCCGCTGCGTGAGCCGCTTCAGGTCCAGGCCCAGGGCGCGGGCCAGGCTCCGGCCCAGCTCCGGGCCGCTGAGCAGCCCCGCCGGGCGGCCGGGGCCAAAGGCGAACAGGGGCACGTCGCCCCCGGTATGGCCGTGGGTGGTCCAGCCCAGCGCCGTGTACTTCGGGCACAGCACCTCGCCCAGGGCGCCGTGCGGGTTCCCTGGGCTCGCAGCGGCCACGGCCAGCACCTGCCGGGCGTCGTCCAGGCTGATGGACAGGCCCCAGCCCTCGGCCACCACCTGCCGCAGCCGTTCCGGCGTCTTGTCCGCGCCCAGGCGCTGCCACAGGACGGCGCTGGTGACGCGCATGCCCAGCAGGGGGTTCAGCAGGGTTTCCAGGGACGTGCGGGAGTAGGTCTTGTCCGTGGCCGCATTGCCGATGCTCAGGCCGCCGGTGTTGTGGTCCGAGAGCACCACCAGCAGGGTGTCCGTGCGCTTTTTGGCGAAATCCAGGGCCGTCTGCACGGCCCGGTCAAAGGCCCGCAGATCCGAGAGCAGATGCGCCGGATCATTGGCGTGGTCGGCCCAGTCGGTCTGGCTGCCCTCCACCATGAGGAAGAAGCCCTTGGGGTTTTTCGAGAGCGTCGCAATGGCCTTGGCGGTCATCTCGGCCAGGCTGGGCTCCTCCGGCCCGGTCTGCGGCCGGTCGATGTCCGCAGCCATGTGTCCCGGCGCGAACAGGCCGAAGATCCTGGGTCCGCGCGCCGCAGCCAGCTCCCGGGCCGTGGTCGGCAGCTCAAAGCCCCTGGCCCGCAGCTCCGGGGTCAGGTCGCGGCCGTCCAGGCGCGAGCCGCCCGCCGCCTTTGGCGTGAGGGAATCGCGCCCGCCGCCCAGGACCACGTCCAGGCCCTGGTGCACCGCCTGCTCCATGATATCGGCCTCGCTGGCGCGGCGCGGCACGTGGGCGTAAAAGGCCGCCGGGGTGGCGTGGGTCACGCGGCTGGTGGCCACGATGCCCGTGGACCGGCCCTGCGCCCGCGCGCCTTCCAGCACCGTGGCCAGGGGCCGATACCGCAGCGCAAGGGGCGGCGCGGGCTGGCCCGTGAGCACGCCCTCGGCACGTGGCCCCACGCTCAGGAACCCGTCCGAGGTGCGCACGCCCGTGGCAAAGGCCGAGGCCGCAGCAGCCGAGTCGGTGACCACGGAATCCACGCTGTGGGTGCGCACCATGCCGGTCAGGATGGCGTCCTGGGCCAGGGGCGCGCCCTTGTGCCAGCGGGCCAGGGTGTACTGCTCCGCGCCCACGCCGTCGGCTATGAGCAGGATGACGTTGCGGGCCGGACCTGCGGCCAGGGCCACCTGGCCCAGGGTCAGCGAGAGCAGTGCGGCACACAGGACAAGGCGGCGGATACGCATTCGGGACTCCTCAAAGGGTTGTTGCGGATGCCCGGACCATAGCCCCATGCCCGGCGGCCCGCCAGGCTTTTGTGCGCCTGGCCTGGCCCTGGGCCAAAGCGTTGCGTGGTCTTCACCGGATCGTCACAGAGCCCTGGCATACGGATGCCGCAGGCGGGCGAATCCCTCGCCCCCGCGAGCCCCGGAGGCCACAGCCATGAGCAAGACCCCCAGCCCAGAACCGTCCATCCTCCCGGGCCAGCCTTCCCAGGCCGCCCTGGCCCCCCCCATGGGGATGCTCTTCACGCTGCTGCGCCACGGCCGCGGCCTGTCCGAGGAGGACGCCCTCCGGCGCAGCTGGGAGCCTGCCGCCCCGCTGCCGCAACAGCCGGACTAGCCCACCCGGCCAGCAAAAAGGCGGCCCCGTGCGGGACCGCCTCGTCGACCAGAGGATTCCTCGGCTGGTGCTTCGCCGGAGCTATTCCGAGAGCACCGTGACCTTTTTGACCACAATGGGCTGCAGGGGCACGTCGTCGAACGGACCGCGACGGCCCGTGGCCACGCCCTTGATCTCATCCACCACACGCTTGCCGTCCACCACCACGCCGAACACCGCGTAGCCCCAGCCCTCCTCGCTCTTGCCGCGGTGGTCCAGGGAGCGGTTGTCCTTGACGTTGATGTAGAACTGGGCCGAGGCCGAGTGCGGGTCCGAGGTGCGGGCCATGGCCACGGTGTACAGGCTGTTCTTGAGCCCGTTGTCGGCCTCGTTCTTGATGGCCGGGCCGGTGGGCTTCTCACGCATGGAGGTGTCGAAGCCGCCGCCCTGGACCATGAACCCGTTGATGACGCGGTGGAAAATGGTGCCGTCGTAGTGGCCGCCCTTGGCGTGCTTGAGGAAGCTGGCCACGGAGAGCGGGGCCTTGTCCTTGAAGAGCTCCAGCACAATGTCGCCCTTGGTGGTCTCCAGCTTCACCAGGGTTTTGCCGGGCTGCGGCCCGGCCGCCTGTGACGGGCCCTGGGCCAGGGCCAGACCGGCCAGGGAAAGGGACATCAGAACGATCAGGGCCGCAAAAAGGGCCGGGCGGAAGAGACGCTGCATGTGCTGTGCTCCTTCTGTGTATGGTTCCGGCGGTCATTTCCGCCGCTGGCATCGTCTACCAGACCCGTGCCAACAGGGCAACGGCTGAGGCGCACCGCTCGTCGTCAGCCGGATTGTCTTGCCGCCCATTGTGCGCTATGGACGGGGCTGACCCGAAACACATGAGGCTGCCATGAACCGCCCCTGCGCCACCCGTGTCCTGAAGCACCAGCCCCGGCCCGCCGTTTTGGCCGGGCTGGCCACCGTGCGCTCCATGCGCCAGAAGGGCGCGCTAGCGCCCGTGGCCAAGGACACGCCCTAGGTGGCCCGGTCCGTGCCCGACACCAGACGCTCCCTGTCCCTTAAGGCGCGCGGACTGGCCATAGGCTGCGCCATGCTTGCGCTTTTGGGCGGGCTGTTCCTGGCCTTGCCCGGCCTGCCCACACGCCCGGAGGCGCCGCCCCAGTCCGACCTGCGCTTCCGCCTGGGCGCGCTGCCCCTGGCGCAGGACAGCGGGCGCCTGGGCAGCGACGACGCCTCGGAGCGCAGGCTCGACAAGTGGCCGCTCAAGCGCTCGGCGTACGCCCAGGTGCTGGACAGCTCCACCGACGGCGAAATGTCCGTGGTGGCCTTTGATATCGTGTTGAACGGCCTGTCGTCCGCTGAGAAACAGGACCCAGCAGACGCGGCCCGGGAGACGGCCGAGCCTCGCAACGGGCGGGTGGCGTCCCCCGTGGGCGTGGGGCTGGTGCAGGAGCCCGAGGTGCTGCGCCCGCCCCCAAAGGCCGGCGACCTGCCGCTGCTGCCCCCGCTCCTGCCGCCGGGGCAGGCGCGCGGCCCGGCCCGGCGCTAGGCCAAAAAAATCCCTGGCCTGACCCGGACCGCGCCTTCCGGCGCAGGCCGCTCTCCCTTGGCTACCAGGACGAAAGGACCGGAAGCGAGCCGTCGCGGAAGGCGGCCGCCGCGCGCACGAAGGCGGGCGCCCAGTGCGGCGTGCCCAGGGCGTGGATGTGCGTGTAGGCGGCAAAGGTGTTGCCCCTGACCAGCCCGTCGCGGCCCTTGAGCATGCCCCGGCCGCGCAGCATCCTGAGGGCCGTGGCCAGCACCTGCGCCGGGTCGCTGGGCTCCATGCAGGCCGAGTAGTGGAACTCGTGCCCGCTTAAGCGCGCACCCAGCGGATGGAACGGATTCTCCGCCTCCACCTGCGCCTCCACGTAGCCCAGACCCTGCGGCCGGGGGCACAGCCGCGTGCCCAGGGGGAAGACCCCGGCCAGGGTGTGTTCGCCAGCGTCCAGGGCCAGGCTTTCGCAGAGGTACATGAACCCCCCGCATTCCGCGTAGATGGGCAGCCCGGCCTGGGCCAGGGCGCGCACGCGCGTGCGCACGGCCACGTTGGCCGAGAGCGCCACGGCCTGGGTCTCGGGAAAACCCCCGCCCAGGTACAGGCCGTGGATCTCGGGCCAGGGCTCGGCCGAGAGCAGGCTCAGGCGCTCAAGCCTCGCGCCCGCACGCTGCAAAGCTTCGAGATTCTCCGGGTAGTAGAACCACAGGGCCGCGTCAAACACGTAGCCGATGACCGGGCCTGGGCCAGTGACGACCGGACGCGGCCAGGGCACAGGCGGCGGCTGCGCGGGCGCGGCAGCCGACCGCGCCACGTCCAGCACGCGCTCCAGGTCCACCCATTGCTCCACCGTGTCGGCGATTGCTTCCAGCGCCTGTTCGCGGCCCGCAAACTCCTGGTCGGACACCAGGCCCATGTGGCGTTCGGGGATGGGGTTCTCGGCGGACTTGGGCAGCGCGCCCAAGACCGGCACCCCGGCCAGGTCCTCGATGCACTCCTTCAGGATGTTCCGGTGGCGCTCGCCCCCCGTACGATTCAGGATGACGCCCGCCAGGTTCAGGCCCGGCTCAAAGGCCTTGCACCCGGCTACGATGGCGGCGGCGGTGCGGGTCATCTTGGTGGCGTCGAGCACCAGGACCACCGGGGCGCTGAGCTGGCGGGCCAGCTCGGCCGTGGAACAGGTGCCGGCACTGTCCTTGCCGTCAAACAGGCCCCGGTTGCCCTCGATGATGGAGATATCGGCCGCGCGCGCCTTTTCCTGGAACAGGGCGGCCAGCACCTCGCGCGGGAGCAGGAAGGGGTCGAGGTTGCAGGCCGTGGCCCGGGCGGCAAGCGAGAGCCAGGAGGCGTCGATGTAGTCCGGGCCTTTCTTGAAGGGCTGCACGGACAGGCCACGGCGGGCATACGCGCGGCAGAGCCCGGCGGAGACGAAGGTCTTGCCGGCGCCGCCGGACAACCCGGCCAGGATGATGCGGGGAAAGGATGTCATGCTGCGGCCCGGAAACTGCCTTGTGGATGCCCGAAACGAGAAAAGCCTTGCCCATTACCTGGGCAAGGCCCCTCGAACTGAGCGGGAAGCTAGGAGTCTAGTCCTCGCCTTCGGCGTGCTTGCCAGCGCCGTGCAGGCCGTACATGGAGGTGCTGCCGCTGGACCAGAAGACCAGGGTCTCCTCGTTGATCATCTGGGTCAGGATCTTCTTGACGTCACGGCCCTTCTCTTCCGGGAACAGGGCGGTGAAGTCGTTGAAGTAGAATTTGCTCTTCGACTTGGCCTTGGAATTGATGAACTCAACAATCTTGGCCTTGGCTTCTTCGAAAACGAGCGCCATGGTGTTGCCCCTTTTGTTGTGAGGGGCGCGAAGGTTGCCCTCCGCGCCCCGTTTTTCAGTCGTCGGCTAGAACTTGAACTGGGTGGTCTGGCGCCAAGTGTAGTACGCCGGATCACGGAAGTCGTCGATCAAGTGGGCCGAGAACTCCAGGTCGCACTTCTCGAAGAAGCGCTCCCAGCCGATGCGGTTGGCCCAGTCGCCCAGGCGCTCGTACTTGTGGGCGTCGGCAGCGTAGGTGTCCAGGATCTTCTTGATGACCTTGGTCATTTTCGGCCAACGCGGGGGCTCGTTGGGGATGAAGGGCACCACGACCTTGGAGAACTTGGGCGTGGTGATGCGGTTGGAGATCTTGCCGCCGACCATGATGGCGATGCCGTCACCGGTCTTGTCGGCAAGGGGCATGGCCGGGCACATGGTGTAGCAGTTGCCGCAGAACATGCAGCGCTCGTTCTTGACGGCAACGGTGTTGATCATCTTGCCCTGGAACTCGATCTTGGTCGGGCGGATGGCGGCGGTGGGACAGGCTGCGACGGCCAGGGGCACTTCGCAGATGTTGTCCACGCTCTCGTGGTCGATGATGGGGGGCTTGCGGTGGATGCCCAGGATGGCGATGTCGGAGCAGTGCACCGCGCCGCACATGTTCAGGCAGCAAGCCATGGAGATGCGCACGGGGGCGGGCAGACGCATGTTCTGGAACTCTTCGAACACCACGTCCATGGTCGCCTTCACGGTGCCGGAGGCGTCCGTGGCGGGCGTGTGGCAGTGGACCCAGCCCTGGGTGTGCACGATGTTGGTGACGCCGGCGCCGGTG
Source organism: uncultured Desulfocurvus sp. (assembly GCA_964390575.1). Classification (GTDB taxonomy): domain Bacteria; phylum Desulfobacterota; class Desulfovibrionia; order Desulfovibrionales; family Desulfovibrionaceae; genus Humidesulfovibrio. The sequence continues at coordinate 68,576 of CAYMIP010000006.1, read as the reverse complement.
CCGCCAACAGGGAACTTGAAGGAGCCGCCGGAGAACTTGCGGGCGTTCAGGTCGGCCATGAGGACCTTGGCTTCCTCAAGGGTGCCGACCATAAACTCGATGTTGTTGCGGGTGGTGAAGCGCAGGTGGCCGCCGCAGTACTTGTCGGCGATGTCGCAGATCTCGCGGATGTGCGTGACGCCCATGAGACGGGCGGCGCCGCAACGCACGGTGTAGACCTTGTCGCCGGAGAGGCCAACGTGCAGCAGCAGGCCGGGCGCCAGAATCTCGTGGTAGTCCCAGGCACCTTTGTTCTTGGCCAGGACCGGGGGCAGGAAGTCCGTGAAGTGGCGCGGACCGATGTCCGTGATGCGCCCCTCCATCGGTTTCTTGGGATTGTATCCGGCAGAAATGAAAGCCATAATGTTTCCTCCTGTCCTACTTATTTCTGGTGTCTGGAGCGGTAGTCAGAGATCTCACGCTGCCAGCCGCCTTCCACTTCCTCTTCTTTCCAGAAGATGTACGGATTGTGGCGGGGTTCCTTCACGTGGCGCGGATCAGCCTTGGTGCCGGTGACTTCCAGGAGCTTGGCAAAGCCGAGGCGCTTCAGGGTCTCACCGATGCGCTCACGGTTCTTGCCTTCCTCCATCCACCAATCCCAGGTCGCCTCGATGAATTCCTTGATCTCTTCGTAGGGGGCTTCGGCGCTGATGAAGGGAATGGCCAGGGAGCCCATCTGCGGGCCGTCCAGGATCGGGGCCTTGGCGCCGACCAGGATGGAGCAGCCGCGATCGTTGCCGATCTTGAGCGCGCGGGGCATGACGCAGATGCAGTGCATGCAGCGAACGCATTCCTTGTTGTTGATCTCCAGCTTGCCACCCTCAAAGCGGATGCACTGGCTGGGACACAGGGCCACGACTTCCTTCTGGATGTCGAACTTGCCCCAGTCGCGACCGGAGTAGGCGCCGGCGTTGGGGGCGATTTCGCCACCGACGTAAGCGGCAACGATCTTCTGGTCAACGCGGATCTCGTCGCGCCAGGTGCCGATGAAGCTCATGTCGGAACGGGCGATGGCGGCCACGCAGCCGAGCGAGCAGCCGTCGAACTTGAACTTGAACTTGTAGGGGAAGGCCGGGCGGTGCAGCTCGTCCTGGTACTCGTTGGTGATCTGGAAGCACATTTCCTGCGAATCGTAGCAGGCGTACTCGCAGCGGCTCTCGCCCAGGCAGCACGACGGGGTGCGCAGGTTGGAGCCCGAGCCGCCCAGGTCGTTGTTCATGTTGTGGGTCACTTCCCAGAAGATCTCTTCCAACTGGGGGGTGCTGGTGCCCAGAAGCACGATGTCGCCGGTGGCGCCGTGCATGTTGGTCAGGCCCGAGCCGCGCAGTTCCCAGATGTCGCAGAGCTGACGCAGGAAGTCGGTCTTGTAGTACATGCCGGAGGGCTGGTTCAGGCGCACGGTGTGGAAGTGGGCCACGCCGGGGTACTTCTCGGGCTGGTCGCAGTAGCGACCGATGACGCCGCCGCCGTACCCGAACACGCCCACGATGCCGCCATGCTTCCAGTGGGTCTCACCTTCGACATAGGACAGCTCAAGGATTCCCAGCAGGTCATCCGGGCACTCCGCAGGGATCTGGAAGTCGATGCCCTTCGGATTCGCGTATCTGCTCGCAATTTCCTGCTTGATGTCGGACACAAAGCTGGGCCACGGGCCGCTTTCCAGCTGGTCCAACAAGGGGGTTTTGTGTTTCGCCATTCCCTTAACCTCCGTTGTTTGATTTAAGATGTTGCCACACTCCGACCCATCCGGCCCTTAGCCCACTGGCGCGCAGGCCACTGCCGGATGCCTTTCCTCACATCTTGCGAAACGCCAACAGTACGAATTGGCGAGAAATCTCCCGACCCGTCCAAGTCCAGCGCATGATTCCTGATCTGTTACGGAAAATCCACCATCTTTGTCAACATAAATCCGGTAAACAACGCCCGCCGACAAACAATCCGCCCGCCGTGGCGACCGTCTCCGTCCGCCTCGGCGGGTTGCTTTCCGGCCCGCGCCAGGGTAAGCAGCTCTTCCCGATAACGGCCTTGAGCATAGCCCAAAATCGACACCACAGGCAACCGAAAAAGTGAAACCCACACCCCCGAACGCCACCGCCCCCTGCCGCCGCTGCGGCGCCTGCTGCCACAAGGGCGGCCCGGCCCTGCACACCCAGGATCTGCCTCTGTTCCAGGGGCCGGACGCCCTCAGCCTGTCCCTGGTCGTGACCCTGCGCGCGGGCGAGCTGGTCCATGACCAGCCCAGGGGCCGCCTGCTGCCCCTCACGGCCGAGGTGCTCAAGCTGCGCGGCGGTGTCCTGGCAGGACAGGGCGGCCAAGGCGGCCAGGCCTGCGCCCTGCTCAGCCCGGCCGACACCGCCTGCACACTCTACGAGCGCCGCCCGGCCGAGTGCCGCGCACTCAGCTGCCAGGACACAGCCGGGCTTGCGGCCATGTACGACCAGGACCGCCTGGCCCGCGCCGATCTTTTGCCCGCCGGGCACGGCCTGCTGGCCGTCATGGCCGAGCACGAGGCCCTGGTTCCGGTGGCGCGCATCGCGCCTTTGGCCTGCGCCCTGCGCTCTGGCGGCCAGGAGGCCCTGGACGCCGAGGAGGAGCTGACGCGCATGGCCCTGGCTGACCGCGCCTTCCGCACGGGCCTGTCCGAGCGCGCGGGCATCGGCCCGGAGTACCACGAATGTTTCCTCGGCCGCGACATCGGCGCCCTGTTCGCCGCCGCCGGGCTAGCCCTGCGCGCCGATGCCCGCACCGGTCTGCGTGTGCAGCCCGACCCCTTGCGCCGCTCACCCCTGCCCGGCGCCCAGCCCAATCCCCTGCCTGACGGCCCGGAGGACAGACCATGAAAGACCAGCTCGGCCTCTACTACTACCCCGCCCCGCAGCACCCGGAGGCGCGCATGTACGTGCGCCGCTTCGCCGGGCGCATCGAATTCCGCATGTGGCACCAGGGCGACCCAAGCGTGTGGGACAAGCACAACTGGCTGCCTTTTGATGTCATCGAGCAGGCTGCGGCCATGTTCAAGGCCAGCGGCAAGGAGTCCGACCCCACCGCCCTCTATGACATCAGCGTGGCCAAGCGCCTGCTGGATGACGAGTCATGACGAGTAGCCCGGAGCCACATCGACAATGAACAAAAAGCTCCTGCCCCTCGTCCTGGCCGCGCTCGTCACCCTGCCCGGCCTGTGGCTCAAGCTTTCGGGCACGCACCTTTCCCCGCCCCCGGCGGCGCTTCTCTCCGGCCTGGCCATCCTGGGCGCGTCGTTCCTGCTCCTCTGGGCCTGCGACGTGGCCCAGATGGACATCCCGCAGACCCTGGCCCTGGCCGTGGTCGCGCTCATCGCCGTGCTTCCCGAATACGCCGTGGACATGTACTTCACCTGGCAGGCGGGCAAGAACCCCGGCTCGGACTACGCGCACTACGCCATCGCCAACATGACCGGGGCCAACCGGCTCTTGATCGGCGTGGCCTGGACGAGCATCGCGGCCATCCACTGGTTCAAGACCCGGCGCCGCGTGTTCCTGAATCAGGACCAGCGCACCGAGGTGCTGTTCCTGGGCATGGCCACGGCCTACGCCTTCCTCATCCCCATCAAGGGCAGCCTGGCCTGGTACGACGGCATCGTGTTCTTCGCCATCTACGCCTGGTACATCCGCCTGGCGGCCCAGAGGCCCTGCGAGGAATGCGAGCTGGAAGGCCCGGCCGAGCTCATCGGCGCCCTGCCCAAGGCCCGCCGCCAGGCCGCCACCTTGGGCCTGTTCCTCTTCGCCGCCGGGGTCATCCTGGCCAGCGCCGAGCTGTTCAGCGAGAACCTGGTGGCCTCAGGGAAAGTCTTCGGCATCAACGAATTCCTGCTGGTGCAGTGGCTCGCGCCCATCGCCTCCGAGGCCCCGGAGTTCATCGTGGCCATCATGTTCGTGCTGCGCGGCCAGGCCGCCGTGGCCATGGGCAGCCTGCTCTCCAGCAAGCTCAACCAGTGGACGCTTCTGGTGGGCATGATCCCGGCTGTGTACGGCGCAGCCAGCGGCAGCTTTGAAATCCCCCTGCCCCTTGGCCCGTACCAGCTGCACGAGCTGTTTCTGACCGCCGCCCAGTCGCTGCTGGCTGTGGCGCTCCTGGCCTCGCTGTCCCTGGGCCCGGGCTCGGCGCTGCTCCTGTTCTGCATGTTCACCGGCCAGCTGGCGGGGCCGTACGTGCTGGAGGGCCTGAACCTGGACCTGCCCTGGGGCAACAGCACCGACGGCGTGCACCAGCTCTTCAGCGCGGGCTACGTGGCCCTGTTCCTGACCGTGGCCTGGCTGAAGCGCCGGGACATGTGGGAGTTGCGCAAGGGCACGCGGGTGGAGCAGAGGATCATGTAGCGGGGCTGTCGAGCTGGCCCGTAATTCTGGAGAATGAACATGACCATTTGGCACTGGCTGGGCTTCAACCTCTTCGTCCTGGCCCTGCTGGCCTTTGACCTGGGCGTGCTGCACCGCAAGCACCATGAAATCGGCATCAAGGAATCGCTCTGGCTCAGCCTGGGTTATCTTGTCCTGGCGCTGTGCTTCGCCGGGGGCATCTTTCATTTCATGGGGCGCCAGGCCGGGTACGAGTTCCTCACCGGCTATCTCATCGAGAAGAGCCTGAGCATCGACAACATCTTCGTGTTCGTGCTCATCTTCACCCACTTTCAGGTGCCCGCCAAGTCGCAGCACACAGTGCTGCTCTGGGGCGTGCTGGGAGCGCTGGCCATGCGCGCCGCGCTCATCCTGGCGGGCTCGGCCATCCTGAGCGCCTTCCACTGGGTCATTTACATATTCGGAGGCTTCCTCATTGTCACGGGCATCAAGATGCTCCTGACCATCAACGTCGAGCCGGACCTCTCCGCCAACAAGGTGACGCTGTTCATGCGCAGGCACTTCCGCGTCACGGTGGACTACGTGCAGGAGCGCTTCGTTGTGCGCCAGGGCGGGCTGACGTTCATCACCCCGCTGCTCATCGTCCTGGCGCTGGTGGAAATCTCCGACGTGGTCTTCGCCCTGGACTCCATCCCGGCCATCTTCGCCATCACCAAGGACCCGTTTCTGGTATACACGTCCAACGTCTTCGCCATCCTGGGCCTGCGGGCGCTGTTCTTCGCGCTCACAGGCATCCTCCACCGCTTCCACTACCTAAAGTACGGGCTGTCCATCGTGCTGGTGGTGGTGGGCCTCAAGATGGTCATCAACGGGTACTTCGGCCCGGTGATCCCGACAGAGGCGGCGCTCTTGCTCACCCTCTCCATCCTCGGCGGGTCTGTGGCGCTGTCGCTGCACCGCACGCGCGGCCTTAAGCCCGAGGCGGCCGCCGTGAACGCCCTCAAGGGCTGGGTGCCGCTGAGCCCAGCCAAGCCTGAGCAGCCGGAAAAGCGGGAGGGCTAGCCTCAGCCCCGCTGCATGCCTCAAACAACACGGCCCCGCTCGTCGCACACGACAGGCGGGGCCGATTTCGTTGCAGCGTGGATGCGCTTTAGGTGCTGCTCGCCCCCGCCACCTTGAGCCGCACCCAGGCCGTCAACAGCGCCAGGCCCAGGAGCACGGCGTCGCGGCCGATGTACCAGAGCATGGGCGTGGGCTCAGCCCCGGCAGCGGGAGTTGTGGAGAAGCAGCCGCAGTCCACGTTGATGCCCCGGAAATAATTGACGATGAGCGCCAGCCAGAACACCCCGAGAAGCCCGGCGCTGAGCGCCACCGCGCCTTCGCACCACTTCCCGGAGATGAGGCAGAGGCCCAGCGCCAGCTCCAGCCAGGGCAGCCAGATGGCCGTCACGTTGACAAGGGAATCCGGCAGGATGCGGTAGCCCTTGACCATGAGCGCGAAGTCCTGGGGATGCATGATCTTGTCCGCGCTGGCGTAGAGCAGCACCCCGGCCAGAACAAAGCGCAGCACGAAGTCCGCCGCGCCCAGGCGCGACCGGATCAGTTGGCGCAGTCGGTGCACAGGGCGTCCTGGCCCGGAGCCTTGAGGCTGAGCGTCTTGCCGGATTGGCCGGATTGGCTGGGTTGGCCCTTCTGGGCCTTCGGGGCGACCTGGATCTTCTGGGTCTTCTGGCTGGTCACGGCCTTCTGGTCCGTCTGGCCGGCCGGGCCTTTGGCCACCGGGAGCTTCTCGGCCTGCCACAGGCTCCAGCCGTTCTTCAGCACGTACACGTTCTTGAGCCCGGCCCCGCGCAGGTGCTCGGCCAGGGCTTGGCTCAACTGGCAGCCCTCGCCGTCGCAGTAGGCGATGACCGCCTCCGTGCCCGCCAGCCGGGGCTTGAGGCCCTGAAACTGGGAGGCGAACTCGCGCGGCGGCAGGTTGAGCGCGCCCTGGATGTGGCCCTGCTCAAACTCGTACTGGGAGCGGGCGTCGAGGAACACGGCGCGGCCGGACAGAAACAGCAGGGCAGCGTCCTTGAGCGCGATCTCGCCGCCGCTCTGGCTGAGCTGCACGGCGCTTTGCGCAGCGCTTTGCGCGGCCTGCACCAGGGGCAGGCCGTCGGGCCGGGCGGCATTGACGGCCAAGGCGAGCACAGCGGACAGGGCCAGGATGCCCAAGGACTGGCCGAGGATTCTGGGAACAAGGCGCATGGTGGTCTCCGGTGCTGTGCGGTCCCGCATGATTTTTTTTTTTGGAGGGGGGCCGGGACAGCCGACATCCTACGCCAAGGCCCGCGGGAATGCAATTTGGACCAGGGAATGCCCGGCCCTGGCCCGCCCCGCGCTCACAGCTTCTTCTCGCCCAGGTCCAGGTGGAACTTGTGCATGAAGCGGTGGTAAAACGGCGTGAACAGCACCCCGCAGAAGGTCAGGAAGGACACGCCGCTGAAGATGGCGTAGCAGCCCGCGAAGATCTTGGCCGTGTCGGTCGGGAGCCTGTCCACCGGGCCCATGCCGGTCAGGATCATGGACGCGTTCAGAAAGGCGTCCACCCAGTCCAAGCCTGCGGTGAAGCGATAGCCCAGGGTGCCGATGCCCAGGCTCACGGCCAGAAACAGGCTGCCGAACAGCGAATACCAGAAGACCCTGGTCCAGAAGACCCGGTGCGGCGGCAGCTTGCCGGTCCTGTGCTCCAGTTCGAGCTTGCGCATCAGACCTCCCGTGGCGGCTCTTCGGTTCAAAACAATGACGCAGGATGCAGGCGGACAGCGCGCCCGTCAACCTCTCTGCGCTGTGGCCTGGTCTTGTGGCCCTGCCGAGCAGGGTCAGCCGAGCAGGGTCCAGGCCGCGCCCGCTGCCCCGCACGCGATCACCAGGATGTGCACCCCGGTGTTCCAGCGCCACAACGCGACCCCGGACGCCGCAGCCACGGCCAGGGCGAAAATATCCGGCGAACCGCCCAGCGCGGCCGGCCAGAAGGTGGCCGTGGCAAAGACCACGCCGAGCTTGAGGATGACCCCCACCACCGCCGCCGTGATGCCCGTGAGCGCGGCCTGGAGCCTGGGGTTGGCGGTCAGGGCCTCGATGTACGGCGCACCCGCGAACACCAGCAGAAAGCTCGGCAGGAACATGCCGAAGGTGGTCAAGAGCCCGCCCAGGATGCCCGCCGTGAGCGGCGGCAGCGCGCCGGGCTGGTTCCAGGCCGTGAGGAAGCCCACGTACTGCGTGACCATGATCAGCGGGCCGGGCGTGGTCTCGGCCAGGCCCAGGCCCAGCACCAGCTGCTCCTGGCCCACCCAGCCCAGGCGCATGGCCATGTCCGAGACGTAGGACAAGACCGCGTAGGCCCCGCCAAAGGTCACGAAGCTGGCCTTGGAGTAAAAGTTCAAAATCTTCGACATGATGGGGGGCAGCATGGAGCCCGGCTCGGAGAAGAAAAACACCGGCAGGGCCACGGCCAGCCAGAGGCAGGCGAACACGGCCGCGATTCGGGCCACATGCCGCAGCGGCGGGGTGCTGGGCGCTGGCACGGCGTCTTCCGGCAGGCACACGCCCTTGGGGCAGAAGATGTCCGGCCGCACCTGGCCCAGCCACAGGCCCATGAGCCCGGCGGCCACCACGATGCCCGGAAACTTGAGGTTCAGCACGTAGCCCATGAGGAAGCTGGCCGCTGCAAAGCCATAGAGCGCCGGGTGGCGCAGGGCCTTTTTGGAAATGCGCCAGACAGCCTGGCCGACAATGGCCACCACCGCCCCGGCAATGGCCCGGAACACGCCCGCAATGACCGGCACGCCGCCGTGGGCCGCAGCCAGCCAGCTCAAAAAGAGCATGAGGACCACGGAGGGCAGCAGGAAGAACAGCCCGGCCACACTTCCGCCCAGGTAGCCGTGCATGCGCCAGCCCAGGTACACGGCCAGCTGGTGCGCCTCTGGCCCGGGCAGCAGCATGCAGAACCCCAGCGCACGCTGGAACAGCTTCTCCTCAACCCAGCCGCGCGCGTCCACCAGATCCTTGTGCATCATGGCGATCTGCCCGGCCGGGCCGCCGAAGTTGATGAACCCGAGCTTCAGCCAGTAGCGGAAGAACTCGCGGAAGGCGGGGGTCTTTGTGTCCATGGGCTCCTTGTGCGAATGTGGTGTCTTCCCGCGCAGGCCGGGCCTGCTCAGGCTTTCTCTGACGTGGCCCGCCAGGCTTCGAGCCCGCCCTCAACATAGCGGGCCTGGACCCCGCGCGCCAAGAGCGCCGCCTGCACGGACTTGCTCACCGAGCCGCCGCGCACGCAGTAGACCACGGCGCTGGCCCCGGCCGGGATGCCGCCCGCCCAGTCCTCGAGCAGGGCCGGATCGCGCCAATCCGCGCCGGAGATGCCCTCCGGCCCCTTGTCTTCGGGCCGGCGCACGTCGATGACCAGGGGCGGCTTGGCCGAGGCCAGTTCCCGCCGCAATTGGTCCGGAGTCAGGGTGTCTTTCGTCATGTTCGCTCCCTATGCGCAGGCCGCGCGGTCGTTGGTGGTGTCATTCGGGGTATCGTCCAGGCTCACCCCGGCCAGAAACACGGGGATTGCCGCCAGCAGTACCACAGCCAGTACGGCGAAGGCCAGCCGGAAGTCCAGCGCGGCCACCAGGATGCCGCCCAGGATGGGGCCGGAGGCGTGGCCCACGTCGAAGATGGTGCCAAAGGTGCCCATGGCCGCGCCAAAGTGGCGCTTGCGGCAGAGGTCGGCCACCAGCGCCGCCGAGGACGAGGTCACCAGCGCCTCGCCCAGGCCGAAGACGAGGGCCGCCACGGCCAGGGTCCAGAAGCTCGCCAGCCAGGGCACTGCGGCCAGGCCCACGGCGCAGCAGAAAAGCCCCACAACGATGGGGGCCTTGCGCCCGTGGGCGTCGCCCAGCCTGCCCAGGATGGGCTTGGAGACCATGGTCACGGCGATCTGCACGGCCCAGAGCATGCCGGCCTCCAGCTCGCTTAAGCCCGCCCGGGTCACGGCGTAGATGGGCAGAAAGGCCTCCAGCGCGCCCATGCCCAGGTTCTGCACGCCCTCCATGGCCGAGGTCAGCAGCACGCGGCGGTCGGCAACCACCTCGCGGATGCCCTGGCGGAACTTCCCCAGGCGCTCAGAAAGGCTCACGCCGGAGTTCGCATGGGCCTCCGGCCCGCGCAAGAGCCACAGGCCCAGCAGCAGCGCCGCCATTCCAGTCACTCCGCTGACCAGGAAGACCATCCGGAAGTCCCACAGGCCAGGGGCCGGGGCTCCGGGGGCGTGGTGCAGCATGAAGCCGCCGATGGGCGCGCCGAGCAGCGTGCCGATGATCATCACCGAGGAGAACCAGCCGAGCATCTCGCCCCGGCGCTCCCCGGCCAGCTCCGCCACCACGGCCATGGCCACCGGGCCGTAGATGGCCGTGGCCAGACCGTGGACGAAGCGCACCGCCACCAGGGCCTGGTAGCTGGTGATGAACAGGTAGGCGAAGGGCAGCAGGCCGAACACGAACAACCCGGCCAGCATGGTGCGCTTGCGGCCGATGACGTCGGACAGCGCCCCGGCGGGCATCTTGAAGAAAATGCCGGTGACCGTGGAGATGCCCACGGCCAGGCCCACGGCCTCCGGCCCGGCGCCCAGGAACAGCGCGAACAGCGGCAGCACCGGGTTTCTAGCCAGGGCGTAGGAGAACCGGGCCAAAAGGCCCACGGCGTTCAGCCCGGTCATTGCGGAAAGCGGACGCATGGGGTTCTCGCTTTTGTTCCTAGTGGCCCGGAACAGGGGGGGTCTTGCGGTCGAAGAACGGGCTCTTGCCATACACGCCCAGCGGAATGCCCATGGCCACCTCGGCCTTGATGTAGCCGAGCGCGCGCGCCGCCGCGCCCACGCGCTGCTGCACGCGGCAGTCCACGGAGAGCAAGCTGGCGGTCTTGGCGGCGGAACTGAGGGCCACGCCGATGTCCATCATGCGCATGACGCAGTGCGGGCCGGTGTAGCCCATGGGCTTGTCCGTGGGCGCGCGGCCAGCCAGGAACTCCTTGCAGGTGGGGTAGCCGCAGGCCCCGCAGTCGTAGCCGGCGGCAACGGTCTTGGCCAGGCCGATGAGCACCACGGCGTGGGCCTTCTCGATGTTCTCGGCATCGCGCAGCCAGAAGGCCTCGTTGGTGCTCTCCGGCGCGTGGGCGCGCATCTTCTCGGCGATGGCCTTGAGGTCGGCCTGCTCATGCACCACCACGATCTCCATAAAGTCCTTGCCCCCGGCCTTGGGCGCGGTGCGGGCGGCTGCGGCCATGAGCCCGGCCACGTGGATGCTGATGCCCTTCATGTCATGCTCCTGTGTTGGAATAGGTTGCGGCCAGGGCATCGAAGAGCACCAAGGCCCGTTCGAGCAGCTCCTCATCATTCTTGGAAATTGTCACCAGCCCGTCGAGCACGTCCTTCACGGCCCGGGCCTCGGCGGGCAGGCCGCCGTTCTCGCCGGAATCATCCGCCAGGTCGATGGCCTTGACGATGCCGGTCAGGCGGCGCACCGCCGCGGCGCCCAGACCGAAGCTGCGGGCCAGCACCGCAAAGGTCACCAGCTCGCCCTGGTGGGTGAAGTCCGCCCCGGGCATGTCGAAAGAGACCTCGCCCGTGGCGCGCGGACACGGCTCGTCCGGGGCCAGGAAGCGGATCTGCGCGCCCGCGTCGATGTGCCGGGTGACGAGCCAGAACGAGGCCAGGCGGTCGATGTACGGGCGCTCGCGCGTGACCCAGGTGCGGCCCGTGTAGTCCAGCGCCCGGCAGCACGCGCCCGCGCGCGTTTTCTGGTTCCCGGCCAGCATCTCGGCCAGGGCGTCCAGGGCCAGCCGGGTCACCTCGCCCCGGCCAGAGGGGAAGAAGTCGATCTCGCGCAGGGCCGCGAGCCTGCGCACTGCCCGGCGCTGGAAGGCGCGCACCTCGCGGCGCAGGGCTTCCTCGTCCGGGTCGCCAACCAAGGCGGCGGCGAGCCGGGGCGAAAGTTCGACCGCCTCCTGCTCCAGGGCGGCGTAGTCCGCGTCACGGGCGCGCCGGAACAGGCCCTGCGCCTCGGCCTCCGACATGCCGCCCAGATCCACGCAGGAAAGCACCACGGCCTCGCCGCCGCCCGCCTCCACCTCCTGGGCCAGCCAGCCGAGGTGCTCGCGGCAGTCGTCGCGGCCGGGCAGCAGCCACAGGGCGTTTTTGAGGGGCACCGCGCCGATGGCGGCGAGCCTGCGCCAGACCTTGACCCGCAAGGCCTGCTGGCGTGCGGTCAAGGAAGAGGAGAAGACGAGCCACGCGTTATTCATGTTACATTGAATAGCTATAGAATATACACGTGTCAAGACCGGCAGGGCAAACGCTTGCACAAAGGTGTGCAAAAACATGCACAAAGTGGGAGGCAACCCCCCGGAATGCGGACATTTTGTGCCGTCTCAGGGTTGGCATGATTCTGGCTACACCGGGAGCAGTATGCACATTGACGCAACACAATGCCTGGCATATTGTTAGAAATTACAAGAAGCAGCAGACAAAACTATTCCCGCGCCCGAGGCCCGGCGCGCGCAGAGGCCCGGCGAAGCCGAGCCCAGGCCCTGGACTGCGCGGAACGCCGCCCCGGCCCAACACGACTGTAAGGAGCGCCCTTGATGCTGCCCACGTTCATCACCGGAAAACCCTTCAAGCTCGCCCTGCTGGGGGTCCTCGTCCTGGCGCTGGCGGGCGGGGCGTACCTCATCTGGGGCGGCGGCAAGCAGGCCGAAGGCTTCCGCACGGCCAAGCCCACGCGCGGCGAGATCATCGCCACGGTCACCTCCTCGGGCAACATCACCCCCGTGGTCACGGTGAACGTGGGCGCCGCAGTGTCCGGCACCATCAAGGAACTGTTCGTGGACTTCAACTCCCCGGTGAAGAAGGGCCAGATCATCGCCCAGATCGACCCGGCCACCTTCCACGCCCAGATGGAGCAGAGCCAGGGCAATTTCCTGGCCGCCCAGGCCAACCAGGAGAAGGCCAAGGTGACCCTGGCCGACGCCATCCGCACCATGAAGCGCTACCAGGACCTCGTGCATGACGGCTCGGTGTCCGTGAGCGATTTCGACACCTATGCCACCGCCGCAGCCTCGGCCAAGGCCGCCCTGGCTGCCGCTTCGGGGTCCGTGGCCCAGGCCAGGGGCAGCTATGACCAGGCCCGCACCAACCTCGACTACGCCACCATCCGCTCCCCGGTGGACGGCATCGTCATCTCCCGCGCCGTGGACGTGGGCCAGACCGTGGCCGCCAGCTTCCAGACGCCCACCCTGTTCACCATCGCCCAGGACCTGACCAAGATGCAGATTTACGCCACCGTGGACGAGTCGGACATCGGCAAGGTCAAGGAGGGCGGCAACGCCACCTTCACCGTGGACGCCTATCCCGAGGCGCGCTTTGCGGGCGTCATAACCCAGGTGCGCAACGCCGCCACCACGGTGCAGAACGTGGTGACCTACACGGTGGTGGTCGGGGTGGACAACTCCGACCTGCGCCTCAAGCCCGGCATGACCGCCAACGTGACCTTTGTCACCGCCAAGAAGGACGACGCCCTCAAGATCCCCACCGCCGCCCTGCGCTTCCGGCCCAAGATCCCGGAGGGCGCCAGCCCGGACAAGGGCGCAGGCAAGGATGGCGGCAAGGCCAAGGGCGCGGCCGGCAAGCGCATCTACATTCTGAAGGACGGCAAGCCGGTTCCCGTGTCCGTGACCCTGGGCATCGGCAACGACAAGGAGACCGAAGTCACCGGCGGCGAGCTGCCCGCCGAGGCCGAGGTCATCGTTGAGGCCCTGGGGGCCAAGGTCAAGAATGGCGCGGCCAGCCCCGCAGGCCCCGGATCGCCCGGGGGGCCGAGGTTCTAGCATGAGCGAAGTCGTCCGCCTTGAAGCCATCACCAAGGTCTACCAGATGGGCGAGGAGACCGTGCACGCCCTGCGCGGGGTGAGCCTGCGCCTCCAGAACGGCGAGTTCGTGGCCATCATGGGCTCCAGCGGCAGCGGCAAGTCCACCTGCATGCACATCCTGGGCTGCCTGGACCGGCCCACCTCGGGCAGCTATGCCCTGGACGGGGTGGCCGTGGAGAACCTGGACAAGAACGAGCTGGCCGAGATCCGCAACACAAAGCTGGGCTTCGTGTTCCAGGGCTTCAACCTGCTCTCGCGCACCAGCGCGCTGGAGAACGTGGAGCTGCCCCTGGTCTATGGCCGGGTGCCCGCGGCCGAGCGCCGGGCCCGCGCCATGGAGGCCCTCAGCATGGTGGGCCTGGCCGACCGCGCCGGGCACCTCTCCAACCAGCTCTCCGGCGGGCAGCAGCAGCGCGTGGCCATCGCCCGCGCCCTGGCCGGGAGCCCGGCCCTGATCCTGGCCGACGAGCCCACGGGCAACCTGGACTCGCACATGAGCGCGGAGATCATGGACATCTTCACGCGCCTGAACGCCCGTGGCATCACCATCATCATGGTCACCCACGAGCCGGACATCGCGGCCTACGCAGGCCGGCAGATCACCTTCCTCGACGGCCGCATTGTCGGTGACAGCGGCGGCAACAGCGGCGGCGGCAGCACGGGCGCGGTGGCCTAGATGGACATCCTGCTGCCCCTCAAGATCGCGGCCAGAGCCCTGCGCGTCAACATGATGCGCTCGTTCTTGACCATGCTGGGCATCATGATCGGCATCGGCGCGGTCATCGTCATGGTGGCCGTGGGCACCGGCGCCAGCAAGCAGATCGCCGACCAGATCGCCACCATGGGCTCGAACCTCATCCTGGTGCTGCCCGGAAGCACCACCAGCGGCGGCATCCGCGCGGGCGGCGGCTCCTCGCCCACCCTGACCTTTGATGACCTCAAGGCCATCCGCGCCGAGTGCCCGGCAGTGGCCCTGGCCGCGCCCTCCGTGCGCGGCACGGCCCAGGTGGTCTACGGCAACATGAACTGGTCCACCATGATCCAGGGCGTAACCCCGGACATGCTGTGGATACGCGAGTGGAAGACCGTGCTGGGCAGCGAGCTGACCCAGGGCGACGCGGACACCGCCCAGAAGGTCTGCCTCTTGGGCAAGACCGTGGCCGAGACCCTCTTCGGCGACGAGGACCCCACGGGCAAGCAGGTGCGCATCAAGGGCGTGCCCTTCCAGGTCTCGGGCGTGCTGGAGGCCAAGGGCCGCTCGCCCCAGGGCACGGACCAGGACGACACGGTCTTCGTGCCCATCACCACGGCCCAGCGCAAGCTCTTCGGCAGCCCCATCCCCAACACCGTGGGCACCATCCTGGTGCAGGCCCGGGACGTGAGCCAGCTCGCCCAGGCCGAGGCCCAGATCACGGCGCTGCTCGACCAGCGCCACCGGGTGGGCCCCAGCCGCGAGCGCGACTTCTCCGTGCGCAACCTGACCGAGATCCTGGCCGTGTCCCAGCAGTCCTCCCAGGTCATGTCCATGCTCCTGGGCTCGGTGGCCTCCATCTCGCTCATCGTGGGCGGCATCGGCATCATGAACATCATGCTCGTCAGCGTCACCGAGCGCACCCGGGAGATCGGCATCCGCATGGCCATCGGTGCGCGCGAGCGCGACATCCTGCTGCAGTTCCTGGCCGAGGCCGTGCTTTTGACCCTGCTCGGCGGGATCATCGGCATCGGCCTGGGCGTGGGCAGCGCGCTTATCATCTCCGCCTTCTTCGGCTGGCCCACCCTCATCTCGGCCGACGCCATCGTGCTGGCCGTGGTCTTCTCCAGCGCCATCGGCATCTTCTTCGGCTTCTACCCGGCCCGCAAGGCCGCGCGCCTGAACCCCATCGACGCCCTGCGCTACGAGTAGGCCCCAAAAAAAGGCGGGGTCGCCCCCGCCTCGATCCACTCGAAGAACTGCGCTGGTGGAGCGCGGCGGAGCCTATTCCCCCTCGCCGGAGGCGCTCCGGGGGTCCAGGTCGAGCACCTCCTCGCCCCGGATGTAGTGCATGATGCGCGGGTGGTCCACGGCGTCGAGCAGGTTGGCGATGGCTCCGCGCAGGCGCTCGGCCCCGCTCAGGGCGCAGCAGATGAGTTCGATGGCGCGCGCGAGGTCGAGCGAGGTCCGGAACTGGCGCAGCACCGGCACGGCCCCGGCCTGGACCGCGGCCTCCAGGTCCTCCTTGACCAGCTCCAGGCAGTTCTTGACCACCGACAGGGCGTTGTTGCCCACATGCGCCATGCCGCCCGAGGCCTTGGCCAGGGCGTCGCGGCCCACCTCCAGGCGCGAGCCCACGGTGAGGGACACGATGCGCGAGCAGTCGGCCAGGAACTGGTGGTCAAAGCCGCTGAAGAAATCCTCGGCGCGCGAATAGAGCATGATCAGGCCAAAGGGCCGGGTGTCGTGCCCGCGCAGGATGAAGGCCAGGCGCGAGCGGTAGCCCTCCTGATAGGCCACGCAGTCGTAGGAATCGCCCCCGCGCTCGGCGCTCATGAGGTTGTTCGAGAGCACGTAGCTCCACTGCTTGCTGGCCACGGCCTGCATCACCGGATGGCCGGGGATGCTCTCCTCCAGGGCGTGCACGAAGATGGGCGTCTGGCTGCCGTGGGCGGTGTCGGCGGCCACGTTGACCCATTCCTCGGACTTGTCGCGCAGGCGGCAGACAAAGAGATCGGCCTCCAGCTGCTCCATGAGCACCCCGGCGCTCTGCTCCAGGATCTCCTCCGGGGTCTGGAACTCGCCGCCCACATTGACCAGGGCGTAGGTGATCTGGACCATGAGCGACATCTGCTCATGGGCCCGGCGCAACAGCGCGAACTGCCCCTCCAGCCGCGCCAGCTCGGCCTTGGCCTTGCCCCGGCGCCGTAAGCGCGCAGCCACGGGGGTGTCGAGCTTGCAGCGGATGTCGGTCAGCATGGGCAGAAGCGTGCGCCAGTCAAAGACCTTGGCCCGGGCGTCGGCGAACTGCGGGGTCTCGCCTGCGGCCGCGAGCCCGGCCTTGATGGACGAGAACAGGTCGGCCATGGCGCGGCGCACCGGGGCCGGGGCCGCACCCAGGATGTCCAGCAGCTCCTGGCGGATGGGCTGGGGCGGGACCGGGCAGACTGCCTGGTTGGTCAGTTTTTTGCTGCGGGGCATGGGTTGCGTCTCATGCGCGTGCGCGCGCTTCGCGCACGGGGCGGCTTTTGTCCCGGCGCGGAAGAGCCAACTATACCCAGCCGGGCCGCCTTGGCAAGCAGTGTTCCAAAAGGGACAAGGGCAAACGAAAGAGGGGGAGCCGAAGCCTCCCCCTTTTTCGCAAAATATCGATGTCAGTGCAACCGGCCGTCACAACCGGGCCAGTCGCCCGCCCCGCTATCCCCCCAGGTACGCCTTCTTGACTTCCGGGTCGGACAAAAGCTGCTCCGAGGGACCGGAGGCCACGATCTCGCCGGTGTCCAGCACATAGCCCCGGTGGGCGAAGCGCAGGGCCAGGTTGGCGTTCTGCTCGATCAAGAGGATGGTCATGCCCTCGGCGTTCAGCTCGCGCAAGGTGCGGAACATGTCGTACATCAAAAGCGGGGCCAGGCCCATGCTCGGCTCGTCGAGCATCAAAAACGTGCACTTGCTCATGAGCGCGCGGCCCACGGCCAGCATCTGCTGCTCCCCGCCGGACAAGGATTCGCTGCGCTGCTTCTTGCGCTCGGCCAAACGCGGGAAGAGCGAGAACACGCGCTCAAAGTCGCGCTGGGTGGCCTCGTGGCCGTCGGTGCGGGCATAGGTGGCGATCTTCAGGTTCTCCTCCACCGTGAGGTTGCCGAAGATCCTTCGGCCCTCGGGCACCAGGGCCATGTTCAGGTCGCTGACGATTCGGTGCGGGGGCACGGCGAGGATGCTCTGGCCCTGGTACAGGATGTCGCCCTCGATGACGCGCGGGGCCTCCGGGGGCGGCAAACGGCAGATGGACAAAAGCGTGGTGGACTTGCCCGCGCCGTTGGCGCCGATCAAGGTCACGATCTCGCCCTGCTGCACGTCAAAGGAGATGCCGTGCAGGGCCTCGATGTTGCCGTAGCGAACCTTGAGGTTCTTGACTTCCAAGAGCGCGTTCAAATCGTGTCGTCTCCCAGGTAGGCTTTGATGACCGCGGGGTTGGCCTGGATCTCGGTTGGGGAGCCGTCGGCGATGGTGGCCCCGAAGTCGATGACCTTGATGCGCGTGCACAGGCTCATGACCACCGTCATCTGGTGCTCGATCATCCAGATGGTCACCGGATAGGTGTCGTGGATCCAGCGCACCAGCTTGATCAGCCCCTCCACATCCGAGGAGTTGAGGCCTGCGGCGGGCTCGTCCAGGAGCAAGAGCGAGGGTTTGAGCGACATGGCCCGGGCGATCTCCACCCGCCGCTGCACACCGTAGGACAGGTTGCGCGGCAGCTCAAAGGCGCAGTCCTTCAAGTCCATGGCCTCCAGAAGCTCCCAGGCCGTGCCCTCGATCTCGGCCTCGCGGCCCATGTACTTCCTGGTGCGCAGGAAGCAGTCCAGCAGGCTGTAGCCCGCGCGGTAGTGCTGGGCCACGCGGATGTTGTCCAGCACGCTCATCTCGCCCCAGAGGCGGATGCCCTGGAAGGTGCGGGCCACGCCCAGGCTGGTCACCTGGTGCGGGCGCATGCCCCTGGTGTCGCGCCCGTTCAGGCTGATGGACCCCTCGCTCGGCTTGTAGAAGCCGGAGACGAGGTTGAACACCGTGGTCTTGCCTGCGCCGTTGGGACCGATGAGCGCCACCATCTCGCGCTGGCCCAGGTCGATGTTGAAGTCGTTCACGGCGATGAGCCCGCCGAAACGGCAGGTGAGTCCTTTTATTTCCAGAAGCGACATGCGGTCTCCCGGCCTATTTGAACGAATAGTACTTTTTGAGCTTCGGGAACAGGTCGGAGAGCTCCTTGTTGCCCATGATGCCCTCGGGCCGGAACTGCATGAGCAGGATGAGCAGGAGCGGAATCACCACCCATTTCCAGATCTCCAGCGGCCGCAGCACCTCAAGGAGCACCGTGAACAGCACGGCCGAGAGCGTGGCGCCCGAGAGCGAGCCCATGCCGCCCAGGTAGACCATGACCATGACCTCGGTGGACTTCATGATGTCAAAGGAGTGCGGGTTCACGTAGCCCAGGATGTGGGCAAAAAGCCCGCCAGCCAGGCCCGCCAGGCCCGAGGAGAGCATGAAGGCGATGAGCTTCATGCGGTTGGTGTCCACGCTCATGATCTCGGCCGCGATCTCGTCCTGGGCGATGGCCGGAACGCCCTTGCCCAGGGTGGAGGACACGAAGCGCCTGAGCAGCCAGACGCTGAACAGGGTGCCGCCCATGACCCAGATGAGCATCCAGGGGATTTTGACCAGCTCGTTCATGGCGTTCACCGTGGCGTTCATGCCCATGAACCCTCTGGGGCCGCCGATGATCTCCAGGTTGTCGATGGCCGAGATGACGATGTAGTTGGCGGCCAGGGTGATGATGGCCAGGTAGTCGCCGCGCGTCTTGAACGAGGGCACGGCCACCACGAGCCCGGCCACGGCGGCCACGGCCGCGCCCACGGTCAGGGCCAGGGGAAAGGCCAACAGGGCCAGGGAATCCGGCAAAAGCGGCGCGCCCAGGATGGTGTTCTTGCTGAAGCAGAGCACCGTGACCACGGAGGACGCATAGGCCCCCACGCACATGAACCCGCCGTGCCCGCAGGAGAACTCGCCCATGTAGCCGTTGACCAGGTTCAGGCTGGCGCAGAGGATGATGTTCACGCCCATGAGCATGATGACCGACTGCAGGTACTGGTTGATGACGCCCAAATGGGCCAGCACCGCGAGCACGGCCATGCCCACGAACATCGAGATGGTGAAGCTGTGTTTCTGCATGAACCCTGTCCCGTAGCGGAAGCGCTAGATCTTTGTGGTCTTGGCCACGCCGTAGAGTCCGGTGGGCTTGAGCCAGAGGATGCCCAGGAGCACCGAAAAGGCGAACAGGTCGCGCAGGGTGCTGGGGAACACGGCCACCACGCCGATCTCGATGAAGCCGAGCAGAAACCCGCCCACGATGGCGCCGCGGATGTCGCCGATGCCGCCCACCACTGCGGCGATGAAGGCCTTCCAGCCGATGAGCGCGCCCATGTAGGGCTCAAGGATGGGGTAGCTCATGGCGAACAAGATGCCCGCCAGACCGGCCATGCTGGAGCCCAGGATGAAGGTAAAGACGATGATGGTGTCCAGCGGGATGCCCATGAGCGGGATGGCGAACTTGTCGTAGCTGATGCCGCGCATGGCCATGCCGATCTTGGTGCGCGTGACGATGAACTGCAACAGCCCGAAGACCACAATGGCGGCCACGATGACGATGACCTTCAAGTTGGTCACCGAGACCCCGCCAAAGGTCCAGACGACCTTTTGCAGCAGCTCGGGGAAGCTCTTGCGGCTGGCGCCCAGCAGGGCCAGGTTGCCGTTCTCCAAAATCAGCCCGGCCATGAGCGCGGTGATGACCACGTACAGCCGGTCCGCACCCTTGCGGCGCAGCGGGCGGTACATGGTGCGCTCCAGCGTCACCCCCACCAGGGCGGTCAGGATCATGGTGATGGGCACGGTGAGCGCCAGGGTGACGCCCGGCGAGAGCCCCAGGCCAGCCGCGCCGCCCTCGCCAGCCGCGCCGAGGAGCGTGATGGCCACAAAATAGGCGATGTACGCGCCGACCATGAAGATATCGCCGTGGGCGAAGTTGATGAGGCGCAAAACGCCGTACACCAGGGTGTAGCCCAGGGCAATGAGGGCGTAGAAGCTGCCGAACTGCAAGGCGTTTAAGAAATGCTGAAAAAATTCCACCGGCGCTCCCTTGCCTTGGGGATGATGTGCGGGCCGCCTCGGTCCATGTTGAGGGCTGCCTCAGTCCAGGCTGGGGGCCGCTCCGGGCTTGAAGCAGGGGGTCGAGGGGCTGCGGTCCGCTTGCAAAAACGATGCGGGCGGGGACCGCTTCTGGTCCCCGCCACGCACAATACCTGTCAGTCTCCTAGGGGCAGACGGATTCCTTGAACTCAAACTTGCCCTCAGGGCTGATCTGCACAACCACGGCGCACTTGTTGGGGTCGCCGGTGCCGGCGAATTTCATGGTGCCGGTGATGCCGGGGAATTCCTTGATGGCGGCCAGGGCGTCACGCACGAGCTTGCGCTCGGCCTTGATGTCCTTCTCCACCTTGCCCACGGCCTGGATGGCCTGGAGCACCAGGCGGGTGGCGTCCCAGGTCAGGGCGGCCACATCGTCCGGCACGTACTTGTACTTGGTGTTGTAGCGGTCGATGAAGTCCTTGGTCGCGCCCTGGGCGCCGGCGGCGGCGTAGTGGGTGCTGAAGAACTGGCCGATGCACTCCTTGCCGCACAGGGTCATGAGCTCAGCCGAGCCCCAGGCGTCGGAGCCCATGAACGGGCCCTTGTAGCCCAGGTCACGGGCCTGCTTCACAACCAGGGCGACCTGGTTGTAGTTGTCGGGCAGGAAGATGAAGTCGGGCTTGGCGGCGATGATCTTAGTCAGCTGGGCCGAGAAGTCCTGGTCCTTGGTGCCGTGGGACTCAAAAGCCACCACGGTGCCGGGGCCGCTCTTCTTCTCCCACTCCTGCTTGAAGATCTCGGCCAGGCCCTTGGAGTAGTCGTTGGCAATGTCGAAGAGCACGCCAGCGGTCTTGGCGCCAAACTGCTTGGCGGCGAAGTTCGCGGCAACCGGGCCCTGGAAGGGGTCCAGGAAGCAGGCGCGGAAGACCCAGGGGCGGTCCTTGGTGGTGTCCGGGTTGGTCGACCAGGGGGTGACCATGGGGGTCTGGTTGTCATTGCAGGCGCCACCGGCGGGGATGGCCTGCTTGGAGGAGTTGGGACCGATGATGGCCACCACGTTGTCCTGGGTGATGAGCTTGAGCGCGGCGTTGACGGCGCTCTCAGCCTTGGCCTCGTTGTCCTGGTAGACGAACTCGAGCTTGTACTTCTTGCCGCCCACGTCCAGGCCGCCCTTGGAATTGATGTCTTCCTTGAGCATCTCGGCCGCGAACTTGGATGCCTCGCCCACCTTCGGGATGTCGCCGGTGAGCTCCAGGTTGAAGCCGATCTTGATCACGTCGCTGTCCTTGCCGCAGCCCAGGAGCGCAAAAGAGCCCAGGGCCAGAGCCAGGACCGCCACCAACACTTTGACGGTCATCCTTTTCATCCTATCCTCCTCCGAAATGTGAAGAACTGTGCAACCCAAGCCGTTAGTGCATCCCTGCTTACCCCAATCAGGCCGGGAGTTCAAAGCATTTCTTCCCGGACCGTGGGCAGGCCTTGCGCCGAACAATATTCGGTCGGCGCAAGGCCCCTCGCGCGTTGCCTGCTCACCCGAAATTGTGTATTCCGCATCTTGCTTTCCGAAACATCGCCCGAATGACCGGAGATTCCATGTCCGAAAAAGCCGTCCGCAAGGTTCTGGAACACGCCCGCGAGGGCCTGCGCGTCCGTGAGGCCTTCTTCGAGGAGCACGCAGCCTCCCTGGTCGACATCGCACGAAGCGTGGCCCTGTGCCTCACCGAGGGCGGCAAGGTGCTGTTCTGCGGCAATGGCGGCAGCGCCGCCGACTGCCAGCACCTGGCCGCAGAGTTCGTCAACCGCTTCAAGCTGGAGCGCCCGCCCCTGCCGGCCATCGCGCTGACCACCGACACCTCCATCATCACGGCCATCGGCAACGACTACGGCTTTGACCTCGTGTTCGTGAAGCAGGTCCAGGCCCTGGGCCAGGCCGGAGACATCCTGGTGGGCATCAGCACCTCGGGCACCAGCCGCAACGTTTTGTCCGCCCTGCGCGAGGCCAAAACGCGCGGGCTGACCACCATCGGCATGTGCGGAGCCATGACCGGCGAGATGGAGCCCCTCTCAGACCACCTCATCAGCGTGGGCAGCAAGGACACCGCCCTGGTGCAGGAGGTGCACATCGCGGCCGGGCACATGCTCTGCCACGTGGTGGACCACTTCCTCTTCGAGTCCGTCATGGAGCTGGGCGCTCGGCCCCAGGGCTAACCGCCGGCCAGAGCCGCTCGGGGAGGGAAGATGCTGCGCATCCTGATTGTGGAGGACGAGCCCGTGAACCGGGAGGTCCTGCTTTTGTCCCTGCGCGACATCGGGGAATGCCAAGCCGTGATCACCGGCGAGGAGGCGGTGCTGGCCCATGCGAGCGCCCTCTCCGAGGCCCGGCCCTTTGACGTGGTCTTTCTGGACATCCTGCTGCCGGGCATGAACGGGCTGCAGGCCCTGGAGCAGCTGCGCGCCCAGGAAGACGAGCGCCAGACCCCGCAGGACCGGCGCGTGCCGGTGATCATCACCACGGGCCTGGACGACGACCACATGGCCTCCCGGGCCTTCATCCAGGGCCAAGCCGTGTCCTACATGACCAAGCCCTTCCGGCCGGGTCAGATCTCCGAGGAACTGCAGAAGCTGGGGCTCATCGGGGCATAGGCGCCTAGGGCATCTCGCGGCGCACCACGATGGCCAGCCCCTTGCCGCGCAGGCGCGCGGCCACCTTGCGCGCCCGCTCCAGGGTGGGCAGGGTGGTCAGCACCAGCTGCGCCCGGCTCGACAAGTCCCAGACCCAGACGTTCTCCTCCACCAATATGCCCGCCCGGCGGACCCTGGACAGGAGCTCCTCGCGCGCCTGCTCCCGCGCGGCGAAATCGCTCTCGTTCAGCATCCCGCCCTGGGCCAGCACCCACCAGCCCCGCCCCTGATCCGTCTGCCCGGCCTCGACCTCAGCCTGAACTCCAGTCTGGGCAGCCAGTTGGCGAACCTTCTGCGGCGGCGCAAGCACGGCCCCGCGCACCAGGCGCGCCATGCGCCGGATGTGCCGGGCGATGTCCCGGGCGCTGTCCTGGGCCGGTTTGCCCTGCCGCAGGCCGCTCACGCCGCCCCCCTGCGCTGGCCGGGCAGGCAGAACGACAGGCCAAAGCCCAGGCAGGCCACGGCGATGATGCTGGCCCCGGAGGTCAGGTCCAGGGCGAAGGAAAGATACAGCCCGGCCACGCAGAACACGGCGCTTAAGCACGCGGAGAGCAGCATCATGCCCGCCAGGGAGCGCGCCCGGCGCTCGGCCATGAAGGGCGGGATGGTCAGCAGGGCCATGACCAGGATCAGGCCCACCACGCGGATGACCATGACCACGCAGACCGCCACCAGGCCCATGAGCAGAAAATGCAGGAAGCGCACCGGCACCCCGCGCGAGCGCGCGAACTCCACGTCAAAGCTCATGACCAAGAGGCCGCGCGAGAAGAGCCCGGCCAGGGCCAGCACCAGGCCTGAAAGCCCGGCCATGAGCAGCAGGTCGCTTTCGGGCACGGCCAGGATGCTCCCGAACAGGTAGCTCATGAGGTCGGCGTTGTAGCCCGGCGTCAGGTCGAGCAGGATGATGCCCAGCGCCATGCCAGCGGCCCAGAGCACGCCGATGACCGTGTCCGCGCGCTCCCGGGCGTCCAGGGTGACCCAGGCCATGCCCAGGGCGGCAAGCGTGGAGAAGGCCGTGGTCACGGGCAGCACGGGCAGGCCCAGGAAAAAGGCCAGCCCCACCCCGCCGTAGGAGGCGTGGGCCACGCCCCCGGCCAGGAACACGATGCGGTTCACCACCACCAGCGAGCCGATGACCCCGCAGATGACGCTGGCCAGGAGCCCGGCCAGGAGCGCGTTGCGGAAGAATTCGAAGCCCAGGGCCTCCATCATGACCCGCTCCCGTCTTGGCCCTGGCTCTTGTCCTGGCGCGTGTCCTCATGACGGCGCCGGTGCGCCCCGCCGCAGCAGTCCGGGTGGTCGTGGTCGAGCAGCACGCGGTGCGGCACGCTTCCGTGCGCCACCAGCTCCACCGGGCAGCCGGCGTGGTCCACGCCCAGGGCCTCGGCAAAAATCTCCGGGGTCAACCGGCTGTCGGCGTGGTAGTGCAGGCCACGGTTCACGCAGGCGATGGAGGTCACGCAGCCGTCCACGGTGGACATGTCGTGGCTGACCATGACGATGGTCATGTCGCGGTTCAGCTGGGCCAGGAGCGCCATGAGCTCCTGCCTGCTGCGGCCGTCCACGCTGGCCGTGGGCTCGTCCAGGAGCAGAAGCTCCGGCCCGGAGACGATGGCCCGGGCGATGAACACGCGCTGGCGCTGCCCGCCGGAGAGCTCCGACAGCCTGCGCCCGGCCTGGTCGGCCAGGCCCACGCGGTCCAGGGCCAGCAGGGCCGCCTCTCGTTCGGCGCGGCGCGCGGCGCGGTCGAACAGGCCGCCCAGGCCGGAAAAGCCGGGCTGCACCAGGCCCAGGGCCACGGCCCCGAGCACGGTGATGGGAAAGCTGGCGGACACGGCAGTGAACTGCGGCAGATACCCGATGCGCCCGCCCACCTGGCCGGGGTCCTGGCCCAGCACGCGGATGCCGCCCCCGCCGGGCCGGGCCAGCCCGAGCAGGAGCCTGAGCAGGGTGGACTTGCCCCCGCCATTGGGGCCCAGCACGGCCAGGAACTCGCCCGCAGGCAGGGCCAGGCTCACCCGGTCCAGCACGCGCGGGCCGTCGTAGGCGAACCAGAGGTCTTCCAATTCTATTGCCAGCTGCTGCACGGTCCATTGCCTCCAGAATAACGCGCAGGGCGCATCCCCGGCACAGTACCCCCACGGGCGGGGCCAAGGCAACGGGTTTTGCGCACGCCTGGGGGCCGCTCAGCGGTTGCCCGCGCAGGCCGACTGGGGTATCAGTCCAGGGCCGCAGACGCGCGGCAAGGGACAGGGCATGGAGCTGAACTGGATGGAATACATCGGGCTGGCGGCGGGCACGCTGACCACTGCGGCCTACCTGCCGCAGGTCTACAGGACCTGGCGCACCAAGGCCGTGGGCGACATCTCGCTGGTGATGTACACGTCCATGACCCTGGGCGTGCTGCTCTGGCTGGTGTATGGCATCTGCATCCAGGCCCCGGCGGTCATCGCGGCCAACTCGGTCAGCCTGGCCCTGGTGGGCGGCATGCTGCGGCTCAAGATCGTCTACGGCAGGCGCGACAAGACCGTCCAGGCCTCTCAGCAGTCCGACCCTCCGCCAAGCCAGCCGCCCAGGTTTTAGCCGCCCGGCTCCTAGCCCCCCTTCCGCGCCGCCCGGCACGCCGCCACAAAGGCCCGCGCCGCTTCCGGGTTGGACGAGAGGTGGGCGTGGAAATATCCGCCCAGGACATTGCCCAGGGCCGCGCCGTCCAGGGCTTCCGAGCCGTCCGAGGCCGTGAGCGCGAACGCGGCCTGGCCCTGCCCGGACTCCGCCCCGCTCCCCTCGATCTCCGAATAATGGAACTCGTGCCCGCGCAAGAGCGTGCCCGCAGGCCCCAGCGGGCCGGGCAGGAGCGTGCGCGCCTCGCGGTAGCCCAGGGCCGCGCGGCTTAAGCGCATGACCGCGCGCTGCGGGAACACCCCGCACAAAACGTGCTCCGCGCCATCGGCATCCACCAGGGCGCGCTGGAGGTACATGAACCCGCCGCACTCGGCCCAGACCGGCCGGGCGGTCCGGCCTGGGGCGCAGAAGGCCCGCACCGAGGCCAGCATGGACGCATTGGCGGCCAGCTCCCGGGCCACAAGCTCCGGGTACCCGCCGGGCAGGTACAGCCCGTCCAGGCCCTCGGGCAGGGCCGCGTCGTGCAGGGGCGAGAAGGGCACGATGGTGGCTCCGGCCGCCTCCAGCAGGCGCAGGTTCTCGGCGTAGATGAAGCAGAAGGCCCGGTCCTGGGCCAGGCCGATATGCACAGGGGGAATGGCGCGCACAGGGGGAATGGCGCGCACAGGGGGCGCAATGGCGGCGGCAGGCGGTTCCGGCCCTCTTGCGGACAGACTGAGTTCAGGCAGGACAATTTCGGGCAGATCCACATCCGGCAGGGCGGCCAGCAGCGCCGTCAGGTCAAGGCCCTGCTCCACCCAGTCGGCCAGGGCCTCCAGCCGGGCCTCCAGCCCGCCCTCCCCGCTCGCCGCATCCTCCCCCACATCCTCCGCCGCCGCATCTTCGGCCGTGACAAGCCCCAAATGCCGCGAGGCCAGGCTTAAGGCCTCGGCCCTGGGCAGGCAGCCCAGCAGCGGCAGCCCCGGCACCAGGGCCAGGGCCTCGCGCAGCAGGGCCTCGTGGCGCGGGCTGGCCACGCGGTTCAGCACCACCCCGGCCAGGGGCAGGTCCGGGTCGAAGCGCGCAAAGCCCAGCGCCACCGCCGCTGCCGAGCGGGCCTGGGCGGCCGCGTCCAGCACCAGCAGCACCGGCAGGCCCAGGACCTTGGCCAGATGCGCGGTGGAGCCCTCCTCGCCCGCGCCGCTACGGCCGTCAAACAGGCCCATGACGCCCTCGACGACGACCACGTCCGCGTCCCGTGCAAAACGGGCGAAGCACGCCTGTAGGGCGGCCTCAGGCAGCATCCAGGTGTCGAGGTTGTGGCTGGCGCGCCCGGCGGCATGGCCGTGCAGGCCGGGGTCGATGAAGTCCGGCCCGGCCTTGAAGGGCTGTACGCAGAGGCCACGGCGCGAGAGCGCGCGCATCAGGCCCAGGGCCACGGAGGTCTTGCCGCAGCCGCTCTTGGTTCCGGCCAGGACAAGGGCCTTGGGCATGGCGGGCTAGCCCCCGGCCAGTTGCTTGCGCTTGAGGAAATCCAAGAACCGCTGGGCCTCGCCGTGCTCGGGGTTGAGCGTGAGGCAGCGCCCCAGGTACTGCGCGGCGGCCTGGGGGTCGCCCATGTCAAAGGCGGCGCGGGCCATGTTGTAGTGCAGGTTCTCGTCGTCGGGGCAGAGCTCCAAGGCCTTGGCATAGTAGGTCAGGGCCTCGGCAGACATGCCGGATGCGCGCAGCCGGATGCCGAACTCGTTGAACAGGTGCTTGTGCTCGTCGTGGAAGGCCGCCTCCAGCCGCACCAGCCGCGCCAGCACCTCGCGGGCCTTGTCTATCTCGTTTCGGGCCAGGTAGCACAGGCCGACGCCGAAATTGGCCCGGACGTTCTCCTCGTCCAGGGCCAGGGCATTGCCATATTCATACTCGGCGGAAAAAGTCTTGCCCTTCTCGAGGAACTTGTCGCCCCTGGCCACGGCCTTCCGGATATCCTTCTGGCGGGAAGCCTCGGCTTTCAGGCGCTCCTGCGACATCTGGGGCTCCGGCATGAACGTGCCCAGGAAGTCGTCGAGGCTCAGCTTGATCACCGGGCCGAAGACCACGTCAGGCCCCAGGGCCTGCACTTCCAGGACGCCGTCCTCCACCTCCTTGGCATAATAGTACATCACGACCTCGGACTTGCGGGCCGTGGTCCCAGCGCCGATCATGCTGGCAGTCGTCTGGGAGAACACGCCGCTTATGAACTGTCTGGAGTACTTTTCGCTCATCGCCTAGACCTGCTCAAGCTGAAGGGAGGGAGGGGCATTGGGAAACATCCACCAGGAGCCTGCGGCTGAAAAGCACGAACCCGCTGCGGACTGCGCAGAGGCTCCGGCAATGGCCGCCAGCCTAGACTCCTGCGCTTTTCTTGCGCTTGAGGAAGTCCACGAACTGCGAGGCCTCCTCGTGCTTGGGGTTCAGGCCCAGGCAGGACTTGAGGTGCGCCAGCGCGGTGTCGCTGTCGCCCTTGTCAAAGGCCGCGCGGGCCAGGTTGTAGTGCAGGTTCTCATCCGAGGGCGAAAGCGCCAGGGCGCGATGGTAGTACTCCACAGCCTCGCCGTGCATGCCCGCCTTGCGCAGGGAGATGCCGAACTCGTTGAACAGGTGCTTGTGCTCGTCCTCAAAGGCCGCGTCGAGCTTGACCACGCGCTCAAACACCTCCTGGGCCTTGTCCCGCTCGCCGCGCTCGATGTAGCACAGGCCGATGCCGAAATTGGCGCGCACGTTGCGCTCGTCCAGGGACAGGGCCTTGCTGTACTCGTACTCGGCGGTGAAGCTCTCGCCGCGCTTGCGGAATTTGTCGCCCCGGGCCACGGCCTTCAGGACATCCAGCTCCTGCGGAGACATGGCGGCCTGGCTGTGGGCCTGGGTCTTCTGAGGCTCGGGCAGGTAGTTCGCCAGGAGCTCCTCGCGCGTGATCTCGGTCTTGGGGCCAAAGGGCACGTCGCTGGCGGTGAGGGCCTGGACCAGCATGGCGCCGTCCTCGCGCTCCTCGACGTAGTAGTAGGAGAGGAGTTCGGTCTTGCGGGCCGTGGCGCCCGAGCCGATCTTGGCGGTTTTTCTCTGGGAGAACACGCCGCTGAGGCGTTCCGGGGCAGATTTCTGGCTCATGGGGGGGGATGTCTGGCTCATGGGGGGCCTGCCTGGCTGAGGGTGCCGGTTCTTCTGGGACTGTCCCCCTGCGTACACCACTTCTGCGCGGCGGGAAAGGGGAGAAGGCCGGCTAGACCTCGCCGGGAGCCGGGGGAATGTCCGGGAAGCCCGGCCAGGCCTCGGCTGCGCCCGCTTCGATGAGCCGCACGGCCTCGGCCTCGCTGATAGCCGGGGCAAAGAGAAAGCCCTGGGCGTACTGACAGCCCAGGCCGGACAGGAAGGCCAGCTGCTCTGCCGTCTCCACGCCCTCGGCCACCACCTTGAGGCCCAGGCCCGCGCCCAGGGTCACCAGGGTCTTGACGATGGCCTCGCTGCCCCCGTCCAGCGCCTCCCGGCCGATCCCGGCCACAAAGGCGCGGTCGATCTTGATGGCGTCCACGCTGAAGCGCTGGATGTACGAGAGCGAAGAGTAGCCGGTGCCGAAGTCGTCGATGCACAGGCCCAGGCCCAGCTCGCGGATCTTGGCCGCCACATCCGTGGCGCTGGGCACGTTGTCCACAAGCACGCTCTCGGTGATCTCCAGCGCGATGCTCCGGGGGTCCACCCCGCAGCTCTTCACGGTCTGCTCCAGGTGCGCCACCAGCATGGGGCTGCGGAAGTGCTTGGCCGAGATGTTGATGTTCGTGGCGAAGCCAGCACAGTTGAAGGGCGGCCGCGCCTCCAGGATCTGTTCGAAGCGCCGAACGCTGCAGCAGGCCTGGGCAAAGACCCAGTAGTCCAGGGGGTAGATGATGCCCGTGTCCTCGGCCAGGGGGATGAACTCGCCGGGCGGAATATCCCGCCCGTCCTCGTGCCGCCAGCGCAGCAGCACCTCGAACCCGGCCAGGCGGCCCTCGCGGATGTCCAGAATGGGCTGGAACAGGAGGACCAGCTCCTCCTGGTCCAGGGCGCGGCGCAGGGCCACCTCCAGCTCCATGAGCTCCAGGGCCTGGGTGTGCATCTTCTGGTTGAAGACCTTGAAGCGGCTCTTGCCCAGGGCCTTGGCGTTATACATGGCCGTGTCCGCGTCGCGCAGCAGGGCCTCGGGCCGCTCGTAGCGCTCGGTGCGCAGCACGATGCCCAGGCTGCCGGAGGTCATGACCTCGCGGCCGTCCAGGTCCAGCGGCCGGGAGATGTCCTCCAGGATGCGCCGGGCGAAGAGGATGGCGTCGCGCGGGGCGGTGATGTCCTCGAGCAGGATGGCGAACTCGTCGCCGCCGAAGCGGGCCACGGTGTCCATGCTGCGGGCGCAGGTCGTGAGCACATTGGCCACATGGCGCAGCAGCTGGTCGCCGATGTCGTGGCCCAGGCTGTCGTTGATGACCTTGAAGCGGTCCAGGTCCATGTACAGCACGGCGAAGCGGAAGTCCGGGCGGCGGCGGGCGCGCTCCATGGCCATGCGCAGGTGGTCCATGAACAGCAGGCGGTTGGGCAGGCCGGTCAGGGCGTCGTGAAAGGCCTGGTGCACGAGGCGGTTCTCGGCCTCCTTGCGCAGGGTGATGTCGCTGACAAAGCCCTCGAAGCAGAGGGTCTGGCCTGTGGCGTCCACCACCTTGCGCGCGTTCTCGGAAATCCAGACCACCGAGCCGTCGCGGCGGCGCACCTGGGACTCAAAGTCCCGCACCTGCCCGGTCTCCTCCATGGCCGCCAGGAAGGCCTCGCGCCGGGCCGGCTCCAGGTAGGGGCTCCGGGCCGAGAGCGCGGCGATGAGGTCCTCGGCCGAGGCATGGCCGAAGATGTTGGCCATGGCCGGATTGGCCGAGATGTAGCGGCCCTCGGGCGAGACCTGGAAAATGCCCTCCACGGCGTTCTCAAAGATGCCCCGGTACTTGGACTCGGCCCGGCGCAGGGCGTCGCCCACCACCTTGCGCTCGGCCACCTCGATCTTGAGCTGGATGTTGGCCCGCGAGTGGTCGCGGGTGCGCTCGGCCACCATGCGCTCCAGGAGCGCGTGCGACTGCTCCCGCTCCTGCTCGGCCTTCTTGGCCACGGTGATGTCGCGCAGGATGCAGACGCTGGCCGCCCCGCCGGAGAGAGGCACCCGGGACACGGTGATCTCCACCGGGAAGACTGTGCCGTCAGGCCGCGCGGCCTGGACCTCATGGAGCGCCGCCACCGCGCCCTGGGCGGCGTCCTGGGCCCGGGTCAGGGCCTCCATGACCAGCGGGCCAAAGACCCCGGCGCAGCCCTGCCCGGCCAGGTTCTGGCCCTCCAGGCCGAACATGCGCAAGAGCGCGGGGTTGTGGCGCAGGATGACCCCGGCCTCGTCCACCACGAGCAGGCCGTCGGCCAGGTTGCCCACGATGGCCGAGAGCGAGCCCAGGGCGTCCTGAAGCTCCGAGGTGGCCTCGGCCACACTGTGCTCCAGCTGGGACACATGCCCGGAAATCTGCCCGGCCATGCTGCGCATGGCCTCGGCCAGGGAGCCGATCTCGTCGCCCGTGCGCACCTCGCAGCTGGCCGAGAAGTCGTGGGCGGCCACGCGCTGGGCATAGACCGCGAGCGAGCGCAAGGGGCCGGTGATGCTCCGGATGAACAGCAAGGCCAGGGCCACGGAGGCCAGAAACACGCCCAGGGTGAGCACCTGCTGGCGCAGGATGGCCTGGCCGATGGCGCGGCGGATGGGCTCCTTGTCCAGGCCGATGTGCACGCAGCCGCCCTTGCCGCTCAGCACGGGCTGGACCACGTGGATGACCTCGCGGTCGCCGTGCAGCGTCAGGGTGCGGATGTCGTGCCCGGCGCCGAAGTGGGCCTTGCCAGGGGCCTCGCGCACGACCTGCAGGACCTCCTCGGGCACGCCGGGGGTGAAGGTGTGGGCAATGACCTCGCCCTGGGGGTCCACCACGAGGATGTAGGACAAGCCGCCCATCTCCTGGTGCAGGTCGATGGCCGCCTGGATGGCCCCGGCCTTCTGGCTGAGCAGGGTCTCGGTGTTGCCGTCGGCGATGGAGCGGGCCAGGGCCACGGCCCGGCCCTCATACTCGCGCGTCATGGACTCGTCGAGCTCCCGGCCGGAAAGCAGCGAGGTGGCCGCAGCCATGACGCCGAAGGCCGCGATCATGAACACGAGCAGGCGCAGGAACAGCCCGTGGATCTTCATGGCCGCACCCTGGCCAGGTCCGTCAGGCTCTCGAAACCGCCCTGGCGGTACACCGTGAGGTACGTCTGGCGCAGGCCCTGGTTGCGCCCAGGCCCGAAGCTGACCTTTTCGCGGATGCCGATGTCCAGGTTCTTCAGGCCCGCGAGCACAGCAAGGAGACGCGCGCGCGTGGGCGCGTCGGCCATGCGCCGCACGGCCTCGGCCAGCACCTGCCCGGCCAGGAAACCCTCGAAGCTCACGAAGCTGTAGCGGTTCGGGGTGTACTCTTCGTTCACCAGCCGGGCGGGCGGGGCCACGCGCAGCTGGTCCATGGCCTGGCGGTACAGAGCCGCCGCAGGCAGGGACTTGTCGTCGTAGCAGGGCACCACCTGGGAGAAGACCAACCCGGACGTGTAGTCGCGGCCTGTCATGCGGGTCTGGGCCAGCAGGAACTTCACCATGTTGTCGGCGTCGGCCGGGGACAGGGTGACGATGAGCGTCGTGAGCCCGGCGTCGCGGACATCACGGACAAAGGCCGCGCAGGCCGGACCCGTGCCCACGGTGACGATGGCGTCCGGGGCGGCGGCCTGGAGCAGGCCCACCTCGCGGCGGAAGTCCTGGGTGTAGGCCGCGCCACGGCGGTAGGTGGCGTCGGCCACGATGCTCAGCCCGTGGACCTTGAGCGCCCGGCGCACCCCGTCCCAGCCGTTGCGGCCGTATACGTCGGCCTGATGGAACACGGCGATGCGCCGCTTGCCCGTGGCCAGCAGAGCCTCCACCAGCGCCCTGGTCTCGTCGATGTAGGAGGCCCGCAGGTTGAACACAAAGGCGTCGTAGGGCCGCTCGCGCAGGACATCCGCGCCGGTGAAGGGGAAGAGCAGGGCCATCTGCTCGGACTCGTAGCGCTTGAGCAGCGGCAGCACCCGGGCCATGGCGGGCGTGCCCACATAGCCCAGAAGCGCGAAGACGCGCTCCTGCTCCACAAAGCCGATGGTGTTGCTGAGCGCGGGCAGGGGGTCATAGCCGTCGTCGCGCCGGGAGAGCACCAGCCGCCAGCCGCCGGCCCCGCCCTGGGCGTTGGTGTGCTCGAAGCTGGCCAGGAGTCCCTGGTAATACTCCAGGCCCAGGCCGCGCGCCGGTCCGCTGAAGGCGGCCGACATGCCGAAGACCAGCTCGCGGCTGCCTGTCTGCGTCGGCGCCTGCGCCTGCGCCTGCACCGGCAGGCACAACGCCAGGCACAGGGCCAGGCACAGAGCCAGATATGGTCCCGCGAGGCTGGCGCGGGCTGCGCCGCCAGGGGGCTTGGGGAGGATGGTGCGTTGTGGCATGGCGCTCCGCTTCAGCATGCGGGCACTTGCCCGCCGGACTCTCGCAGCCATCATGCCCTAATCACCGGAAAAATCAACGCCCGCGCAGGGCCGTTCTGTCCGGCAGCGCTCCGTCCGGCCCGGCTCTGTCTGGCACGGATCTGTCTGGCTCGGATCTGGCTGGCTCGAATCTGGGCCGCCCGCCTGGGCCCCGGCCCGCGAGGCCACCCAGCGCACCTGCCGGCACACGCCCATGAGCAGGTTGAACTCGTTGCGCCGGAGCCGGAAGCGCCCGAAGAAACGGCGCACCGGCAGCATCCAGTAGTCCGGGTTCTGGTCCTTCAGAAAGCCGATGGACGAGAGCGCCACCTGCATGGTGGCGAACAGGGCGTCGCGCTCCTCAAAGGAGGCGTCGCGTTCCTGGGGCGGGCCAGGGGGGGCGAAGGGCAGCTCCAGGGAGCGCTGGAAGCATTCGTAGAGCAGGATGAGCACGGCCTGCGACAGGTTGAGCGAGGTGCAGTCCGGATGCGCCGGGACCATCACCAGGCCGTCGCACAGGCTGGTCTGCTCGTTCATCAGCCCGCGGTCCTCCGGCCCGAAAACCAGGGCCACGCGGCCGCCCTCCGCCAGGCGCGGCAGGATCTCCTCAACCGCCGCGCGGGCCGGGGTCAGAACGGCCTTGCGCCAGCCGCCGGTGCGGGCCGTTGTGCCCAGGACCAGCGCCGTGCCCGAGAGCGCCTCGCGCAGGGTGGGCACAAGGCGGGCGGCCTCCAGGATGTGCCGGGCGTGGAAGGTGGCCAGGGGCTCGGCCTTTTCCAGGTCATAGCCCTGCGGGTCCACCAGGATCAGGTTCCTGGCCCCCATGTTGAGCATGGCCCGGGCCACGGAGCCCACGTTCTCCGGGTACTTGGGCCGGAACAGGACGATGTCGAGACAGGACAGGGGCATGGGCTCTCCAACAGCTGGGTTCGGTCCCTGGTGCGGCCCTTGACGCCACAGGGGCGGCCAACTAATGTTCAGCTCCGTGCCGACTCGCGGCACAGCCCCGGAATCCACCCCTCAACAGGAGAACCCCTACATGGCGCTGTACACCAAGGAAGAGGCCCTCAAATACCACTCGATGAAGCGGAAGGGCAAGCTCGAGGTCGTGTCCATCAAGCCCTGCGAGACGCAGCGGCACCTGTCCATGGCCTACACCCCCGGCGTGGCCGACGCCTGCCGGGCCATCCACGCCGACGTGGAGCAGGTGTACGAGTACACCAACAAGGGCAACCTCGTGGCCGTGGTGTCCAACGGCACGGCGGTGCTCGGCCTGGGCAACATCGGGCCCGAGGCCGGCAAGCCGGTCATGGAAGGCAAGGGCGTGCTCTTCAAGATCTTCGCCGACATCGACGTCTACGACCTGAACATCCGCCAGTCCGACCCGGACAAGGTCATCGAGTTCTGCAAAATGCTGGAGCCGACCTTTGGCGGCATCAACCTCGAAGACATCAAGGCTCCGGAATGCTTCAAGATCGAGCAGACGCTGATCAAGGAGATGGGCATTCCCGTGTTCCACGACGACCAGCACGGCACGGCCATCATCTCCGGCGCGGGCCTCATGAACGTGCTCGAGATCAGCGGCAAGAACATCAAGAACCTCAAGGTCGTGGTCTCCGGCGCGGGCGCCGCAGCCGTGTCCTGCTCGCGCTTCTACGAGAGCATGGGCATGGACAAGTCGCAGATCTTCATGTTCGACTCCAAGGGCCTGCTGCACCTGGGCCGCACGGACATGAACGCCGAGAAGACCTACTACGCGCAGAGCAAGGCCTGCACCCTCACCGAGGCAATGAACGGCGCAGACATGTTCCTGGGCCTGTCCGGCAAGGATGTCATCAACGCCGAGCAGGTCAAGACCATGGCCAAGAACCCGGTGATCTTCGCCTGCGCCAACCCGGACCCGGAGATCGCCTACCCCGTGGCCAAGGGCGCCCGCAGCGACCTGATCATGGCCACCGGCCGCTCGGACTACCCCAACCAGATCAACAACGTGCTGGGCTTCCCGTTCATCTTCCGGGGCGCGCTGGACGTGCGCTCCAAGGTCATCAACGAGCAGATGAAGCTGGCCGCGGCCAAGGCCCTGGCCGCCCTGGCCAAGGAGCCGGTGTCGGCGGAGATCTGCGCCATCTATGGCGTTAGTGAGCTGAAGTTCGGCATGGACTACATCATCCCCAAGGCGCTGGACCCGCGCGTGCTGGAGTGGGAAGCCCCGGCCGTGGCCCAGGCGGCCATGGATTCCGGCGTGGCCACCATCCAGCTGGACATCAAGCAGTACAAGAAGGACCTGGCCATCCGCATGACCGAGTCCAAGAAGCGCACCAAGCTCATGGTCGATTCCTTCGGCTACGACATGTAGCCCGGACGACCCCGCACGCAATACAGGCCGGGAGGGGAAACCCTCCCGGCCTTCTTCATGTTCTGGTCGGGGCGACTGGAGGGGGACTTTGCCCCCATGTGCCCATGCTGCCCCGGCCCACCCAGGCCTGGCTGTGCGTGTCACCGGGACAAGGCGTTTCTGAGCAAAAAAAGCGGAGCCCAAAGGCTCCGCCTGAAAAGAGCATCGGGTCCGGACTACTTCTTCATCTCCATCTGCATGCCCTTCTCGCCGTCCATCATCATCTGCTGGCCCTTGACCATTATCTTGGCATTCGGGCTGGAGCTCTTCTCCAGCACCTTCGCGCCTTCCAGCATCTGGGGCTGGCAATTTCCACCCCGAGCCCAAGCTTAAGGCCGGTATACTCAGCGGGATAGAGTCATAATATTCTTGATTTAAGGCGTTACGTACGATACGTAGAAAATTGTTTTAGGTCCAGGTGTCAGGAGAAAGGACTCATGAAAGACACACCGCTTCCAACAATTGCGCTACACGGAGAAGTCCTCGGACTTCTCCGTGTGTTCAGTGCGAATGGTCAACGTCACGAACTGGTACGCGGCCTCGTCGAACAGTTGCAAAGCTGGTCAGGCTGTGAGGCCGTGGGCATCCGCCTTCAAGAAGGCAACGACTACCCCTACTTTGAAACACGCGGCTTCCCGGACAGCTTTGTCGAGCTGGAGCGGAGTCTCTGCGTGCGCGACATGGACGGCAACCCAGTCCTGGACGCCAGCGGCGAGCCAAAGTTGGAGTGTATGTGCGGCAATATCATCCAAGGCCGCTACAATTCGGAATTCCCTTTTTTTACCGGCCGCGGCAGTTTCTGGAGCAACAACACAACCGTGCTGCTGGCCGGGACCTCTGAAGAGGATCGACAGTCAGCTACGCGCAACCGCTGCAACGGCTTCGGCTACGAGTCCGTGGCCCTGGTGCCACTGCGTTGTGCCGACACCACCTATGGCCTGCTTCAGTTCAACGACAGACAGATAGGACGATTTACGCCGGAACTTGTCACCTTCCTGGAGAGTCTCGCCGAAAACGTGGCCCTGGCCGAGAGCGAGATGCGCTACCGGGCCTTCTTCGAGGCGCACAACGCCGTGAAGCTCGTGCTGGACCCCGAAGACGGTGCCATCGTGGACGCCAACGAGGTGGCCGTATCTTTCTACGGCTATAGCCGCGAACAACTCCTGGGCATGCGCATTGGACAGATCAGCACCTCCCCGCCGGAGGTCGTGTGCCAGGCTATGGCGGAGATCCTGGCCGGCAGCCGCAAGGGGCGGCCCTTCGAGTTCCGACACCGTCTGGCGAACGGCTCCCTGCGCGACGTGGAAGTGTATTCGGACCGCCAGCTATACCATGGCAAAAATATGCTCTTCTCCATCATCCATGACGTCACCGAGCGCAAGCGCACCGAGAAAGCGTTACACGAAAGCGATGCGCGCTACCGAACCACCCTCACCGCCATTAATGACGGCCTGTGGGACTGGCACGTGGCCAGCGGTGAGGCCTATTTCAGTCCCTTGTATTACGGAGTCCTTGGCTACGACGACAACGAGTTCAGGGCCTCCTACGCCAATTGGCGGTCATTGGTGCATCCCGAGGACATCGACAGGGTCGAGCGTGACTTGGGGCAAGCCATCCAAAGCGGCCAGGGGGTCAAAATTGACTTGAGGATGAGGACCAAGGGCGGCGGCTGGAAGTGGGTCTGCACATGCGGCAAGGCCATTGAAAGTGACGCCCAGGGCAAAGCCCAACGGATGGTCGGCACCCTAAGCGACGTGGCGCTGCGTAAGGAGCTGGAATTCAAGCTGACCGAGAGTGAACAGCACTTTCGCACCCTGGCCAACAGCGGCCAGGCTCTCATCTGGACATCTACGCCGGACAAGCTCTGCAACTACTTCAACGAGCCTTGGCTGGCTTTCACCGGACGTACCCTTGAGCAGGAACTGGGCAACGGCTGGGCCGAGGGCGTGCACCCGGATGACTTCCAGCGCTGTCTGGACACCTACGTCGCAGCCTTTGACCTCCGCGAGCCTTTCAGCATGGAGTATCGTCTGCGTCACGCCAGCGGCGAGTACCGCTGGATCTTGGACCCCGGGACTCCCCGCTACGATACCCGTGGTGAATTCATGGGCTACATCGGTCACTGCCTCGACATTACCGAGAGCAAGAAGGCTAAGGATACACTGAGACAGAGTGAAGAGCGTTTCCGCAGCCTGTTTATGGAGATGACCAACGGGTTCGCCCTGCATGAGATTCTTTGCGATGAGAAAGGCTTGCCAGCGGATTACCGGTTCCTCGAGGTCAACCCGGCCTTTGAGAGCCTGACGGGACTGCGAGGGGCGGACATACTGGGCCGGACAGTTCTAGAGAGCATCCCTGGAACCGAGCCACACTGGATCGAAACTTACGGCCAAGTCGCTCTCACAGGCGTACCGGTGGAGTTCGAAGAGTATTCTAAACCCCTAGACCGTTGGTACGAAATCAAAGCCTATTCGCCTTCTCCGGGCAAGTTTGCAGTTATCTTCAAGGATACGACGAGAAACAAGCAAGACGAGGTGGCCCTACTGGCTGCAAAGGCCGCAGCCGAAGGCGCCAGCCTTGCCAAAAGCGAGTTTTTGGCCAACATGAGCCACGAGATTCGAACCCCGCTCAACGGCGTGCTGGGCATGCTCCAACTGCTCAACATGGACTGCAGCGAGGAGGACCGGCAACAATATTTGGGGATGGCTTATCGGGCTGGGCAACGCCTGCTTAACCTACTGAACGACGTTCTGGACTTCTCCAAGGTCGAGGCCGGGCAGCTCTCCTTCCGCCATGAGCCATTCAGCGTGCATGATGTCCTGGAAGACGTGCTGAATTCCCTTGGACTAGCTGCAGACCAAAAACATCTGGACCTGAGTCTTCAGATTGACCCGAAGCTCCCCGACAAGTTTGTTGGCGACGAGGCGCGCCTGCGTCAGCTCCTCTTCAACCTCGTCGGGAATGCCATCAAGTTCACCGCGTCCGGCTCCGTGTCGGTGGAGGCCTGGGCACACCCCTCCTGGCGGGTTGCGAACAAAGCCAGAATATATATTTGTGTCGGCGATACAGGTGTCGGCATCCCGGACGACAAGCAGGCACTCGTCTTTGAGAGGTTCACGCAAACGGACGCCTCCTATACGAGACAGTATGAAGGAGCCGGTCTAGGTCTTGCCATAGTGAAGCGCATCGTCAAACTCATGGGCGGCGACATCGTGGTGGATAGCGAGGTTGGGGTTGGCACTAACATCTATCTCAACCTGCGTCTCGACACTCTGGCACAGGACGAGAAACAGGCTCCGGTGGCCGGAGCCGAGCCTATGGAGAAAAAACTGCGTATACTCGTTGCCGAGGATGAGCCCATCAGCAGCATTGCCTTGCAGCGTATACTGGAGCGAATGGGGCACAACGTAACCTGCGCCAAAGACGGACTAGCGGCAATTCGTACCCTGTGCGAAAATGAATTTGACTGCATTCTTATGGATGTGCAGATGCCGGAAATGAACGGGGTACAGGCGACAAAGGCTATTCGCACTATGACTGAACTGGGCAGGAAGGCGCATATCCCCATCATTGCGCTTACGGCCTATGCCATGCAGGGAGATAGGGAAAAGTTCCTTCAGGCTGGCATGGACGACCATGTGGGTAAGCCCGTGCAGATGGAGGAGTTACAGAAGGCTCTGGCGCGGGTGCGAACTGCCTCTACAGGGGGGCAGCCATGAGTCTCGCCGGATCCCAAGATGAACGCGCGCTTTTGATCCAAAAAGCACGCCAGGCGCTGGATGATGACACATTCCTTCGCGATATGCCCTCCTGCGGTTTGGTCGAGTTGTGCCACCGACTGGCTGCAGACATGATAGAAGCGGAGGAAGCCCGGCTGAGGACTACAGTGACAGAAGCCGTGGGGAATGCGAAAAAGATGGAGGCGCTGGGGATCTTTGCCGGGGGCATCGGCCATGACTTCAACAACATCCTGGGCATCATCGCCAACCGGGCCACGTTGTCCTTGGTGGAGCGATACAGCGACCCCGATCAATGTGAGCACATGAAGCAAATCATCCGAGCTACGGATCGCGGCAAGGAACTCATCAAGCAGATCCTCAGCTTCAGCCGACCCGGAGGCAATGCCCTGGTCCCCCTTGACCTTGGTCCCATCCTGGAGGACTCGGAGAGTTTTCTCAGGGCCACCCTACCCACAGGGATAGTTGTGCGATTGGAGCACCCGTCCTCGCCTGTCATCGTGCGGGGCGATGCCACTCAGATATCTCAGGTCGTGATGAACCTGGCCACCAACGCCGCAGCGGCCATGCCCGCAGGCGGGGAGCTCTCCCTGCGCCTGACCGTGGACGAGGCCGCGGGCCATGCCTTGCTGCGCGTTAAGGATACGGGCGAAGGCATGGGCGCGGAGCTACTGCCGCGCATCTTCGAGCCCTACTTCACCACACACAGCGGAGGGCGCGGCACCGGCCTGGGGCTGGCCGTGGTCCACGGCATCGTCAAGCTGCACGCAGGCACCATCTGCTGCGAGTCCTGGCCGGGAATAGGCACCTGTTTTACAGTGGGCCTGCCACTGCTCCGAGGAGAAGTCGACGTGCCGCCACTGGTCCTTCCGGGCGTAGACTCCCTACAGTGCCTGCTTGGCAAAGTGCCGCACAGTGTGCGCCGCATTCTGTTCGTGGACGACGAGGTGGAACTGGCTCGCTCTAGCCGCAAACTGCTGGAGAGTTTCGGCCACCAGCCCACGGTGTTCACCAACTCGGCCCAGGCCCTTGTGGAGTTTACCCGTGCGCCCTACAGCTTTGACATTGTGATTACAGATATGCTCATGCCCGACATGAACGGACAGGAACTGGCCCAGGAGATACTCTCCAGCAACCCAGACATGCCGATCATTTTGTGCACTGGATACAGTGAGACGTTCTCAAGGGAGCAGGCTTTGGCAATGGGCATTCGGGGCTACGTGCCCAAGCCCATTGACTGGATCGAACTGGACACGCTCATTGGCGAGTTGACGGCCAAGGGCAGCACAGAATCCCGGCCATAGAACTGCCGCAGTCCACAGGACAATACACCGCATGGCAAATATCCTCATCATCGATGACGACCCTGGGTTTGGGATGGTGCTGGCCGAAGTGGGCAAATCTCTTGGCCACAAAACCTCCTGGGCGATTACTTTATCCCAGGGTTTGGAGATGGCCCGGCGCGTAGCCCCAGACATTGTATTTTTGGACGTGCATTTGCCCGACGGTAATGGTTTGGAGGTTATCGGGCCACTGCAGGGCGTGCCCTCCCGACCGGAAGTCATCGTGATCACAGGGCTGGTGGATGCGGAGGGTGCGGAAAGAGCCATCCAGAGCGGGGCGTGGGACTATGTGGAGAAGTCTAGCTCAGCGGTACAGCTTACCCTAAGCGTGAAGCGAGCCCTTCGCTTTCGCGAGGCTGCCGCCAGTGGTGTGGTCGGCCTTCTGCGCGGAGCTATCGTTGGTGACGGTCCCCGGATCTCCGAAGCCCTTGCAAAGGCGGCTCAGGCAGCCGTGGGCAATTTGTCAGTGCTCATCACAGGCGAATCCGGCACAGGCAAAGAACTCTTCGCCCGCTGCATCCATGACAACAGCCCCAGGGCTGGGCGCGTGTTCACCACAATCGATTGCGCGGCCCTGCCTGAGACCCTGGTGGAAAGTATCCTCTTCGGTCATGCACGCGGAGCCTTCACCGGCGCCGACACGGCCCGAGAGGGACTCGTGAAGGCCGCCGATGGAGGAACCCTTTTCCTCGATGAGGTTGGTGAACTGCCCCTGTCGGTGCAGAAAACCTTCCTGCGCGTGCTCCATGAGCGACGCTTCCGGCCC
Organism: uncultured Desulfocurvus sp.; assembly: GCA_964390575.1. GTDB lineage: Bacteria > Desulfobacterota > Desulfovibrionia > Desulfovibrionales > Desulfovibrionaceae > Humidesulfovibrio. The sequence continues at coordinate 27,275 of CAYMIP010000006.1, read as the reverse complement.
GTCGGCGCAAAGGACGAGGTGGAGAGCGACTTCCGGCTTGTGGCCGCCACTAACCGTGATCTTGGGCGCATGGTTGCTGAGGGCCGGTTTCGGGAGGATCTGTTTTTTCGACTCCAAGCCTTTGAAATACACTTGCCACCTCTGCGCGAGCGACACACGGATCTGCCTTTACTGGTGCACCATTGCCTCAAAAGACTCACCGGAACAGGTGGTAAGATGTTTGAGGCCTCACAGGAAGTCATTGAAGAACTCCGGCTGTACTCTTGGCCAGGCAACGTCCGAGAGCTTTTTCAGGTTTTGGAAAAGGCTGCTTCCAAGGCTGGTGACGAGCAAACTCTTTTCCCTGAGCACCTCCCGCAAGGCATTCGCGCCGTCACGATGCAGCGTAAGTTTGGCCGCAGAAAGAGGGACGCCCTACCTGTCCCCGGAATCCTGAAATCGGATACCCAGAACCTGCCACCGTATCGCGAATTCCGAGAACAGGCTGTTGCCGAGGCTGAGGAACGCTATTTTCGTGCCCTGTTCCAGGCCGCCGGGGGCAGTCCAAAGCGGGCCTGCGAAATTTCCGGCCTGTCCCGGACCCGGGTCTATTGCCTGGCCAAGGCCCATGGCATCCGCTCAGGGCAGGATGATTAATAGCCCTCAGTATCCAAATATTCTGTTCACTAGAGCAGGACGGCGTTCAGCGCCAGTGAACACCAGCCAATAACCTTCCGCAATCCCACCAAAAGCAGCAACATTTGAAGGCTAGAGAGTAGCTGATTCGCCTAGGAAACTGCTCTCTGCGCTAGTGGTGTGTTCACTGGTGCAGGACATCTGCGAGACTGGAGCAAACTCTATCCGACTTCCTGCATCGCATATAACTGGCTTATTTTAAACAACAAGTATCAGAGCGCGGGATGCTCTCAGTGAATGCTCGGGCATGGCACGGGACGTGCTCTACAGACATTAGGGCGAGGTGTAACAAAGGGAAGATGAAGGCAAAAGCTCTGCGTCCAGAACCTGCGAATTCCTAAAGGTCGAGGAGTGAGGCGGTATGACTCGAGAAGCCATTGGCGATGTCATCAGCTACATCTTTCGGAACATGTCCATCCTGGCTGGGGATCTGACGCGACTTGAAACCGATCTGCACTCCGCACTTGCCAAGGAAACGGTTCAGACGAGCCCGGAGATTAATCGGGTCTTCTCCGGCTACGTGTCGACCATAACCAGATATGCCGCCGTGATGACCCAGGTCAGCAAGATGCTCGGGACGGCAATCAGCGGTCAGGATTCATGCACGCAAGCGGAACAACAAGGGCTTAAGCAGTAGGATCGAACTGTACCAAACTGTAGCGTCCTGACCGCGCGCAAGGGCGCGACAAGGGCAGGCATGCGGAGTCAGAGGGCGTCGCACCGGTACTCAAGCACGAGGCGGCCGCACCCGCCAAGCCTGAGACAGAGACCCAAGCCAGGGTGCGGCATTTCTGAATAAATGCGCTCCAATGACTGAACCCAGCACACCAATCCGCACAGGAACCAAGGAGAGAACGCAATGCTCAAGAATTTGAAGCTCGGGACAAAAATCGGCGGAGGCTTCGGCATCCTCATCCTCATCGCCCTGCTCTTGGGCGGCGTGGCCATCTGGAACATGAAACGCGTGGGCAATATCGCCGACGACCTGCAAAATGAGATCGCGCCCCAGGTGGCCGTGGCCGTGCAGGTGGAGCGCACTTCTCTTCTGACCATGTACGCCATGCGTGGCTACACCTTCACTGGAGAGGACTCGTTCTGGGCGGACGCGAACAAGAACGTGGCCGAGGTGGAAAAGGCCTTGGCCGAGGCCACGGCCCTGGCCAAAAAGTACGACATGCCGAAGCTCAAGGCCAACGCCGCCACGGCCACGGTCAAGGTGGCCGAGTACAAGGCTCTGGCGCAGAAGACCCACGACATAGACAAGGCGAAGGACAAAGGCCTGGAGGGCATGGTCGAAGCGGCCCAGGCCTTTATGAAGAACTGCTACGACTTCCTGGACGGGCAGAACAAGGCTTTGGAGGCCGACCTGGCAGGCAAGCTGGACGCCAAGAAAATCAAGCAGCGCGTAGAGAAGATCAATCTGATCAACGACGTGGTTGATCTGGGAAATGCCGTGCGTATGGCCAACTGGAAGTCCCAGGCCACGCGCGAGAACAAGTACGCCCAGGAAGTTCTTAAGAATTTCGATGAAATCGGCAAGAAGCTTGAAAAGATCCGCGCTCTCACCACCCAGGAAGTCAACCTCAAGCAATTGGACGCGGTGAAGGCCAACGGTGAGGTCTACAAAAAGAACCTGGAGGAGTTCCTGAAGCTGGGCGATGAAGTTGCCGTTGTGAGCAAGAAGCGCGGTGAGGTGGCCCAGGCCGTGCTGGACGCTGCCAAAGACACCAGCAGCGATGGCGTGAAGCAGACCCAGGACGGCTCCGGCAACGCCGCCAGCGCCCTGTCCGCCGCCTCCACCATCATGATCACAGGTTTGGTCGTAGCCCTGATCCTGGGTCTGCTCGTGGCGTTCTTCCTCACCGTGGGCATCACCCGCCCGGTGATGCAGGGCGTGGCCTTTGCCAAGGCCATGGCCGAGGGCGACTTCACCAAGCAGCTGGACATCAACCAGAAGGACGAGATCGGCGTGCTGGCCGCAGCCTTGAATGACATGGTGTCCCGCCTGCGTCAGGTGGTGGCCGATGTGCGCGGCGCAACCGACAACGTGGCCTCCGGGTCCGAGGAACTCTCGGCCTCCAGCGAATCGCTGTCTCAGGGCGCCACGGAACAGGCCGCAGCCATCGAGGAAGTGTCCTCGTCCATGGAGCAGATGTCTTCGAACATCAAGCAGAACGCCGACAACGCCATGCAGACCCAGAAGATCGCCCTACAGGCGGCCAAGGACGCCCAGGAGGGCGGCGTGGCCGTGGGCAAGGCCGTCACGGCCATGAAGAACATCGCCGAGAAGATCTCCATCATCGAAGAGATAGCCCGGCAGACCAACCTGTTGGCGCTCAATGCGGCCATCGAAGCGGCGCGCGCCGGTGAGCACGGCAAGGGCTTTGCGGTGGTCGCGGCAGAGGTGCGCAAGCTGGCCGAGCGCAGCGGCAACGCCGCAGGCGAAATCAGCGAGCTGTCCAGCTCCACGGTGGCCATCAGCGAAAAGGCCGGCGACATGCTGACCAAGCTCGTGCCGGACATCCAGCGCACGGCGGACCTGGTGCAGGAGATCGCGGCGGCCACGGGCGAGCAGAACGCCGGGGCGGACCAGATCAACAAGGCCATCCAGCAGCTCGACCAGGTCATCCAGCAGAACGCCTCGGCGTCTGAGGAAATGGCCTCAACAAGCGAGGAGCTGTCAAGCCAAGCCCAGCAGATGCAGCAGACCATGGGATTCTTCCGCGTAGACGATGGTGCGCAAGCTTTCCGTCCCAAGAAGCCCAAGGCCCTGCCTCCCGGCGCTTCTCATGCGACGTCCCATGCCTCGGCAACCCACAAGCCCAAGAAGGGCGGCGGCGTTGACCTGAATCTGGGCGGCGATCAAGCCGATGACGGCGATTTCGAAAAGTTCTAGCCCCTGCGGAGCAGAGAGCCCGCAAAGGAGGGCACCATGGCAGAAGATAAAAGCGCCGACACCAGCCAGTACCTGAACTTTACCCTGGGCAATGAGATTTTTGCCCTGGATATCAGCAGTGTGCGCGAAGTGCTGGAACTTACGCCCATAACCAAGATCCCGCGCACGCCAGACTACATGTGCGGGGTCATCAACCTGCGCGGACACGCCGTTCCGGTCATGAACATGCGGCTCAAGTTCGGCATGCCCGCCACCGAGAACACCGTGGACACCTGCGTCATCATCGTGGAGGTGGAGTTCGAGGGCGAGCGCATCATCATGGGCGGCATGGTGGACTCGGTGCGTGAGGTCTTCGACCTGACCACCGAGCGCATCGAGGCCGCGCCACGCATGGGTACGTCCATCAACACGGACTACATCAAGGGCATCGGCAAGCTGGATGAAGTGTTCGTCATCATCCTGGACATCGCCAAAGTCTTCTCCGCGGAAGAAATGGCCCTGGCCAAGGAAGCCGTCAAGAGCGGCGCTGCTGCGGGACAAGAACAGGCGGCGTAGTGACCTGGCACCGGGGCGGTACGCACAATTGAGCAGCGTGCCGCCCCTTGCCTGAGACAGGAACTGGGGAAGGGGCCATGAACGGCGAGATTGTTCTTCACGAATTCCAGGGCGGCAAGGAAGAATTCTTCCAGACCCTGCATGCCCTGGAACCTCAACGGCGGGAGTCTGTCTGCCAGCGGTCCTTTCGGCTTGTCCGGCAGCATACCCTGTCCGTGGCGCAAAACCCGTTCTTCATCCTGAGCCGGGAGCGCTTGGTGTCCCCCAGGGCGCAGATCGTCCTGGCCTACCGGGTACTTATCTCCATACTGGCCTTGCGCAGGGATCAAAAGGCGCTTCAGACAGCGCAAGCCTCCTTCACCGACCTAGCCTTGTTCCAAGGCCTGACCATTACCGAGGAACAGGGCCTGAGAAGGCTGTTGTCCGATGTCTGCGCTGTCCAAGCTGGAAAGAGCCGGATGCAGCAGAGCGATCTGGGCCACTCCCTGGCCATCCTCGGCCATTTTTCCGGAACTGTGGCGCGCGACAAGGCTCAGCTCGCTTGCCATGTCCAGACATTCGCGCAAAATGCCATGCGGCACGCTTGGCTTATAGACGTGGATTGCAACATGGCCCAGTGACTACAATCTACAGACAGCACCTCTTGATATAGGAAGTGGTCATGCATATTCTGATCGTCGAAGATGACATAATGAGTCAGACATTTATGAAGACTGTGCTGAACCAATACGGACAGTGCGTCATCACAAGTGATGGTGAAGATGCAGTGAGGTCCTATGCCACAGCAGCCATAAGTGGGCGTCCATTCGACGTTGTGTTCATGGACATCATGCTGCCGAAGATGGACGGGATTACTGCGATCGACAAGATAAGGGAGTATGAAGAAGTTAATCCAAAGCATGTGCCAAAGCCAACCAATGTTGTTGTTGTAACAGCAACAGATGACTCACAGAATATCATACACGCATACTGCACTGGGGATGTCTTCGCGTACTTGAAGAAGCCGCTTGAGCGAAACGTTCTTGAGGCCACCATGGCCAAGATCACCAGCGTGTCCAAGGGCACTCTGTAGAGCACTGCCCGAACACTGTGCGAATACAAGCCGGGGTCCCCATGAACCAGACCAATATTCTACTCGAGACCGGCACGAACGAGCTGGAAATTCTTGAGTTCCACATCGACTCCATCGGGGAAACCGGTGCCACGGAGACACACTCCTTTGGTGTCAATGTGGCAAAAGTCATGGAGGTCATCTCCAGCCCCGGTCTGGAGCACCAGCCATCGGCACCACACCCCAGTTTCCTGGGCCTCATTCCGCTTCGTTCGCACATCCTACCCGTCATCGACCTCGCCGTATGGCTGGATATCCTAAAGCTCCCAAACATCCAGGATAACGTCATCGTCACGGAGTTCAGCCAGGCTGTCACCGGCTTCTTGGTCACCGGGGTCACGGAGATCCACCGCGTGGGATGGTCTGAGGTCATCCCTCCGGACGGCTACATGCCCAAGGTCGGCATCCAGGCCATCGTCGGACTGGTGGAACGCAACGGGCACTTCATCCAACTCTTGGACTTGGAGACCATCCTTGCCGATCTTGCCCCTGCGGCTGATCGTGAACAGGGCACGCTGAACTTCGTATCCCCACGCACCATACGCGCATTGGTCGCAGACGACTCGGCCACCATCAGGCTGATGCTGAAAAAGAGTCTGACCGCTGCGAACTTTGAACCTAACATCGTCAACAACGGCCAGGAGGCTTTAGACACCGCACGCGCACTGGCTCGCAAGGCCCAGGCTGAGGGCAGAGCCATAACAGACTACGTGGATGTGGTCATCGCCGACATTGAGATGCCGCTCATGGATGGCTTCACTCTGACCAAGAACCTCAAGACTGATCCCATACTGAGCGTTTTGCCGGTGATCCTCTACTCCTCCATTATAACTACGGAGTTGCGGCACAAGGGTGAGTCCGTCAGGGCCGATTTCCAGATTTCCAAACCAGAGATCGGTAGAATCCCGGAGGTTGCAGCTGAACTTGTAGCCAAGGCGCAACTCCAGTTGAAAGATTGCATTTAGCAGAAGCCTTGACGCTGTCGCCCTATGGCTCCGCATTTGCGGACGTAACCGGATGATCGGAGCAAGCACCATGACAGGAAATCAACCAGCCGGCCAACAGCCGACCGCCCAGACAACCACCGAAGCCCCTTCCCAGGCTCTGGGCGAAAGGGAGCAGCAGCTCGTCGGCCAAATTATGGATTACATCAGGAGCTACAATGAACTATGGGCAAAGCCTTTCAAGTGGACGTACACAGGGAAGCCGCTGACTGTGTGAGTGTACACCAAATTCGAGGACGCGACACTATCCGCGAGGCGTAGCGTGAATTATTGGATGCTGGGAGTGGTGGTGGGGACAAGCCCGGAGAAGGTTGAGTCGCCTGTTCAAAACAGGCGATGGTTCCGCAAATGGTTCCGCCAAACAAAAAAGGCTGAGAGGAAAAAACCTCTCAGCCTTACTGTTTTCTGGTCGGGGCGACATGATTTGAACATGCGACATCCTGCTCCCAAAGCAGGCGCGCTACCGAGCTGCGCTACGCCCCGATTGTCTTGAGCGCTCTTCCCTACGGGAATTCCAGCGCACTATCAAGGCCGGACAACTGGGGCAGGCCGTACGGCTACGGCTGGCCGGACTGCTCAGGCATGGCTGGCTGGCTGCCGGTCCACTGGGCCAGGGGGCAGGCCTCGTCCACCAGCATCAGCGGGATGCCGTCGCGCACGGGGTAGACCACGCCGCAGGCCGCGCAGAACAGCCCGTCCTGGGCAGGCAGCACGGCCAGGCCGCCCAGGCATTTGGGGCAGGCCAGCAGGCGCGCCAGTTCCATGTTCAGGGCCATGTGTCACCTCCAGGTGCAACGTCCGGCCCAGCATACCCAAGCCGCGCCCCAGGCACAAGGCTGGAGATCCCGCCGCCCCGCCGCCCTTGGCCCCCTTGCCGCCCTTGACGCCCTTGCAGGAAAAGTGTTTACCCTGAAGCTGTTGGACCACCCGCGCGCCGGGCCGGGTGGAAAACCGCAAAGGAAGCAGCCAGCCGTGCAGCCGCGCATCGACCTGCATACCCACTCCAGCGCCTCGGACGGGTCCCTCACCCCGGCTGAGCTCATGCGTGCGGCCAAAGAGGCAGGGTTGTCCGCCATCGCCCTGACCGACCACGACACCCTGGACGGCCTGCCCGAGGCCAGCGCAGAGGCGCAGCAGCTGGGCCTGGAGCTGGTGCCGGGTTGCGAGCTGTCCCTGGAGTTCGGCGGGCTGCCCACGCACATGCTGGCCCTGTTCGTGGACCAGCGCACAGGGGCCGTGGCCGGGGAACTGGACCGGGTCATGCGGGCGCGCAGCCGCCGCAACGAGCAGATGATCGAGAAGCTGCACACCGTGGGCGTGCACCTGCGCCCTGAGGACGTGGCCCGCTACGCCGACGGGGTGGTGGGCCGGCCGCACATCGCCCAGGCCATGCTGGCCGCAGGCGTGGTCAAGACCTTTGACGAGGCCTTTGTGCGCTTCCTGGGCCGGGGCGGGCTGGCCCACATCCCCAAGGAGAAGCTCCGTCCCAGGGAGGCCATCGACGCCGTGCACGCCGACGGCGGCCTGGCCATCCTGGCCCACCCCTACCTGCTCTCCCCGCAGACGCGGCACCTGGAGGTCCTCCTGGCCGACCTGAAGGGCCTGGGCCTGGACGGGGTGGAGGTCTACTACACCGAGCATTCCGAGCGCTACACCGCCGAGGTGGCGCGCCTGGCCGACCGCCTGGGCCTGCTCAAAAGCGGCGGTTCGGACTTCCACGGGGCCATGAAGCCCGGCGTGCGCCTGGGCCGCGGCCGGGGCGGGCTGTTCGTGCCGGGCAGCCTGCTGGATGAGCTGAAGGCCGCGCTCCACCGCGCTTAGGGCGGACCTGAAACCCCCGCGCGCACGTTGCTGAACCGCTGACTCGCGCGCGCCGAAAAACGCCGCCCGGGAGCATCCCCCTGACGGCGTCTTCTTAAACCCGCGTTTACAATCCGCGTTTATGGATCCAGCGCAGCAGCACCACCCCCAGCACGCAGAACCAGGGGATGAGCACCCAGTGGTTGCGGTCCATGAGCTGGGGCAGCGTCAGCTTGCCGTAATCGCCCCAGGTCAGCACCGTTGTTTTGAGCAGAGGATAGGCCTCAGCGAACACCGCCGCGCCCAGAAGCATCCCGGCCAGGCCCGCCAGGGCGTCCAGGCGCCCCTCGCCCAGGGCCGCGGCCGCCGTGCCCGGACAGTAGCCCAACAGCGCCCAGCCCGCGCCGAAGATGAGCCCGCCCAGGACATTGCCGCCCAGAACCAGCGGCTTGATGGCCAGCTTGGCCAGGCCCAGGTCCACCAGAAGATACACCCCGACCATGCCCACCAGGATGGTGCTGAGCATGAACTTGACGATGGTCATGTCCTTCAAAAGCAGGGCCCCCAGCTGCCGGTCGTAGCGGATGACCTCCGCCCGTTGCAGCAGGATGCCGAAGAGCACGCCCGTGATGAGTCCAAAGATGAGTTCCATGCCTACCTCCCCCCGCCATTTCCGTACAGCAGACGGGCCACCACGACCCCGCCGACGAAGAAGCAGACCAGGGCCACCAGACCACTCGCAGCCAGCTGAAGCGAACCGCTCAGCCCATGACCGCTGGGTCAGCCATCCGCCAGGCGCGCCCCGAACATGGCCACCGCCCCCCCGAGAAAAGCCACGCCGAAGCGCCTGCCCGTGGATGGCCCGAAACGCGCGGCAAAGAGGTTTGGCACGGCCTGGATGCGGAAGGTGCCGCTGCCCAGCGACGCCGCAAACGAACCCGCCAGGATGCCCGCCACGAACATCCACTGCCAGTCGATCACCGGCTTTTCCTTCATGAAATACGGCATGGAGGCCACACGCTCAGGCGTCACGGTCTGCTCGACCATGCCCGCAGCGCGGACAAAGGTGGTGGAGGCGCCGAAATACTTGCCCGTGGCGTACACGGAGAACACCAGCAAGAGGCCAGCCAGCGCCCCCGCGACATACGGGTTCCACGGTTTGCCGCGACCATTCTCGTTCATGGATATTCCTCCTGTTGCAGTGTGTATACCGTATGGGGGTACAACCAAGAATACAGCATTAGCCAACCCCGTCAAGCCCCGCCGCCGGACAAGGTATCTCCTTTGTGCGATGCGGGGTTCGGAGCACTGCGGCCTTGCCTTTTTTCTGAAGTACAGGCAAAAAGTAAGTAGTGATCATGAACCCTTTCAACTCTCTCCAGAGGTCGCCATGCCCGCGAAAAAAGCAGCCCAGACCGCAGCCAAGCCCAAGGCCAAGCCCCAGGCCAAACCCTCGTCCGCCGGGGCGCCCAGCATGCCCGAGGAGAACTGCTGCTCCGTGGAAACCCTCAAGGAGGACATCCGCAAGCACATGTTCGCCTTCCTGGGCAAGGACATCGCCCGGGCCGGCATCCACGACTACTACAAGGCCCTGGCCTACACCATGCGCGAGCTCATGGCCGAGCACTGGATCCGCACCCAACGCTCTTACTACGACCGCAGCTCCAAGCGCGTGTACTATCTCTCGCTGGAGTTCCTGGTGGGCCGCTCGCTCAAGAACAACGTGCTCTGCCTCGGCATGGAGCAGCAGGTGCGCGAGGCCCTGACCGGCATGGGCCAGGACTACGAGGAGGTCACCGAGGCCGAGTGGGACGCGGGCCTGGGCAACGGCGGCCTGGGACGGCTGGCCTCCTGCTACCTCGACTCCATGGCCACCCTGGGCATTCCCGGCTACGGCTACGGCATCCGCTACGAGTACGGCATCTTCCACCAGAGCATCCAGGACGGCTGGCAGGTGGAGCGCCCGGACAACTGGCTGCGCTTCGGCAACCCCTGGGAGTACGACCGCTCCGGCTACCTCTTCCCGGTGCAGTTCGGCGGGCGCGTCAACGCCTACACCGACGACCAGGGCCGCCTGCGCCACGTCTGGGAAGCTGGCGACAAGGTCATGGCCATGGCCTATGACATGATGATTCCGGGCTACAAGAACGGCAACGTCATCAACATGCGCCTCTGGAGCGCCAAGAGCAGCCGCGACTTCGACCTGGAGTTCTTCAACTCCGGCGCCTACCTGCGCGCCATCGAGGACAAGGCCAAGAGCGAGAACATCTCCAAGGTGCTCTACCCCACGGACTCCTTCGTGGAGGGCCAGGAACTGCGGCTCAAGCAGCAGTACTTCTTCGTGGCCGCCACCTTCCACGACATCACCCGCCGCCACCTGAAGCACCACCAGCACTTCGACGACCTGCCGGACCTCGTGGCCGTGCAGCTGAACGACACCCACCCGGCCATCGCCATCGCCGAGCTCATGCGCATCCTGGTGGACGACCACCTGCTGCCCTGGGAGCGGGCCTGGAAGATCTGCGTGGGCACCTTCGCCTACACCAACCACACCGTCATGCCCGAGGCCCTGGAGACCTGGCCGGTGGACCTCATGACCCGCGTGCTGCCCCGCCACATGGAGCTCATCTACGAGATCAACCGCCGCTTCCTGGACGACGTGCGCAAGGCCTATCCGGGCGACGAGGGACGCCTGTCCCGGCTCTCCCTCATCGGCGAGGACTTCGGCAAGCGCGTGCGCATGGCCAACCTGGCCGTGCTGGGCTCGCACTCCGTGAACGGCGTTTCGGCCCTGCACTCCGACATCCTCAAGTCCTCCACCTTCCGCGACTTCAACGAGATGTTCCCGGAGCGCTTCAACAACAAGACCAACGGCGTCACGCCCCGGCGCTGGATCAGGCAGTGCAACCCGGACCTCTCCGCGCTCATCACCGAGGCCATCGGCACCGGCTGGGTCAGCAACCTGGCGCGCCTGGAGGAGCTTAAGCCCTTTGCCGAGGACAAGGAGTTCCGCGCCCGCTGGGGCAAGGTCAAAGAGGGCAACAAGAAGCGCCTGGCCGACTATGCGCGCCACAAGATCAACAAGGACCTGGACCCGGCCAGCCTGTTCGACGTGCAGGTCAAGCGCATCCACGAGTACAAGCGCCAGCTCTTGAACGTGCTGCACATCATCAGCCTGTACGACGACCTGCGCGCAGGCAAACCCGGGCCGGACCTGGCCCCGCGCACGGTGATCTTCGGCGGCAAGGCCGCGCCCGGCTACCGCATGGCCAAGCTCATCATCCGGCTCATCCACGCCGTGGCCGACGCCGTGCACCGCGAGCCCAAGGCCGTCGGCGCGCTGAACGTGGCCTTTTTGCCCAACTACTGCGTGTCCAACGCCGAAAAGATCATCCCCGGCACCGACCTCTCGGAGCAGATCTCGCTCGCCGGAACCGAGGCCTCGGGCACGGGCAACATGAAGTTCGCCATGAACGGCGCGCTGACCATCGGCACCCTCGACGGGGCCAACGTGGAGATCCGCGAACGCGTGGGGCCGGAGAACTTCTTCCTCTTCGGCATGACCACCCCGGAGGTGAACGCGCACAAGGCGCGCGGCTACAACCCCTGGGACTACTACCAGAAGGACGACACCCTGCACCGGGTCATCGACCTCATCGCCTCCGGGCACTTCTCGCCCCTGCAGCCCGAGCTGTTCCGGCCCATCGTGGACTCCCTGCTGAAAGACGGCGACCGCTGGATGCTCCTGGCCGATTTCCGGGCCTATGTGGACACCCAGAAGCAGGTCTCCAGGCTCTACCAAAACCGCGACCTGTGGATCAAGAAGTCCATCCTGAACACCGCAGGCATGGGCTACTTCTCCTCGGACCGCGCCATCGCCGAGTACGCCAAGGACATCTGGGGCGTGAAGCTGTAGAGGGAGAGAGAAGATCCAGGGGCTCCGCCCCTATTGATGCTGTCGATAGCCATACGGTTCGCAGAGGGACCGCTCATCTAACGGCTGCCGCTGGAATCCCCATTACGCCAAAAGGGCTGGCCCAGGTTCCTCCTGGGCCAGCCCTTTTGGCTTGGGGGTTCCAAGGGGCCTCAGGCCCCTTGGCCGCCGGAGGCATATGCTCTTACTTCTTCGCCTTCTCCATGGCCCTCTTAAAGCCGTCCTGGGCGCGGCGGATGACGTTTTCGCCCACGCAGAAGGCCAGGCGGAAGTGTCCGGGGCAGCCGAAGCCTGAGCCGGGCACGGCCAGGATGCGTTCTTCGAGGAGCAGGTTGACAAAGGCCACGTCATCGCCGCCGGGCGCTGCGGGGAAGAAGTAGAAGGCCCCGCGCGGCAGGGGGTAGGTGTAGCCTGCGGCGTCCAGGACCTGTCGCATGGCGTCGCGGCGGCTGGCGTAGATCTGCGCATCGACCTGGGCGCCCAGGGTCTTGGCCAGGAGCTTCTGGGCCAGGGCCGGGGCATTGACGAAGCCCAGGATGCGGTTGGCCAGGATGATGCCGCTGACGAGCTCCTCCTTGCCGGGCAGGGCCGGGTTGACCAGGGCGTAGCCCACGCGCGCGCCCGCCAGGGACAGGTTCTTGGAGAAGGAGCTGACCACCACGGTGTGCGCGTAGAGCGGCAGCAGCGAAGGCACCTCCACGCCGTCAAAGGCCAGGAAGCGGTAGGGTTCGTCGGCCAGCAGGAGGATGGGCCGCGGCCGCCCGGCGGACTTGCGGGTGAGCATCTCGGTCAGGGCCACGAGGCTCTCGCGCGGATACACCACGCCGGTGGGGTTGTTGGGCGAGTTGATGAGCACCACGCGGGTCTTGGCGGTGATGGCGGCTGCAAGCGCCTCCACGTCGAGTTCAAAGGTGCCGGGCCGGGCGGGCGCGGTCTTAAGCACGCCGCCGTGGTTCTCCACGTAGAAGCCGTACTCCACGAAGTAGGGCGAGGGACAGAGCACCTCGTCGCCGGGTTCGAGCACGGCGCGGTAGAAGGCGTTGATGGCCCCGGCCGCGCCGCAGGTGATGACGAGGTCGGTGGCGGCCACGGCCACGCCCTGCTCCCTGGACACTTCCTTGGCCAGGGCCTCGCGGACATGGGGGTAGCCGAAGTTGGGCATGTAGCCGAAGGCGAAGGGCGCGCAGGCCTCGTCGGCGATTTCGTGCAGGGCGGTGCCCACGCAGGTCGGGGGCGGCAGGTCGGGGTTGCCCAGGCTGAAGTCGCAGACCTGGTCCTCGCCGAACTGTTTTTTCAGCTCAATGCCGGACTCGAACATGCGGCGTATCCAGGACGAGCGTTCCATGTAGCCTTGAACCTGGGCGGAGAGGATGGACATGGCGGGACTCCTTGGCTTGGCCCTCGGGCCGGTGTGTGGCCGCGAGAGTAGCCAAAGCGCGCGGGAAAGCCAAGGGGGTGGGGAGAGAAGGCAGCCCCTCCCCCGCCCTGCTACCAGGGCAGGTTCAGCTTGAAGCCGCCGAGCACCGGGCCGGAGGCTCCGTTTTCAGGAACGTTGAGCCGCCAGAAGGACGCGCCATTGGTGGCCCGGTCCTGGCCCTCCGGCACGGGCAGGTAGTAGCGGGCCTCGGGTGGGCAGATGTATTCTTGCAGGAGCTTGCTGGCGTAGCGGTTGCAGCCCTCGGTGAGCACGCAGCGCAGGTCCGAGAGCACGGAGCGGCTGTCGGCGATCCAGGAATGCCCCAGCACGTCGGTTTTCACGTCCGAGGCGTCGGTGATGTGCAGGCCGGGGATGCAGACCACGTTCTTGCCCAGGCGCTCGTAGTCGCCGCCCTGGATCAGGGACGAGGCGGCCAGGGCCACGTCGGAGCGCGAGGAGTAGAGCACGATGCGCGCGCCCTGGCTCATGAGCTTGCCCGCATGCTGGTCGAGAAAGATCTCGCGGTCCACGTCCGGCGAAACCAGCACAATGGTCTTGAGCTTCTTCAGGTCGCCGCAGTTCGCCCGCGCGCATTCGTCGGCCAGCTCAGCATAGGCGCGGATGAAGACCTCGTTGCCCATGCTGTGCACCACCACGTTCACGCGGTCGATCCACTGGGCGGCCAGCATGTCGGCCAGGAACTCCTTCAGGTAGTGCACGGCCCAGTAGGCGTTGTTGCGGTCTTGCAGATAGCTGGCGGCGCCGCCGGCCGAGGGCCAGCTGTACAGAACCGCCGCGCCCTGGAAGTCCACGCCGTGGGCGATGCGCGTGGCGGTCTTGGCCGCCTCCTCGAAGCTGTTGTCAAAGCCGTGGATGAAGAGCAGCACCTCGCGCTTCGGGGTGCGCGCGGCGGCGCGCTGCAAATCGGTCAGGAAGCGCGCGCGCGTGACGCGGCCAACGCGCTCCAGGCCCACCTTCACGTCCATGCGGTCGGCGGCCCCGGCCCCGGTGCCGGTGATGCTCAGGCGGCTCTCGCCGTAGGAGGTCTCGCGCGAGCGCAGGCCGCCGTAGCGGGCGCTGCGGGTCTCCGAGCCCTGGTCCAGGACGTTGCGGTTGGTGGCGTAAAACAGGCCGGGCCGGAGCCAGTTCTGGGGCTCCAGCGGCTGGGGCGGCTGGGGGGCCAGCACCACTGCGGGCGGCGGCAGGGCCTTGTCGGCGCAGGCCGAGAGCAGGGAGAGCAGCGCGCAGGCGACTGCCAAAACCAAAAGAAAGCGGGGGGTGCGGGCGCGGGTCGTCATGGGCAGGGTGCTTACACCCGCTGGCCCCAGGGGGCAAGGGCCGGGGCGGGCCTAGTAGCGCTCGGGGCGGTCGGGGTTGGCCGAAAGGCGCTTGCCCGTGGGCAGGGGCTTGTCTGCGGGCTTGTCGGCCTTGTCGACGATCTTGTCTGCGGGCTTGTCGGTCTGCTTGTCGGGCGACTTGTCGCCTGCCTTGTCGCCGGTCTTGTCAGGCGGGCGGGGCACGGCCTTGGGCACCAGGGTCATGGCCCCCAGCCCGGCGAAGGTGGTGGCCTGGCGCAGGGTCAGGAGCACGGAGCGGCCCGCCTCCACGCGGAACTTCTCGCCGCTCTTGAGGGGCCGGTTGCCCAGCACGGGCAGGAGCCGGTTGGCCGGACCGTTGCTCAGCGCGTCGCCCATGGCATACTCGCCCGGCGCCAGGCTGATCTCCCCGCCGGAGGACCAGTGCACCGAGATGGGCTGGCCCTTGGCGTCCACGAGCTTGAGGGTCTGGACGCGGCGCGGCTCGATGTCCACGAAAAAATGCGCCGGGCGCGCGCCGATGGTCTCGCGCAGCACCTGGTAGCGCGCCACGCCGGGCGCCGGTCCGGGCAGGCGGTAGCGTTCGATGAAGCTGTCCGGGTCGAGGATGATCTCCCAGCCCATATCCTGGCCGTCGTTGGCCCAGGGGCGGGCGGCAAAGCCCTTGAAATTCAGGACTTCCTTCCACTTGCTGCCAAGCACGCCGTCGATGAGCAGCTGGTCGCCCGCCACGGCGTGCAGGCTCTCCCCGTTTTTCACCTGCACGGACTTGCCGTTGAGCCAGCAGACGAACACCGGCGGGCCCACGGGCAGGGGCGGGGGCATCTCGCCCGCGAAGCGCACGCTGGTGGTGGAGACCTTGCGGCCGTCCACGCGGGTCTCCAGCTCCTGGAAACGCTCCAGGGCCATGCGCGGGAAGTCCACGAGGTTGACCCCCTGGCGGTCCGAGGCGAACACGGCCACCACCTGGCCATGGGCTTCGCCCTTGCCCGCTGCGCCCGGGTCCACCTTGAGCGCTCCGCCGGACTGGACGGCCAGGCCCTGCCCGTCCAGCGGCTTGCCGTTGACGTTCACGCGGTGGTCGCGCTCGTACAGGCGCTGGATCTCGGCCTCGTCGATGCGCGGCGGGACGATCTCCACCCCGCAGTGACGCAAAAGCACCGAGGTGGCGTAGACTTGGTGCTTGACCTTCCAGCCCAGGGGTCCGATGTTCTTGCTCACCTCAACAGCCATGGCCGGGATGTTCAGGTTGGCCAGGGCGTAGAAGGTCAGCGACTTGCGCATCTCGGTGGCGTAGCGGCTGTCGGCCTCGAAGGTGCGGGTGTTCAGGAGCTTGAACTGGTAGTCCGGCTCCTTCACGTTGGCGTTGATCTCGGCCAGGGCGGCGTTGACCAGCCGGGCCAGGTCCAGGCGCTCGTGGGTGTTGGCGTCGATGATGATGGACTGGCCCCAGCGCATGGGGTTGCGCAACGGGCTCACATGCACGGGGTCGTAGAAGCCGGAGCCCTCGTGCAGGTGGATGAAGGCGCTGGACTGCGAGAGCAGGAAGCGCACGGCCCGGGCCAGGCGGTCCTCGTAGAACTGGTTGTAGTCGCGGTCGAAGCGGCGGTTCATGTCCACGTTCACCGAGCGCTGGTGCGCGTGGATGGAAGGCACGTTGGCCCTGGGCACCACGATGAGGTTGCCCTTGAGCACGCGGCTCTCGGCCAGGAGCTGCGCGGCCAGAAAGCCCGTGGGCTCGTCGCCCTGGATGCCGCCCTGGATCATCACCGTGGGGCCGGGGGCCTCGCCATGGATGAAGACCACGCCCAGGGGATACTGCGTGCCCTCGAAAAACACGAACCCGCTTTTGGTGGAGGCCAGGCACTGCCCTGCGGACGCGACAAGGGCCGCAGCGAGGACGAGCAGGCTAATTGCCCAGTGCGTAGGTCTCGCCAAGGATGAGGTCCCCTTCAGAGGTCTTGATCTCGACGCGCAGGCCCAAGGCCTCCCGGCGGGTCAGGCCGTCGGGGATGCGGGTGCTGGTGGAGATGCGTTTGAAGCGCTGGATCTGGTAGGTCAGGTCCTGGGACGGGGCCTCCAGCTCGGTCAGGCTGCCATCGCTGCGCAAAAGCAGCAGGCGGATGACGCCTGTCAGGGGTGTGCTCGCGCGGTTGTTCAGGTCAAAGGAGGTGCTGAGGCCCGAGGACGTGACCTGGCCCCGGAAGTTCTCCACGGTGATGGCCCCGGTGTTGACCCGGGCAAAGGCGCGTTGCGCCGTGGCGGCCAGAGACTTCTCCTCGACCCTGTCTTCAGGCTTGGCCTTGGCCGCGCCGGGCTCCTTGTTCAGCCCCAATGATTTCTGGATCTTGTCGATGTTGCCCAGCCGCTCCAGGGCCACCTGGGACTCGGCCAGACTGGATTCCAGGCTGCGGCGCTCGTTTAAGAGCACGCGGTAGCCCACAAAGGAGCGCACCCCCACAGCGAGCCCCGCCACCACGACCAGGGCCAGAACCCCGAGCATCCAGAGCAGCAGCTTGAGCCGCCTGGGGCTGACCCGGAAACTTTTGACATCCGAGTCGTCGCGCATGAACAGGACGTTGAAGTTGGTGTCCTTCGTCACATCTTGCTCCAGGTTTCACTCAGGATGACCCAGGAGTCGCCCCTGGGCATGAGCACCAGGGTCTTGCTGCCCCGGTCCATTTGTCCCGCAGAGTCTTCATAGGTCTGCACGAAGCTGACCTTGAAGCCCTTCTGGTGCATGGCCACCTCGACCTTGTCCGCAGCGATGCGCGTGGGGGTCTTGCTGGCCCAAAGCACGCTCTTGTAGTCGCGCATGGCCTTGGCGTTGTTCTGTTTGCCGTTGGTGGCGTCCTCGGCGTAAAAGCTCATGTACTTGTCGATGTCCGCCGCCAGCCAGGCCTCCAGCCAGCCCTTGAGCACGCGGTCCATCTCGGCGCGCTTGGAGGAGAGGTAGCGGGCCTCCAGGTTGGACGAGGGCTCGGTGTACTCGCCGCCCACGATGCGCCAGGCGCCGTCCTTGTCCTTCTGCCAGTAGAAGCGCTTGCCCACGGCCGAGATGAGGTCCTGGGTGCGGTAGTACTGCTCAAAGACCGTGACCCAGTAGTCCGGCCCCTGGATGACGCGCACGTTGTCCACCATGACGTGGATCCACGGCTGGCGGTTGAAAATGCTCTGCTTGTTGCTCTTGAACGCGGCAAAGGACACGCCCTCGGTCTGGGCGAACTTCTCGGGCTGGAAGTAGTCGAAGAAGTGGTCGCTCTTCTTCTGCCAGTCCGCGGCCCAGTGGCGCACGCGCTCGGACAAAAGCTGGGCGGTCTGGTCGGCCGCGCCCGCCTCCTTGGTCCAGGAGAGCTTCTTGGCGATGACCACCGGGGTGCCGAAGGGGATGTGGCCGTTCAGGGCCGCGATGTCCTGGGCGGTGAGGGCCACGCAGCCGCGCGTGTCGTTGGACACGAACTGCTTGCCGCGGCCGTGGATCCAGATGCCGTGCCCGGTCTTGCCCTTGAGCCGGTCCACGGGGTTGGGGTAGTTCAGGCTGAAGGCGTGGTCGCCGTAGAGGGCGAAGTCGAGCTTGCCCGGGACCTTTTCCTCCACAAAGTACACGCCCTCCGGGGTGCGCATGTCGCCTTCGCGTATTTTGTCGCCCGGGGCGGAGCCGGTGGTGCAGGCCAGCTTGCGCGAGACCTCCAGCGGGCTCTTGCGGGTGAACATGAAGAAGGTCTGGGTTTCCTTGTCGATGCCGATCATGAGTTCCGGCACTGCGGCGTAGGAGGAAACCTGGGTCACCCAGCCGGGGGTGCTGGCTGCGGAAGCCCCGGTTGCGGAAGCCGACGGCGCGCCAGGGCTGGCCGCCAGGCTCAGACCGGGCAGCAGCGCCAGCAAGGCGAAAAGGGTGGTGCTGCGTACGATTTTCAAGGCCCATCCACGTCTGTTTCGGCGTCCACTCATGCCCGTGCACCAGCAGGGACGCCCGTTGCCAGAAGGCTAGCCCTTGGCCGCTTCCAAAAGCTCATTGCGCGTAAAAATGGACGAGAGCGTGAGCCCGGCCTCGGCCAGGCGCTCGCGCCCGCCCTCCTCGCGGTCCAGCACGCAGAGCACAGCCCCGACGGTGAACCCCGCCGCGCGCACGCGCTCGGCCGAGGTGACCAGCGTGCCCCCGGTGGTGACCACGTCTTCCAGCAGGGCCACTGTGTCGCCCTTTTGAAAGTTCTTCAGGCCCTCGAGGTACTGGTCGGTGCCGTGCCCCTTGGACTGCTTGCGGATGATCATGGCCGGCAGGGGGCAGCCCTCCAGGTGCGAGAGCAGGGAGACAGCGGCCACCAGCGGGTCGGCGCCCAGGGTCATGCCGGCCACGCCGCGCGCGCCCGTCCCCTTCAGCATGGCCAGGAACAGCTTGCCGATGAGGTAGCCGCCCTCGGGATTGAGGGCTGTCTGCTTGCAGTCGAAATAATAATCGCTCTTCCGGCCCGAGGTGAGGGTGACCTCGCCCTGGACATAGGACAGCGCCATCAGGTGACGCGCAAGCTTCGCCTTCAAATCATTCACTCTTCACTCCTGCCCAGAACCGAAGACGCGTGCAAAGACCGTCGGTATATACCGGAGGTAATAGCAGGGGTCAAACAATCTTTCAAGAGTTTCTAGACTTAAGTTTCCACGAATGTCGGCGTCCTCCAGGACCTCGTCCTTGAACAGCCGCCGCTGGTCCCAGGAGCGCATGGCTGCGGCCTGGACCATCTCGTAGGCCTTCTGCCGGGGCAGGCCCAGGTCGAGCAGGGCCACCAGGATGCGCTGGGAGTAGAACAGGCCGAAGGAGCCCTCCAGGTTGCGCGCCATGTTCTCCGGAAGCACCCGCAGGTTCTTCAAGAGTCCGGCCAGGCGGTGCAGGATGTAGTCGGCCAGGATGGTGGAGTCGGGCATGATGACGCGCTCCACCGAGGAGTGCGAGATGTCGCGCTCGTGCCACAGCGGCATGTTCTCCAGGCTGGCCATGGCGTTGGTGCGCAAGAGGCGCGAGAGCCCGCAGAGGTTCTCGGCGCTGATGGGGTTCTTCTTGTGCGGCATGGCGCTAGAGCCCTTCTGGCCACGGGCGAAGCCCTCCTCCACCTCCTGCACCTCGGTGCGCTGCAGGTGCCGAAGCTCTGTGCACAACCGCTCCACCCCGCCGCCCAACAGGGCCAGGGCCGTGAAATAGTGGGCGTGGCGGTCGCGCTGGACGATCTGCGTGGACACCGGGTCCACGGCCAGGCCGAGCAGCTCGCAGGCCATGGCCTCCAGCTCGGGCGAGAGGTGGGCGTAGGTGCCCACGGCGCCGGAGATCTTGCCCACGCGGATGTTCTCCACCGCAGCCACGAAGCGCTCGCGGTGCCGGGCGAACTCGGCATAGAACCCGGCCATCTTGAGGCCGAAGCTGGTGGGCTCGGCGTGGATGCCGTGAGTGCGGCCCATGCACAGCTGGTCCCTGTGGGCCAGGGCCATGTCCTTCAGCACGGCCAGCACCGTGTCGATGTCGGCCAGGATGATCTTCCCGGCGCGCACCAGAAGCAGGGCGTTGGCCGTGTCCACGATGTCCGAGCTGGTGCAGCCCAGGTGGATGAAGCGAGCGGCCCCGCCGACCTTTTCCTCCACGCTGGTCAGAAAGGCGATGACGTCGTGCCGGGTCTTTTCCTCGACCTCCAGGATGCGCGCCACGTCAAAGGAGGCCTTGGCGCGGATCTCGGCCAGATCGGCCGGGGGGATGACGCCGAGCCTGGCCCAGGCCTCGCACACGGCCAGCTCCACCTCGAGCCAGGCCCCGAAGCGGGCTTCCATGGTCCACAGATTGGTCATTTCAGGACGGGAATAGCGTTCGATCATGCGTTCTTTCCAGTCTGGTGCGGGGTTCTGGCGGCTCGGGAGCAGGGGCAGGGGGCCGCCGGGCGCGGGGTGCGTCCCACAAAAAATACGGTCGCGCACATGAAAAAGGCAGCCGGGGGGCTGCCTTGGTTCTCTCGTCTAGCTCGCCGCCGCCGGGGGGGCCGCCTGCTTGGTTTCAACAGGCTTGGCCTCGGCAGGCTTGGCCTCGGCGGCCTTGGCCTTGCCGGGGCAGTCGCACGCGGCCTTGGGCGTTGTGCCGTTCCCGCCCGAAGCCGCCGATGCGGTCTCCGGCGGTGCGGGCTTCTCCGAATAGCCGCTGGCATACCAGCCGCCGCCCTTGAGCACAAAGGAGGTGCTGGAGATGAGCCGACTGGCCTGGCCGCCGCAAACCGGGCAGGGGATGTCCCGCTCCTCGTAGTTTTTCTGCCAGTCCTCGAAAATCTGTTTGCAGTCCTGGCAGTTATACTCGTAGATGGGCATGTGTGTTCCTCCAGTGGGGGGTCTGCCCGCGCACGCGGACACTGAAAGGACGGGGCGGCCCGAGAGCCGCCCGTCACCTGCGCCTATTTGCCCTTGGCCGCAGTCTTGGCCTCGCGGATGCGCTCCTTGAGGCGTTCCTTGCGACGCTTGCGGCGGCGGTCGATTTCCTTCATGCGTTCAATCTTCTTCTGCTTGCCCATGCTTCCTCCTGGGAAAATGCGCTCTCGGCGCCAGAGATGCGCAGTCCCTACCGCACATCGCCGCCCGTGTAAAGCGCCCACCCCAGGCCTGGACCGCGCCCAGGCCGCGCAGTTCCCCTTGACGCAAGGGCCGATGATGCCCATTATCCGCCGAGCGGAACGCTGTTCCGCGCACACCACCTCACTAGGAGAATCTCATGGCAGGCGACCAATACGCCTCGGCGGTGGCCGACATCGCCCAGGTGTTCATGTTCGAGCAGTGGCTGCGGCACTATTTCGTCGTTGAAAAGGACGGCAAGCTGTTCATCGTCATCCCCGAGGCCGACCTGGCGGAGATCCACGGCAAGCACGAGAGCCTGGGCGGCCTGGCCGACATGCTGAACAACGACGAGATCAACTACGAGAAGTGCCAGACCATGGTCTGCGCCTTTGTGGGCGCGCGTTTCGACGGCTCGAAGTACGGGCCGGACGTGGTGGCGCGCACCCTGGACAGCAAGGCCTTCAAGATCGAGATGTACGTCTTCGGCGTGTGGCTCAAGGGCCACGAGTCCCATCTGGACGCCGCCAAGCTGCCCTTTGCCGAGTGGCTGGAGCTGTATGCGGGCTGGAAGTCCCTCGACCAGGTCAAGGAGTACCGGCACAAGCTGGAGGCCGGCGGGGTCGACCCCAACCAGCCCCCCAGCGCCTGCGTGCACTAACCCTTGCGCCTGGACCAGGTTTTGCATTTGGCGTGAGAGGTCGGGCCTGCCTCCACAGGCCTGCAAGGCTGTATCCCGGTCCCTGTTACCGCTTCGTGAGGTTCCCCGCAGTGTGCGCTCTCTGGGCCAAGGATGAGATGGACGACGTTGCGCGCAAGCGCAAGCTGGTGCTGGACACGCTGGCGGACATCCGCGACCAGCGGGCCAAGCTCAAGCTCGAGTTCGAGGCGGGCCTGACCAGCATCAAGAACCTTACGGGCACCCTCATCAAGTACGACGCCACAAGCGCCACCGTGGAGATCTCGGCCCTCAAGGGAATCTCCGGCACCTGGATCGGGGCCGGGCTTGCGTGCTTCTTCGGCATCCGCGACCAGAAGGGCCGGGGCCGGGAGCAGCTGCTGACCTTCACCAGCCGCCTCAACGCCGTGCAGCAGCGGCCCAGCGGCATGGTGCACCTCGTCCTGGAGCTGCCCGAGACCGTCAAGAGCGCCCAGATGCGGCACAGCGTGCGCGTCCGGGTGGACCAGCGCAAGGTGACCATGCTCATGCTCTGGCGCGAGCTGCCCTCGGGCGCCGTCATCACCGTCGCGCCCCCGCTGCTGAACAGCGACACCGACACCAAGCGCGGCCTCAAGGTGGACAACTTCTCGGCCAACGGCGTGCGCCTGCTGGTGCAAAACGCCCTCCTGCACGAGGTTCTGCCCAGGCAGGCCAAGGACGAGCGCTTCTCCTTCTTTTTCAAAACCGCCGCCAAGCCCGGCGCTCCGCCAGCGTCCTTCTGGGTCAACAGCACCCTGCGCAACGTCACCCACGACCCGAAAAAGGGCGAGACCTCCCTGGGCTTCGAGTTCATCTCCGAGGGCTTCCTCGACGAGGACAAGCGGCTTGTCTGGCGGCCGCTGAAGTTCGACGAAGTGGACGGCCTGGGCAAGATCGTCTTCAAATGGGCCCTGGACCTCTACCGCGAAAAGGGCATCGCCCTGGGCTAGCTGCCCGCTCCCCCTGTCACCGGCACGATGGGCCTGACCTGAATGGGCTGAAGCTCAAAGGGATCGGCCGGGCGCGGCTTTTTCGGCGGCGTGGCCTCCATGATTGTGTCGCCCGTGGCCCCGTCCCGGCCCAGGCGGATGCCGTCGGCCTTGGGCGTGCTCATCTCGTAATCCTGACGGTTCTTGGCCGTGTCGATGTTCGGGAATTTGCTCGGCGGAGCGGCGTCATTGGCCTTGGCCGGGGCCTTGTCCTTGATCTCCATCCGGAACGGGACCTGGGCCGGGCCGCGCACATCGTTGACCTGGGCCAGGGCCAGGGCCGGAAAAAGCAGAAAAGCGGCCCAGACCGCTGCCGCAGGTGTGCGGAATCTCTGGCGCATGCTGCCTCCGGAACTGTCCGGACCGCCAGGCCCGGGATTTAGGGTTTGAATTGTGCCTCGATTGCGTATACTCTTAAGGTTCAGCGACACGCAACGGCCCATCCCTATCAGGCCGCGCAGCACACGGAGGATCACGGAGCATGTCCAACCGCGCCGACGCCTACAAGGCCGCCGGGGTCAACATCGACGAGGCCAACCAGTTCGTGGAGCGCATCAAGGCGCTCGCCGCCAGCACCCACGGCAAGGGCGTGCTCTCGGGCATAGGCGGCTTTGGCGGCCTGTACAAGCCAGACCTTAGCAACATCCATGCCCCGGTGCTGGTCTCCGGCACGGACGGCGTGGGCACCAAGCTAAAATTGGCCTTCGCCTTTGGCGGGCACGACACCATCGGCATCGACCTGGTGGGCATGAACGTCAACGACGTGCTGGTGCAGGGCGCGCGCCCCCTGTTCTTCCTCGACTATTTCGCCACCGGCAGACTCGATTCGGACATCGCCGTGCGGGTCATCTCAGGCATCGTGGAGGGCTGCAAGCAGGCCAAGTGCTCGCTTCTGGGCGGCGAGACGGCCGAGATGCCCGGCTTCTACCCCGACGGCGAGTACGACCTCTCCGGCTTCTGCGTGGGCATGGTGGACTATGACCGCATCGTGGACGGCTCCCAGGTGGGCCACGACGACGTCATCATCGGCCTGGCCTCCACCGGCCCCCACGCCAACGGCTATTCGCTGATCCGCAAGATCCTCGACGCCTCCGGCCTGGCCGGAACCGACATCCTGCCCGGCGGCACAGAAACCGTGGCCCAGGCCCTGCTGGCGCCCACGCGCATCTACGTGCAGCCGGTGCTGAACCTCCTGCGCGACTTGCCCATCCGGAGCATGGCCCACATCACCGGCGGCGGCTTCTACGACAACCTGCCCCGCGTGCTCCCGGGAAGCGTCAGCGCGCACATCCACTTCGGCTCCTGGCCGGTTGCTCCCGTGTTCCAGTGGCTGAAGTCCCAGGGCAAGCTGTCCTGGCCGGAGATGCTGCAGATCTTCAACACCGGCATCGGCTTTATTCTCATCACCAAGAAGGACGCCGTGAACGACATCATGGACCGGCTCTCGGCCATGGACATGCCCGGCTACGTCATCGGCGAGATCAAGCCGCGCCTGGGCGACCAGGAGCAGGTGCAGGTGCATTTTCCGGAAGACTAGGGCCGCCCCGCCCCCCACCAAACGCAAAAGCCCCGGTCCGCCGGGGCTTTTTTTGTGGGTTTGCCGTGCGAGTCTAGACACCGCGCCTTTCGATGTGCTATAGTTTCCCATCGTTAGACCTGCTTTCATTGCCGCGCAGCGTCTCCCCCAACAGTGAGGTTTGCCATGGCGACCAAATTGCTTGCTCTCAAAGCGATCACATGGAGTTCCACGCAGTACAAAGAACCGTGCGGAGTCATTTTTTCAAAAGGCTACGTGACGGAACGCGGCTTTGGCCATGAAGAATGGAACAATAGCCAAAACCGAGTACTAGATAGCGAGCGGTACTTCCATACTGAATTCACAGATACATTAGAGCGCTTTGGCGAAAACGGCGCGCTGGGGATATTAATGTTTGCCAATCATCAGGGTGGGGATTTCCTCGTCGGCGTGGCAGGCAATGTATTCATGAATGACACAAAGCGCATGAAATCCGTTGCCAGCACGTTTGGCCTCCAAGGCATGGCTAACGAATTATGGCAACTTGAGTCTGTTAGGCAAGGCGAGAAGAATACTAGCCTGAAAATATTTTCTGAACACTGGAAAAAGAACTGGCATTTCATAAAATGGAGATGCCCTGAACAGTCATACATTTGGTTTGAAATTCCAGTGCAGATTTTCCCGGCTGACTTCACCAACGCTAGCCGCCTAAACCACCATCATTCTAGTTATCAAACCATTCGAGCTGAAGATGCAGTCAATGTACTGATAAACAGGGCGAACGTAGGCAAACGTCACCCCATCATCAAATGGTTAACGCATGGTGAATTTGAGCAGCCCAAGGCACACAAGAGCAAGCAAAGCGGGAAACATGCTGGCGGCGGCGGGCCGGGCGGCGCGCCTTGCCCTGATGAAGCATACACACGCTATGTACGGGAGCAGGAGATTGTCGTCTCGCCTGCTCATGGTATGCTACAGAATCAATTCTGCGAGTATCTTCGCAAAAACGGTGCGAAGTCTATCTCTCCCGATGTGAGACGTGTCGATGTGCGATATAAAACTCAGACCGAACGCGTTGTGTTTGCCGAAATCAAACCGGCTCCCAACGCGGAGGCACGCTATGCTATACGGTTAGCCATGGGGCAGCTGCTGGATTACAGACAAAGCGAAAAGTCCACCCCCCTCATGCTTGTCGTCATTTCCGAGAAGCCACACCCAAAGGACTTATCCCTGGCACTGGAGAACGGCTTCGGCGTAGCCTACAAACGCGGTTCGACATTTGAAGAGGTGTGGCCGGACCGAGAATAACCGTTGTGGCGGACATCTCGGTCCGTTCTACCTAGTACCCCAGGTCTTCGCCCACCAGCACCACGTGGATGCGGTCCTTGACGCTCGAACCCTCGATGATCGACCAGATGTTGCAGATCTTGGTCTCGCTTGCGCACTGGTGGCAGCGGCCGTCCTCCAGGCAGGGGTTCTTCAGGCCATAGGCCGCGCCCAGGCGCATGTTGTTGGCCGGGGCGGCAAAGGTGCGCACACGGTCCATGGCCGCCTGCACGTCTGCCGCCACCTTGTTCATGCCCACCACCAGGATGACCTTTTTCGGCCCGAAGATCATGCCGCCCACGCGGTTGCCTGTGCCGTCCAGGTTCACCAGCCGCCCGTCGATGGTGATGGCGTTGCTGCTGGCCACCATGACGTCGGCCAGCAGGCCCTGGCGGCGCAGCTCCGCGCCCTGTTCCTTGGTCAGGCCCGGGGCGTAGGGGTCCATCAGCGTCACGCCGGACTTGGCTTTGATGTCTGCCCAGAGCCCCAAGCCGCCCACGGACTCCGAGCCGCAGCGGATGACGGATGCCGGGCTTGGGATGAGGCCCAGGACCTCGGCCTTGGCCTGGGCCGCAGTGGGCGCGAAGCTGCCCGCCATCTTGCGCTTGCCGAGCTGCTTGATGATGTGCGCTGCGAGCTGTTCGCGCTGCTTGAGAACCGGTGCATCCATGGGGACCTCCTGAGGTGTTGGGGGGGGGGCGGGGCTGCTGGCGCGAATATGCCCTTGGCGCGGCCCAGCGTCAACGCACACCGGTGTCCGTCAGGCCGACGCCAAAGCCCCCGGCGAAGACCCCGCAGGAGTCCGCGCCGGGGGCCGGGGGTTCGCAGAACAGCGAGACGAGGGTCTGTTTCCAAAAGATGGATTTTATTTCCTGGCGAGGAGAGAACCTCTTTGGGACCAGGGAGTGTACTCCTGCGGTACAGCCCTGGGCCAAAAGAGGCTCACGACGACGTCCAGGGGGAAAAAGACGCTTTTAGAAACAGGCCCTAGTCGCTGTAGGCCGTCTCGGTGTGCTCCGCCAGGTCCAGGCCCTGGGCCTCGGCGTCGAGGCTCAGGCGCAGGGGCATGAGCGCGTTCACGCCCTTCAAAAGCGCCCAGCTGACCACAAAGGCGTAGGCCCCCACCACCACCACGCCCAGGGCCTGGATGCCCAGCTGCGCGGCGTTGCCGTAGAACAGGCCGTCCACCCCGGCGGCGTTCACCGCCTTGGTGGCGAAAAGCCCGGCCATGAGGGTGCCCACCAGCCCGCCCAGGCCGTGGATGCCCACCACGTCGAGACTGTCGTCGTAGCCCAGGCGCGCCTTGGCCAGCACGCCCAGGTAGCAGACCGCGCCCGCGATGAGGCCGATGGCGATGGCTGCGGGCGCAGTGACGAACCCGGCCGCCGGGGTGATGGTGGCCAGCCCGGCCACGGCGCCGGAGGCCGCGCCCAGGGTCGTGGGCTTGCCCCGGTGCCACCACT
>CAYMIP010000005.1:0-108837 GCA_964390575.1 uncultured Desulfocurvus sp. | reverse complement strand
CGTCCTCGGCCCGGCCCAGCAGGTCGGTGATGGTGGGCTGCAGGGCCAGGGACTTCATCCAGGTGGCAAAGGCTTCGGTCTCCACGTCCACGATGGCCCGGGCCTTGACCGCCTCGCCCTGGCGGTTGGACATGTTCTCCTCCACGACCTCCTTCAGGTCGTCGATGTCGTAGAGGTAGACATTATCCAGGCCGTTGACGTCCGGGTCGATGTCGCGCGGTACGGCGATGTCGATGAAGAACATGGCGCGGTTGCGGCGCTTTTTCAGCACCTCGCGGATGTCCTTGGCACGGATGATGGCCGTGGGCGAGCCCGTGGAGCTGATGACGATGTCCACATCGCGCAGGCGCTCCACCAGATCCTCGAAGAAGATGGCCTCGCCGTGCATGGTCTTGGCCAGTTCCTGGGCCCGGGCGTAGGTGCGGTTGCAGATGGTGAGCTTCTCGATGCCTGAGGCCAGCAGATGCGTGGCGGCCAGCTCGGCCATTTCGCCCGCCCCCACAAGCATGACCGTCTTGCCGCCCAGCTCGCCGAAGATCTTCTTGGCCAGCTCCACAGCGGCGTAGCTGATGGACACGGCGCTGGAGGCGATGGCCGTCTCGGTGCGCACGCGCTTGGCCACGGAAAAGGACTTGTGCAGCAGGCGGTTGATGATGACGCGCGCGGTGCCGGTCTCCACGGCCTTGCGGTACGAGGTTTTGAGCTGGCCCAGGATCTGCGGCTCGCCCATGATCATGGAATCCAGGCTTGCGGCCACGCAGAACAGGTGCGTCACGGCGTCCAGGCCCGTATGCTGATAGGTGTGGGCGCGCAGGGTGTCCAAGGGCCCTGCGCAGGTCTCGGCCCAGTGGCTCAGCACGGCCTCGGCCAGATCCGTGTCGGCGTACTTGGTGCTGTCCGCAACAACGAGAATCTCCACGCGGTTGCAGGTGGACAAGGCCATGACCTCGCTTAAGGGGCAGGCCGCCAGCAGGCTCTTCTCAAAGTCCGCGACGTTGGTCAGGGCGAACTTCTCGCGCACATCCACACCGGCAGTGCGGTGGTTGAGTCCAACAAGGAGAATGTTCTTGTCCATTACGGCTTGAACCCGTGGAAGGTTGTGGGCACCAGAAAGTTGATGCCGAGCATGGAGACGACGCTGAGCAGGAACACGGCGATGACCATGACTGCGGGCTTGCGTCCGCGTCGGCCCAGGGCCAGGCGTTGGTGGAACAGGTAGGCATAGAGCACGAGAACAAGCAGGGCCACGATTTCCTTGGGGTCCAGGGAGAACACGCGCCGGGCCGAGAGCCAGGCCCAGACATAGCCCGAGGCCAGCCCCAGGGTATACAGCGGGAATCCGCACAGGCTGACAAAATGGTTCACGCGGTCAAAGGTGTCCAAGGAAGGCATGTCCTTCTGGAACTGCTTTAAGCCCGTCTTGGTCTTGATGCGTTTCTCCAGGTGCAGAAAGGCCAGCCCGGCGCCAAAGGCCATGGCCAAGAGGGCCATGCTGGCAAACAGGGTGCCGATGTGCAGGAGAAAGAACAGGCCCGTGAGCATGGGCGGCAGCTTGGTGTTGACGCCCACTGTGGCGTTGGCCGTGACGTAGAGCACCAGGGCCAGGGGCATGGCCACCACGGCCAGGAACTTGAGCTTGAGCCGCCACCAGAGCAGCAGGAAAATAACCAGGATGCCCCAGCCCAGCAGGCAGAACAGGAAGCGCCCGGCGGTGAGGGCCTGGGCCAGGTCCGCCCCGGCCAAAAGCTGCGCCAGGTCCACGCTGTGCAGGGCGAAGCCCAGGGTGGCCAGCCCCAGGGCCGCGGTCTTGAGCAGCTCGTGGCGCAGGGCCGAGCCCACGACAAAGAGCCCGGTGCCCATAAAGTACAGGGCGATGACGAGGATCGGGAGCAGATCAGACAAGGCCATGCAGGATCTCCGTGATCGAGTCGTGCAGTTGGGGCGGAATGTGCGCGGCGAGCTCCGCCCGGGCCAGGGCCGCATCACCACGCTTCAAGGCTTCCAGCAGGCGCGAGTCAACCAGGTTGCGGAACAGCCCGGTGTTGGCCTCTGTTTCCTGGCCCAGACCAAGGATGAGCGGCCTGAGCCGCCCCATGAGTTCCAGGAACAGGGCATACTCCGGGCCGTAGGCATCCTGCAAGTCCCTGCGGATGCGCTTGGCCAGGGCCGGGCTGTGCCCGCCGGTGGACACGGCCAGGGTCAGACCACCCCGGCGCACTGAGGCCGGAACGATGAAGGAGCAGGCTTCCGGCTGGTCCACGATGTTGCAGAGCACTCCACGCTCAGCGCAGAGGCCGCTGATGCGCTGGTTGGCCTCCGCGCTGCTGGTGGAGGCGATGGCCAGAAACATCCCGTCCAGGTCAGACTCCGCGAAGTCGCGCTGGGCGAAGCACAGGCCAGGACGCCCGAGCAGGGCGCGCAGAGCCTCATCCGGCGGATTCCTGTCCACCACAAGGATGCGGGCAGCATTGCAGTCCGCCAGGGTCTCGATTTTGCGCAGGCCCACCTGGCCCGCGCCCACCACAAGGCAGGCCCGGCCCTCTAGGCTCACGAACATGGGGTAGTAGCGCATCCACAGACCCATACCAAATCCTTGCCCGGTCTGTAAAATGGCAATGCAGCCATTCTTGCCAGATTCCCCGCCCCTGAGATAGGGTGCCCAGACACCCCGCAAAGGAGAGCCCCCGGCACATGTCCTGTCACCTCGTCATCCAGCTGGCCCGCTTCGGCGACCTCGTGCAGACCAAGCGCCTGCTGCTGTCGCTTTGCGCCGAGCCGGGCAGCGAGGTCCACCTCTGCCTGGACGAGTCCCTGGCTGGGCTCGCCCGGCTGCTGTACCCCACAGTGCACCTGCATCCCGTGACCGCCCACGGCACGGCCCTGGCCAAGCTTCCGCCTTCTGAACAGGCGCGCAGCCTGCTGGAAAAGAACGTCCCGGCCTTCCGCAGGCTTGCGGCCATGCCCTTTGAGCTGGTCTACAACCTCAATTTTTCGCCCTTGAACTTCCGCCTGGCCGGACTGTTTGATCCCGAGCGCGTGCGCGGGCATGTCTGGCGCGGCGGCCAGGAGATGGTCGGGCAGTGGGCCAGGCTGGCCATGCGCTGGTCCGCCATGCGCCGCATCGGGCTGAACATCGCTGATTTCTGGGCCTGGCACCACCCCACGCCGGTGCCAGCGGCAGAGGTCAACCCAGAGGCGCAAGGAAGAGGCGGGGGCCTGGGCGTTGTCATGGCCGGCCGCGAGTCCCGGCGCTCCCTGCCGCCCAAGGTCCTGGCCGGGCTGGTCGCGGCGCTCCTTGATCTGCGCGGCGGCGGGCCGCTCACGCTCCTGGGCAGCGCGTCCGAGGCCCAGGCCGCGCGAATGCTTGCGCGCGAGCTCCCGGCCCGGCATGCGGCCAGCGTACGCAATCTCTGCGGCGCCACGGACTGGGCCGGGCTGGTGGAGGTGGTGGCTGGGCTGGACCAGCTGCTCAGCCCGGACACAGGCACCATGCACCTGGCCGCGCACCTGGGTGTGCCGGTGCTGGCGACGTTTCTGTCCTCGGCCTGGTGTTTCGAAACCGGCCCCTACGGGCTGGGGCATCTGGTGCTTCAGGCCAATCTTGACTGCGCGCCCTGCCTGGAGTCGCAGCCCTGCCCGGCGCAGGTGGAATGCCTGCGGCCCTTCAGCGGGTTCGGCAACGAATCCGGGCTGGTGCGCTACCTGTCCACCCGCGAGGCCAGCCACCTGCCGCCCGGCCTCACGGCCTTTGCCTCAGGAACGGACGGGCTCGGTGTGACCTTCCTGGCCCAGGCCGGTCCGGACAGCCATGCCGACCTGCGCGCGCACTTCCGCGACTTTTTGTCCGCCCACCTCAGGGCAGGGCAGGGGACCCCCTCGGCCGTGCTCCACGACCTGGCCGAACGCCTGTACACAGAGCGCGACTGGCTGGTTCCCGACCCGGAATCCTCTGCAGGCCGTTTTGCTCGTGGAGTGCATTGGTTTACATCAGACACTACGATTACAGGATGTTAAAGAAAGTCTAGACTTTGTAATAATGTAAATTTCTGCTAGTCTTTCATGTAATAGACAACAATGTACTGATCGATATGCTGTTTGCGCACAAATGCAAGGGGGCGAGGGTGAGGATACTGGTCGTGCTGCCGCTGTATGGCGGCTCCCTGCCCATCGGCAGATACTGTACGGCGGCCCTGCGCCAGTTGGGGCACCTGGTGGAGGTGTTCGAGGCTCCGGACTTTTACCCCGCATACAAGGCCCTGCAAGGCCTCAAGGTGGGCACGGACCGCCTGCAATACCTGGAGAACAGCTACCTCCAGGTGATATCCCAGGCCGTGCTGGCCAAGGTCGAGACCTTTGAGCCCGACCTCCTGCTGGCCCAGGCCCAGGCCCCGCTGTCCATCCAGGCCCTCAAGCGCCTCAAGCGCGACGGTGTGCCCACGGCCATGTGGTTCGTGGAGGACTTCCGCCTGTTCACCTACTGGAAGGGCTTTGCCCCGTACTACGATGTCTTCGCGGTCATCCAGAAGGAACAATTCAACGAGGAATTGCAGGCCATTGGCGTCCAGAATTCCCTGTACCTGCCCCTGGCTGCGCACCCCGAAGTTCATAAACGACTTGAACTTTCCTCCACGGAGCGGCGCAAGTTCGGCTCCGACGTGTCGTTCATGGGCGCGGGCTACCCCAACCGCCGCATGGCCTTCCATGACCTCATCCGCCGCGATTTCAAGCTCTGGGGCACGGAATGGGACGGGGACAGTGTGCTCGCGCCCTACGTGCAGCTGAATGGCGCACGCGTGTCCAGCGAGGACTGCGTGCGCATCTTCAACGCCACCCGCGTGAACATCAATCTGCATTCCAGCGTGCAGGCCAAGGAACTCATCACCGGCGGGGACTTCATCAACCCGCGCACCTTTGAGATCGCGGCCTGCCGGGCCTTCCAGCTGGTGGACCGGCGCAGCCTCATGCCCGAGGCCTTTGCCGAGGACGAGCTGGCGACCTTTGGGAGCATGGAGGAGCTGCAGGACAAGATTGACCACTATCTGCAGCACAGCGAGGAGCGGGAGGCCATTGCCGCGCGTGGCCAGGCCCGGGTGCTGCGCGAGCACACCTACGCCGCGCGCATGCAGACCCTGCTCGATTTCGTGGCCCAGCGCCTGCCCAACTGGCCCCGGCCCCGCGCCACGGTCCAGGCGGCCGCAGGCCTGCCGCCGGAACTGGCCCAGGACATCGCGGCCCTGCTGGACAGGCTGGCGCTCCCGGCAGACACGAGCTTCGAGGATCTGGTCTGGGCCATCCGGCAGCAGCAGGGCAGGCTGGGCGAACTCGACGCCGCTGTCCTGTTTCTGGAC
This sequence comes from uncultured Desulfocurvus sp., assembly GCA_964390575.1. Lineage (GTDB taxonomy): Bacteria > Desulfobacterota > Desulfovibrionia > Desulfovibrionales > Desulfovibrionaceae > Humidesulfovibrio. Next base: position 103,489 of record CAYMIP010000005.1, on the reverse strand, counting down.
GAATGGCGCAAGCTCTACAACAAGAAGGGCAGTCAGGAGGCTTAAGGCTTCCGGGTCACGCGTTTGCGCGAGGCCAGCCAGGTGTGCAGCCTGGGCTCCGCGCCCTCGTTCTTCGGGAAATAGAACTTGGCCTTGCGCTGGGCCAGCTCGTGGGGCAGGTATTCCTGCTCCACCCAGGCCTGGGGAAAGGCATGGGGGTACTTGTAGCCCCGGCCGTAGCCCCATTCCTTGTGCAGGGTGGTGCTGGCGTTGCGCAGATGCAGGGGCACAGGCTGCAGGCCGTTCTCACGGACCTCTTTCAGCGCGTTCAAATACCCGGCATAGCTGGCGTTGCTCTTGGGCGCCAGGGCCAGGTAGAGCACGGTTTCGGCCAGGGGGATGAAGCCCTCGGGCATGCCCACGAACTCCACGGCCTGCTGACAGGCCACGGCCAGGGGCAAAGCCTGCGGGTCGCCCAGGCCGATGTCTTCCGCAGACGAAAGGACGAGCCTGCGGCAGATGAAGCGCGGGTCCTCGCCGCTTTCCAGCAGGCAGGCCAGGTAGTACAGGGCTGCGTCCACGTCGCTGCCCCGGATGGACTTGATGAGGGCCGAGGCCAGTTCGTAGTGCGTGTCGCCGTCGCGGTCGCCGCGGATGACCACCTCGGGCAGGGCCTGGCGCAGCTCCTCGATGGCCAGCTTTTCCTTGGGCAGGGCCGCCACGTGCTCCACCAGGTTGAGCAGGGCGCGGCCATCGCCTGCGGACATGGCCGCCAGCATGTCAAAGACCTCGTCCGGCCACTCCATGCCGAGCACCTTGGCCCCGCGCCGGGCCATGCGCGAGAGCTCCTCGCGGGTGAGGGCGCGGAAGCGCAGCACGTGCAGCCGCGAAAGCAGTTGCCGGGTGACGCTGAAGGACGGGTTCTCGGTGCTGGTGGCCAGGAGCACGATCTCGCCGCTTTCCAGGATGGGCAGGAAGAAGTCCTGCTGGGCCTTGGAAAAGCGGTGGATTTCGTCGAGAATGAGCACCTCGATCCCTTCCAGGCGCTTGCGCAGGGCGGCCAGCCCGGCCTCGGGCGCGCTCATGCGGATCCATTTCTTGCCCGCTGCCTTGGCCATGAGCATGGCCAGGGTGGACTTGCCGCACCCCGGCGGGCCGAAGAACAGCAGGCTTGGCAGGCGCGGCCCCTGGGCAAAGGCCGCGATGCGCTCCAGCAAATGGCTCTGGCCCACGAACTCATCCAGGGTCTGCGGCCGGATCTTGTCCGCCAGGGGCTGCTTTTCCGAGAGTTCGATGCGCATGGCGTGCCGTATCCTCAGCGTGTGCGTGCGGCAAAGTGTGCAAGACTGAGGCAATACAGGGCCGCCGTCTCCCAGCGCAGCGGGCGCGGCCCCAGGCTCACAGGCGCAAATCCGGCCTGGGCCAGGCTCTCGGCCTCAGCGCGCGTGAGCCCGCCCTCTGGCCCGAGGACCACCAGTGTGCGGCCAACGGCCAGGCGCGCCGGATCGGGCAGGGCGTCCGTTTCCGCGCCTTCATCAAGCATGTAGCATCCATCGTACCATCCGCTGGGGTCCGCCGCAACGCGGACAAGGCCCTCCACGCCGCCAGCCACAACGCCCAGCTCGGGCAGCCAGGTTGAGCCGCACTGCTTGGCCGCCTGCACGCACTTGTCACGCCAGGAGTCCTTGGCCGCCGGGGGCGGTTCGCCCTGACTGCGCGCGGCGGCCCAGAACAGCACGCCCAGGGCGTCCAGCTCCACGGCCTTTTCCAGCAGCCAGTCGCGGCGCGAGGACTTGTTCCAGCCCAGGGCCAGCACCAGGCCAGAGTTCGGCCTGGGCTCCACGTGCAGGGACTGGGGAGCCAGCTCGGCCTGGGACTTGCCGGACACCGAGGCGATCTGGAACAGGCCCCACCGCCCTGCGCCATCGAAGAGCCGCAGCGTGTCGCCGGGCTTGGCGCGCAGCACGCCGAGCAGGTGCTTGGCCTCCGGACCGGAGAGCAGGACGTTCGACGCTGCCTGGGCGGGCCAGCGTTCCGGCGGCAGATGATAGGAGTTCAGGCGCGGCATGGCTGCTCCAGAAAGGGGGCCGGGCGGTTCGTCCCGTCCGGCCCCCTGACTGGCTAGAGTTCCTGGGCCACCAGGGATTCGTAGGACTCGCGCCGACGGGCCAGGATCACCTGATCACCATCCACGAGAACCTCAGCAGCCCTGGGCCGGGAATTGTAGTTGGAGCTCATGGTGAACCCGTAGGCCCCGGCCGAGTAGACGGCAAGGCGCTCGCCCTGGCGCACTTCGGCCAGCATCCGGTCCTTGGCCAGGAAGTCGCCGGACTCGCAGATGGGGCCGACCACATCCACATCCTGGGCCGGACGCCCCTGGGGCTCGACCTCTTCAACGCGGTGGAACGAGCCGTACAGGGAGGGCCGCACCAGGTCGTTCATGGCCGCGTCCACGATGACGAAGTTCTTGCTCGGGGTGTGCTTGGTGTAGAGCACCTCGGTGATGAGGATGCCAGCGTTGCCCACGATGACCCGGCCAGGCTCAAGGATGAGCTGCAAGGGCAGGTTGCCCAGCACCTTGGTCAGGGCCGCGCCGAACTCCGTGGGGTGCGGCGGCTCCTCCTCGTTGTAGTTGATGCCCAGGCCGCCGCCCAGGTCGAGGTAGCGGATGTCCAGGTTCATGGCCTTGAGCTTCTCGTAGAAGGCCAGCAGCTTGTCCAGGGCCTCCAGAAAGGGCTCGATGCTCGTGAGCTGGGAGCCGATGTGGCAGTCGATGCCCACGGGCTCCACATTGGGCAGGTCGCGCGCCAGGCTGTAGGCCTCCAGGGAGTGCTCGATGTTCAGGCCGAACTTGTTCTTCTTGAGGCCGGTGGAGATGTACGGGTGGGTCTTGGGGTCCACGTCCGGGTTGATGCGGAAGCTGACCTGGGCCACCTTGCCCATGTCGCGCGCCACATCGTTGATGCGGATGAGCTCCTGCATGGACTCCACGTTGAACATGAGGATGCCGGCAGCAAGGGCCTGCCTGATCTCCTCGGGCTTCTTGCCCACGCCGGAGTAGACGATTCTAGAGGCCGGGACACCGGCCAGGAGCGCGCGGTACAGCTCGCCGCCGGACACGATGTCCATGCCAGCGCCCAGCGAGCCCAGCAGGCGCAGCACATGCAGGTTGGAGTTGGCCTTCACGGAATAGCAGGTCAGGTGCCCCATGGCGGCAAAGGCCGAGTCAAAGGCCTGGAAATGGCGTTTCAGCGTGGCCGTGGAGTAAATGTACAGCGGCGTGCCAAAGCGCTCCGCCAGTTCCTGCACGCTGACGCCTTCCGCAAACAGGGTGCCGTTTCTCTGCTCGAAATGGTGCATGGGGGTTGTCCGCTCCTCTGGCAATGGGTGGTTATTTGGGGGCGCTGAGCACAAGCTCCGACGCCACAGGGACGATATTGGGGAAAATGCTGAAGCCAACCACCTGGATGCGGTAGGTCTTCTTGGGGTCGAGCTCGCAGGCGGTGAGCACGATGCGGTTCATGTCCTTGCGCATTCCTGCCGCGCCGGGGTTGAAGACGAGGGTGCTGCGCGGGGTGAAGGGGCAACTGGCGCAGCCGTCATCCGGGCCGGTGCCCACGGACTCCAGCAGGACCTTCACGGTGTCCAGGTTCTGCCAGTTGCCGGAGACTTCGCAGTTGAGAATGACGCAGCCTTGATTGCGCAAGACCTCCACGCTGCGCCAGCGGAACTTGTCCTCGCTGGACACGGGCGTGGGCCATTCGCGTTTGCCGCAGGCGCCAACGCAAAAGAGGACGCAGAGCAGGGCGGCCAGCACCGGGGCGGCACGTCGTATTCCAGACAGGTTGGCGGGCAGGGTCATTGCGGGGTCACACTCTTTTTCCATTCATGCAGCAGGGTCAGGGCGGCCAGGGGGGAAAGTTCGTTCAGGTCCAGGCGGCGGAGCTCCACCAGCACCGGGCTTTCCGGTTCCGGAACCTGGAGCTCCGGCCTGGGGGCCATGCCGGGCAGCAGGCTCTGCCGGGCCTGGATGGCCTGGGACGTGCCGCCGCGCTCATTTTGCGATTTTTCCTCGAGGGACGCAAGGATTTCCCGTGCGCGCTGGACCACGGCCTGGGGCACCCCGGCCAGCCGCGCCACCTCGATGCCGTAGCTCTTGTCCGCCGGGCCGGGCACCAGCTTGCGCAGGAACACGATGTCGCCCTTCCACTCGCGCACCGCGATGTTCAGGTTGCGCAGGCCCGGGATGCTGCCCTCAAGCGAGGTCAGCTCGTGGTAATGGGTGGCGAAGAGCGTACGCACCTGGCCGCGCCCGCGCCGGGACAGCTCCTCCACCACGGACCAGGCCAGGGCCAGGCCGTCAAAGGTGCTGGTGCCGCGTCCGATTTCGTCCAGGATGACCAGGCTGCGCGAGGTGGCCTGGCGCAGGATGCGCGCGGTCTCCATCATCTCGACCATGAACGTGCTCTGGCCGCGCGCCAGGTTGTCCGAGGCGCCCACGCGGGAGAACACGCGGTCAGCCAGGCCCAGGCGCGCGGAGCGGGCCGGCACAAAGGAGCCCATCTGGGCCAGGATGGTGATGAGCGCGGCCTGGCGCAGCACCGTGGACTTGCCCGCCATGTTCGGGCCGGTGATGAGCAGGATGCGCCGCGTCTCGTCCAGGCGCAGGTCGTTGGGGATGTAGTTGGCCGAGCCGCAGGCCGCCTCCACCACGGGGTGCCGGCCCTGGATGATCTCGGTCTCGATGCCCTCGTGCAGCGTAGGCCTGGTCCAGTCGTTCTGCCGCGCGGCCTCGGCCAGTCCCTGCCAGTAGTCCAGGGCGGCCAGGCCTGCGGCCATGAACATGAAGCGCGTGCGCAAGGCCGCCAGGCGTTCGCGCAGCTCGCCGAACAGCCGGTATTCCATGGATTTGCGTTCGTCCGCAGCGGAGAGCAGGCGCTCCTCCAGGTCCTTCAACTCCTGGGTGATGTAGCGCTCGCAGTTGACCAGGGTCTGGCGGCGGATGAAATGCTCCGGCACCTGGCCCTGGTAGGCATGGGAGACTTCCAGGTAGTAGCCGAAGACCTTGTTGTAGCCCAGCTTGAGCTTGGTGATGCCGCAGGAGTCGCGCTCGCGTTCGAGCATGGAGCGGATGCGCGCCTCGCCGTGCTCGGTGAGGGAGATGAGTTCGTCCAGGGCCGGATCATAGCCGGGCAGGAACAGGCCGCCGTCCGTGATGACCAGGGGCGGGGCGTCCACCAGGGCGCGGGCAAGCACCTCGGTCACGTCGGCCATGGAGTCCCAGGACTTGAGCAGGTTCAACAGTTCAGGTGGCGCTGCGGCCCCGGCCTTGCCCACGGCCTGTTGGAGCAGATCGTAGAGGCCGGGCAGGCGGGTGATGCTCTCGCGCACGGCCACGATGTCCCTGGGCGTGGCGCGGCCCAGGGCGATGCGCGTGGTCAGGCGCTCCAGGTCGCGCACCTCGGAGAGGCTGCGCCTGAGCTGCGCGCGCAGGGCGTCGCCCTGGAACAGGAAGTCCACCACCTCCTGGCTGCGCTCAACCGGGGCCAGCTCCCGCCAGGGCTGGCGCAGGCGCGACTCCAGCAGCCGTCCGCCCATGGCGGTCTGGGTGAAGTCGAGCACCTGCCAGAGGGTACCCGGCCCGCTGCGGCCGTCCAGCCTGCGGAAGATCTCCAGGTTGCGCTCCGTGACCTCGTCCAGGATCAGGTGGCGGGAGAGGTCCAGGAGCCGGAACTCGCCCAGGGGCGGGGTGTCGGTCTTCTGGGTGCGCCGCAGATAGCCCAGGATGGCGCCCAGGGCGCGCACCAGCTCCGGCTTGTCGGCCAGATCAAGGGTGGCCAGCTCCGGGGCGTTTTGTGAAGCCAGCACGGCGTCGGTCCCGGTCGCCAGGTCAAAGGCGCTGGGGCTGGGCAGCTGCGTCACCTGGGTGTGCAGCTCGAAATGCTGCTGGGGGATCTTTTTGCCAGGCGGCAAAAGAATCTCGCTGGGCGCAATCTTGACCGCCCACTGCCAGAGGTCGGTCTCGCGGCGGGAATGGAGGCCCGACCATTCCGAGGTGGAGAAGTCCACCCAGCCCAGGCCGCCCGCGCCCTTGTCCGCGTCCCAGTACAGGGCCGCGAGGTAGTTGTGGGCCTTTGCGGACAGCGAAAGATCCTCCACAACAGTGCCCGGGGTAAGCACGCGAGTCACGGCGCGCTTCACCAGCCCCTTGGCCTGACGGGGGTCTTCAATCTGGTCGCAGATGGCGATCTTGTAGCCCTTGCTCAGGAGCTGGGCCAGATAGGAGTCCACGGAGTGGTGCGGCACGCCACACATGGGCACCTTGGACTCGGCGCCCGGGTTGCGCGTGGTCAGGGTGATCGAGAGCTCCCGCGCGGCCACCACGGCGTCCTCGAAGAACAGCTCAAAAAAGTCGCCCATGCGGAAGAACAGCAGGGCCTCCGGGTGCTCGGCCTTAACCTGCATGTACTGCTCGAACATGGGGGTGAGTTTCGGGGCGTTCATGCGGTCGTCCACCAGGGCAGGGTGTTAGGAAAATTCCTGCCGGAACAGGATGCTGTGCCAGGAGCGGCAGCGCGGGCAGACGAAGAAGGTCTTGTCCCAGCGGAACCCGCAGGCCTGGCAGACGAAACGCTTGGACTTGCGCGCATGGCTGATGAAGTAGGCCATCTGGTCGCGCAGAAAGGGCGTGAGCTCCTGGTTTGTGAGCACCAGCGTCACCAGCTCCAGCCGCGCCAGCCAGAAGTCGGCGTTGAGCACCAAGGCCTTTTCCAGCCAGTGCTTGGCGCTGTCCAGATCCGCCTCAAAGAGGCGCAGCTTGGCGCAATAGTAGCACAGCAGGGCGTCGGGCGGGAAGGTCTGTAGCACCTGCACAGAGGTCTGGACCAGCTCGGTGATGCGGGCTGGAGCAAGGGCCTTGGCGCCGCTGCCCCCGCCGCCATCGGTGCGCGCGGCGGACAGGGCCTCCAGCAGGCCCTCCAGCAGCAGGAAGCGCTGCGGGGCCGGGATGTTGGCGCAGGCGCTCTGCAGATTCACGCTGAGCAGCAGGGTGCTGCCGGTCACGGCGGCCTGGACCACGCTGGCCAGCCAGGCCTCGGGCGAGGCCGGGGAAACCTTCAAGGCTTGCCTGATGTATTTGTCGCCCTGAAGCGTCTCGCCCTGGCGGAAGTGCTCGCCCGCCTGGCGGGCCAGGAAATGGGCCTCGGACAGGCTGCGGCCCACGCGGCCATAGTGCTCGGCCGCACGCTCGAACTCGCCGGAATCCGCAGCCAGGCGGGCCAGCTCAAGCTCAATCTCCTCGGTTCGGCCAAGGACCGTGCTGGCCTCTTCAAAGGCCTGGCGGGATTTGTCGAGCATGCCGCCGCGCCGGAAATCGCGCCCCAGCTCGAACTGGCTGCGGGCCTTGAGGGCCGAGTCCAGGCCGGGCCGGGCGATGAGACTGTTGCGGATGTGGATGGCCCGCTCAATCTCGCCCTGGGAACGGTACAGGTTGCCCAGGGCCAGGTAGATCTCGACGGATTCCGGGTTGTTGCGGACGGCCTGGGACAGCTCCTCAATGGCCGCGCGGGTGTCCTGGAGCGTGTGCTGCTCGCCCGTGCCCGATGTTCCGGCCACGGCCTGGTGCTTGGACTTGCGGCGTCCGAGACGGAAGAGGTCGTTCCAGGGCACAGTCGGCTCCGCAGGCTACAAGCCGGTGCGCGGCTGGTTCTCGGGCTGGTTCAGGGGCAGGGTGCGCAGGGCCAGGGCCTCGTCCTCAAGGGAGGAGTATTGCTTGCGCAGGGCTTTGAGCTCCAATCCCAGACGGATGCGCTCCACGAGCAGGAAGCCCAGGGTGAACACCGCGCCCAGCAGAAAAGCCGCCAGCACGAGCAGGTACATGGGCAGGGGCAGGGACACGAGGTGCAGGTTGATGAGACTGAGCTCCAGCTGGATGCTGGTGGACAGGGGGGCATTGTTCTGCACGAAGAAGAGCATGGAGACGACGAAGATCAAAGCGAGCAGAACAGCCTTGAGGTAACGCATTGTGGACTCCTTCCAACCCAGGGAGCTAGCCCAGGGCTTCGAAATGGGACTTGAGGCGGTTGTAGGTGGAGCGCAGGTGCTCCGGCATGACCCTGGTCTCGCTGAATACGGCCATGAACGAGGCGTCGCCGTTCCAGCGCGGGACGATCTGGAAGTGGATGTGCGCGGCGATGCCCGACCCGGCGGCCTCGCCCAGGTTCAGCCCGGCGTTGATGCCGTGGGGCCGGAAAACCTCTTGCAGGATGCGCACGCAGGACTGGAGCAGGTCCACATTCTCATGGGCCTCCTCGGGCCTTAGATCCGTGAGGCAGTTCACGTGCCGAAAGGGCGTGACCATCAGGTGCGCGTTGTTGTAGGGATAGCGGTTCATGATGACGTAGTTGTGCAGGCCCCGGTGCAGGATGAAGCGGTCGGCATCCTCGCCGGTGTGGCTTGGCACGCAGAACACGCATTCGTCTGGCTTGGGGCCGAGGATGTAGTCCAGCCGCCAGGGTGCCCACAAGACGTTCATGATCCAGTCCACCTGCTCCTCAAAGGATGTGCGGCCCATGCCAGCCGTCAAGGGCAGTCTACAGCGAGCGCCAGCACAGGGCAAGGCTTTGTCGGCAGTCTTTGCGCTGGGCGCCTTCGACGGTCGCAGCGCGCTCCTGCGCCGTGCCTTTGGGCGGATGGCTTGCGCGCAGCGCGTGCTCAAGCCTGTGCTCAGGGCAGTTCACGAGCGCCGAGCGTGCTCAAGGCCGAGGACTGGCCATGTCCGGATAGCTTGGGGGCGGAACATTCAAACAACGACAACCAGGCCAATCATCAGGAGCTTGAGTCAAGCGCAACGTCGGCAATCATCTCTCCTTCACCTGTGCGCCATGACTTGTGAGCAGCTCGCGCACCCTTCATGAAAAACACGTGGCTCTGCCAACCAACCCGCGTCAGGACAGGAAAAACAGGAAGGTCGTCAGGATGAACAGAGGGATCAGGATACACAGGGACCAGGCCATGTAGCCGAGGAAGCTGGGCATCTGGACGCCCTGGGATTCCGCTATGGACCGGACCATGAAGTTCGGGGCGTTGCCGATGTAGGAGTTGGCCCCCATGAACACCGCACCGCAGGAGATGGCGGCCAGGGTCTTGGGCGCTTCCGCCATCAACCGCGCCGCATCGCCCCCGGCCGTGTTGAAGAACACCAGGTAGGTCGGGGCGTTGTCCAGGAAGCTGGAGAGCCCGCCGGTGAGCCAGAAATACATGTGGTTTACAGGCACGCCGTCGTGGGTCACCAGGGCGATAATGCTCTGAAGCGCACCGTTTGACCCGGCCTTCAGGATTGCAATGGCCGGGATCATGCTGATGAATATCCCAAAAAACAGCTTGGCCACCTCCACGATGGGATCCCAGGAAAAGCCGTTCAACGCACGGGTTGTGCTGGATGTCAGCATGAGCGAAAGCCCAGCCAGGACAAGCATGGAGAGGTCACGGACAAGGTCTTGCAGCCTGACCTGCACAGACAGGATCTGGAACTCCTTCTCCGGATTCCAGATGCCGCTCAGGAGAACGGCTCCAACAACGCCGAGCAGCAGCACGAGATTCACGGAGCCCTCAATGCCCAGGGCTTCCTGCGGCTCGGATGTGTCCGCGCTGGGTGTCGGCTTGCCCTCTTTGGCGTGCTGTCGCCTGTCCATGCAGTAATAGATGGTCAGGAGACTCAGGGAAACGAAGAGCATTTCCGCAAACAGATGCGTTGTGGTCCAGAAAAAACTCACCCCCTTGAGGAACCCCAGGAACAGGGGCGGGTCTCCGAGCGGAGTGAGCGAACCACCGACGTTGGCCACCAGGAAGATGAAGAAGACCACGGTGTGTATCTTGTAGCGGCGGTGTTCATTGGCCCGCAGAAGCGGCCGGATCAGGAGCATGGAGGCTCCGGTGGTGCCCATCAGGCTGGCCAGGCAAGTCCCCACGCCCAAAAAAAGCGTGTTCATCAGGGGGGTGCCGCTCAGTGTGCCGGTCAGGCGCACTCCGCCAGATATGGTGAACAGGGCGAAAAGCAAGACAAGAAAGGGCACATACTCCAGAGTGAACGTGTGCTGGAACTCGAAGAAGGCCGCATCCAGGCCGGATCGCAACGCAAACGGTCCCAGAAACGCCAGAGCCCAGAACAGGGAAACCTTGCCATAGTGGTCGTGCCAGAAAGAGGGCAGGGCAATGGGAAGCAGGGCGATGGAAAGCAGCATGCACACAAAAGGGAGGACCCACCAGGCGGCGAGCAGTGAGCCGTCGAGTGCGGGAGCCGGACCCGAGGCCAAGGCCGGGAGACCCCAAAACGTGCCGCCAAGGGCCGTCACCAGGGAGAGGGTGCATTTGGTTCGGGTCATTTGCAGCTCACCTCAGTCCACGCAAAAGGTTATGATTTCTGTGGGGTAAACACGAAGGCCTCTTTCTCCACCTGGCCCGGTTCCACGCCGCATTGCGCAAGTTCAGCCAGCACAGCCTGCTGCATGGGTGGCGGCCCGCAGAGAAAAAAGGACGCGTCCAGGGAGCCGATGTGGCGCAAAAGCTTGGTCTGGTCCAGCCGTCCGTACTCCTGGGAAACGCGCCCAGGGCGGCCATCGGTAAAGGCCGGTGCTGGCTTCTGGTCCTCTTGGGCCACGCGGCTGAACACGTGCACCACATGCAGCTTGAGGCTTGTGGTGAAGGCCTCCAGTTCCCTGGCGGCAAAGGCGTCCTCCGGGGTCTTGTTGGCCCAGAACAGCAGGATATTGCTGTCCGCCCCGGTTTCCTGGAAGTGCCGCAGAACGCTCAGAAACGGGGTGATGCCCACCCCCCCGGCGATCATGACGATCTCTTTCTTGGCGCCGATGTCGTGGCAGAACTGGCCAAAGGGGCCGCTGCACTGGATGGGCGTGCCGGGCTGGATCTCTGGTATGGTGGAGGTGAAGGCCCCGGATTTCTTGATGGTCATGCGCAGGGTCGCATCACCAGGGGCGCAGGACAGGGTGAAGGGGTGCGGGTCGCTCCAGCCGCCGTTCTGGAAGACGCGGATGGAGGCGAACTGACCGGGTTTGCGGTTCTTAAACCGCTCCATGTCCGGCCCGGAGAAATAGATGGACGTGGTGTCGTGGCTCTCCTTCTCGACCTTGACAATGGTGAGCGCCTCATCCGGCGTCATACGACCCCCCAAGTGTGCATGTATAACATACAGTTGCCAGTTGGCTAATCCGGGACAGGTTCATCTATGTCCGCGTCCATTGCGCTGCGGTGGAGAGTTCTCCCACCCTTCGTCACGTAGCGTCTGCATAAGGGTTTTGGCAAGCTCCAATTGCTTTTCCCTGGAAAGCGCCTCACCGTCCACGGCGGCTGCGCGGACCTGGCGCAGGATGCGCGCGAACACCGGACCGCTTTGCAGGCCCAGGGCCTTCAGGTCGTCGCCGTCGATGAACAGTTGCTGGGCGCGCATGCGCGTGAGGTACAGGGAGATGTTCTTGCGGATGGCCTCGCGGCGGCTGCGGGCCATGAGGAAGAGCACGCCCTCCACCGGCAAGGGCGCCAGGGTGAAATAGATCTCGCTCAAGGCTGACTGACCGTCCTGCCAGGTCATGAGCCGGGCCAGGGCCTCGCCCAGTTGGTCGCGCAAGGCCAGAAATTCGCGCAGTTCGCGGTCAGAGAAGCGCAGACGCAGGCAGACGTGCTCCAGTTGGTCGCGCTCCAGGCCCATGGTCAGGCCCAGCAGGTAGAGCCGCCAGGTGCTGGCCGCAGGCTCCAGATACAGAAGCTTGTACCAGGTGTGGACCTTGTGCACCTCGGAGAGCACGCGCAGGCGGTCGGCATCCAGGGTCAGCAGGGGATGGATGGCCTCCAGCAGCTTAAGATCCTGGAGCCTGTTCAGGCATTCCAGGACGTTCTCCTCCTCCAGCATGAGCTGGAGCTCATGGGTCAGGCGCGCGCCGGAGAGCTTGTGGAACAGTTTGAGCTGCACGGCGTTCTTGACGAGCCGCTGCGTCTGGCCGTCGATGCGGAAGTTAAAGCGTTGCTCGAAGCGTATGGCCCGGAGGATGCGCGTTGGGTCTTCCACGAAGCTGAGTGAGTGCAGGACACGGATGGTCTTGTCCTTGATGTCGCGCTGGGCGCCGAAAAAATCCATGAGCTGGCCGAAATCGCCGGGGTTGAGCTGCAGGGCCAGGGCATTGATGGTGAAGTCGCGGCGGTACAGGTCCAACTTGATGCTGGAGAGTTCCACAGTGGGCAGGGCCGTGGGGTACTCGTAGTATTCCAGGCGGGCCGTGGCCACGTCGATACGCTGGCCGTCTGGAAACACCACCACTGCGGTCTTGAACTTGAGGTGCGCCTTGACCCGCCCCTGGCGCAGCGCGGCCAGCTCCCGCGCGAAGTGGATGCCGTCGCCCTCCACCACCAGGTCGATGTCCAGGTTGGGCCGGGCCAGCAGGATGTCGCGCACAAAGCCGCCCACGGCATACAGCTTGTAGCCCAGACCCTCGGCCAAGTGCCCGGCCTGCTCCAGCAGGGCGATGACCGAGCCGGGCAGGCGGGTGCGCAGCACCGGCCGGATGTTGCGCTCCTTTTTGCGGTCCGGCAGCACCACCTCGGAGATGCGCGCCGACTGCTCCACCATCTGGTTCACCAGGTCCGTGCGCGTGACAACGCCCACCAGCTCTTCCCCCTGGACCACCGGCAAAAGCCGCTGGCGCTTGCCAATGATGATCTCCATGACCTGGTACAGGTCGGCCTCCGGAGCCACCTGGGCATACTCGGCCAGCATATACACCCCCAGGGCCGCGCTGCCCAGGCCGTGGCTCAGAGCCTTGTCCGCGATCTTGCGCTCCATGAGCCCCACGCAGCGCAGGGTGCCCGGCGCCACCACGGGCACGCCCTTGAGCCCGAAGCGCGTCATGAGCTCCGCCGCGTCGGCCATGCTGTGGTCGGACTCGATGGTCACTGGCGGCTTGGACATGAGCGTGGCGGCCACAAGCTGCGGGTTGATGTGCGAGTAGAGCAGGGCCAGCAGCTCGTCGCGCACCTGGCTCAGGGTCTTGTCCTTGATCGTGGCCGAGGCCGCATAGCCGTGGCCGCCGCCGCCGAAGAAGGAGCAGATGTTCCCGACATTGACCTCGGCGGTGCGGGAGCGCGCCACCAGGTGGATGCGGTCGCCCATGCGGCCCAGGGCGAAGACCACCCGGATGTTCTCCATGTCGATGTACTTGTGGACAAGGTAGGCGAAATCGCTGACGAACTCCTCTGTACTCACCTCAGCGATGACCACCTCGATGCCGTGGAAGTCGTGGACCTTGGCCGACTCGATGAGGGCGCTCAGGATCTTGATCTGTTCCGAGGACAGGTCGCGCGCGAGCAGGTCGGAGATCACGCCCAGGTCCATGCCGTTCTGGCGCAGCCAGGCTGCGGCGTGGAAGTCCTCGGTGGTGGTGGAGGCGAAGCTGAAGGACCCGGTGTCCTCAAAAATGCCCAGGCCCAGGACTGTGGCTTCCTCCACGGTGGGCACAACGTTGCGTGCGATCATCTCATGCACCAGGATGGTGGTGGACGACCCCCAGGGCACCACGCGGGAAAAGTCGGCCTTGAGATCCTCCTCCGTGTCCGGGTGGTGGTCGTAGACGTGGATCTTGATGCCGGGCCTGTCCAGCAGGGGCTGCACATGGGTCAGGCGCGACCTCTGCCGGGTGTCCACCACCACAAGCAGCTCGACAGCGGCCGGGTCGATATCCTTGAAGTGCTTGAAATTGAACAGATACGTGGTGCTCTGGATGTAGAAGTTGCGGAGGTTCTTCTCCTGGCTGCCGGGGAAAATGAGCACCGCGTCGGGGTACAGGCGGCTGGCCGCGATCATGGCCGCCAGGGCGTCGAAGTCCGCGTTGGCGTGGGCCGTGATGACCGTGCGCGCCTGAATGCGTGCGGGCTTGTTCACGAGTCTGCCCCAGGCTGTTGCGGCAACACGCCCCCGGCCGAGCGCGGGTGGTACTGCTCGTGGATGCGCATGAGTCGGCCGGACTGGATGTGGGTGTAAATCTCCGTGGCGTTGATGGCCGAATGGCCCAGCAGGAGCTGCACGGTGCGCAGGTCCGCGCCGCCTTCCAGCAGGTGCGTGGCAAAGGAGTGCCGGAAGGTGTGCGGCGAAATGCTGCGCCGGATGTTTGCGGCCTCAGCGTAGCGCTTCACCAGCTTCCACACGCCCTGCCGGGTCAGGCCTTTGCCAGAGCGGTTCAGGAAAACGTGCTTCTGCACAGGCTGGAAAGCAGCGCGCTTGTGGTCCAGGTAGTCGCAGAGCAGGCGCTGGGCAGCGTAGTGCACGGGCACCAGGCGCTCCTTGGCTCGCTTGCCGAACACGCGCAGGATGCCGGTCTGCGGGTCAAAGTCGCCCAGCACCAGGCCGATGAGTTCGGAGATGCGCAGCCCGCACGCGTAGAACAGCTCCAGCATGACCCGGTCGCGGAAGCCGAGGGCCGTGGACGCGTCAGGCTGCTCCAGCAGGCGGTCCATCTCAGCGCGGGTCAGGAACTCCGGGAGCTGGGACGGAAGCTTTGGGCTTTCCAGAAGAATGGACGGATCTCCGGCCAGGAGCCCGGATTGTACGGCAAAGGCGAACAGCCCGCGCACGCTGGACAAATGTCTGGCCAGGCTCGTGGCCGCCATCTTGCGGGCGCGCAGGTGCGTAAGGAACAGGAACAGGTGCCGCTGGGTGCAGGTCTCCATGCTGGCGCTGATGGTGTCCAGGAAGGCGAGCAGGGCGGCAATGTCCGCAGCGTAGGCCTGGATGGTGTTCTCGGACAGGCCGCGTTCCACCACGAGGTGCTCGAGATAGCGGTCGGCAATGCGGTGGGAGGCCGTTGTGCCGAGAGTATCGCGCATGGTGTTCATCAGATCATCACCGCCAACTGGAGGAGGGTGGTCCTGCCCCGGTCACTGATCGTGCATGTGCTGGCCCCGTGGTCTCCTGTCTGGCCCTAAACGTTTTCTTGGCCCTCGGCAAGAGCAGGCACTGCACTCCGTTTCCAAAGCAGGCCTAGCCTGGCCTGATTGACAGAAGCGGGGCCGAACAATTACAAAGGCGTTTCCATTTGCACCAAAGGAGCACACCATGCCTGATTTTCCGCTTGCAGAACGCCTTGCGAGCCTGCCCCCATACCTCTTCGCCGCCATCGACAAGGCCAAGGAGGAGGTCCGCGCCAAGGGTCTGGACATCATCAGCCTGGGCATTGGCGACCCGGACCTGCCCACCCCGAATTTCATCATTGAGGCCCTGTGCAAGGCCGCACGCGACCCCGCCAACCACCAGTACCCGTCCTACGTCGGCCTGCTCTCCTTCCGCCAGGCCGTGGCCGACTGGTACCTGCGCCGTTTTGGCGTCAGCCTGGACCCGAACACCGAGGTGGTGAGCCTCATCGGCTCCAAGGAAGGCATCGCGCACTTCCCCCTGGCCTTCGTGAACCCTGGTGACCTGGTGCTCATCGCCACGCCCAACTACCCGGTGTATGGCGTCACCACGGAGTTCGTGGGCGGCATCCCCCTGTACCTGCCGCTCACTGACGAGAACGACTTCCTGCCCGATCTGGACAGCATCGACTCCGACACCTGGAAGCGCGCCAAGGCCATTTACGTCAACTACCCGAACAACCCCACAGCGGCCATGGCCCCGCGTTCCTTCTATGAGAAGCTCATCCAGAAGGCGCTGGAGTTCAACGTCATCGTGGTGCACGATGCGGCCTACACCGAGATGTACTTCAACGAGGCCAACAAGCCGCTCAGCATTCTGGAGATCCCCGGCGGCCGCGACGTGGCCATCGAGTTCCACTCCCTGTCCAAGACCTACAACATGACCGGCTGGCGCATCGGCATGGCCGTGGGCAACGCCTCGCTGATCAAGGGCCTGGGCAAGGTGAAGGAGAACGTGGACTCCGGCATCTTCCAGGCCGTGCAGGAGGCCGGCATCGTGGCCCTGAACCAGGGCGACGCCTACAGCGCCGAGTTGCGCGATATCTACCGCGAACGCCGCGACGTGGTCACCCAGGCGCTCCAGAAGGCGGGCATCTCCTGCCGCGTGCCCGAGGCCACCTTCTATGTCTGGTCCAAGGTTCCAGGCGGTGTGTCCTCCCAGGACTTCGTGACCAGGGTTCTCAGGCAAACCGGAGTGGTGACCACCCCGGGCAACGGCTTTGGCGCTCCGGGCGAGGGCTATTTCCGCATCTCGCTCACGGTGAACACGGATCGACTGAAGGAGGCGGTGTTACGGATTTCCCAACTCTAACCACATATGTGGCCCTGGGCTCCAACCTTGGCGATCCCGAGGCCAACATCAATGATGCCCTGATCCTGCTGGAGGACTACGGGAACGACATCGTTTTCGAGGCGCTGTCGCACATCTACCGCACCGACCCCCAGGGCGCTGTTACGGATCAGCCCTGGTTTTCCAATGCAGTGGTGCGCCTGCAGGTGGCATCAGACGTCTGGGCGCCGGAGGGGTTCCTGTCCACCATCCAGGCCATCGAGATCAAGCTGGGGCGCATCCGGGGCATTGAACCGGGCGGCCCGCGCATCATCGACCTGGACCTGCTCATGTTCGGCGACACGGAGCTGAGCACGGAGTACCTGACCGTACCGCATCCGCGCATGTTGGAGCGGGCCTTTGTGCTCGTGCCCTTGCGCGATGTGGCCCCGAAGCTGGTGTTCAAGGACGGCAGGAACATTGATCAGGTGCTGGCCGGGCTGGACTACACCCTGGACGACCGGACGATCACGCAAAAATAGGCACGCCAAAGTAGGGTGGCCCTGCGCGGGCGGCTCGCAACAACCGGGAGAGGAAGCGCCATGATGAACCTGACCAAGCTGCTCATCATCGTTATCTGCGGCTTTGTTGTCTGGAAACTCTTCGTTGGTGACAAAAGATACAAGCAATCCAAGACGCAAGAGAAGGCTGAGAACCTCACGGCCTCCGGCGAGATGGTCAAGGACCCCGTGTGTGGGGCCTATGTCTCCAAAAACAGCGACATACGTGTACGCCAAGGCGATTTGGTCCTGAACTTCTGCTCCTACGAGTGCCGCGAAACCTACCTCAAGCGCATCCAGGGTCCGGAAGAGGGCGATCAGGCCTGATTTCTTCCGACTTGCCTAGTGAGTTAGCATAAGCACGCCACACCGGAGGCTCCATGAAAATCTTCCTCGACAGCGCCAATATCGAGCAGATCCGTCAGGCCAAAGCGCTGGGCGCCATTGAGGGCGTGACCACCAACCCGAGCCTGCTCGCCAAAGAGAAGGGCGACTGGAAGAAGATCGTCCGGCAGATCTGCAAGGAGATCGACGGGCCGGTGAGCGTGGAGGTCATTGCCACGGAGTCCACCGCCATGCTGGCCGAGGCGCGTGATCTTGTGAAGATCGCCCCGAATATCGTGATCAAGGTTCCCATAACCATTGAAGGTCTCAAGACAATCAAGGAATTGCATCAGCGTGGCATCGAGACCAACGCCACCCTGATATTTTCAGCCAATCAGGCGCTTCTTGCGGCCAAGGCCGGAGCCACCTTTGTCAGCCCCTTCATTGGCAGGCTGGACGACGTGGGTCAGGATGGCATGCAAATCATCCAGGACCTCATGACCATCTTCCGCAACTATGATCTGCCCACGCAGGTGCTGGCTGCGAGCATCCGGCACAGCGGACATTTTCACCAGGCGGCGCTTCTCGGAGCGGATGCCATCACCATTCCGCTGGCCGTGCTGCTAGATTTGACCAAACACCCGCTCACCGACATTGGCTTAGCCAAGTTCCTGGCCGACTGGGCCAAGAAGTAGACCTGCCCGCCCCCTGCCAGTCGCCGGGCGCACCCCCTATCTTGTCCCATAATGTAAATTATGTAAACTTTGAAATGCATCGGGCTGGCACTCTCTTCCCTGAACCGTTATTCTGTGGCAGGAAGGGCTTGTCCGCAGCAACCCTGACCGTCTTCACCTGAAGGCGACATGTTTTTGAGGCGAACCAGCATGTTGAAACAGTTTCGCATAGCCGGAATCCCCGGCGTGATCACGCTCCTGCCTGTGCTCGCAGTCCTGCTTCTGGCGTCTGCGGCCCTGGCCGCCCCTCCGGCAACAATGCGCAAGGTGCCAGCCAAGGTTGCCAGCGAAGAAAAAAGACCGGTCCCCACCAAGCCTGCGCCAACGGATGCGGCCTTTGAGCAATGGCTCAAGAAGTACGGAGCCTATGACCGCATCGTGCTTCCTGCGCCCGAGGAAGCCAGCGACGATGGAGACGCCAATGCCCTGAAGCGTGCCGAGGGTCTGCTCATGCAGGGCGCGCCCCAGCAGGCCCTGGCCCTCATCGAGGCCCAGCCCGCCTTTACCGAGCCGGCCGTGGAGTTCCAGCGCCTCTGGCTGGGCGGCCAGTCGCACCGCGCCCTGGGCGATCCGTACAAGGCCGTCATCTGGTTCAGCCACGCGGGCAAGCTCTTGGACGCCAAGGTGCTGAAGGAGCGCCTCAGCACCGAGCCCGGACTGGAATCCCTCTGGGTTGATGTCTGGCGTCGCCAATTCTGGGCCTTTGTCGGCAACCCCTCCACCTCCCGCGAGGCCCTGGAGGCCAATCTGCGCACCCTGCTGGCCCAGGCCGAGATCGCCTGGGGCCCGGAGAACTTCTGGCTCAAGGCCAAGGAGGCGCTGGCCCTGGCCACGGGCGAGATGCAGCCTGCGGCAGCGGCAGCGCCTGCCAAGTCCGCAGCCAAGGACAAGGACGCCCCGCTCAACGTCACCGCCGCTGACCGCCAGCGCATCGCCCAGGCACTGGCCGCAGCCAGCCTGGAGGATTTCGAGCGCGCTGCGGCTGCCCTGTCCGTCCTGCCGGACCCGGCCCTGAAAGACTTCTGGACCGCCCTTGTGTCCTTCATGAAGTCCGGCAAACCGCACGACATCAAGGCCTTGCGCGCTGCCGGATACACCAAGGCCGCCGGATTCTGGAACGCAAACCTCCTGGCCCCCTATGCCGCAAGCCGCGAGGAATGGTTCCTGGGCAGCACCAGTTCAGCGTCCTGGGTGAAGTTTCGGAACAACATCATTCAGTTGCCTAACCAGGAAGCCCGCGATGCCGTGGACAAGGAGATGCAGTCCCTGCTGCTCTCCGAGGACATGTCCCGCCTGCTGCGCTCCCTCCAGTTCGTGCTCCAGTTGGAGAACGCTGACCTGGATGCCGCACGCGAAACCTGGTCCGGTCTGGACAAGCGCAAGCTGCCCATCAGCCTGCGCCTAGCCGGGGGCATGCTCACCCAGGAGGACATGAAGAATTTCCTGCCCCAGGAGATCGGCGCGGCCGCCAAGCTCTCCCCTGCCCTCCACGCCCTGCTGGCTGCGGCTGGCACAGGCTTGGGCCTCACCGCAGAGGCTCCCTTCTGGACCAGGGCCGAGGTTGGCCGCTCCAGCGCTGTGAACAAGCTCTGGCCCCTGGATCGCCTGCTCGTTTTGGCCGACTGGCAGGCCCGCTGGGAGGCCGCCCCTGGACCGGAACTGGCCCGGCGCTCGGCCTTCCTCTTTCCAGACACGGCCCTGGGCTACGATTGCCTGACCTACCTGGCCCAGAAGGCCATTGAAGGACGCTATTTCCAACTGGCCGGAACCTATCTGAGCCGCATGGCAGAAATGTCAACTGACAAAACGAGCCAGGCCGTGCGGCTCAGCCTGAAGGCCAAGATGGAGCGCGATTCCGGCCGGGATGCCGAGGCCCTGGAATCCTACCGGGCCATGACGAACCTGGGCGTGGACTTGGCCCCCAAGGCGCGTCTGGACATGGCAACCTTCCTGCAACTCAAGAACGACTTTGAAGGCGGCCGCAAGCATCTGCTGATCCTCTGGGAACAGCGGGAGAGCCTGCCCAGACCCATCCAGGCCGAGGTGCTGTTCTGGCTGGGCGAGGGCGAGCATTCCCTGCGCAACTATGACGCCGCATTGGATTATTACCTGCGCCTGGCTTACCAATACGCCAAGGAGCCCATGTGGCCCACTGTGGCCATGTACCGCTCGGCCATGATCTATGAGCTCAAGGGCAACTTCGAGCCTGCCAAGAAGTTTCTGAACGCCGTCATCGCCACGGCGGACACCAAGGAGGCGCGGGAGGCCGCGCGCAACCGTCTCAATGCCCTGGAAGCCAAGTCCGGCAAACCGACCTCTGCCAAGGATGGCCCGGACGCGGTCTACCCCTTCTGATGTCGACCAACCCTTAAGCCCCCCCAGGAGAAGCCAGCATGGCTGTAGACTTTCGCAGTTTACTCAAGGAAAGCATGAGGAACCAGGAGACCGGTGAACGCTGGTTTGAGGATCTGGATATCGGCGGAGTGTTCTATCTTTCCATCCAGGCCAGCACCCTGCACGCCAGCACCCCGCCCGAGCTGCTGGAAGACGTGAATGCCTACGAGGCCTTCCAGGTGACTTTGCAGACCAAGCAGGGCGTCTTCATCAGCGGCAAGAAGGGCGCCTGGGACCACCTGGAGCAGCACGACTGGTTTGCCCTCCTCCAGCAGGACACGCCCATCATCCGCGAGGCGGAAAACGTGCCTGTGTCCGTTGTGCAGACGATTTACGAGGACGTGGTCGCCTGCACCGACAAACATCCGGACATGATCATCAAGAAGGGCTTGCAGCTGATGTAGCCAGGGCAGGCGGGGGCTTGGGCCGCTCCGGAGTCTGCTGTGCCGTGGAGCGGCGCAGCACTCATTCCGGAACGGCTGGGCTGCTGCTGGATTCTTGATTTCGTCCCAGCAGATACTTGCCGCCGAGGATCAAGAGCCCGAGCCCAACGATCACGCCAATGATGCGCACTACGCGGCTCGTGTCGCCATCGAGCATGAATCCACCTGTTGAAAATCCTAGATAGGCGAAAACATAGCATAAAGGGAAGAAGAACACGAAAGAGGCCCAGGTATAGGTCCAGAGGCGCAGTGACGTGAGGCCGAAGAGGAAATTCACGATGCTTGTGGGCACGGCCGGATTGAGCCGGGCAAAGGCCACGACCTTCCAGCCGCCTTTCTCCAGCGATGCGGCAAGTCGGCTGATCGTCTTGCCTTTGAATCCACGGGCCATGGGCTGCCCAAAAGTGGTCCGGGCGAACAGAAAGGCGCCCACGGCCCCAAGGGTGCTCCCGAACAGGGAATAGAGGCCTCCGAGAAAGGGCCCCCAGAGAAAGCCAGCCCCAATGTTCAGGGGGAGTGTCGGAATCATGAACAGCACGGCCAGGGCGTAGGCCAGAATAAAGGCCAGTGGCGCCAGCAACGGACGCTCGGCCACTGCCTGCAGCACCCCCTGGGACGAAAGCAGGCTGAGATCCCATAGCCACCAAGCCAGGGCGGCAACCGCTCCGAAAAACAGCAGGAGGGTCAGGCGCTGTAGGGTGGTGAAGCGTGTTGTCGTCTGGCTCATGAATATCGAGGCCCTGCCGTTTCGATGTCGCCGCCTGGAACTGTGGCGTCCCTTGCTTGCGGAGGCAATCTCCTATACTAAGCGCAACGGCCAGTCCAGCCTTGCAGGGCGTCCCTGCTGACGGAAACATGTCCATACCGAGGTCGACACAGATGCCCTTTTCGTTGCGCACCATGAAGGATGAGACCCGCGACATCCTCTCACTCTTTGTCCTCTGCCTGCTCTGCTACTACGACAAGATTCTGCTTGGGCCTTACGCCGTCATCGACTTCTACGACACGCTTGAGGTTCACTTTTCCCACTTCAAGGCCATGGCCGACCTCTGGGCGTCCTACGGTCCCTTCAGCTGGTACCCCTACCATGCAGGTGGCGTCCCAAGCTTTGTGGGCCAGCATCCGCCCTACCACCCCGCCGTCTTCCTCACTGGAGTGCTTCCCATATGGCTTGTCGCACTATTATGGAACATCAGCCAGATGTTCCTGGCTGGTTACGGCATGTATCGATTCCTGCCGTTGCTTCTGCGCGTGTCTCGCCGCACGGCCCTTGTCTGCGCCAGTCTATCTTCCCTTCTCTGGATCAGCGGCAACGTGCATATGGTCATGCCCAGCGCCTTTCCGGCGCTTTTCGCCTGGACTTACGACCTGCACCGGTCTGACTCCAGCCGACTGACCCGGGTGCGTAGCGCCTTCTATATTCTGTTGGTCAGCCTGTTCTCATTTCCCGTGCTTACCCTGCCACATTTTCCCACTCTGCATCTGGTTCTGGTGCTGTTCCTCGGCCGCCACCTGCAGGACTTCCGTCGGCAAGTGGCCGGGGTCTTCCTGGTGTGGACGGCCTACGTGCTCATCTTCACACCGTCCATCGTGAGCCTGTTTCAATACATTCCCTATGCTCAACGCGACTGGGACTTCGTCTTCCCCGGCTGGGGTGCGGCCATGCAGGACTTCGGGCACTGGGTCAAGGGGCGCCTCGGCGACCAGCCCATGCTGGGCCTACTCTTTCTCGCCATCCCGCTCCACAGGCAGAAACAGTTGAGAATCTGCCTACTGATCTTCGTAAGCATGCTGCTCGTTTCCGGGGTTTTCAACAGCGAGATGAAGGCGCTGTTTAAGGGCACATTCCTGCTCAAGATGGACCTGTTCATGTTTGCCACAACCACCGGCATTCTCGCAGTGATGATAACGGCCCTGGCCATTGAGGTCTACACGAAGCGGCCGGAAGGACTGCGGCTCTGGCCGGTACTGGCCGCCGCGGCGCCGCTGCCGCTCTTCGGCTCGGCGCACAAAATGCTGACCTACCTGTTTCTGCTCGGAGCGGGAGTGGCGGCCATCTTGATCCTGCGTCGAGACTGGAACTTTCGTCCTACCGGACGGCTGGTCCAGCCTGGCCGGCTCAACTGGGTCGTTGCTGCCTTTGTGGTCTGTCTGTGCGGAACGGGGTTGATGGTCCGGCAGCAGATGATGACCGCCGGTTTGTACGTCCCCTACGCCAAGGGCTACCAGGGGCATCCAGCCCTGGACCGGCTGTCCGCTCAGGCCCGGCAGACGCCCCTGCGCGTAGCCTGCCTGGACGTGCACCCCGCAGTCATCCAGGCCCGCGGGCTCGACACCGTGGGCGGCAAGTCCCCATTGTTCAACAAGTACTACAAGGAATACGTGCGCGAGACCATTCGGCCACAGTTGGAAAGCGATCTCCGCGTCCGCCAGTTCGACAATCTTTGGCGGCAGTTGTACCTCACCCGCAACCAGATCGATCATGACGAGCGGCCGCTGGCGCTGAAGGCCGTCAGGCCAAGGACCGCCGCAGACTTCAACTGGCCCTTGCTCCTGGGCATGAATGTGACGCATGTGGTGTCCGCAGCCCCTGTGCAAGGCTTGGACGGCCTGAGCAGCCAGGTCGAATACTCGCCTGGTCTGGTTCTACAGGAGCCTTGGCAGCGTTTCGTAGGCCTGGACACGCTGCACGCCATGCCGCTGTGGATCTATACCCTCAAGAACCCGCAAGGCTTGGCGCGACTAGCTGCACCTGTACTGCTCGCGTCTGAGGAGCAGGTCCTCACGGCACTGGGCCGCGTCGACGTTCCGGATCTGCGGCGCACGGCGGCATACCTGGTCGCGGACAGTTCGCCCGGTGCCCTCGCAGGCATCTCGCAGCCAGATGCCACACGAGCCACCTCCGGTAGCGTGCACGTGGTCCAGTGGGAACCGGACCGCCTGGTGCTGCATGGCCAGGCCGAAGCCCCTTGCGTGCTGGCCGTGAGCAACAACTACGATCCTCGCTGGCGGGCCACGGTCAACGGCCAGGAGCGCGGCCCTGTGTTCCGGGTCAACCACGCCTTCCAGGGCGTGTTGATAGAGGCTGCCGGGCCGTTCACGGTGGAACTGCGCTATTCCGCGCCGCTGATCTGGTGGTGCCACGCGGCCAGCGCAGTGGGCGTGCTCTTGCTGTGTGTCGGGCTGTTCCTGTCCCGCGCGCCCGCCCAACTGGCGCGCTCCCAGGCGCAGGAACCTCCGGGCGTGCAGGCGCAGGCGCCACTGTGCCTGCTTTCCGGCCTGGCCATGGCTGCCGTCTGGGCAGTCACCTTCGCATTCTTTGTTATGCGCCGACATCGAGGGCCCCAGGCCGAAACCTTCCTGTACGCTCTCGCGACGCTTCCGGTGCTGGCCTTGCTCCTGTCCGGGTGGGTTCGCCAACTGCTGCGTCGGCTCTAGGCTTCCGGGCTGGCTGCCCTTGGCAGATCAGCCGGCGTCAACTCCGGCACATCGATGCCGATTTTGAAGCGCCTACGTAGACGGGAAAGCGAAACCAGCAGGCCGAATGGGATCAGATGCTCGTGCAGGAGGTCCCTCAGCACCCAAAGCACCGAGCGCATGAAGCGGGAATGCCCGTACTTCTTGTAGCGCAGGTTGTGCAGGTGCATGAGCGCCAATTCCTGCTCCGTGAAGCGGTACAACTCGATGCGCTGCGCCAGCAGGGCCTGCCGCAGACACTCCAGCCCCAAGGCGGTTCGCGCCAGTGCCACATTAAGGTTGCGCCTGGCCCGGAGCCAGGCGTCGCCTAGGGCCAGGTCGGCCCCCTCGCCCATGTAAAGCCGGCATTGCTCACAGCCCTTGCGCAGGAACCTCAGGTTCACAAGCTCGTAGCATTCCTTGCCGAAGCCGGACACGCGGCCATTCTTCCGGGTGGCCTGGAAACCGCCTGGATACGGACCGCCGCGGTACTCGATGCGGGCCACCTCGCCCTGCGGTATACCCAGCCGGCGTAGCAGGTAGGCCGTGGCCTCGAACTCCATGTTGTACCCGCAGAAAAAACTGAACACGTAGCGGATGTGTCCGTGGCGGGAGGCCTGGAGCTTGCGGACGGCGGCCACATGGCAAGGCTGGCAGACCACGGCCAGCCGGAGATGGGCGTTGTCGGCCACAAGCCGCTCCAGGTTTGATAGCCGCATGTAGCAGTACACGGAACCTGCCTTGGCGCGCAGTTCCTCGGAAGTTCGGGAGAGCTGGAAGCGCGGGCTCAACGGCGCGCCTGGCTCGAAGCCCACGCTCACAACAGCATCAACCGCGCCCTGCTCAAGCAACAGGGTCAGCACAGCGGTCATGAGTCCGCCGGAAGCCCCTGCCTCGCGAAGCATGGGCGCGCTGGCGCACCCGAGGAACACCCCGCAGTGCTCTCCAAGGAGATATGCGGCATCATAGTTCCCGGCGAGCACCTCTCCCCTGCCGGGGGCCGTGGTCAGAGGTCGTTTCATCGACTGAACCTCGCTCGCTGGCCGAAACTAGGGACCCAGCCAGGGGATGCGCGTACTGATGGCCGCGGCAGGCTGCACAGGCTCCCCGGCATCTTGTGCGGACAGTTCCTCCCACGTGAAGCGGAACGCGCTGGCCACGTGGCGCAACGAGTACTGCGGGGCCCGGCGGACCGTGAGCCCGGACGTCAACGCGGACAGGTCATCCGTGATCACGAATTCATCAGGTCCGATAGTGATACGCCTTGAAAAGCGCAGACCGGACGTTGATTTGCCAAAGATCATAAGATTTTTGAGCAGCGGGACGATGCGCCTGCCGAACAAAAAGCTGATGAGCCGGAGAACCACGTGCTTGAGCGGCGAACTCACCAGCCAGGAACGTAAGGGCATATCGCCGTTGATGGAGATCCGCGACTCGCCAGCGTTTTGGCTCATCTCCACCGTGTAGCCGTCATTCTGCCAGTGCGTCACCGCCACGCCGGAGCGCAGGCCGGTGATCCGGTAGCCGAAATCGGAGTAGTCGAGTCCGGAAGGCCCGAAGAGATAGCACACCCCGCCCTTGCGCGCTGCGATGTAAAGGCTGCGAGCACCGGCCCGGTGGGCGATGTATAGACCGGACTGCGGCAGCCAGTCGGCGCTGTCCGCTGCACAGGGCAGGCGGCACGGCGGCAGCAGGTCCTGAACATGCTCCAGGGCCCGGAAACAGGACTGGAAGATGTAGTGGCAGGCATAGCGGTCGTCCGTGGCGTGAAGGAAATGATACGGGGAGCCGCAGGCGCCGTAGAGCGCGTGCACCACGGCCGAAGCAAGGGGCGAGACGCTGCCGTAGCGTACGAGCCCGTAAGGCACGACATAATCCGTGTTGCGCGAATTGATCATCACGGGCAACGTCCCGTCAGCATTGATGAACCTAGCGATGAACAGGCAAGCACGCTCAAGGGCCTCCAGCGCCCGCGCATCGCCCGAAGCGGCATGGTAGTCCCAAAGCGCATCCATAGACACGGAGAGGTAGCCCAGGTCCGGACCGCCATACTCGGGGAACCACCCTTCCCCGGACTGGGCAGAGAAGAACTCGTCGAAACGGACAGCAAGCCTCGACTCGTCCACTGCCACGCCCAGGCGCGAGGCGAGGTACACAGCTGTCAGACCAACGATCTCCTGGTTGCTAGCCTCGCGCTCGGGGTTGGCCAGCAGCCAGGCGCAGGCAGCCTGCATGGCCGGACGCACCGCAGGACCGTAGGCAACGCGGGGCTCCTGGCCCAGCAGCAGGCACACGGCATACAGGCTGAAGGCCGTGGGCGGGTAGCCCGACTCGTTGGGGTAGTATTCGTCAAAGGCGCCGCTGCGCAGCTGGCGGGCGGCCCAGAAGTCCAGCCCGCCGGACATCCAACGCAGCAGTTGGTCTCTTCCATAGAGTTCATCGAAGAGCCGGTGGCGGTACAGGATGCCCAGCACCAGGTGCCCCTGTTGCAGAATCATGGAGGAGAAATCGCGGATTTTATAGTGCCAGTAATCTCGGTCAAAGCAGCCAAAAGTGGGTGAGTCCAGGTCCCTGTCGAGCTGGGTCAGCACGCGTGGGACTTGCAGCTTCAGGGCACCGCAAAGCGTATCATACAGCTGGAGGTTCATGCTTCACCACAGGCAAGGGTTAGGCCAGGACGTGGCGGAATCGCTTCCACCAAACCATCAGGACCAGGATGGCCATGGCCCGCTTGGCGCCCAGGATCCCGCAGGTCTCCATGCCCTTGGAGAGACCGGACACGGCGTCCCAGGCGAAGATGCCGGACTCCTCGACGCTCTTGCGGGTGAGGTACCTGTCGAGCATGTTGGCGATGAGCTTGCGGTACATTGGGCTGCTGAACAGGGAGAACGGGGCCTTGCGGATGCGTCCCGCACCGGAGTAACGAAGAAGATACTCTTTGTTGATCTTAGACACAAGCATGCGCTCCGGCAGGGACGAGGCGAAGGACAGGATGGAGCGCCCCAGGAGTGGCACGCGCCCCTCAAGCGAGAAATGCATGGTCAGCCTGTCGTGCTTGATGAGGTTGCAGATCAGGTTCAGTTGCTCGATCTCCGTCCTGTAAACGGCGCGCCAGACGCTGTCCTCCTCCTCGAAAATGCGCCGTATGGGCGTGGTATCCGGCTCCGGGAGATTTCCATTGAGGAAGGCCGGGGCCAGCAGCCCGGACAGCTGCGCCGGGTCAAACAGGCGCACGAGGTTCAGGTAGGCCGTGGAAGGATCAGCCAGTGAGCAGTAGGTGTTGACCACGCGCGATTTTTCGTCCGCACCGAAGAAACCTGGATAATTGTTGAAATAGGCCAGAACCCGCGGCGGAACCAGGGGGAGCAGGCAACGGGCCATGGAGCCCGCGCCGGAACGCGAGAGCGCGAGCATCTTGAAGAAGGCGCGCTGGTGGTCATAGCCCATGAAGGTCTCGTCGCCGCCCTCCCCGGAGAGCACCACCTTCACCTGGCGCGAAGCCTCGGAAGCCAACTGGTAGTTGGCGCAAATGATGAGGTCGCCGAAGGGTTCCTCCAAGGCGCCGACCACGTCCTCCAACTGGTCCAGGGAGTGCTGCGTGAAGTCGATGATGTTGGATTCGAAAGTATATTTCTGCCGCAGGCGCTTGACCTGCTGCACGTCAGCATCCGTGTCGCTGAACGCCAGGGTGTAGGTCTTGAACGCGGTGTCCGAGCGGGCAAAGGCGGTAAGCAGGGCGCCGGAGTCGATGCCCCCGCTCAGATACAGGCCCACGGGCACGTCCGCGATTCGCTGCTCCTGCACCTCCTTGGCCAGCAGCTCGTCAAAGGCGGGCTGCAAATCCTGCTCTGCGCCAAGGGCCTGCGGGGTTCCCAGGGACCAGTACCGGCCGCAGCTCCTGGTCCCGGCGCCGCAGAAGATCTTCTGCCAGGACGCGGGCTGGAAGCGGCGGATGCCTTCGAAAAGGGTGTTGCCGTTCTGGATGTTGTATCGATAGGTCAGGTAGTCCACCACGCCCTGCCTGGAGACCGGGCACTTGCGCAGGGCCAGCAGCGGCGAGATCTCCGAGGCAAAGAGCAGCTCCGTATCGGTCTCCAGGCAGTACAGGGGGCAGATGCCCACGTGGTCGCGCGCCAGCAGCACCGAGTTGTCCCTGGCCCGGTAGAAGGCAAAGGCGAACTGGCCCGACACCCGTGACAGCGCGTCTACGTCCCAGGACTTCAAGGCCTGGAACAGCACCTCCGTGTCCGAACTAGTGTGGAAGGACCGACTGGGTGCGAGCTCAGCGCGCAAGGCCTGGAAATTGAAAATCTCGCCATTGAACACCAGCACGTCCTCGCCGTCGGTGAAGGGCTGGTTGGCTGCGTCGGATAGGTCAATGATCTTGAGGCGGGTGTGGGAAAAGCCCACGCTGCCTCGCTTCCACAGGCCCTCCGCGTCGGGACCGCGGTGCGCCATGTGCGAGGCCATGAGCCGAAGTGCGGACTCCTCAACCGGTCGGCCGTCCTTGCGGAGAATGCCCGCAATGCCGCACATTACCTGGCGTCCTTGTCCGTGTTGACGGTGTTGGAAAAGGCCGAACGGCGCAGGTGGTACAGAATCTCCTCGTTGATTTTTCTGTTGGCGGAAAGCAGCGAGGCCAGGATTCCAGAAAAGTACACCTGCACGGCCACGCCCAGCAACGCTCCAGAGAGCACGATGCTGGGCCAGAAGTCCTTGCCCACGCGGTCGAAAAAAAAGACGAGGACAGTGAACCGCAGGGCAAGGATTACGGCGATGGCCGATGTGATGAGGGCGATGGTGCCGAAGAACACGTTGGAGCGGTAGAGGATGAAGACCATGACGATGGTCTTCATGGAGTGGTACAGGTAGTGCGGAATGTTCCGGAACAGCCGCGACCGCCGTGTGGCCGAATTGACGCTGATGTCCACGGACACAACCTTGAGGTTGTATACCCCGGCCTGGATCAAGGACTCGAGGCAATAACTGAAACTTGACACGATGTTCAGATGCATCAGCGTGTCGCGGCTGTAGGCCCGGAAACCGCTGGTGGCGTCCTTCACGCTGGTCATGGAGGCCTTGCGGATGACCCAGCTGCCAAGCTTTTGCAGCATCTTCTTGACCAGGGAGAACTCCGGATGGTCATCGATGGAGCGGCAGCCCATGACCAGGTCAGCCTCCCCGGCCAGGATAGGAGCAACGAGCTTGGGAATGTCCTGGCCGCAATACTGATTGTCGCCGTCGGTGTTGACCAGGATGTCGGCCTGCTCCTTCAGGGCGTTCTCCATGCCGGCCCGGAACGCCGCCGCAAGCCCCCTGTTCTTCTTAAAAGAAACAATATGGTGCACGCCTAGTTCGCGGGCGATCTCCACTGTGCGGTCCGTGGAGCCGTCGTCGACCACCTGAAGCTCAATGACATCCACTCCTTGAATATGCTTCGGCAGGTCGCGAACGACCTGTGGAAGAGTGCTCTCTTCGTTGTAGCAGGGAATCTGGATGATGAGCTTCATGAGATACTCCTTACAGCCCCTTCAAATAGTATCTGTACCCTGAGAGAAGCCGCGTCAGGTCGAAGTTGGCGCGCTTGATGGTGAGCCATATGTAGGACGCCTTGAAGATGAGGCGGAACAGCGTGTTGTGCTTGCACCTCTTGGAAAGGAACTTCGCCACAGGAGTAAGGAATGGCAAACGCGAAACCAGGATGGAGAACGAGTGGATGTTGTGCAGCTCGTTCATGTTCGCCTGGTTGATGTACTTGTTTTCAAAGTAGTTCTTAATGCTTCCAGGGTCAAAGTCATTGGAGATGATGCCCGCATCCACGGCGTCCATGAAGATCTTGGTGCCGGGAAAGTATTGCATCATGGAATACCACGGCAGGTTGGTCCTGATCTTCTGGTTGATGGCAATTGTCTTCCAGGCGTCGCCAGGGGCCTCGCCGGGCAGGCCTATGATGTTGGAGGTCAGGAACCGGATGCCGTACTTTCTGAGCAGTTGCGCCGCTGCGAAGATCTGGGCGTCGGTGATCTTCTTCTCCAGCGTGCGGTTGCGCAGGTCCTCGCGCCCGGTCTCGATGCCGAAGCACAGCAGCCGGCAGCCGGACTCGCCAAGCAGCTTGACCCGCTCCTCGTTCAGGATGTCCACGCGCGCGTTGACGGTATAGGG
Organism: uncultured Desulfocurvus sp.; assembly: GCA_964390575.1. Classification (GTDB taxonomy): domain Bacteria; phylum Desulfobacterota; class Desulfovibrionia; order Desulfovibrionales; family Desulfovibrionaceae; genus Humidesulfovibrio. The sequence continues at coordinate 73,197 of CAYMIP010000005.1, read as the reverse complement.
CTTGTTGATGGAATTCCTATACAGCGGCGCGAACTTGCGCAGCCAATCACTGCTCAGAGCGAAGTGGTCGTCCGAGAAGCGGACTTCCGTAATGCCCCACTTGCCGTTGACGTACTCCAACTCCTCCAAAACCTTTGCAACGGAGCGGCGGCGTACGTAAAGGGCCGGGGTGCCGTACATGGCATGCAGAGCATGGTTGAAGCAGAAGGTGCACTTGAACGGGCAGCCCCTGCCGGTGATGAATATCTTGAAGGGGTTGGTGCGCAGGAACTTGTAGCGCTCGTAGTACGACCTGTCGGGCATGGGCAGCTGGTCCAGGTCTTCGAGAAGCGGTCGCAAAGGATTGGTGACGACCTCTCCGCCGATCTTCCAAGAGAAATTCCGGATGGCGGTGTAATCGGCCCCTGCCTCAAGGGCCTCAACCAACTCCAAGGTCGCATACTCGCCCTCGCCCCGGCAGATGCCGTCCAGCTCTGGATTCATCAGGACTTCCGGGAAGAACGTGGAGTGCGGCCCGCCCATGACCACGAGGGAGCGCACGCCGGCCTGGCGCACCTTGCGGATGGATTCCAGCACCCAGTCCTGCTGTCCGGTCATGCAGGAATAGCCGATGAGATCCGGTGCCAGCCTGGCCACCTCGTCATAGGTGCCCGGCTCCTCGATGATGATCTCGCAGTGATAGCCGTGCTGCTTGAGCAGCGCGGAGATCCAAAGGATACCCAGGTTGTCTTCCCACTGCCGCTGAAGAAAAACGATTTTTGTTTTCTTCATCATGCGTCCTGTTGCGTTGCAGAAATGACGTGACAATGGCCGGACATGCCGAGCGCTGACAGGACGCTTTCCTCGAGCCTGAACAGCAGCAGCAGGAGCGGAAATGCGTAATCGAGTGCCTTGTAGCTGAATGTGTTCTGCACGGCGATGACTTCGGACTGGCCGTGGTATGTCTTGCGCTTGAAGAAGTACATGAGCTTGGTGAACTGCATGAACAGCTCGGAGAGGTAGAAGACACAGCTACGGTACGCCGACACCTGCATCCCGACGGCCTGAAACATCTCCACCAGCTCCTGCTTGTAGAAGCCGTCGCGCTCGTGCTTCTCCGCGCCATGTTCGTGCCCAAGCGCCTTGCCCTTGGTGTGGATGAACGCCCCTTCCATGGCCGGGGTCGTGATGATGATCTGCCCGCCCGGGTTCAGACTGTTCCTGATCTTCTCCAGCAGGCTGCGCTGGTCAGTTATGTGCTCCATGACCTCGCCGATGAAGACAATGTCGAAGCTGCCCGCGGGCATGGGCTGGGACACGATGTCAAAGAGGAGCGTCTCGATGCCATAGTGCCTGCGGATATGCTCAAGGGCTGCGGCATCGATATCGGCCGCAAGGACCTCGGCTCCCAATTCCTTGAACCTGAGGCTGAAGAACCCAAGCCCGGAGCCCACATCGAGCACGCGTTTGCCGATCAGGGACTGTGCGAACGGGGGGTGCCGCAATACGTCCCAGCGGATCCTCGTATTGACGTTGACATCCATGGGGTGTTTCGTGATGGGGGACATTCGGTTTCCTGTGTTTGTGCAATGCGAAGGATCAACACCCCAGTACAGGGGCGGACGCAATGTCAGGCGCGGCTCAGTCGGTCTCGCGCACCAGCCTGAACCCGATAAACGGACTGCGGTGCGTACGCTGGTTGAACGAACGCTCCACCAGCCTCAGGTTCATGGGATCAAACCAGCTACCGCCCCGGTTCACCTTCATGTCCCCGGCTTCAGGCCCGCCCGGATCCACACCGGGGGAAACGGCATAATAGTCCGGTGAATAGGCATCCTGGCACCATTCCCGGACATTGCCCTCGACATCGTAAAGCCCCCACGCGTTGGGCTCCTGCATGCCCACGGGCATTGGCATGCTGCGGGTGCCATCATTAAACCATACGATCATGGACGGCCAGCGCGACGGATGCTGCATGGCCTCCACCGGTCCCGCTCCTCCAGCCCGTGCTGTGTATTCCCATTGCGCCTCTGTCGGCAGCTGATAGCGGTTCGTGCCCTCGCGGCGGTTCAGCTCCCGGATGAACTCCTGCACCTCGTCCCAGGAGACGTTCTCCACGGGGTTCGATTCTCCCCCGAAGTTCTTAGTGATCTTGAAGTTCAAGGCGCTGGGTGCGTCCGGAAGCGTGCCGTTCTTATAATAGCTTGGATTTGTCCCCATGACTACCTCCCACTGGGCCTGGGTGATCTCATGGCGGGAGATGTAAAATGGCCTGCTGATGCGACAGGCATGCACGGGCCCCTCATCAGGAAATCCGCCGGAAGCGCTGTCCTGCCCCATGAGAAAGGTCCCGGCAGGAATGAGCACAAACTCGATGCCGAGCGTGTTGACGAACCGTGGCAGTTGCGTGGGGGGCAAGGCCTGAACGCCTCTCCCCTGACCGGTGACGAGATTGCCTGGCCCGCTGTCACAGGCGGCGAGGGTGAAACCCAGCACAAGACATGCGGCCAGCAAGGGATGATGCGCGTTCATCGCTTTTGCCCCAAGTCGTACACGGCCAGTTCCGCTGTGCTGTGCAGGGCAACAGCACCTCTGGCTGCAAGCCACTGCTCCAGGAAACGGTAGTCTGCCTCCAGGCTGTACTCTGCGGCCGGCATGCCATACTGGCTGCCGACAAGCTGCCGCAGGGCGGTGAAACGCGCGCTACGGGCATCCGCAAGTTCGTAGGCGATGGCCACGTAACGGATGTTGCGCCTGCGAACGGACTCATCCAGGCCGCAATCCTGTGTGTATTCAAAGACATGATCAACGTCGCGCTTGGCGAAATATGCGGGTGGCGTCAAGGTCTGATACCGGAAGTCGCGGACAACGTACGGCGTGATGAGCAGGCGCTCCTCGTGGTTGATGCGGCCCTTGAGGGCATCGTACATCTGCCGGTAGGCAGAGGGCTTCTGCCATTTCGCGCTGAAGCTCTCCTGGGGCTTAAACTGCACCAGGAACACCAGCGCCAGCACGGCAACGCCCAGCAGCGGCATGAATCGTCGGTGGCTCCTGCCGAGCGCCTCAAGGACCCGCCAGGTCCAGAATATGGTGAACACCGCAACAAAGGGGAGCAGAAACAGGGAGTGCCTGTTGAAGATGGGGATGCGCACGAAGCTCAAAACCACAACGTACACGAGCAGCATCAAAGGAGAGAGCAAGCTCAGCAGGGCGCTACGGTCAATTTCGCCCCGCTTGGCAGATCCTGCGACGGTCCAAGCCGCATACGGCACAAGGCACAAGAACAGTACCGGCACCAGGTCTGCGCCAATGGATCCGCCAACGGCACGCACGTACGTGTAGTAGAGCCAATTTTGATCCGCCAGGGTCGGCAGGTGGTTGAGGTGCTGCAGCTCACGCATGCCGAACAGCGCCCCCAGGACCGTGGAATAGGAAAAATAGGCGACGCCCGCTGCCAGAGGAACGAAATACCCTGTAGTGAACACCAGCATCTCCTGAAGAAATCGCCTCCAGGAACGGTGGGTGCACAGGGCCACAAGCAGCAGGAAGCCGACAATGGACGGGCCGCAGAAGGACATATCAAAATGGGTGTGGGCCGCAAAGCCTAAACAAAGCCCGCTGAGCGCCAGCAGCGCAAGGCCTGACGGTGTCATGCGCTGCTGGCCGCCCTGGCGTTTCAGGTAGGCCAAAAGGACAATGGAAGTGAGCAGGATGGACGTCTCGGAAAAGGTGTGCGGGGTCTCGAAGCGGTCAATCTCCACCGCCCTCCGGGATAAAGCCTGCACAAAGGCCGCGCACAGGGCCTGGATGCGTGAGCCCGTGACCTGGCTGGCGAAGAGAAAGACCAGGACGATGTTGAGCAGGCCGAAGCTGGCGTTGGTGAAGTGCAGTGCGTAGTCGTTTACGCCGAAGACTTTAATGCCCAAGGCCCCGATGAAGGGGTTGGCGATCCTGTAAAGCCCGTAAACGGTGAAGTCGCCGTTGTACCAGTCGTAGGCCCACTTCCAGTACAGGAAGTCGTCGCCTGTGGACAGGCCGACCAGAGACAGCCCGGCAAAGCGCGCATAGGCCCCGCCAGCCAGAAAGATGCACAGCAAGAGCAGCGTCTTGGACCAGTCCAGGTCGTGCGCAGGCCTTACAGGCGGTGCGTGGTCAGTGCTGTGCAGCATTGCGCCTCAATACATGACACGTCAGTAAGCGTAAGGGGCGGCACTCACCCTTGAGTCCTGGCTGAAAATGGCGTTCCCGCCCATTTGCGGAGCGCCGACTGCGCCGGGAGCAGACAACCCTGAGCCGGTCCCCAAACGGCGGACGCATCCGAACGCAGGCGGCTACTTCCAGAACAACCAATCCCTGATGAACTGGCTGTAGTAGCCCAGGCCCCAGCGGATGATCTGCAGCTTGCGCACGCCGGCGATGCGTGCGGGCTCATAGCCCAGCATCTCGCCGATCTTGTACTTGCGCTTGGCCGCCCGGGCGGAGAGCATGGGTTCCCAGCTCAACCTCGTGAAGTAGAGCTTCTCGAAGGTGCTGTACCACTTGTCCTGATCAAGTTCGAGATCGTAGATCATCTGTTTCCAGTAGATGCGGTAGATGACCATGCAGTCGGTGTATTTGTAACCGAACATCAGGTTGCACGACGTGGTGAAGACCCAGTTGCCGAAGGTGGTGACGATGTCGTCGTCCTCGCTCTTGGCGCCGTCGAAGTAGCGCGAGGCGATGACCATGTCGTACTTGCCGTCCTCAAACTTCTTGATCAGGGGCAAGATGTCCTTGGGGATGCAGTTGCCGTCCGGGCTGAAGGTGATGATGGCGTCGCCGGTGATGAGCGGCAGGGCCTCGTTGTAGGCCTGGCGGATGCCCGGAATCTTCTGCACGAAATGCTCGTAGCCGTGCTGTTTGCAGTATTCGACCGTGCCGTCGGTGGAGCCGCCGTCGGCGATGAGGATCTGGTGCACCCAGGATCTGTCGATCTGGGGCATGATGACTTCCATACTCTCCCGTTCGTTCAGAACAGGCATAAGCAACGTGACTTTCATTACAATCCGTCCAAAGTTAGGTATTGGCCAGGGAGCGCACAAGGGTTTCCGTGTCGATTCCAACACTCCTGTGCAGGTGCAGGCGGCCACCATTATCAAAATTAAACCCGCGCTGGAAGCCAAAACGTGCATGCCGGGCCGACAGGTTTTGCCGTTCCAGAACGCAGGAGATCAGGCTGTCCAGACCGCCGCAGCCAACGAATCCCTCTTCCAGAGTAGCAACCCGCGCGTACTTGCGCAAGCTGTTCCCCAGTGCTGTTTCATCCACCATGTCAAGCAGATAGGCATCAATGACCCCGCAGGACACCCTGCCCTCCAGGGCTTTGGCCACGTCCAGGGCGGTGTGGGTCATGACTCCGGTGGAGAGGAGGCACACGTCCGTGCCCTCGCGCAGCACGCTGAAGCCCTGGCTGAAGTCCGCAGTGCGTTCGGCATAGATATCCGGCAGGGCCTTGCCGTCCAGGCGGATGTATTTGGGCCCGCTCGTGTCCAGGGCATAGTCCACAAACTGACCCGCGCAGGAGGCGTCGCAGGGCGAGAACACGCGCATGTGCGGCAGGGTGCGCATCACCGAGATGTCCTCCAGGCAGTGGTGCGTGGGGCCGGACACGTCATAGCTCACGCCTGCGCCCACGCTCAGGATGTTCACGTTGAGCGGCCTGGTCTGGGACAGGAGCGAGAGGTTGATGCGGATCTGCTCATAGGGGCGCATGGAGATGAACGGCGCGATGCCGTAGGCGAAGACCGTGAAGCCCTCCAGGGCCAGGCCGGTGCAGACGTTGATGCAGTTCTGTTCGGCAATGCCCACGTTGAGGAAGCGGTCCGGGAAGTCCTCGCGCAGGCCGTCCAGGGACTGGGCGCCAAAGTCCGCAGACACGAAATAGATGCGCCGGTCATCGGCCATGCGTTCGCGCAGGCGCAGGATCATGGCCTCGCGCATGATGTTGGTCGGGATGGCCATGGCTAGTCCTCCCCGAGCAGGGCGTTATCATTCAAAAGTTCATCAATGGCCTCTGGCTTCAGGCTCTTGATGTGGCAGAGGCAGTCGCCTTCCAGGGACGTGACCCCCCTGCCCTTCACTGTGTGGGCCACCACCACAAGGCTTTTGTCGCCGCTCTGGCGGGCCTTGAAGGCGTGCAGGACCTCAGCCACGGCCTGCTCGTCATGTCCGTCCACGTTCAGCCCGTCCCAGCCAAAGGCCTGGAATTTGGCCTCAATGGGCTCCAGGTCCACGATGTTGCGGCAGAAATCGAGCATGCACAGGTTGTTCTTGTCCACGATGACGCAGAGGTTGTCCAATTTGTGGTGCCCGGCCAGCATGATGGCCTCCCACATGGAGCCCTCGTTCAGCTCGCCGTCGCCCACCAGCACAAAGACCTTGCGGCTGGAGCCCTTGGCCTTGAGCCCCAGCGCCATGCCGATGCCCACGCCGATGCCGTGGCCAAGGGAGCCGTTGATGGTCTCGTAGCCCTCGATGAGGGTGTCCGGGATGGCTTTCAGCTTGTTGCCCAGGGTGCCTGGGGCGTCCAACTCGCGCCTGTCGATGAACCCCAGGTCTGCCAGGATCGGATAATAGGAGATGGATCCGTGGCCCTTGCTGATGATCAGGCGATCACGGTCCTCGTTGAAGGGCTGCTTGGGGTCGAAGTTGAGCACCCCGGCGTAATACAGCGCCACCAGGATCTCCACGCAGGAGAGCGAGGAGGCGATGCGCGACTCCGGACAGAACTTGTGGATCTTGAGTGTTTCGCGCCACACCCAGCGCGACTTTTCCTTCAGGGCTTGGCTGTCCATGGTTCGCCTACCAGTGCCCCTGCTCGTCGCGCTGGGACAGGATGGGATGTTTCACCGGCCACCAGACGTTCAGTTCGGGATCGTTCCAGACCCTGGTGAACTGCGAGGCCGGATCATAGTAGGTGCTCTGCTTGTAGTGGAAGATGATGCGGTCGGTGAGCGCCAGGTGTCCCAGGCCATGCTTGGGCGGCACCAGCACCTGGAAGCGGTTCTTCTCGGTCAGGGTGAAGCCCTGCCACTTGCCGTAGCCTTCGGACTCCTTGTCGCAGTTGACCACCACCATGTAGAAGCGGCCCAGCAGGCAGGAGATCATCTTGGTGGTCTTGAGGTCGCCGTGGAACCCGCGCAGCACGTCCTTGTGCGACACGGAGATGTCGTCCTGAACGAACTCCACGCCGATGCCGGCCTTCTGGTACAGCTCGCGGTTGTACAGCTCCACGTACTCGCCGCGGAAGTCCTCAAAGGTCTCGGGCTTGATGACGAGTACCCCGTCCAGCTTGGTGGCTTCCACTCGCAGGTGCATGATTCTTCCTCCAGGCTTTCAGGGCTTCAGTACGAAGCGAAGTTGCGGCGTAAGCGGTGCGCGGACATGGCCAGGACGTAGTCGGACGTCTCGCGGCCAAAGGTGCGGGCGAGCATGTCCAGATAGCGCGGGTTGCGGAAATAGGCCTCAAAGGCATAGTCGCGGAAGGCCAGCACCTGTCCGCCGGAGAGGTGCCTGGTCGGCAGGGGCAAACAGTCTGCGGCATACTGCGAGTATCCAACCCAGGTATTGGGCAGCGGCAGCCCGGCCTTGACCGCGTCGTCGTAGAGCTGGGAGCCCGGATAGGCCATGGTCGCATAGATGTTGGCCCATTCGGCGTTCATCTCGATCATGAAGGCCAGGGTCTGGTTCATGGACTCAAAGTCGTCCTCAGGCAGGCCGAAGATGTAGTTGGCGCAGATATGGATGCCGTGCTTGCGCGTCCAGTCCACCACCTGGGCCACCTGATCCATGTGGTAGCCCTTGGACACATCCTTCAGCACCCGCTCGTTGGCCGACTCGAAGCCGTAGGCCAGCCAGCGGATGCCGGCTGCGCGCATCTTGGCCAGCATGGGCTCGGTAACGGTATTCACCCGGGCATAGGCCCAGATGTTCAGGTCATGGCCGCGCGCAATGAGCATCTCGCACAGGCGCACCACGCGCTTCTCGTCCAGGGCGAACATCTCGTCCAGAATCTTGATGTTGCGGATGCCCCAGCGCGTCACCAGCAGGTCGATCTCGGCCACCACGCTCTCCAGGCTGCGGTAGCGGATGCCGCGCTTGCCGTAGAGGGTGTTGATGCAGCAGAAGCTGCATGTGTAGGGGCAGCCCAGGCTGGTGTAGATCACGGCATAGGGCTGGCGCTCGGTGATGTGGCCGAAGCAGTGCCAGTTGTGGGCGCGGTAGCGCTCCATGGGCAGCAGGTCCCAGGCGGGCATGGGCAAGGCGTCCAGATCCTTGAACGTGGGCGCAGGGGCGTTGTCCACCACCCGGCCCTGGTCCATGTACAGCAGGCCCGGGATGGGGAAGTCTTGGGCCCCGGCTTTCAGGGCGTCGATGAGCGCAGGCAGGGTGTGGAAGCCCTCGCCCTTGCACACAAAGCGCGCGCCGGACTCCGCCAGGGTGCGCTGCGGCAGGGCCGAGGGGTGCAGGCCCATGATCAAGGTCGGGGTCTCGGGCGTCAGCTCAATAAATGCTTTAAGAATCTGCTCGGCCCCCAGCATGTTCATGGTGGAAGCGGAAGGATTGGTGCCGGAAACCACCACGCAGGCCAGCACGGCATGGGCATCGGCCATGGCCCGGGCCGTGTCCGCATGGGAGAGCTGCTCCGCCTCGGCGTCAAGAAGCTGGACAGAGTAGTCCAGGGCGCGCAGCTGCGCGGCCAGGAGCGCGGCCCAGAGGGGCTGCTCAATGCCCGTGAGGTCGAACTCGCTCAGATCTCCGTAAATCTGCTTCTGGCTGCCTGGCTTGACCAGAATGATGTCTGTCATTTTCCCCAAAACGGGTCTCCGTGGCATGCCTTAGCAGCGCTTGCCGAGTTCGCGGAAGGCTTTGATGTCCCGGGATGTGCGGTCACGCTCATACTGGCTGAAGTCCTGGCGCGAGGGCTCATAGAAGATGATCTGGCTTCCGTGGCGGCAAAAATCAAAGGGCACGTGCAGCAGTTCGTTCAAGGACTCGCGCACGCGCTCCTGGGCCGAGGGCGGCACGAAGAGCAGCAGAAACCCGCCACCGCCCGCCCCGATGAGCTTGCCGCCGATGGCACCGTTTTCGCGCGCGCGCGCGTACAATTCATCCACCATGCCGTTGGACACGTTGGGGCTGAGCTCGCGCTTGGCCTTCCACGCCTCGTGCAGCAGGTCGCCAAATCCGCAGATGCAGCGGCAGCTTTGCACCAGCGTGATGCCGTCGTCCACCATGGCGTGCATGGTGCTCAAAAGCTTTTTCTTGGCGCCAAGGTTCTCGACATAGGTCTGGGCCACATCGGAAGCCGTGCGCATGATGCCGGTGTAGAAGAGCATCAGATGATCGGAGAGCTCCTGAAGCCTTGGCCGGGGCAGGGTCAGCGGCCGCACCTCGATCTCGCCGTCCTTGTGGAAGATGATGTGGTTGAAGCCGCCATAGGCCGCAGCGCACTGGTCCTGTGAGCCCACGGTCTCCTTGATATATTCCTGCTCGATCTGGATGCTCTCCCGGGCCAGCTGCTCCTTGCTGGGCATCTGCCCGCGCAGGGCATACAGGGCGTGCAACAGGCCCACGGTGAAAGAGGAGCTGGAGCCCATGCCGCTGCGTGCGGGAAGATCGCCATCATGGTGGATCTCCAGGTTCCGCTCGAACTTGAGGAAACGCAGCGTCTCGCGGATGGCCGGATGCTTGAGCTCCTCGAAACTCTGGCAGATCTCCATCTTGGAATACACGGCGCGGATGCGGTGCTCAAAAAAGGGCGGCAGATAGCGCAGGGTGATGTAGCAGTACTTGTCGATGGCCGTGGACAAGACCTGGCCGCCGTGCTTGAGGTACCAGCCGGGATAGTCCGTGCCGCCGCCAAAAAAAGAGACACGGAAAGGGGTTCTGCTGATGATCATGGTATCTCCACGCCGCCGGTGCTGCGGGCGGCCAGGATGGATTCGATGCGTCGGGCGGCCTCGTCCAGGTCGCCAACGACATGTTGGGCCCGACCGCCGCACTCCGCAGCAAACCCGGCGCCATACCCCGTGGTGACGAGGAACGTGGTGGAGTTCACTACCAGACCAAGGTCCACATCGCAAGGCTTGTCGCCAACCATGAAGCTTTGCGCCAGATCGATGCCCAGCTCTGTCCTGGCCCGCTCCAGGAGGCCGGGCAGAGGCTTGCGGCAGCTACAGCCCTCGTCCGGTGCGTGGGGACAGACGTACATGGCGTCCAGGGTCACGCCCTGGGCCTCCAGCAGCTCCAGGAGCCGCCCGTGCACGCGCTCCACGTCGGCGCGGCCAAAATAGCCCCGGCCAACGCCAGACTGGTTGCTCACCAGCACCAGCCGCAGGCCCAACGCGCGCATGCGCCGCAGGCCCACGGCAGCACCGGGCAAAAGCTCCACGCCAGCGGGGTCGGACAGGTAGTGGCGCTCCGCGATGACCGTGCCGTCGCGGTCCAGAAACACGGCCCTTGCTCCGGGCCTGTCGCCCAGGAGGAAGCGCCCGGCCCCGGCATAGGACTCCGGGGTGCCGATGTCCAGGAAACGCGCGTTGGTCTCAAACCCGCCCAGGCCCCCGGAAGCGGCCAGGCCGGGAAACACATCCTGTTCAATGGACGCTGGCTGCCCAGGAGCGATGGCAGAGACCGCCCCGGACCGCAGAAGATACACGCCCGCGCTGATGAGCCCCGGACCGCCCGGCCCTTTCTCCTCAAACGCCGTCACCCTGCCCCGCTCGTCCGTGCCCACGCGGCCATAGCGCGCGGTGTCCGGCATGGGCACGAGCAGGAGCGCGGCCTGCAGCTCGTGCTGCTGGAACCAGGCCAGGAAGCCGCCCAGGTCCGCGTCGGTCAGGGAGTCGCCATTGATGACCAGGGCCAGGTCCGCAGGATGACGCGCCAAGCCCTGGCGCAAGGCCCCGCCCGTGCCCAGAGGCTCGCGCTCGCGGGAGTACAGAATGTCCATGCCCCGGTAGGCCGGGCCAACAGCCTGCTCCAACTGCTCGGCCCGGTGCCCGGTGCAGAGGACAACCCGGGTCAGGCCCGCGCGGGCCAATGTGTCCAGGAGGTGGAAGATATAGGGACGGCCCAGAATCTCGGCCAGGGCCTTGGGCCGGTCATCCACAACCTGGCGCAGGCGGGTGCCGAACCCGCCCGCCAGGATGTAGGCTGTAACGTCGCTGAACCCGGGCATTGGCGCCTAGACGTTGGCGAAGCGATTGGGCTTGAGGATCTTGTAGCCCTTGAGCAGTTCGACAATGCCGGTGTCCAGGCTGTGGTCAGGCCGCCAGCCCAGACCCTCGATCTTGTCGTTGCTGACCAGGTAGTCGCGCTTGTCCGGGTCCTCGCCGATGGCGGCGGAGTGGATGTAGAAGTCCGGCACGTACTGCTTGATCTTCTCGGCCAGCTGGCGCTTGGTCAGGTTGGCCGAGGACAGGCCCACGTTGTACGCTTGGCCCTTCATGGTTTCGTAATTGTCCATGCCGAACATGAAGGCCTTGGCCACATCGCGCACGTGGATGTAATTGCGCCGGAAATGGTCCTCAAAGAGGATGACGCTGCGGTCCTTGAAGGCCCGGTAGGTGAAGTCGTTGACGAGCAGGTCCATGCGCATGCGCGGGCTCATGCCGAACACCGTGGCGAGGCGGAAGGTGATGGCCGAGCCCTTGTCCAGGAAGGCCTTCTCAATCTCCACCTTGGTGACGCCATAGGAGGACAAGGGCCTGAGCGGCGACTCCTCGGTGCAGTAGGCGTCCTTCTCGCCGATGCCGTACCCGGAATTGGTGGTGGGGAAGATCACCAACTGGTCCTTGGAGGTGTTCGTGACGATGTTCAGGTGCGCGTCGCGGTTCACCATGTCCGTGAGCGTGGGATTCAGCTTGCAGGCCGGTGCACCCACGATGGCCGCCAGCGGGATGATGATGTCGTGCCTGGCGATGAGGCCGTTGACCAGGCCGTGGTCGCAGATGTCGCCCTTGACGAAGTCGAAGCCCGGGTAGGCGCAGCACTCCAGCAGAACATGCTGGCCGTGCATGAGGTTGTCCAGCACCGTGACTTCATAGCCCTTTTCCAGAAGCAAAGGGACAAGGGTGGAGCCAAGGTAGCCGGAACCGCCGGTGACGAATACTTTTAGTGCCATGGGTTCTCCGTAGATGTTGTGCTTGGGTCAGCATCAAAAATCAATGGCGCCACATACCATCAGCGCACGATGGGCTCAAGCGCTTTGGCGATGATCTCGGCGGTCAAGCGAGAGCCTTTCTCGCTCAGGTGAACGCCATCGTACAAGTATTCTGGTGACTTGGGCACAAGCTTGTCAAGATCAATCAGGAATACCTTCTGCTCTTCGGCAACGATTCTGTGTACATTGTTCATGGCATTGTAGAATTCGTAGTACTGTGTATAGGGCATGCCCATACTCTTCTCGATGCTTTCCAGCAGGCCGATGGCACGGAGCCGCTCGATGTTTCCAGGATCAAGGGCATTGAACTGGGTCATCAGCACTGGGATGATCTTTTGCTGCCGACAGATGAACACATACAACTCAAGGTTTTTCTTGTACAGAGCACACATTTCTTCGATAGAAAGCTTTGGAGATTTTCCCCTGTATGCAGAGAATTCATCGTCAGCATTGAACGTATCTTCGGCTTTTTTACGAACGAACGAGAGCAGATAGTTCTTTACAGGGTTGTATTCCTTGTTCACTATAATGCCACGATTGTAGTGCGGCCTGTAATAACTCCCCATATGAATGAGAAGATTTATATCGTTGACGCACTCCATGACAATAGCAACTTTCGGCTTGAGCGGTATGACCTTGGCCTGGAGTATGAACAGGGAATGCTGTGAATTATTTCCTGATTTTCCAGTATTGTAGGAATTGACCTTGAGGCCCAGCGCCTTTTCCAGATGCCGGCCAACAAGGTACGGGAAGCGGGCTTCCTCGGCAATGTACTGGCATTCCGTGGTTGAGCCGCCCAGAAAGACGATGGAGCGGTCCGGCTTGTCGTGGATCCTGGAAGGCTGAATGTAGCCATCTTCGTCAACGCGCATGCGGTACGGTTTCTTTTCAAGCCCCACGGAATATTTCATGGTCTCCGCGCCGGGCTCCTCGGAATGATCCTGGAAGGGCCGGGGTTCGCGGAGCTGAATGTAGCGCTCCCCGCCGCGCAGGACTTCGTCACGCGCGGCCTTGGCGAGCAGAAGTCCGCCCACGAAAAGCAGCATGCTCACAAGCGCAAAAAATGCCAATGTTATCTTTTTCTTGTGTTTTTCGAACCTGTTTGGCGTGTGTTTTGTCATGTGGATGCCCTCCAGGCTGTCCTTTTGAAGAAGAAAAAAGGAGATCAGCTTGTGGCCAATCTCCTTGTGTTCATCTTTGGTGCCGAGGAGGGGACTCGAACCCCTATGAGATTTCTCTCACTACCCCCTCAAAGTAGCGTGTCTACCAGTTCCACCACCTCGGCAAAGGGGCTATTTCTTGTCTCCAGCGGCCGGGGCCGGTACGGGCAGGGTCTTCTCCTCAAAGCTCACACCGCCAGGGGCGGGGGCCTGCGCCGGAGCGGGGGCTTGCATGCCCGCAGCGCCCTGCTGCATCAGGGAAGAATCACTCAGGGCGCTGGGCTTTGTCAAGACATTATAGGCCAGCGAAGTAACAATGAAAATTGCCGCCAGCACACCTGTAATGCGCACGAGCAAGCCGCCCGCGCCGGTGCTGCCGAACACGGACCCGCTGCCGCCGCCAAAGATGATCCCCATGCCCTCCTGTCCAGACTGCAAGAGCACGAACAGGATGAGGAACACACAGGCCAGAATATGTATGGTCAAAACCAGGGTTTGCAACGCTGTCTCCTCGATCGAACCAATCGTGTCCTCAGGCGAGGACGATGCGGCTGAAGTCTTCAGCCTTCAAGCTCGCGCCTCCTACCAACACTCCGTCAACGTTGTCAAGCGCAATGATCTCGGAGGCATTGTCCGGCTTGACGCTTCCACCATAGAGGATGCGCGTCTCACGAGCGGATGTCCCGAAGATATCCACCAGCATGCGGCGCACAAAGGCGTGGGCCTCAAGGATCTCCCGGGGACCGGCGACCTCGCCGGTGCCGATGGCCCACACGGGCTCATATGCGATGCACAGGCGCTCCGGAGCGATGTCCCGTGGCACCTCACGCAGGCCCGCGCGGATTTGCCGTTCCAGGACAGCCTCGACCTGGCCAGCCTTGCGTTCAGCAAGCTGCTCGCCCACGCAGAGGATGACGCCCAGACCCGACTCCAGGCCGAAGGCGGTCTTTTGGCCCACCACGGCGTCGTTCTCGCCCAGCACGTGGCGGCGCTCGGAATGGCCGGTCAGGGCGAAGGCCACGCCGAGATCGAGCAGCATGCCCGGCGCCACTTCACCGGTAAAGGCGCCCTGCTTCTGCGGATAGAAGTTCTGCGCTCCCAGCAGGAAGTTTTTTGCGCCGCGCAGGGCCTCGGCCACCGGGGTCAGGGCCGTGAAAGGCGGCAGGATCATGACCTCGCGGCCAGGCCTGAGCTTGCCGGACAAGAGGCCCACGAGGTCTGCGGCGCTCTGGCGGGCCTCAGCTGCAGTCTTGTGCATCTTCCAGTTGGCGGCAAAAAGCGTGTTCATGCGCCACACTCCTTGAGGGCGGTGAAGGCTGGCAGCTCCTTGCCCTCGAGGAATTCGAGGAAGGAGCCGCCGCCGGTGGAGATGAAGCTCATCTTGCCGTCCTGGTGCGCCTCGTGGACCAGGGCGTCGGTGTCGCCGCCGCCGACGATGGTCAGGGCGTTCAGGTTGGCGATGAGCTTGCACAGGCCGATGGAGCCCTTGGCAAAGGCCGGGTTCTCGAACAGGCCCATGGGGCCGTTCCAGACCACGGTCTTGGCCGTGCGCAGCAGGTCGCCAAAGGCCAGCAGGCTTTTGGGCCCGATGTCCAGGAGCATGGCCCCCTCGGGCACGTTGTGGGCCTCGCAGATGCCGGAGGGCACGGCCTGCTTGGGGTCCGTGCCCCAGACAAAGTCCACAGGCAGGTGCAGCTTGGCGCCCATGCGGTTGGCCTGGTCCAGAATGACCTTGGCCGTGTCCACCATCTCGGCCTCGACCAGGGAGACTCCGACATTGTAGCCCTGGGCCAGCAGGAAGGTATTGGCCATGGCCCCGCCGATGACCAGATGGTCCACAATGGGCAGCAGGTGCTGGATGATGCCGAGCTTGGTGGAGACCTTGGCCCCGCCGGACACCGCAACATACGGGCGCTTGGGGTTGGTCATGGCCGCGCTCAGGTAGTCCCACTCCTTGCGCAGCAGGAAGCCTGCGCAGCACAGCTTGGAGCTCCGGGGCACGTCGACCACCGAGGCGTTGGGCCGGTGGGCCACGCCAAAGGCGTCGTTGACATAGATGTCGGCCAGGGAGGCCAGACGTTTGCCGAAGTCGCCCCGCGCCTCCGGGGTCTTGCCCTGCTCCTCGGCGTGGTAGCGCAGGTTCTCCAGCATCAGCACCTCGCCGGGCTTGAGCTCAGCCGCCAGGCGCTCGACCTCCGGGCCGACGCAATCCGGGGCCATGCGCACCGTAAGCCCCAGGAGTTCGCCCAGACGCTGGGCCATGGGCTTCAGCGAGAGCTCCGGCACGGCCTGGCCCTTGGGATTGCCCGCGTGGGCGCAGAGGATAAGCGCCGCGCCCTTGTCCAGAGCATAGCGCAGGGTGGGCACACTGGCGCGGATGCGGATGTCGTCCTTGATGACGCCTCCGTCCAGGGGCACGTTGTAGTCCACTCGGATGAGCAGCTTCTTGCCGAAGATGTCGAGCTGGTCGAGGGAACGCATGCTCAGGCCTCCTTTCCGGAAGGTGGTGTGCCCGGACCGCGCTGCCCGCCCTGAAGGTCCAGGCGGAAGAGCAGCGCATCTTCGTTGTTGTCCGGGTAATAGTTCTTGCGAATTCCTAGCTGTATAAACCCGAATTTCTGGTAGAGGTCAATGGCCCCGGCATTGGACCTGCGGACTTCCAGGAAACCCTCGGCCACACCCTCGGCCCGGCACAGGCGCAGCACCTCGGACAAAAGCCGCGCGCCCAGCCCCTTGCGGCGGTGGAACGGGTGCACCGCAATGTTCATGATCTCCATCTCCCCAGCGATGACCGAGAACGCGGCGTAGGCGATGAGCACGTCCCGCACGTGGATGCCCAGGATGCGGAAGGCCTTGCGCTCCAGGCCCAGGAGAAACTGCTCACGCGTCCAGCGGGTGCGGAAGCACATGCGCTCCAGGCCCATGACCTCATTGACGTCGGCCTTGCCAAGCGCCACCACAGAATGGTCTTGCATCCGCACCCTGTCCTGCTATCCTCGTCCACGTGGCACACAGTTTCCGCCAACAGCCTTCTGCAACCATTCCGAGTGTATATGAAATTTGTGCCAGCAACAAGTGCTTCCAGCACCGAGAACAGCCCCCTGGTGGAGGTCATGGACCGGCACAGCCGTATCCTGGCGGCCATGCCCGTGTCCGAGGTGCGCCGGCAGCAGCTCTGTCATCGCAGCGTGCTCATCCTGCTCTACGACGAGACCGGGCGGCTCTTCCTGCGCAAGCGCCCCCGCCTCCGTGGTCAAGGGCCGGAGCGCTGGGACATCCCGGTGCGCAGCCCGGTGTTCAGCGGCGAGTCCTTGCAGGACGCCGCCACCCGCGCCCTGGACGCGACCCTGGGCATCCATGCCGAGCGCATGCGCCTGGTGCAGGTCATTCCGCCCAGCCTGGAGAACGGCAATGAGTTCCTGCACGTCTTCACCCTGGTCCGGCCGGAGGGCAGCGCGCAGCACAACCAGCAGGACGAGGCCAGCGGCTATTTCTTTGGTTCGGAAGAATTGGGATGTCTGCTCAGGGACTTCAGCGAGTTGGTCACGGCCCGGTTTCTCATGCTGGCCAAGGCCGTCCAGCTCACGACGCTGGGGCGCAAGCCGCTGTGAGCAAGGCGCGCAGGGCGGGCGCGAGCTGCGCGTTGCAGGCCAGGATGTCCGCATCGCCCAGGTGATAGGGGCCGTCCTGGGCGATGCGCCCCACCCTGCCCCCAGCCTCCTGCACGAGCAGGATTCCAGCGGCGGTGTCCCAGGGGTTCAGGGCGAATTCAAAGAACCCGTCATAGCGGCCGCAGGCCACATAGGCCAGGTCCAGGGCGGCCGCCCCGGCGCGGCGCACGCCCTGCGTCGCGGGCATGGCCAGGGCCAGCTGGCGCAGGATCACGGCCTGGTGCTCCTCGATGCGGTACGGGAAGCCCGTGGCCACAAGGGCTTCGAGCAGGGTCGCGGTGTCCGAGACGCGGATGGGCTCGCCGTTGCACCAAGCGCCCAGGCCCAGCCCGGCTGTGAACATCTCGCCCAAAAGCGGCAGGTTCACGATGCCCAGAAGCGGCGCGCCACCCAGGCACAAGGCCACGGAGGTGGCCACAAAGGGCACCCCGTGGGCGAAATTCGTGGTGCCGTCCACCGGGTCCACCACCCAGGCCAGCCCGTCCAGCCCCAGCCCGGAGCTGCCCTCCTCGCCCAGGAACCCGGCCTCGGGCAGAACAACGCCCAGGCGGTCACGCAGGAGCTCCTCCACCGCCACGTCCGTTTCGGTGACGAGGTCCTTGGGGCTGGCCTTGTGGCGGATGCGCCGGGGCAGGCGGTCGTGTTCGCGGATGATCTCCCCGGCCTCGAGCACGGCCTGGGTTGCGCGGGCCAGGAGCTCAGAAAGCCTGGCAGCGGGAAAGGCGCGCATCATTTGACCAAGAGTTTTTGGAAGTCCAGGTCCGGACGCAAGGTGGCGGCGGCGCCGCGCACTGCGGCCAAGGCGGGCTCCGGGGCCAGGCGGGCGCGCAACCCCAGCCTGCGGCCAAGGGCAATGTCCAGGCCATGGACCTGCGCTCCGCCGCCGTAGAGGGTCAGGCCTGTGTCCGCGATGTCGGCCACGAGCTCGGCCGGAGTCTTCTCCATGACTGACTGCACCAGGGCTTCCAGCGCATTCAGGGGGCCGTCCAGCGCGCCCTCTAGGTCGTCATCCGTGAGCTCCAGGGCGCAGGGCGTGCCGTTGGCGGAATATTTTCCGGTAAGGGTCATGCGCCGGGTTTCTGCGGGGCGTTCGGCCCAGGCCAACTGCAAGGTGGCCTGCTCGGCCATGTTCTCGCCAATGGCCACCTTGTAACGCACGGCCAGGTGCTGGGCCACGGTCTCGTGGAACAGCTCCGCGCCGAAGCGGCCGGTCTCGCTATGCACCACATCGGACAAGCACAGCACCGAGGCCTCGGCCAGGCCCGCGCCGATGCCCAGCAGCAAACGGCCCTTGGCTTGGCGGATATCCAGCCCGGCGCCAACGGCTGCGGCCAAAGGGGCGTTCATCAGGTCCACGCGCGAGGCCCCGGCGGCCTTGAGGCAGTCGGTGAAGGTGTGCGTTTCAAGGGACGTGATGCCCAGACTGACCACGGCGCAGACGTGGAGCCGGGAGCCGTCATCGGGCGCGACACGCTTGAAGAACAGGCGCAGCAGGGCCTTGGCGGACTCGAAGTCGACAATGACGCCGGCCTGAATGGGGCGGATGACCTGGATGCGCTCCGGGGCCTTGCCGAGATAGCTCTTGGCCTCCGCGCCCGTGGCGATGACGGCGCCCGTGCCCTGTTCGATGGCGATGACCGTGGGCTCGTCAAGAAGGATCTCGCCCTGGGGGGTGGTGATGAGCGTGCGCCCGGAGCCGGCGTCCAGGGCTATGGCGTGGCTGCGCAGCAGCTTGAGCGGGTTGCGCAGACGCAGCGACATCCCGGCGGCCTACTTCCCAGTCCTGCGCTGGATGAAGAATTCGACGCTGCGGTTGAAGGTCTTTTCCTCATCCGCAGTGAAATAGCACGCGGGCAGCTCGCCCCGCTGCCGGTGGTAATGCAGGCACTCGCAGCAGAGACCACGCCTGCTGCAATTGGGATACGTACAAACGCAGTACTGGGCGTTTATTTTGACGCGAGGACACTGGTCCAGTTTGCGCATGAACAACCTCCGCAGCAGAAATGTCTGGCTGGCTTTTGTTAAAGAAAATACCTGGAAGCGTCAACAAGAGCCGGTTGAAGGGCAATCTGGGGCAAGGAGATGATTGAGCACCGTGCGGGATTGTGGCAGAATGCGCACCGCGCACAAAACGAGAGACAAGGAGCACGACGTGGAGAACCTCAAAACCACGCCCCTCACCGGGTGGCACCGCAGCAAAAACGCCAAGATGGCTGCCTTCGCCGGGTTTGACATGCCCATTCAGTACGAGGGCATCATCAATGAGCACAACCATACCCGCCAGGCGGTGGGTATCTTCGACATCTGCCACATGGGCGAGTTCTCCCTGCGCGGGCCGGGCGCAAAGGTTGCCCTCGGCGCGCTGGTGACCCAGGACCTGGACACCCTGGCCCCGGGCAAGTGCCGGTACGGCTTCCTGCTCAATGAGTCCGGCGGCGTGCAGGACGACCTCATCATCTATTGCCTGGATCTGGACAGCTACATGCTCGTGGTCAACGGCGCCTGTGAGGCGGGCGACTTCGCCTGGCTGTCCGCGCACCTGGCCAAGGGGCCGGAGCTGGCCAACATCTCCGCCAAGACCGCCAAGATCGACGTGCAGGGGCCGAAGTCCCTGGAGGCCGTGCAAGCCGTGCTCGGCCCTGGCTTCCAGTCCCCCAGCTACTTCAATTTCCTGCGCACCATCTGGCAGGGCGAACCCCTGCTGGTGAGCCGCACGGGCTACACCGGCGAGCTGGGCTTTGAGCTGTACCTTGATTCCAGCCTGGCCCTGCCCATGTGGGAGGCGCTGAGTGCACATCCGCTGGTGAAGCCCATTGGCCTGGGCGCGCGCGACACCCTGCGCCTGGAAATGGGCTATCCGCTCTACGGGCAGGATCTCGACACCAGCCACACCCCGGCCGAGGCCGGGTTCGGGCCGCTGCTGGGCAAAAAGACGCCCTTCACGGGACAGGCCGCCCTGGCCACTGTCCGCCAGCGGCTCATCGCCCTGGAGGTTCCAGGGCGGCGCAGCGCGCGCCACCACGACCTTGTTCATCTGCCCGGCGGCGAGCAGGTGGGCGTGGTCACCAGCGGGTCTTTTGCCCCATCCTTGGGCCATTGCGTGGCCCTGGCCTATGTGCGGGCCGACGCGGCCGAGCAGGAGCTGTTCGCCGTGCGCACCCCGCGCGGCGACCTGGCGGCCAAGCGCACCACCCTGCCCTTCTACGCCAAGGGCACGGCGCGCATGAAGCTCCCCTAAGCCGCAATAAAAAAGGGGGCTGCGGCCCCCTTCCCGTTTCCTCATTTTCGATTCAAGCCCTGTCCGGCAGGGTGTCGCGCAGGGCCTGCTCCAGGCGCTGGCTGCCCTGGGCCAATTCCTCGGCAGAAATCTTCCCCGAAGGGAATTCCAGCGGCTCCCCGACGCGCACCTCACAGGAGCAGAACGGCAGGGGCAGCTGAAAATGGTCCCAGGAGCGCTCGAACACATGCCGGGACGAGAGGCGGGCGCGCACGGGAAAGAGCAGCGCGCCGGAACGCTGGGCCAGGTACACGGCCCCGTCCTTGACCTGCTGCCGCGGCCCGCGCGGGCCGTCCACGGTGATGACGCCAACGCGGCCATCCTGCATGTGCTGGCGCAGTTGTTTCAGGGCTTTCAAGCCGCCGCGCGTGCTGGAGCCCCGCGCCGTGGCAAAGCCCACGCGCAGGAGCACCTGGGCGATGATTTCGCCATCGCGGCTGTCGCTGACCACCGTGGCGAAACGTCCGTCCAGCATGGATCTGGTGCCGTAGCCGATGAGGGCGAAGAGCTCCTCGTGCCAGATGGCCAGCATCACGAGTCGGCCAGCGTCCAGGCAGTCGCGCACAGGCGCAAGGCCCAGCCCGTCGTGAAAACGCATGCTGCGCACCCACAGCCGGTACAAGGCCGTGAGAAACGGGGCGAGGCAGGCGGGATTGATGCGCATGGGGTGTCCGTGGGTC
Organism: uncultured Desulfocurvus sp.; assembly: GCA_964390575.1. Lineage (GTDB taxonomy): Bacteria > Desulfobacterota > Desulfovibrionia > Desulfovibrionales > Desulfovibrionaceae > Humidesulfovibrio. The sequence continues at coordinate 52,225 of CAYMIP010000005.1, read as the reverse complement.
AGCGGTTCAAAACAGGCGCAAGGAGTGCGGCAGCCAGTGCCGTCCCCAGACGCCCCTTGCTGAGGCACCGCTCCAGGACGTATCATGCTGGTCTTGGCATGCGGTTCGACCGCAGGGTCCGAGCACCTGGGGCAAAAGACATCCTGCGCGTGCACTGGCGTTGGTATGTACTGGCTGCAGCCAGGGCTGGCAAGAAAAACCGGGCGGAATGCCGCCGCAGGCCGCTGCCCTGACTGTGTGCAGGCGCTCCAGATGATGTTTTCTGTTGTTAGATAATTCCTCAACAAACTCTAGACATCACAACATACTGGAATATATGACTCAGCAAAAAGACAACACCATACGCATCAACAAGTACCTCTCCGAGTGCGGGGTGGCCTCTCGCCGGGGCGCGGACGAGCTCATCCTGCAAGGCCGGGTGCAGCTCAACGGGGTGCGCGTGGAGGAGCCGGGGGTCCGGGTCAACCCGGTGGACGACGTGGTGCTGGTGGATGGCCAGCCTGTGCGGCCGCTCCGCCAGGCCGACGGCAGCCGCCAGGTCACCGTGCTCCTGCACAAGCCTGTGCAGGTCGTCACCACCACCCGCGACCCGCAAGGCCGGGCGACGGTCTTTGACATTCTGCCGGAGGAATTAAAGGGGCTGCGTCTGCTGCACGTGGGCCGGCTGGACTACTATTCCGAGGGGCTCTTGCTGCTCACCACTGATGGCAGCCTCATGAACCGGCTCATCTCCCCGCGCTGGCATCTGCCCAAGGTCTACCATGTGCTCGTGCGCGGGCATGTGGACGAGGCCTGGCTCACGGTCATGCGCTCCGGCATGACCCTGGCCGAGGGCGAGAGGCTGGCCCCCATCGAGGTCCGCCTGTTGCGGCAGGACCAGAGGGAGGCCTGGCTGGAGATGACGCTTGTGCAGGGCTTGAACCGCCAGATCCGGCGCATGTGCCGCGACATGGGGCGCACGGTGCTCCGGCTGGTGCGCGTGCGCCAGGGGTTCCTGGAGCTGGGCGGCCTCAAGCCCGGAGCCGCGCGGGAGCTGACGCCCCAGGAGGTTTGCCGCCTGCGCGAGGCCGTGGGCCTGTCCCCAGAATGACGGCGAAATGACGGCGGAATGACGGGCGAAAGAACGGACGGGCCTGCTGCCCGGGGAACTACTGCTTGGTGTTGTCGCGCACCTGCACGCCAACGGGCGGGGTGAATTCGAAGAGCCTGGGCTCGGAGCGCTTATCCGTGGTCAGCCCCTGAAGCGTGACCTGATTGCCGTTGCCGAAGAAGTCCACGATGAGCACCCGGCCCAGCATATGCGTTTTGGGGTCCACCCAGATGTAGGCCATGACCATGGTCGGTTCCGGCTCCTTGGGCACCAGCCGCACCTTGATCAGCCCGCCCTCATTGCCCTGCTCGACCACCTTAAAGTCTTCTTTGAGGTTCGCCTTGCCGGACAGGAAGCGGATCATGGTCTTGGAGTTGAACACCTGATTGGCGCGGTACTTCATGGCGATCTTGTCGGCCTCGAAATAGTTCCAGACCATATTCTGGCCCACCACGAGGATCTCCTTCTCCGGCTTCACTGTCTCCCAGCGTACCAGAGACGGCTGCTTGAACCAGATCTTCCCGCTGCGCTTCTCCACGCTGCCGCTGGCGGCGTTGGTCAGCTCCTGCTGGAAATCGGCCTGGAACTGCTGCACAGACTCGTAGCGCTTCTGGATGGCGTCGGCCAGACCGCTGGCCAGGGCCACACGCGGAAGGGCCAGAACGGCCAAAATCAATAGGAGGGTGCGCATGCGCATTGTGGTGCTCCGGTGTTGGGTGATTCTGGGCTGGCGCCCGGCGCAAGACTAGGGGAAGATGCATGAAAACGCAATGGAGGCTGCTCCAGGCCCCTGCCCTGCCGCGCACCAGCCTGAACTCCCAGGGCTTCCTTTGCCGGGCGATCTCTGGGAGAAACGGGCGACTGCGGCCGGGCGACGAGAACGTCTAGGTCGCACCGAAGAGCTTCCTGACAGTGCTCGCTAACCAGCGCCAGTGCAGCAGAGTGTGGAAGACGACCCCCAAGAGAAAAAGCTTTGGCACCACATGGTGTAGGTGCACCAGATCTCGCTTTGGGGCATCCGTGACCCAGGATGAGACCAACAGGCCAGAGCCAAGGGTCAACAGAACCGTGACCAGAAGAAACACGGCGACCATAGAGTTCAGTCGCACCTTGCCGGCCAATTTGCCAAAGAAGTGCCTGCTTGTGCCGGTAATCCAGCGCCACTGCCAGATGACGTGGAGTGACACACCGCTGCCAAGAGTGACCGCCAACACCTGGTGCAGATCGGTATTGCGCACCAGACTCCCATGTTCACCGGTAATGAAGACCGTCACGGCAAGAACGAAAAGGGCCATGTCCAAACAACAACGCCGCAGAGGCGAAGATTTCATGAGGGGCATACGTTCATCTCCAGGCTCGTCTTCTTGCGTCGGTGACAAAGGAAAGGAGCGTGGGGTTCGTGGGTCCGAGCAGGGAGTCAGCGCGCGGCTTTGCGGACGGCATAGCCCATGTAGGCGACGGAGGTGCCACGGACCTCGGCTCCTCGCATACGCTGACCGAGATCGCGGTATGAGATTTTCCCTCTGGCCAGTCGGTAGAGGCCGCGCAGATTCGACAGGATGCCACCCGTCGGCGCCATGCCACGCATATCGCGTCCCTCCAGCCCATTCTCTGCCATCGTGGCGACGAGCTCGCGCGGCTTGATGAACTTGTGCCACACGTGGACGTTCGGCTCCGGTTGCCAGCTTCCCATCATCTTGATGACGCCCAGCCAGCTGGCAAACGTCCGGTTCACCGTGTCGTAGCAAAAGAAACCATTTGGCCGCAGTACACGCGCGATCTCGGCCAGCACCGGACCCGGAGCGTCCACGTGCTCAAGCACGTCGCAGCAGAGGACGATATCGAACGAAGCGTCGCCGAAAGGGAGCCGCTCGCCCGAGCCCATGATGTAGGCTATCGGAAGGTCGGCTTGCTCCGCGTGGCGACGCGCGCATTCGAGTGATTCCTGGACCGGGTCCACGCCCGTGACCTCGAACCCCAGCTTCGCAAATTCCTCGGAGAGATATCCGCCGCCGCAACCGACGTCCAAGACCTTCTGCCACGTGCCTCCGGAAGCGCGTGCCTGGTCGATCATTCTACGGAAGTACTCCGTTCGGACGGGATTCATGACGAATCGAAGCAGGTTCAGGGCACCGCACTGCTCCTCGTCCCACCAGATGTGCCCCAGGCGGCGGTAGACGTCGTTGTTTACTTTCTGCTTCGACTTCATCATCGGCTTATTTCTCCTCCCTCTCAGCGGACACCCTCGACGAAGGTGCGCAGCTTTGCGAGGACCATCGCCGCACCCCGCATCTCCTCGGCTCCGAGCACTAACGAGAGCGACCGCTCGAGCTCGTGGGTGCGCTCGTGGAGCTCCTCGAACAACGTTCTCCCCTTCGACGAGAGCCTGACGTAGCTGCGCCGACCGTCCTTGGTGTCGGCGCGCCGACTGATGAGTCGTTCGCGCTCCAATTCCTGCACCTGCCGCGTGACGGCCGCCGAGTTAATCCCGAGCTGGCGCGCTAGTTCGGTAATCCCGACGTCCCCGTCCGAAATAGCCAAAAGCCGTATCAACGCGAAACGCGAGGAAGGCATCCCGGTCTTTCGTGCGAACCCCGACACCAGCACCTGGTAGGTCCTGAAGACCTCCCGAAGAAGGTGTGGTTCGTCGCCGCGATGCTGCAGTGGTTCGCTTCCTGTGTTTTTCGAGCTGTCCATGCCGATAAGCTTGCCACAATTACATGATCAGGTCAATGATCAGGACACAGACATTGGCCGCTGTCTCCTCTGGTTGGTTTCCGTGCCTAGAGTGGGCAGGAGCCCGAACGCTGTGAACGGGTTGCCGCACTCCAGGCAGAGGTGAGTGATGCACGACTTATGGGCGGTGGGAGGGCGTAGTGCGACCCCACACCGATACTTCCCGCCTTCCTCCACCCTCGCAAGCGCGTGGTATGGAACTACTGCCCCGACCGTATCGAGATGCGGTTATCAACGGACTTCACACCATGAATTCCACGAGCGATTTCCACGGCACGTTTCACATGCTCGTATTCATGAGTGAAGCCGCCGAGAATCACCACGCCGTCAAAAGTTTTAACGTCGATTTGCATGTTGCTGAATGGGAATTCTTTGGCAAGCGCGGCATTGACGGCAGCAGTGATTGCAAAGTCGCCGCCTCGTGCTGGTGGACGAATGCGCGTGACAAGAATTGCCAACGAGATTATGGCAATGAACAGAATAAAAGCAGTTTGCGCGCTCATGCCTTACCACCCAGAAATGTGTTTGCAGCGTGCAGCGGCACGCCCAGGCCACGTGTGCTGTGAATCTGTAGAGAACAGAGGGGGGCACGACAACGAAAGAGGCTCCTCCTCTGTCCCCGTTTTTCATTCCTTTTGCTGTGTTTGGGCGCGGCGTCAAGATTGCCTTGGTTCGTTACCAGTGGCAACCGTGTGCATTGGAGAATTTGGCCGGGAACCAATGCCCCCCTCCCCAGCCGCGCACCAGCCTGTGCACCCAGGGCTTCCTTTGCCGGGCGATCTCTGGCAGAACCGGGCGACTGCGGCCGACCGACTGCGCCAGGCCCGCAGAACACCATTCGCCCTGACCTGAAGGAGATCCCCATGCCCACAGAAACGACCACAAAACGACTCATCACCTCCGGCTCCAAGTGGGAGCCGCTTTTGGGCTATTCCCGCGCCGTGAAGGCCGGGAACACCGTCTACGTCTCCGGCACCTGCGGCGTGGAGGCCGACGGCTCCGTGGCCCCGGACATGTACGGCCAAGCCAAACGCGCCCTGCAGATCATCAGCGACGCCCTGGCCCAGGCTGGCGCGGGCATGAAGGACGTTGTGCGCACGCGCATCTTCGTCACTGATGCCTCGCAGTTCGACGCCATCGCCAAGGCCCACGGCGAAATCTTCAGCGAGATCCGACCGGCCACCACCATCGTGGAGGTCGTCAAACTCGTGGACGCAGTGTTCCTGGTTGAGATCGAGGCCGTGGCCGTCCTCTAGCCGCGCCGCAGGCCACACCAGGGCTAGGCTTGGGCCAAAGTGCGCACAACAGCAAAAAAGGGATTACGATCACAGGAGTGTGAGACGTAATCCCTTCGATGAGCGTGGTGCCCTCGACAGGAATCGAACCTGTGGCACCAGGATTAGGAATCCTGAACACGTGGTTTGACCTTGTGTTACCATGCATGCCAACGCCCCGTAATTGTAGCGTAAGGTTGTGGGCCATCTTGACCTTGTGCCGACTTGACATGCCGCAAAGGTGGGGCAATAGTGGGGCAGAATGAGCACCGCATGCAAACCCACAGACTATCCTGGTGTTCGCTACCGCGAGCACCCTACCCGTAGGCGTGGCACACGTCCGGACCGCTATTTCTTCATCCGGTATAAGGTGGACGGCAAGACGCGCGAGGAAGGGCTTGGCTGGGCCAGCGAGGGCTTCAGCGCCGAGCAGGCCAGCCAGGTGCGCGGGCAGTTGCGCCAGAACCAGAAGATCGGGCGTGGCCCCATGACCCTGGCGCAGATGCGCGCAGAGTCGGACCTGGCCAGGCGTGAGGCCGAGGAGGCCGCCAAGGCCCAGGGCGAACTGCCGGCGACCTTCAACGCGCTGGCCGATGCCTACATGACCTGGGCCAAGGGCAACAAGAAGGACCACGCGTCCGACGAGCGGCGCCTGCGCCTGCACATCCGGCCCGTGCTTGGCGCGCTGTCCCTGGACAAGATCCGCCTGCCGCAGATCGAGGTGCTCAAGGACAGTCTGACGGCCAAGAAGCTGGCTCCGGCCACGGTGGTGCACTGCGTGGTCCTTGTGCGCATGGTCTATAACCATGGCCGCCGAGTCTACGGCACGGCCTTTGCCGACCTGGTGGGCGAGAACCCGACCACGGGCGTGACTCTGCCCAAGGTGGCCAACGCCCGCACGCGCTATCTGAGCAAGCCGGAGGTGGCCCTGCTCCTGGAGCACGCCCGGGAAACCGACCCGCTGCTGCACGACATCATCCTGATCAGCCTGTACACGGGGCTGCGTCGCGGCGAGATGGAGCGCATGCAGGCCATGGACGTGGACGGCGAGGCCCGGGTGCTGCACGTGCGTGACGCCAAGGGCGGAAGCAGCGAAACGGTCGACGTGCCGGACTTCCTGCTGCCGCTGCTGGCCAGGTTGACGGACGGGCTCAAGCCCGGGGCTCTTGTTTTCCCCTCCTGGCGCACGGGCCGGCAGCAGACGAAGATCAGCAAGCGGTTCAAAACCTTGGTGGACGCGCTGGAGCTCAATGAGGGCGTGACGGACAAGCGGCACCTGGCCACCTTCCACACCCTGCGGCACACCTACATCTCGCGCCTGGTGATCCAGGGCGTGGATCTGCGCACCGTGCAGGAGATGGCCCGGCACAGGAGCTTCGAGATGACGCTCAGGTACGCGCATCTGGCCCCCGGTGGGAAACGGCGCGCTGCGAACCGGCAGGAGCCGCCAAGCTCAAATGTCGTGCCCTTGCGGGCAAGAACTCGCCGGAGCTCTTGAGCAGCTGCAAGCCCCTGCTCTTGACCAGCCAAATCAGCAGATTGCGCCGGGGATAGCCCACGCAGGAGCCGATGGCCACCCTGCCCTGCGGCCCTGTGCCCCGGCTGTCCTCCTTGGCCAGGACGCCTGTGGTGACGAAGCCGCCCAAGAAATAGCCGACCTCCTTGCGCGCGATGACGAGCGGGAGCCCTTCTTCCCAGTAGCGCACGAACTCGAGCTGCTCGGGTGTGAGCCCGGCCGACTCAAGGGCCATGGGCAAGGCAACAGCCTGGGCCTTCTTCATGCTCCCCCCCCGATCTTTCTGAACTGCTCCGCGCGCCAGTGCCGGATGGCCTTGAACGTGAGGCCGATGAGCACCACGCTCTGCGCCAGAAGTCCCCAGTGCCCGCCCAGGACCGCGAACGCGCCCCAGCTCACCTGTGCCGCGAGCATGAGGTACTGGCCGCGCAGATCCAGCCTGCCGATACGCCACACGGCCACCAGGGCAAGGGCGGTGGAGAAGATCTCGAGGGCGGTCATGCGCTTCCCCGCATCCTGTAGATCGTCCCGACATACCGCTCGCCGCTGAACAATTCCTCGGTGCTCAAAATTCCGGCATGCACCTGGAGCGCCAAGGCCTTACGCACGGCCTGGTCGCTGTCACAGGTCTTGCTGGCCACGTATTCGGCTGTGCACCCTGCAGGACCGGCCATGCGCACAAGGCCGATGACGTGGGAAATGGTTTGGGGTCTAAGCATTAACGGCCTCCTGCATTGCTATTGGCAGCACGATGGTCCAGGGTTCCATGGGCACCACCGTTCTGTCTCTGGCGATGTCCAGGAGCGGCCCGGCCAGGTAGCGGCGTGAGCCCCCCGCCAGCAGCTGGCGGAGTGTGGTGACCACGTCCGAGCGCTTGAACAGCGGATCCGTGTACCTGGCCGCGCGGTCGCGCCGGCGGCGCTGATAGGTGGCGCAGAGGTCGCGGTACCAGTCGGGGTTGTGGCACCAGACAGCGCGGACGAAATGCATGCCGTGCATCTGCACGGGCGCAGGGTGCAGCGTTACCTCCAGGCCGAAGTCGGCCAGCTCCTGGAGCATCAGCTCCAGTTCCGGGCGCAGCTCGGGCGGACAGAGGACGCGGCTGGGGATCACTGCCTGACCTCCTGCACCAGGTCGCGCAGGTGCTCGGCCTTGCGTTCCAGGGCCAGGGTGAAGCGGGTGAAGTCCATGTGCATGATCTGATGGACCATGATGTAGACGTCGGCCGCCTCGTCGAACATGGCGTCCAGGTGGTCCGTGCGGCCGCGCAGCACCCGCAGGCACTCGGCGGCCAGCTCGGAGCACTCCTCGGCCGTCTGCCGGATCTGCATGGCGCTGCCAAAGCGCTCGATGGCCTTGGCGCAGAGGCCGGGGATCTCGGGGATGGCGCTCATGCCGCTCTCCCGCTGCCCTGGCTTTCGCCATCGCCACAATCCTCGCAGGGGCTCTCGTGCCGGTCCAGGTGGTAGCCCATGCCGCCGCAGGTGGCGCAAGGGCGGCTTCCGGGCACCTGCGTGGGGATGTGCCCCACCACATGCGCCTGGATGTCCGGCATGCGGTCCAGGATGTCCTCGTGCAGGCAGGGCTCGCGGTTCTCGATGAAGGCAGCGAGGTATTCGCGGATGTCCCGGGGCGAGACGCCAAAGGGCACGTCCTTTGCCTGGATGATGAGCATGACGTCCAGGTCACGCGCGGTGCAGGGCTCGGGAGTTTCGATGCTGCGGTCGTTGGTGGTGCCGGTCATGGCTACGACGCCTCCTGCAGCTGCTCGGGCTGCGTTTCGATGACGGCGGACATCAGGACGTTGACGCCGCGCTGGATCAGGTAGTGTCCGGTCTTGGCCAGGATGCCGTAGCGCTGCATGAAGTGCCGGAGATTGATGACGCGCAGGCCCTTGCGGCGCTGCAGCGTGAGGGCCCCCGGGGTACCCTGTTCGGCCGGGTGCAGGCCGATGGCCCCACGCAGGCGGCTCCAGGCCGGGCGCAGGTGCGTCACGCCATCGAGGTTGAACTCGTTCACCGCTGCGGTGTTCAGCACGATGTCTCCGCTCGGGGTCAGGGTGAAGCCCGGCTCCGCGTACTTGAGCTGCGGCGGCCGGGGCGCGTAGAAATCCCAGTCCTCGGGTTCGGGCTGGGCCAGCGGGTCAGGATCGCCGCGTCCGCGCGTGGGTCCGGTGCCGATCTCTCCGATCTTTTGAAGAACATCCATGTCGTCTTTCGTCAGCAGCTGCTCGGCCGGATCCGCGCCCATGAGGGAGAGTGGGGTCTGCGCCGTGGGGTCCAGCAGCACGGGCGGGTCGAGTTCTGCGGCGTCCAGAAGCGCCCGGGAGAGCGGCGGCAGCTTGTCGCCGTTGAAGATTTGCGGCTCGGTTGCTGGTGGCTGGTCCTGCTGCGCATCCTTCATCTTGGCTGCCGCACGCGTGTTGGCCAGCTCCATGAGTTGCATGGGCGTGCACCGAGCCAGCGCACAAATGCGCTCCCACACCTCTCCCTCGGGCATGATGCCTTTGGTGAGCTTGATAAAAAGTTGTGAAATCTTGCCCTGGTAGCTTCCCACCTTCGAGGCCAAGACACTCTGCGTATTACAGCCCGTGTTCAGGCTCACCAGCTCCCAGGCCGTACGCGGGGGCGAAGGCTCCGTTGCCGGTTCCTGCCCGATCTGCTCGCCTGCCTGTTCCAGCTGTTCCGACTGTTCCGGCTCGGCTGGGGCCTCGGCGCCAGGATCCTGGTCCTCGCCCTTGGCCAGCAGCGCGGCCAGGGCCGGATCAACGGTCTTGTTGGCGTGCTTCCAGTTCGAGGTCTTGGCCACGGCCTGGCCGCGCGGGCAGGCCACGCACTTGGCAAAGCCTACATGGTCGGCCTTGAGCGAAATGCTGGCGCACTCGTTGGCGGTCACATGGCTGTCTTTGATGGCGCACGGGAATTTCATAGCCGCCCCCTACGCTGCCCGGCCCTGCTCGGACGCGTGCCTGATGGTGATGACAAAGAGCACTGTGTCGTCCGGCACAAAGCGGGGCCTCTGCGGAGCGCGCCGCGACAGGGAGGACAACAGCAAGGCGAAGATGAGCAACGCCACCAGGCCGGGAACACCCGCCAGGCCAGCGCAGAGAGCAGCAGCCAGGATAACGGCGCACAGCAGCATGGCTAGAACCTCCAGGCGCCAGCGTGCAGGGCCGCGCTGGCAAGGTCGATGAGCTCCAGAACGAGCCAAGAGAACGCCGCGCCGAGGATCAGGATGCCCATACGCTCGACGAGCCGCATGCGCCTTGCCATGGAGATCTCCGAGGTGTCGGGCTCTGCGGCCTGGATCATTGCGTGTGCCATGATGGTTCTCCCCCTGTAATTTCGAAACTATCCGGCCCGGCCCAGCAGGGCGTCCTGCTCGGCCTCGGTGGCGCCGGGACACATGGTGTATTGCTGGCCCAGGGACACGCGCGGGGTCCTGGGGATGTACTTGCGGCGCAGCTCGTTCACCTGCAGGCCCAGCAGCACGCAGGTGGCCTTGTCGCCCTGCCCCACTTCCGGGCGGCGCTGCAGCTCGCGCACGAGCAGGTCCATGGCTCCCAGCAAGGCGTACGGGGACATGTCCTTGGTCAGCATGGCGTCCTCCTACTCAGCGTCCAGGCGGCAGGCGCGATCCACTATGGTCCGCAATCCGCGTATGGTGCGCACGGTGTCTCGGGTGAGGGTGTAGAGCTTGCCGATCAAAGTCTTGGCCGCCGGCGCATTAATGTTTCGGTCGGCCACAGCGCGTTCGCCCTCCCTGGCCACATCGCCCAGGTCCCGGAACAACTGGCCGAAGCTCATGATGAGCCCCTCGCAATCCAGAGCCGCGTGCTCCATTTTGAGCCCGCCGGCCTCGGCCTGCTCGCGGATCCAGTCGATGAGCACGTAGTTGCCCAAGACCACGCAGAGCGCAGGCAGATTCGGCAGCGTGGGCCAGTAGTTCTCCTGACCGAAGATGCGCGCGGTGTTGCCCGGGCTCCAGCCCATGGCCGCGCCGATTTCATCGTGCGACTTGCCGGAGATCCGCGCCGCCATGTGCAATGCGTCCGGCAGGCTCAGGTCAACAAGGCTGGGGTGTCGCATGGTAAATCTCCTTGTCATTCCTTATCTTGTCAGGGCGTGCGAAAATTCTTACACGGAGATCGTGGACGGTCAGGCCGCTGTGGCGGTTTCTATTTTGGGCTTGGGTCCGGGCTTGCGGTACAAGGGCGGAGGCAGCAGCTCGGCAGGGATGCCAAGGCCGAGGAGCTGGAGATGGCGATGAGGGGGCATTGTTTCGCTGCCGCACAGGTTGGAAACCTGCTCGCCAGTAAGGCCGATGCGTCGACCCATCTCTGCGAAAGACAGACCGTTGCGCCGCTTCCACAGCTCGAGCGCCTCTTGCCGATTCAGTTGAGTTAAGTTAGTGTTCGAAGTAAATTCCATCATCGACCCCTTGTTCCCATTGGGAAAGAGTGTGGGAAGCTCACGTGGTTCTGTTCTCAACAATTTTTTATTTTTAGTCAACAAGAATTAATCTTGGTGGGGGCAGTTATTTAATGGCGTCTTTGTTTCAGCAAAGATTGCGGACAGTTATTGATTCGCTTAATGTCCCCGACAAGGTTTTTGCCGAGGCGGGTGGAATCACGCCCCCAACCCTTTCCGGGTACCTAAATACACACCGTGAACCGACCAGAGAAACCCTGACCAAATGGGTGCAGGCCTACGGCATCGATGCGCATTGGCTGCTGACTGGCGAGGGCGAGGAGATGTTCCGGAAAGGTCCTAAGTCAAAGATGGGCAGGCTTTTGGCCCACACAGGCGCTAAAGACGAGATGGAGCTGCTCCAAGCCATCTCGGACAAACTCGACATAATGATGGGCAAGTCCGCCGAAGATCCCGGAGGCCCCCAAAGCTCACAGACCTCCGCCGAGGACGATACCGTCTAGTTCTCGGCTGCGGTCTTGGAGACGGGCTTGTGCGGGCCAGGGTACCGTCTTGTGCATGCCCTGCGTACGGGTAGATACTCGCGGCTCTGTGTGCTAAGGATTTCCCCATACGATACGGACGGCAAGGCAAGCTGGCATGGAAATATTCATCTTTTGGATCATCAGCGGCTGCGCGGCCTCGTATGTGGCCGGGCAGAAGAACAGAAGCAGCGGGAACTGGTTTCTGCTGGGCCTGCTTCTGGGCCCCATCGCGCTGCTCATGGTTGGCCTTTCGCCAGCCGCCCCGGACAGGATCTGTAGGAGCTCACCCCGCCCGGGCTCCTCTTACCCCATGGTCAGGCCTTGTCCCTTCTGTGCCGAGGATATCAAGCCCGAGGCCATTGCCTGCAAACACTGCCAGCGTGATGTTCCACCCATGAAGATCAAAAGCAAAATCGAGCTGGCCTACGAAAGCATGCAGCAGGCTCACGAGCACAAGGTCTCCAAGTCCGGGGCCAAGATATGGCTGTCGGCTTACGGCTTTGCCGACACCGAAATTGAGGCGTTTCTGAGCACCATGCCTGGATCCTGAAACAAACAAAGGTTCCCAATGCGTCGAATTGTACCCGCCCTCCTACTCCTGGCGCTGCTGGCCGCCTGTGCCCCGCAAGCCAACCTGCCACAGGTCCAAGGGGGCCTGGTGGACGCCGAGGCCAGGAAGCAGCAGGAGATGGCCATACGCGACTACGTGGCCAAAATGGATCAGCTTGATCGAGTGGGATGGGGCGTCATATCCAAGAACGCGGATCTGTGCGGCGAAAATACAACCAACCGTCTTGGCCTCAATGTGCTCGATGTTGAGAACTTTCCCAAAAATCAACGGGAAATCGTCAAGGCCGTGTTGGGAGTGGGCGAACGGACCACAATTTATCAGATAGTCAAGGGTGGCCCGGCAGAGATTGCTGGCGTTCAGCGCGGAGACATCCTGCTGGCCGTTTCTGGCCAGGTGGTGCAAAACAAAAAGCACGCTTGGGACTGTCTGGGTGAGGTCCTCAAGGATGGCAAGCCTGTGACTCTGGCAGTAGAGCGCGCCGGCGTGCGCCAGGAGTTCACAGTGGCCCCGGTCAAGGTCTGTGCCTACAGTCTTTATCTTAAGCAAAATCCCACAATCAACGCCTTTGCCGACGGCAAAAATATCACGGTCATGACCGGCATGATGAAGTTCGTGAAGAGCGACGACGAGCTGGCCGCGATCCTGGGGCACGAGCTGGCCCACAACACCCAGGGCCACCTCAAGTCCAAGATGGGAAACGCCGTGATCGGCGGAGTCTTTGACGTGCTGCTCGCTGCAATCACCCGTACGCCGAACATGAACACCTTCCAGAACATCGGCGGATCGGCCTTCAGCCAGGACTTCGAGAGCGAGGCGGACTACGTGGGCCTCTACTACACGGCCCGGGCCGGGTATGACATCGAGAACGTGGCCGAGATCTGGCGGCGCATGGCCGTGGAAAATCCCGGCGCCATCACCATGGGCAGCAGCCACCCGGCCACCAGCCAGCGCTTTGTGCAGCTCGAGGCCGCGCGGGACGAGATCAAGAGGAAGGCGGCCGAGGGGCAGGAGCTGCGGCCGGAGAAGAAGTAGCCGCTACAGGCCATCGCGTCCGCACCCGACAAAAAAGCCCCCTAATGGGGGCTACGTACTTCCTGTTGACAAACTCTAGAAACTAAAGTATACTTCTCGAGCATGCCCAAAAAAGGAGTGGGCCTGCCCGGATTACCTTTGCCTTGCCGCAAGGTGCAACGCGAAAAACGCGGTCCTTGGCAAGAGCGGTGGTGAAGCTGACTGCGTGACGTCAGGAAGCTAAACAACCCCACAGCAAACTGTCAAGTGGTTTTTCCAAGTTTGTGCGTTTACGTACGAGAAGGAACACAATGGAAAGCAAACTTGAATTCACCTGTCCCAGTTGCTCAACATCTGGGACCATGGGCGTCCCCATTGAAGTTGACGAGGACCAGGAGCTGGAGATCCACGTTGGCGGAGAAATCGTCTCAGGGGAGCCTTGCCCCGGCTGCGGGGCTCGATTGAGCTGGCCCGGCGGAGACTATGTTCGCAATGCCAACGGACTCCTTGAGCGCGTTGGTGACTTCACCGATACCCCGCGGAGCGCGTCATGAGCAAGTCCACACGCAACTCTGGAAAGCCCTGGACCCCTGCGGATGACAATCAGCTGAAGCAGCTCGCCGATGGGAATACCCCGACGCGAGTCATCGGCATTAAGCTCGGCCGCACGGAGAATGCGATCTACAGCCATGCCTCGGAAATGGGCGTCTCTCTGAAGCCCACGAACCAGGCGCCTTACGGCACGAAGGGCAAATAGCCCGAATGCCCAACCCCTAATACAAAGGCCCCGGCTCATCACCGGGGCCTTTTCTTTCAGCTCCCCTCCGCCTCGGCCTGGCAGGGCGTGCAGCGGCTGCAGCCTGGCTTGGCCTTGATCCGGGCCGACAGGATCGGCTCCTGGCAGTCCCGGCAGCAGGCCACGCCGTCGATGAACAGCGGTCCAGGCTCTGGCGGCCGGTCTCGGGCGCGGTCCAGGGCCTGGGCCCGGATCCGCAGCTCCTCCTCCTGCGCGCGGTCGATGATGTCGCCCATGGTATGTTCCTGTGTGCGGGGAGTTGGCAGTCCTCCCCGCTTCTGTTCTTCTGCTACTCGCCGGCCGGGGGCGCGGGGATAAGCGTCTGGAGTTGCGCCACGGTGGCCTGGGTCTCCACGATCTGCGCGTCCAGGACGTTGACGGCTTCCAGGTCCCCAGCGGTGACGGCCTCGGCTCGCTGGCCCACAAGTACCGCTGCTTTGTTCTCCATGATGATGAGGATGTCGGAGACCTTCATGGCTACACCGGAACTTCTTCCCAGAGAATGCTGAACAGACCGGTCACGGCGGTGAGTGCTCCGATGGCGGCATACGCGCCAGGGGGCAAAATGATCGCCCCTTCAAGGTCGATCAGCGAGGGGCCAGCGGACGGCAGTGCTGCGGCGGTAAACCCGCCCATCAGCATCTTCGTCCAGGCCGGTGTGCCGACAAGGGTAGCCTGCGAGTCAGCCTTGGCAACCGGGTTCTGGCCGCTGCCGATGAGCGCACTCGCGGGAACCAGGGCCGCCGTGTGGGTCACAAGGCCCGTGGACAAGTACCCGGTGATGAGGCCGATGGGCGCGATGGCCGCAGGAGCCACGGAAAGGGCGATGCCGACCTTGTTCAGCACGAGGTTGACGCCGGAGCCAGCGGGGTTGGACAGGCACAGGCCGGTGTAGGTGGTCGCCAAGGCCACGGAAATGGCCTGCGCAGCCTGGTTCGCCGCCCAGAACATGTTCTTGCGGTAAACCTGCTCGTAATAGCGCCCGTGGAGCTCCTGGGTGATGAGTTCGGCCAGGTTGCCGGAGCGAAGGTTCGGTGCCGCGCCGTCAGCGGTCTTGGACGGCTGGCCAACTGTGGTCTGCTGCTGCATTGTCTTATCCTCCTAGGAATTAAGGTTGGTGGTGGGGTCGTCAGTAAGGAGATATTCCGCGTTCATACTCTTGCCGGAGTTGAGAACCTGGGGCATTTCGTGCGTCATGATGTTCAGGGCGCGGAGCTCGCCCAGAATGAGCAACAGAATTTCTTGGATGCTCGGCCCGGTGCGATCACCAGGGGGTAGCGTGGCGTTGACCTGGAGGACGCCAGCGGGGTCGGTGAGCAGGCGGCGCACCTTGCTCTGCGCGTCTGTTCCTGCGGCTTGCACCGGGTAGCGGGTTGCCCCTGGGACAGCCCCGATGGCATCAGGGCCAGCGACAAGGGGCGCACCGTCCGAGCCTGTCAGCAGGCGGCGTGCGTTGACTCCATCAAAGCCAGCCACGCCGACCGGGTTCTGCGAGGGGGCCGAGCCAGCCGCGACATCGCCGGAAATCGACAAGTACGCAGGGACCAGCGGAACCGGCGCTGCGCGGAGGTGGCACACAATGGGCAGCGCCGTGTTCGTGCCTGCGGTTCCGACACCGATGCGGACGTACCGGGAGAGGCACGGGAAGATGTTCAGGCCAGGCCCAGGGATGACAGAGGTGGAGGTGTTGCTCCCGTTGGAGTTCCACCCGCAAATCTGCTGCGGGTTGGTCATGTCGTTGGAGCCATAGAGGCGAATCACGCCTGAACCGCCAGGGGAGGCGTTGAGCTGCACGCTGATGCTCTGGTAGCCGGTGGTGTCTATCCAGGGGGTTGCGGAGTTCAGGACCGAGGCGTTGAGAAAGAAGGACAACAGCCCAGGCGCATCGCTCGCTTGCAGGCCGCCGTCCGCGCCCACCTTGAGCGGGTGCTTCATGCCCGTGGCGTCCTGGCCGCTCGTCACGAAAGGCTGGCTGTCGTCGATGACCACAGGGGTCGGGATGAGGTCGCGGTAGTCCTGGATGTCGAGGTATATCAGCAGGTGGTCGGTGGCGCTCATGCTCGCCGTGTTCACGCCAGCGGGCAGGGTCAGCACGTTGTTTGCGATGGTCGCGCCCGCGTTGGCGGAGTCCACGAAATTGTACAGGCTCACGTTGTCGGTCACGTTGAAGACGACGAGCACCTGCTCAAGAACGATGGGCACCGACAGGTCGACGAAGTCGATCTGCTTAGTAATGGGGTCGAAGGTGTAGGCGGTGCAGAGTTGTTTCATGGTGTCCTACCCCAGAGCCACGGCCATAGCCACGGCGAAAGATTGCGTTGCGGTTCCTGCGGGGATTGTGCCCGTGTCGCCCTTGGGGCCCTGAATGCCCTGGGCTCCGGTATCGCCCTTCAAGCCCTGAAGGCCCTGTTGCCCCTGCGGCCCCTGATCTCCGGTATCGCCTTTCGGGCCCGTGGATCCCGTCGGTCCAGCTGGGCCAGTATTTCCGGTGTCTCCTTTGAGTCCCTGCGCTCCGGTGGCTCCAGTATCGCCCTTGGGGCCTTGCGCTCCGGTGGCGCCGGTGTCTCCCTTGGGGCCCTGGGCCCCCTGCTGGCCAGCGGATCCTTGCGGCCCCTGGTCACCCTGCGGGCCTCTCTCACCCTGCTGGCCCTGGGCCCCGGTATCACCCTTGGGCCCGGTGGCGCCCTGTATGCCCGGATCTCCCTTCTCTCCCTTGAGCATGGGCGCAGCGGGATCCACGATGCCAAGGGTCTCCACGCTGATGCCAACCACGACATGCATGACTCCAAGGGGAGGAATGACTACCTCCACCTTGGGCGTGGGGCCGGCCTCGGTGATGAGTATGCTCTTGAATTCTTCCATCAGTCCGTCACCCCCGGGAGCACCTGCACAGAACCGGACACGGCCCGGCGCTTGGAGCCGTCCGGAAGGGTCAGCAGCAGATCCCAGACGGCCTTGGAGATCTTCTGCAGCTTCGCCGTCTCCGTGCCCGAGAGCTCCATCTCCACCACGCCCGTGGTGGGGGCCGGGATGGTGCAGTCAAAGGTCACCAGGGGCTGCTCGTCCGTGGCGTGGACCTTGACCATGGCGCTGGCCGTGCATCCGGTCAGGTTCGCCGGGCTCTGGTGCAGCTCGTCCAGATAGAACCCAACGGAGCGCTTGAAGTCGGCCTTGGCCTCGATGGTCAGAACATATTTCGCTGCGGGCATGATTCCCTCCGGTGATGGTCTATTCGTGGCTGGGCCAGGCCCTTTGCAGCCTTTCCCTGAAAATTGCGATCCAGCCGAACAGCGTCACCACCACCTGGAACACGGCCCCCAGGACCGGCCAGCCGCGCCCGGCCATGCAGCGCCGCAGATGCTCATCGGCCCAGGCCTTGTCCGCTGCGGTTTCCACCTGCTCGTAGGCCAGGTCGTGCTCATCGCAGCAGGCCTCGAACGGCGGGGAAGCGTGGAAGAGGAAGGCCCAGGCCTTCGTGAACTCTCCCCAGATGCCGCAGCCGTTGGCAGACATGCTCGCCCCCTACCCTGCCCCGGGCAGGCTGTAGCTCACGCTGATGGCCTCGACCTCGGCCACGGTCTGCGCGGCGTCCAGGCGGTCCTGGTAGGCGAGGCGCTGGCCCACGATGGTGCCGGAGACAACGACCCAGGCGGCGCGGTTGGCGATGATCTTCCCGGCCAGGGCGGCCACGGCCTGCCCACGGGCGGTGGCGATGGCCGTCAGCAGCGGAACCGGCGCGGCGTGGTCCGCCGCGTAGGCTTCGGCCTCGGCATACTGCTGGTCCCAGGTTTCAATCTCGGTGGCGCAGTACTCGGCCTTCATTCCGGCCAGGGTCGCCTCGGCCTTGTTGCGCACCTCGGCCTGCTTCGCGGCTTTGGCTTCGGCAAGGGTCGGCGGGGGCGGGGCGTCGAGCAGGCCAGCCGGGACAGGGCCGAGGCCGGTCAACACAACCTCCTGGCCCGCAGCCGTCCATTTGTGCTGGCCGCGATGGTCCTCCACCTGTTCCCACGTACCGCCGATGAAGCACCGCGCATAGCCCGCCTGGGCCGAGGGCGGCGGGGTCTCCGTGGCATTGGCAGGAAGCAGGAAAACTCCGGGCTCCTCCGGTGATTCGCGCATGGCGAGAACGCCGATATATTCCCCGGTTCCGGGAGCGTAGCTGTAGCAGTTCATACTCTCCTCCCCCTTCTAGTACTTGATGCAGAACATGACGCCCGCGTTGACGGGGCGGGTTTCGTTGCCACCGGTAGACGCCGTAGATAATGATGTCGTTCCTGCGCCACTCACAATCACATACGCCCCGCCAATGCCGCCCTCTAACCTGACATCAGGAGATACGGCATGATTGTGACTCTTATAGTCATCCGCCTGCACACTACCCACATGGTCCCCAGTTTGGCCTCCTGTTGCCATAGCGGTACGACTAGCCTTGTCAGGATCACGAGTGTTGGTATGTGCCCAACCACGTAAGAATCGGCCACGGTAGTCCGGCAGGTTGAAAGTGGTGGAGTTGTCACCGTAGCCGTGGATCACGCCGATGGCCGTGAACAGCGCCGAGTAGGTGCTGCGCGAGACTGCCGCGCCGTTGCATTCCAGGAAGCCCGAGGGCACGGTTTCGGAGGCCACGGCGATGACCGTCCCAGAGGGCAGGCTAGGAGGGATGCTGATGTCCTGATTCCTGGGGATCTGCCCGGCGGCGCTGCCCACGTCGTAGGTCACGACGGTGCCGAAGGTGGGCAGGCCAAGCTGGCCCAGGGCGCGCACGTCTGTGATGTCCGCGTTGGTGATGCTCGTCTTGCCAACGGTGAGCGACACCAGGGCAACCGGAGATTTTCCTGCGGTCAGGGCCGGGGCCACGGGGCTGGCCGACTCCGAACCGGCGATGACGCTCACGGCTCCGGTGGCATTGTCGATGACCACCAGGTCGATGCGGGGGTTGGTGCTGGGAGCGGAGAGCGTGGCCGTGTTCTGCGCGGCCAGCTCTGTGCGGGTGACGCCGGAGAGCACCACCCCGGCCTCCAGGCGCACGGTCATGTTCGGCGTGTCCTGGGCGTGGGGGGCGAACATCCAGCCCAGACGGGCCTGGGCGTTGATCCCGGAGTCGAGGACATTCTTGTATTCGCTCGGGCCCTGTGTGACGCAGTTTGCCTGCACGGGCTTTGCGGTGGGGGAAACTCCTGCCATGATATTCTCCTCTCTCGTCTAAGGTCCGGTGGTTTCCCAGGCGCAGGTTCCGCCCACGTCCACCCCAGAGGTATTGGCCATGTAGATGGTCATGCCCGTGGCCGTGAGGTTGGTGTAGCGCGGAATGAGCGCGCTGGACCCGCTGGGCGTGAGCTTGGGCGTGGGCGCCACATGGTGCGCCTTGGGGAAGGTGACGGCCAGGCCACCTGCCGGGACCACGGCGATGCCCTGCTGCGTGAAGGGCTCTGCATCCGCAGTCAGGACCATGCCATCCAGGGTCCCTGTCCCGGCCGAAAGGTCGGGCACGGCGCGGGCCTTGAAGTAGCGCTCGGAGATCGTCCCTGCGGTCCAGGGCGCAAATTCGCCGTAACTGCCACCGCTGGGCCTCTGGGCCAGTTCCAGGTTCATGCCCGGGGCAACGGTTTCCCCTGGACCGGCGGAGCCCATCATGTCCGCCCAGACCCGCACGCGCGGCTGGTCAAAGGTGGCGTCCTGCTCCGGGGTCTCGTAGTGGCAGCCAGGCTGTGGCTCGTACACGAAATAGTCGAACACCTCCCAGCCCAGCTCGGAAGCCAAGTGGATGGACTCCGGCATCAGGCGGCCGGTGAGCTGATGCAGCACCATCCCGCTCTTCACGCCCGGCCAGTTGGGATGCTGCACCTGGGAGGCGATGATGGAGCTGGTGGTGGTTACGGTGATGTTGTAGGTCTTGGCGTTCAGGCTGTAGTTGCCGCTGGTGTCCACGGCCTTGATGCCCACGGTCCAGGGTCCAGGCGGCAGAGCGGCGTTGGTGATGAGCGTGCCGCGCGTAAGCCGGGTGATGACCGTGGCCCTCTCCCAGTCGATGTTTCCGCTGGGGTCCTGTGCAGCGAAGCGCATCTCATAGCCGCCCAGGTCCTGGTCCGAGACCGCTCCGTACTGGAAAGTGCACACGTCGCCATTCTGCTGCACGGAGAAGCTGGTGATGTCGCTGGGCGGGGCGCTCTTGCCCTGAACCACATGCCCGGCCACAGCCAGCCAGGCGGAGGTGGCACCCATGCCGTTCACGGCGCGCAGGCGCAGGTCGTAGGCAACGCCGTCCTCCACGTCGAGCAGATAGACTGCGGTGTCTGCCCCGGCCACGCTGGCCGCAGCGATCCAGGCCGAGTCCGAGCTCTTCTTGAGCTGGACCTCGATGCGGCCGCCGGAGAGCACAAAGGCGTCGGCCGGGGCGGTCCAGGTCGCCTTGAGGCGGGTCTGCACCGTGCCATCGCCCCGGATGGCCAGCACATCCGTGCCGCTTTCCAGGGCCAGGGCCGTGGGCGCGGCCACGTTCCAGGGGTTGGCCAGATTCGTGTTGGGGGCATAGTCCGCATGGGCCGCGTTGGAGGGGTGCCAGTCCAGGGCCTCGGGCGCGAACTCCTGCAGGGTCAGATCCACGCCGAAATCATCCGCCAGCTTCCAGCTGTGGCAAATGAACAGCTTTCCGGACCAGCCCAGGTTAGCGAAGTGCAGCCGGCCCACATCCATGGGCGCGATGTCCATGGTGGACTTCTTGGCCGCTCCGTTGCTGGCGGTCAGTTTGGCCGGGATGTCCACGATCATGCCCTGGCGGCCGCACTCCAGGATGATCTTGAGGTTGCGCTGGCCGCGAATGGCGTCCGTGGTGAAGGGCTGCTCCACGTCCTTCCAGATCTGCTCCCCGCCATCCTCGTCCTGGTACTGCTGGCTCACCTGGGGCACCAGGTCCGTGGGCTGCCACAGCTGGGTGGGGTCAACATAGGTGCCGCGCACGGCGTTGAACACGTCGCGCTTGGCCGGCCGGGGCTGGATCTTGATGTTCGCCCGCAGGTCGGATTCGTCCAGGTCAAAGGAAGGCAACACGGACACGGCCGGATGCAGGCGGTACTGGCCCTGCACATACGGCAGCATGCCCCCGCCGGCGGAGAGCAGCTTGTCCACGTTGTCGATGGGCTTGTTGCCCAGGTCCAGCTGACCGTTCACGGTGTAGCGCGGCTGGCTCACCCGGGCCATGGTCAGTCCGGATCCAGCGTCGGCCAGGGTCAGGGCCGTGCCCGCAATGGCCGCGTCGTGCGTGGCGGCCAGCTGCCCCGAGGCATTGGTGATCCGGATCCAGTAGTACGTGGTGTGCAGGGCCAGGCCCACGGGCGCAGTGCCCTGGCAGAACTGCACCCCATCGCCCGTGTCCCAGCCGAACTGCGGGGAGATCTCGTCCTGGTCCGCGTCGTCACCCGGGGTGTCGTCGCGCGGCACGTTGTCGGCCAGGGTGACGCTGTTCGCCGTCGTGTCCAGGGTGCAGCCCAGCGCAGCGGAAACGGTGTGCACGCCCGTGCCTGCACTGGTGATGTCGACGCCCAGGCCGTACAGCGCATCTTCCTTGGTGGCGGCCAGCTTGCCCGTGGTCGGGCTCAGGCGGATCCAGGCATAGGAGGTGCCGGCCGCCACGCCCCCGGGCAGGGTCCCGGTGCTGGTCAGCCCCACCTGCAGGCCGGTTTGCCAGGGCACGGCCTCGGCCAGGGTCAGGATGTCCGTGGCCGGAGCTGCGGTGCAGGCGGAGGTGGCGCCCAGGAGCACCTGCTCGTCGCTCGCATTGGCCGCAGCGATCCAGTAGTCGACGTTGATCTCGGCCAGGTGGGAATTGAGCCCGTCCGTCCAGAGCATGTAGTCCAGCACGCACAGGGCAAAGTTGTTGGACCAGCGCAGCCTGCTCAGGCTACCGCCGGTGCTGCTGCTGGCCAGGACAATGGGTTCGCCGCTCACCACGTCCACCAGGGTCATGCTGGAGCTCGTGGGCACGGTGTCCACCACATAGAACTTGGCCAGGTCGTCGTGCCCCAGGATGAAGATCTCGTCGTCCGGGGCCAGTCCGTGGGGCGCGCTGGTGTGGATCACGGCCGGGCTGCCGGCGTCGGTGCTGGAAATGTCAACGGCGGACAGGCGCGGATCGTACAGGGCGTGGCCCTGGACCACGGCCTGGACGTTCTTGATGCCGTTGGGCCATGCGTCCGAGCTATACTTGAGCCGGGGGTAGATGTAGGCGATGCCCCGGCCGTGATGGGCCTGGGTCCAGCCCGGGACCTCGGCCACCAGGTCAGAGTCGGCCTGTTGGCGAATGGAACCCAGGTGCACGTTGACGCGGTTGAAGGCGGAGATCCGCGCGGCCGTGGCCAGGGTGCCGTCGAAGTTCACCTCGCGGATCGCAGCGACCTTGCGCGCGGCCACGGGAACAGCCAGGTGCAGGTATTCCTTGGTGCTTCCGGTGGTGGCCTTGAGGGCCAGGGGGCCGGAGACCATGGCCGTGCCGTAGATCAGCTTTCGGCTCTCGATGCTGCTGCGCAAGGTGATCTTCCGGTCTGTGGCCGTGGTGCCCAGGTCGCCGGACTTCGGCTTGGCCCCGGTTCCGAGCAGGGACCCGGCCACAAGGGAGGTGGCCATGCCCAGCACGCCGCCGATGAGCTTTGAGCCAAAGGCGCCCAGGAACCCAAGCTCCGGGAACATCGCGGTAAAGCCAACCGAAGTGGCCAGGCCGATGACTGCGGAGACAACGCCGCCCATACGCTACACCCTCCAGGCGCGCAGGGCCCGCGCCAGGGGAATCAGGGTCAGGCCGTCCGGGCCCTGGGCCGCGATGCGACCGCCGCAGCAGATGGCCAGGGCCAGGCATTCGGGCGGGCATTCGGGCGCGGCGATGAGCACCACGTCGCCGCGCTGAGCCATGAGCGGGGGGATCTCGGGCATGGCCAGCTCGCGCGTGATGCGCTCCACCGTGGCCGCGAGGCCAGCTCCGGCAAAGGCCTGGAGGCTGCGCCGCGCTCCGGCGGCGGACTTGTACCGACCCCGGAAGTGTGCGGCCGGGTCCACTCCGGTCATGGCCAGGATGCAGTCGCAGGCGAACAGGCAGCAATCCGCACCACCCCAGACAAAGGGACGGCCCCGGGCTGCGTCCACGGACTCGTGCAGGCGCGCGGGCCAGTCGTGACGACGGGAAAGGATCATGCCTTCCCCCAGGTGAGTTCCTTGTCCGTGGCCTGGGCCACAAACTGGAAGAAGCGGTCGCCGGGGCAGCGGCGCTGTTGCTCGGCATCGGTGTAGCGGCCGCCGCGCACGCGGTCCCAGTCGGCCAGGCGCGACTCTATGGTGAGCATGAGCTTGGCGGTGGAGCCGATCTCGAGCGGCATGGTGTCCATGCGGCCGGAGAAGATGAGCACAGGCGCGCCGATGATCTGGTGGTCCTCATTCAGGAAGGCCCGCCAGAAAAATGCCGGGCGGCCCTGCGGGTTCTCCTGCAGGGCCAGGCTCACGTCCTCCTGCGGGATTCCGGAGAGCTCGCAGGTGATGCTGTAAGCCTGTGTCTCCGTGCCCTCCTCCACCCCGGAGACCTTGCCCAGACCCAGAGTCGTCAGCCAGGTCTCGGCAATGCCGTCGCCGTCCATGTCGTAGTACACGTCAAAGGGCGCGCTGGTGACCCGTACCGGCCCCGAGTCGAACTCGAACAAGGCCAGGTCCAGGACGCACACGCGCTCCGCCGCAGCTGCCGCCGAGGCGGATGTGTTGATCTCGCGGCTCACAGCCAGGACTCCACAAGCTCGATGGTCCAGGATCCGTTGTGCATGGCGTTGAAGGACATCTCGCCCTGGGCGTCGTCGATCATGCGCATGGGACACACGGGGTTGTTGACGGTGAGGGCGGCTCCGTTGGCCGGGGCTGCGCGCAGGGGCGGCTCAAAGGCCAGGGTGGCGTTGCCGCTGTTGTCGCTGGCTGCTTCGGCCGTGAGGATCTTGAGCTCCGGACCGCTGGCGGTGGGCACGCTGAAGTAGTCGCCCACCTTCAGGATCTGCGCCACGTTGTGTGCCCAGCCGCTGGTGACCAGGCTGCGGCCGGTCTGGTTCGAGCCGCTCACCACCGGGGTGCCGGTGGCCACGCCGCGCGGGGTCTCGCCCTGCAGGGGCACCACCAGCACGCGGCCGGCCATGCCGCGCATCTGCGCCAGCCAGGCCGCCGCAATGCGCCAGTCGTCCTGGCGCACGGTCTGGAAACCCACCTTGCACCACCAGCGCGCACCGGGAAGCTCCAGGGTCTGGGCCCCGCCGTTCAGAGGGCTGACAAAAGTCTGGGTGGTCGGCCAGAGCTTCCACACCCACTCATTGGGACGGCGCTGCAGGTTCGGCCAGTTGAGGCGGTCTATGGTCATGGCGTGCCCCTATTGCCTGCGGCCGACTGTTTTGGAGAACTTCCCGCCCCGGTTGGCCTGGGCTTGCACCTGGGCCACGGCTTCGGCCACGGCCTGCTGCTTCATGGTGCCGAGCATGCCCCGGATCCGCGTCTCGGTCCCGGTGTCCGCGCCACGGAAGTCGAAATTCTGGACGATCCGGATATTGTTGCTCACTGGCCCGCCGCCGAGCATGGCCTGGGTCTGGCCGTTGTTGTAGACGTAGCCCGGCCCGCCAGGATTGAATATTTCCGGGCCATGTTCGCCTACCAGGATGGGGCCGGAGGAAGGGGTATAGCCACCGCTGGCAAACGCCGGAGGGTTACTCCCGCCGAATCCCCCCGCCTCTTCATAGGCCTTCATCATGTCGGCATTCGAAGTCTTGGCCCAGCTGCTGCCGCCGAACAGATCCTCCAACCCGCCGGAGATGAACCCGCCGGCCATGGTCATAGCCTTGTTCATGGGCCCCATGCGGGTCAGCATGCGGATGAAGTCGCGCTCGATGCTGGCGCAGGCGCTGGCCCAGGCGTTCTTGGTGCCCATGGCGCTGTCGACCATGTAGTTTTCCATGTCCGTGGCAACCGCGCCCACCGTGGTGTTGACCTGCTTCCAGGTATCGCCCGCGTCGCGTGCGTATTCCTGCATGGCGGTCTTGCTGGCGTGGATCCAGTCGCCATTGGCCTGGGCCATGACGCGGGCATACTGCTCCGCCTTGAGCGCGCGGTCAGCGTCGGTCTGGGCCAGCTGGTAGTCGATGGCCAGGATCTCGGCCTGGGCCAGGTAGTACTCGCGGGTGCTCCCGGTCAGCTGGGCCAGCTCGGCCCGCTGTCCGGCGATGGCCTTGGCGTTGTCCTGCCGGGCGCGCGTCAGGGCGGCTGTCTGCTCGGCGTCCCAGTCGGCGCCGAACTGCTTGGTTTTGGGGTCCTTGCGCAGGGCGTCGTACTTGGCGTTGATGGCCTGAACCTGGGCCTCGTACACGCCCTGGCCCGTGAACCCGGACATGGCGGTGATGTGCGCGGCCTCGTGGGCCATTTTCTCCAGGTCGTCCTGGATCTGGGCCAGGGCATCCTTCTCCGCCTGGACAAAGGGCTGCCAGTACATCTTGCCCAGCACGGCCGCCTCTTGCCTGTCCAGCAGGTATTTGGCTTCTCCACTGAGCTTGCCCTTCTGGGACAGGGCCTTGCGCTCGTCCTGGATCTTCTGGAACTCCTTGAGGGTTTCCAGGTTGGCCTTGTCGTACTCGACCTGGTTCTTCATCAGGGTGGCGCCGTAGGTGTCGCCCTGCAGGGTCAGGGTCAGCTCCATGTACGTGCCGCGCACCTGGGTCAGGGACTCCTCGAGCTTGTATGCCTCCTGGGCCAGTGTCTTCAGGGTGTCTGCGCCCTTGCCGTTATCCATGTTCGGGATAGGGGCCTGGCCTTTCTTAGTCTTGCCGTGCCCTGCTCCCTCGTCGCTCAGGGCCGCGTGCTTCTTGGCGATAAAGATGTCCCAGGCATGCCCGACATCGAGGATGTCCTCCTTGATGGAGGCGAACCCGCCCTGCAGATTGTTGTATGCTCCGGACAGGTCGCCGTTGAAGAAGTCGTAGATGGCGCCGCCGGTGGAGAGAATGGAGGCGCCCGCGATCTCCACCGCGTTCTTGACCACGATGGCATCGAAGATCAGGGACCGAATGATCGCGTCCACCAGTTCCATGGCTTCGCGCAGGGCGTTGGTGTCACCCTTGGTCTCGAGCATGACCTCGGAAAATGAGGCGAAGGTTGGCAGCAGGCCGGTGACGATCTCCGTATTCACGCCGGAGATCTGGTAGTGCAGCCGCTTGAAGTTGTCGACGACCTCCTCAGCCTGCTTGGCAACCTTTTCGCTGAACACATTGCCCGTGGCCCTGGCTTCGGCAAACATCTCCCGGAAAGCTTCTGAGCCCTTGTTCAGCACCGGGATCATGCCTGCACCAGCTTTTCCGAAAAGCATCATGGCCAGGCCCGTCTTGATTGCCCCGTCTTCATAGGAGGAGAACTTGTCCGCGAGCTTGCCAAGGAACTCAGGCATGTTCTTCAGGCCGTCCAGGATGTCCTTTTGAGAAAATCCCATGGCCGTGAGCGCTGCGCGAACCTTGTTGCCCCCGGCGGACATGGCGTCCATGCCGTCCTGGATGCCCCCGGAAGCGCCCAGCATGTTCTTGGACAAGCGCTCCACAGACTTGGCAAAGGTCTCCGTGGAGGTATCGGCAAGATATGCGACGTAGCTGAACTGAGTGAGCTGCTCCACGGTCATGCCGACCTGCTGGCCGAGGATCTCCATGTGGTGCATGTTCTCGATGGTGTGCTCTACCATCTCCTTCAGTGCCTCACCCCCCAGAAACGCGGCAGAGGCCACCCCGGCAAAGGGGATATAGCGCTCGGCCAGCTCCAGCTTGTGCTTGAGGCTGTCGACCTGACGCCCGACGTTGAGAAAGACGTCAGAGGCCAGGTCCTTGGCGGAGATGATGATCTGGGTTTCAGCGGCCATCGGATGTCCTTTCGCGGTCGCGGTCGCGCTGCTGCGCCCAACGGTTCAACTGGTTGGCCTCCAGGGCCTGGATCTTCTCCAGCATCAGCCTGTTCATGCGCACCCCCAGCCAGTTGGCCGTCTTGTCCACGGCCAGGTAGTCCAGTCCCGTGGCCCCGCCGAAACCCATTCGCCATTGCGTCTGCACGCTCGCCCAGAGCTTCCAGGCGGCTTCGTTCTCCGGGCTGATCTCCGGCCCCTGGCCGAAATCACACCCGGAGCAGTCCTCTAGGCCTTCGTGGTCTGTCTCCCTGCAGGCTCGGCAGAAGGCGTTTCGGTCTGGGTCGGAGCTCCAGTCCCAGACCGCGAGGAGTTTTTTATGGATTCCGGCCCGTGGAAGTTGTAGCGCACGGTGTCGTTGTAGAGCGCCAGGGCATCAGGACGCAGCTTGAGCGCCTTCTCCCACACCTTCTTCGGGTAGTGGGACTTGAGGAAGGCCTCCATGAACTCGTCCGCCTTTCCGGCCTGGGCCGCCTCAACAGCTTTCTGGAAATGAGACTTGGACTCATCCCATTCCAGGGCCGCCAGTTCCACCTCAAGCCCGCACACGGGCAGCGTGATCTTTTCGCGCATGCCCTACTCCGTCATGGTCTTGATCTCGTTGCGCTGGCGCACCACGAGGCAGGAGTTGTTGGTGTCGTTGGAGTAGTAGCCGATGAACGAATGGGACTCGCTCACGCCCTTGGGCCCCGTGATACCCGGGGTGTTGCGCTCGTACTTGAGCTCCGGCACGGAGATGGAGAGCTGGTAGCCGCCGTTGGCCAGCAGCATGACCAGGCTGGACTCCACCGAGCCCAGGCCCTTGTCGACAAAGAGCGTGTCGGTGAACAGGGCGTCCAGGCTGCCGGAGATGCCGACCAGGCCTTCGCCGATGTCGCCGCGCTCGCCGGCCTTGTCCGGGGTGTTGATGGTGTAGGCGTCGCCGTCCAGGCCGAAGTCCACGCTCAGGTCCACGGAGGACACGCGGTTGGTGGAGGCGCTGCCGCCCTCGGTGAGGCTCAGGTGCTTCATCTTGAAGCGCTGGAAAGGCAGCGCCACCGGGCTGGCGACGTACGCGGTGGTGGACTTTTCCTCGCCCGCGCCCAGGACGTCCAGGTTGGCCACCAGCTCTCCGGAAGTGCCGAACTTGAGCCCGAGCTTGGAGATCTTGCAGCCGCGCGGCCAGAAGTACTGGCCGATGTCGGAGAAGGCTTTTTCCACCAGGAAGCTCGGCATGGTGTCCTGGATCTTGAACACCTTGTCGTGGAAGGCGCAGGTGGCCGTGGTGGCCCCGCCGGAGAAAGTCTCGGCCTGGAAGGTCTTGGTGACCAGGATCTCGTCCACCCCGGAGCCGCGCTTCACGGTGTAGGTGCCGTTGTAGTTGGTGCTGCCGGCGACCACGATCTCCGCGCCCACGGGCAGGCCGTGGCCGATGCAAGGCAGGCCGCACAGGCCGCCGCCGGCGTTGCGCGCGGCCCCGGCAAAGGTGATCTTGCGAGCCAGGGTCACGGTCTCCGAGCCGGTGAAGGTGGCTGCGGAATAGGCCTTGGTGATGACGAGCTCGTTGGCCGTGGTCTCGGCCTCGAGCAGATAGGCGCCGGCGTAGCTGGCGTTGCCCGCGATGATGACCGGAGCGCCCACGGCCAGGCCATGGGCCGTGCAGGGCAGGCCCACCTTGCCGTTGCCCTTGTCCACGGCCGGGGCAGCGGCCAGGAGCAGGTTGGCCACCTGGGTGGTGCTGACCGGGAGGCCGAACATGGACCGCAGGTGCACGCCAAAGTTGTGGGCGTCCACAGGAACCTCGAGGCTGCCGGAGCAATCCAGCTTGTCCTCGTCCGGCTCCACCGGGTCGCGCCGGCCGGTCAGGGTGGACGGGGCGTTCATCTTGCGCGAGCTGGCCACGGTGTTCTTGTTGATGGGGATGGCCCAGCCCAGGCGGGAACCACCGGAGTTGACAACGCCAAATGCGCCCTCGAAGTCCACAGTTGCCTTGGCCTTGAAACCTCTCGACTGTGTCATGGTGCCTCCTTAGTCCGCGCCGATGGTGCGGGGGGTGTCGATTTCATAAAGGATGTGCCGAACGCAAAAGCCCGGATCAATGACCTCGTACTCACCGGTCCAGCGCGAGGGCAGATCGTCGGTGGACTCCAGAACCTTCAGCACGGCCTGCTCAACCTGGTCCATGCTGTCGAAGATCCGCGCGCTGTCTCCACGCTGGCCGATGGGCTCCATTTCGCTGTCCACGATGCCGATGGTGACCACCACCTTGGCCGTGGCCAGCTCCGCCTCAAAACCGCCCTCATCCACAAAGGGCAGAACCACCAGGAAGGGGGCGTCGTCCTCGCCCAGCTCGTGCCCCTTGCGACGGCCCTTGCGCACGAAGTGCTCCTTGCCGAAGCGCGCGGTGCACAGGCTGGCGATGGTGGCCGAGGCCTCCAGGGCCGCTGCCCAGCGGGTGGAGATGGCGTTGGATTCCTGCATGGAGCCCCCTACGCCGCCTTGCGGAAGCTGCTGTTGCGCTGCAGGTAGCCCATGATGCGCTCCTCGATGAAGGGCTTGATCTCCGCCTGGGAGGCCCAGAATACCGGGGAGATGAGCGGCCTGGCAGGCGTGTGGATGCTGGACTTGCCCGAGAGCTTGAGGTCCGCCCTATTGAACTGGCGGCGCATCTTGCTGGTCACCGGGGTGTCGAAACCTTCCTGGAGCTGCTTGGCCCTGAGCACAGAGTGGTAGGACAGGAAGCCGATCTGCACGCGCAGATTGGCCGCGTCCAGGCGGTAGGCCACGGACTTGTAGAGATGGCCGAAGAACCTGTCGTTCGGGTTGCGCGAGCGCGTGGACCAGGCGCCGTCTCCGATCCTTCCGTTGATCCGCTTGATTCCGGAAAGCTCCTGCCAGCGCGTCCCGCCCACCCCGCCGTCCATCATGGCCTGGCGCGTGCGCTTGAAGAGCATGTAGCCCAAAGCCTTGAGCGCCCGGGCGAACTCCGAGGGGAAGGTGCGCGCCAGCATGGCCATGTAGGGCGATGTGCTGTCGTTGACCTGCACAAAAGCCCCGCCGCCCGCGCTGGGCGCATAAAAGGCGTAGTGCCTGCCCTTCAACTTGAAGTAGGAATCAACGGCAACGTAATCCATCAGAGCTTTCCCCTCTGCCCGCTGGCGCAGCGGCAAAGCCACCACAGCACATCCGGGCCGGTTTCGGGGCTGCGCAGCACCTGGCGCACCTTGTAGTCCTGTCCGTCCAGGGTGATCACGTCGTCGCGCGTGGGCTCGTCCGGAACATCCGCAGCGGCCAGGCGCACCAGGGCGTGCCGGGACTGGTTCTGGAACAGGTCGATGGGCCAGGACAAAGGGCACGGCCCGATGCCATGCCGCGTCACCACGGCCATGATGTCCGACGGGGACTCGGCCGCGCGCGTGTACGTCACGGTCTCGCCCTCTTCGGCCAAGATGGCGGCCGAGATGTCGGCAATGGCGGTCATTGGGCCCACGCCTCCAGGAGCTTGCGCCGGGACGCGCTCATGGCCACGGATTCGCGGCAGTACTGGCCATAATCGCGCAGGTGGGCCAGCAGGTCGGCTGGCGTGGCTACGGGTTCGCCTGGCTGTACCCCGGCGCCAGGGCCTGCGGCGGACGGGACTCGGACAGCAGCTCCGCCGGGATCTGCGGCTTGGGCAGCACCGGTGGCGGGGAGACCGAGCAGGTCGTTCCAGAGATGCACGAACTCAGGGCCAAACACGCAAGAAGCAGGCAGAGCAGCCGTCGCATCGGGGATCCTCCTGGAGAGTTGCGCGCGGGCGTCGGTCAGCTCGGCGCGGGTGGTGATGAGCTGGGCGGAGATCCTGTTGCCCTGCTCGGTGAGCTGGGCCGCGCGGTCCAGGGCCTTGGCCAGGGACTCGGCCTTGGCCCCCTGGTACTCGGCCACCATCTTGTTGTACTTGGCCGCGCCGATGGCCTCGGCCTCGGCATAGCCGCGATGATGGCCGCCCAGGTAGCAGCCGATGGCCGTGAGCAGCAGGGCCACAATGAAGGCCAGGGAGATGATGGCCGTGCGGTTGCTGGTGCCGGGGATCTCGGGCAGGAAGGGGATCATTGGGCCACCTCCGTCACGTCCACACCCGGGCCCCAGGTGAGGTACAGGGCCTGGTGGCGCAGCAGGATCCTGCGCGGGTAGTTGCGGTTCTCATCGAAAAATTGGGGCGCGCGGCCCGCGTTGACGGTCTCGACCTGGCCGAACCAGGCCAGGTGGTCCAGGCCCAGGGCCTTGGCCTTGGCGCGGTCGCGGATGATCCAGCCGGGCCCGCCGTTGTAGGCGGCCAGGGCAAAGGCCCAACGGTCGGCCGGGGTGGAGCCGGAGAAAGACGCCAGCAGGCGCGCGTCGTAGCGGCACAGGGCCAAGAGCGCCCAGCGGGGGTCCAGCGGCTGCGCACCGCCCAGCTCCTCGGGGTACATGCGGGCCATGGTCTTGGCCGTGTCCGGGGTGAACTGCGCCAGGCCAGCGGCATAGGCGCTGTGGGCATCGGGCCGCCAGGCGCTTTCCTGGTGCACCTGCCCGGCCAGCACGGCCACGGGAGCGTCCATGCCGAACACAAGGCGCGCGCTGCGCACCAGGTCGCGGCGGTAGCGCTCGGCCTGGGGCGGGATGCCGGAAGCGTGGGCAAAGGGCGCGAAGCAGGCCAGGACGGCCGCGACCATGAGCACGGCCAAGAGCGCCGCCAGGGCTGCGGTGGAATCCCGGCGCACGCTCACAGCGCCAGCCCTCCGGCCAGCATGGTGCCCACGATGATGACCGCGCGGCGGTACTCCGCATGCACCCGGATCTCTCCGGCCAGGCTGCCGGGGCGCGAGCGGTGGTTGACCACCAGGTCGATGACCAGGCCGAGGACGGCGAACTTGCACATGAGCCAATCCTTGTAGGCGCCCACAAGCAGGTTCTCCACGCCATTGGGCAGCGCCGCGAACACGAGCACGCCCAGCAGCAAGGCAAGGGCGCACAGGGCCAGCAGCTGGCCGGGCCGTGGCATCTTGAGCTTGGAGAGGATGCTCTCCCGGGTTCTCCGTTCGTTGCTCATTGAGCACCTCCATCGTTGTTGAGGATGGCAGTTTTAACCTCGTCCGGAATGTCGGCATA
Organism: uncultured Desulfocurvus sp.; assembly: GCA_964390575.1. Lineage (GTDB taxonomy): Bacteria > Desulfobacterota > Desulfovibrionia > Desulfovibrionales > Desulfovibrionaceae > Humidesulfovibrio. The sequence goes on along the minus strand of CAYMIP010000005.1, from coordinate 20,228 downwards.
GGTCACTAGGGCACGATTCATGTGCAACGCCACACGCATGGTCCTCTTGAGGCTTTCCAGCTGGTCGCGCAGGGCGGCGCGCTCCGCACACTGGAGCTGGCGCTCCGTGGCGCACTGCTCCTTGGTGACGTACCGCGCATCGCTGTTGCCCTTCATCACCAGCACCGTCACCACGATGGAGAGTAGGGCGACCACAGCGGCGAAGAGGGAGGTTGTGAGGGGGGAGATGCCTTCCATGCGCCGTCCTTTTTGGTTGGGCCCGCCCCGGCGGCCCGGGATCGCCGGACCGGACCGCCAGAGACGGGCGAGGGGAGGAGGTGCTTTGCTAGACGTTCAGCTTGACCTGGACCGTGGCGTCGCCGCTGGCGGCTCCGGCGGTCACAACACCCGCGTAGGTGTTGCTGCCCACGGTGGCCGTGAGGGCACCGGAACCGGCGGCGCCAACAACGGGGTTGCCGGTGGCGTCCCAGTAGACCTTGGCCCCCAGGGTCAGGGCCTCCGCCTTTTTCGGCAGGGCGTACACGCCCTCGATGCCCATGACCCCGAGGCCGTTGGCGGCCACGTCGGTCTGGGACACGCCCACCAGCGTGCCCTGGATGATGACCTGACCGGACACCACGGCGCTGCCGCCGTTGGTGAAGCCGATGGTCTGACCGGGCTGGATGTAATTCTTGGCCATGTCGGTCTCCTTATGGTCCCCGGCGGGGGCTTCCCGCCGGGGTCTCTCTCGTTACGTTTCGTCCGGCCTCAGCCTAGGAGCCCGGGTTCTTCCAGAAGCCCGCGCTGGACATGAGCCCGGCGCCGAAGTCGAAACGCACCTTCCAGTTCATGCCGTCGCCGCTCATGGTGGGGCGTTCCTCGATGTACGGCTCGCGGTTGCCGTTCAGGTAGGCCACCTCGATGGTGTCCCACTGGCTGGGGTCGGCCACGCCGTACCAGGACAGGGCGGAGCTGGCGTCCAGGCGCGGGTCGCAGATGGGCTGCACGCCCATGAACGGGTTGGGGATGCCGGCCGGGCGGTTGGAGTCGGACAGGGTGGAGCTGAGCAGCAGGATCTCGGCGTCCGTCTGCTGGGCCACCGGGGCCAGGATGAAGCGCAGGTTGATGTCCAGCATGGCGCCGTTGGGCCCCTTCTGGAGGCGCATGCCGGCGCGGGCCGAGGCCAGCTTGGCCTTGTCGATGGTGCCCTTGAGGCCGGAACCGGCTTCCAGGTTGCCGTGGTTGGCGTGGAACAGGGCCACGCCGTCGGCCATGTTCGGGTTGCCGGTGATGAGGCCGTAGACGATGTCCGAGGCCTTGCGGCTGGCGGCCGCGCCGAACAGGGCCGGCAGACGCTGGAAGGCGCGCAGGTCGTCGTTGACGATCATCTTGCGCGAGAGCGGCACCATCTTGCCATAGGTGCCCACGGCGTAGCTCTGGGTGCTGTCGGACAAGGCGGCCGTCTTGTATTCGCCGTTCTCGCCGATGAGGTCGAGCGACGGCATGTCGGACAGGGCCACGCCGTAGATGGTCTTGAAGTCCGTGGCGTCGGTGATGTTGCAGAAGGGCTGCCAGGTGCTGGGCTGATCCAGGTAGGCCTTGAGCATGTGCTTGTTGATGGCGTCGCGCAGGATGTTGGGGAAGTCGCTGGAGCTGTGGCCCTGCGGGGTATCGGCCAGGAAGCGGTCGTACAGGGCGGCGTTGTTCAGGTACTCCACCCCGCGCGCGCCGGCCCTGCCCATGCAGAAGCGCAGCAGGCCCGAGAGGGACATGCCACGGAAGTTCTCGCTGCCGGGGGCGGCCTTCTCGATGTTGTGGCCCAGCTGCAGCAGCAGGCCATCGCGGGCGGCCAGGCGGATCTTGTCGCGCTCGTCCGCGCCCATCTCGATGGTGGGGGCGTCAAGGGCCAGGTTCTCGGGCTTCTTGGCGGCAGCGGCGAAGAGCGCGCTGGTGGCGTCACCGGCGGTCTGGGCCTTCTTGCCGATCTCCAGGATGACCGCATCGGACAGGCCAAGGGCCTTGCCCTGCTCCAGGAGAATGATGCCTTCCTTGCGGCCCTGGGCCAGGGCGGCCTCGGCGGTCTTGCCGTCGTCGTCCTGCTCCTTGCCCTTGGCCAGAGCGGGCGGGGTCTTTTCCAGGGCGGCAGCGCCCTCGCCAGCGGAAAGCAGGGCCTCCGCCTTTTCGGGCGTCATGCCCATTTTCTGATCCAGGAACGCCACAGCCTCCTGCTCGGTCGCCTGAGCGGAGAGGCCCATGCCTTCCAGGATCTTCCGCAGCTTCTTGTTCATACGGGGATCCTCCTGATGGTTGATTTCGCCCAGGGATAGGGCAATGGCGGCAGTATTGCTGTCCGCCCCGAAGGGGCAGAACGACACCTCAAAGACTTGCGACTTGGTCCAGATCTCGGCCGGTCCGCTCACGAGCTTGCCGTTGACCATCTTTTCCTGCCCGGCGGCGATCTGGGTGCGCTCGAGCATGTGGATGCCCACGCTGGCCTGCCAGGGGAATCCTTCCCGGGCCAGGCCAAGGGTCTCAATGCCCTCCTCCGAGACCTCGGAGAACGAGCCGGAAACATGGAAGCCGTTGGCGTCCACCTGGAACTGGTCCACAAAGCCGACAATCCCTTCCCGGTCATGAGAAAGCAGGGCCGGGACCTTGTCCTTGGCCAGGGTCATGCCCTTGAGGTCGATGACCTTGCGGCCGTCCCAGCAGTCCACAACTGCGCCGGTGTAGGCCAGGGTGGCGAAGCGCGGCTTGGCCTCCTGCCCGGCTGCGGCAGGGTCAGCCACGAGCAGCAGTACCGGGGCGCTCTGCACCAGGTGGTTGGACTGGTCCTGGGCGGCCAGGCGCGAGGCGTTCCAGTCCGCAGCGCAGGCGGAAACAGCGCCGGTCTCGGTGGCGCCCTCTTCCATGCGCTGCGCGCAGCAACGCTTCAGGAAGTCCTGCTTGGCCTCATTTTTGCGGGGCTTTACCGTCTTGGCTGGCATCGTTGCCTCCTTCGCTGTCATCTGGGACGCCCTTCATGCTGGGGGGTGGGGGCAGCAAGCCCTCCAGGTCCTGTTTTTCCCGCTTCAGCTGCTTCCAAATCACGGCCGGGTCCCGCCCGCGCTCGGCGCAGATGTTCGTGCGGCTGTTGATGCCCATGGAAACCTCGATATCCGAGGCCATTGCGTCCGCCTTGGGGTCAACCCAGGACCAACCCGGACGCTGCCAGGTGACCTCGATCTCCTCGGGCAGTCCCGGCACCAGGCCAGAGATCGCCAGCATGCTGCACCAGGCCTTCCACAGCGGCGTGCAGAACTGCTGCACCAGGAACTCCTGCTGCACCTGGTAGGCGCGGCGCTCCTCCAGGCTGGCGGAACGGGCGCTGGCAAAACTGGCGTCGGTGTAGTTGTTGGAAAAGGCCTCAAAGCTCATGCCCATGGCCGTGGAGGCGTTGCGCAGGCTGGTCTTGGTGAAGGGCTCGTAGGAGCCGCCCGGGCGGTTGAACTGCGCGGAGCTGAGCTTGACCCCGGCGGGCAGCTGCGTCACCGAGCCGGGGTCGATGTAGGTGGGGATCTTGCCGTTCTGGAAGTCTGAGGGCCCGTCACCGGGGGTGCCGATGGGGGAGGATCCATCGCCCAGATCCGCGCCAAGGTCGGTCTCCATGAAGATGCCGAAGGCGGAGGTGAGCCTGGCGGCCAGGCGCTCCGAGCTCTGGTACTCGGTGAAGTCGCCCATCTCCTCGATGATGGCGTGCAGCCAGGGCACACCGCGCGACTGCGAGGCGCGCGTGCGCCGGAAGGTATGGATGATCTGCGCGGCCGGAACGCGCACGGAGCCGCCCAGGGCATCTGCCAGCCAGGTTCCGGAGCCCATGATTCCGTACCCGAAGGCGCCGTAGTTGCCGGGGTGCGAGCGCAGAATGTGAAAAGCCTGGGGATCGCCTTCGGAGTCGTACTCGATGCCGCGCACAGCGGTGGATCCGTTGGCCTGGGCCCCGTCCACGCAGCCGTTGACCTGGTCGGTTTCGATGAGGTCGACGCGCAGGGGGACCCGGCCGCGCTCCAGCAGCTTCAGCGAGGGGCGCAGACGGGAGATGATCTCGCCGTCCGTGTAGCAGCTGCGCAGAACCAGGCGCTGCATCTCGAGGTAGTTGATCTCCGGGCTGGTGGCCCACTTCCACCAAAGCTTTTCGATGAGGTCGGCCTTTTCCTCGCCGTACAGCTCCGGATCAACCTGGGGCAGCAGGCCAAGGAAGATGACGTTGGCGCAGATCTTGTCCAACGCGCCCTTGATGATGGCGCTGTTGCGGTCGAGATCGCGGGCCCGGGCGGTGAGCATGAAGCGGTCGCGCCAGAGGATGGCGTCGGCGCTGCGGTTTGAGGGCCGCCACTCCGAGCGCGCGCCCATGAGCGAAGCGCCGTTGTAGGCCAGCAGCGCGTTCTGCGCCCTGGTGTAGCGCAGCGCGGCCAAGGGCGAGACAAGGCCCACCACCCTGGCGATGCCGGCGGCTATGTTCCTGTACAGGTTCAATTGGATCCCCTGCCACGGAACGTGACCGCAAAGGTGGCCGGGCGTGAGGCTTGGGTGATGGCGTTTTCCAGCCGGTGGATCTCTGTCTGGAGCTTGCCCAGGTCGGCGTAGGTGAACACCGTGTCGCCCACAGTCCGCGACTGCGCACCGGCCAGGATCTTCGTTTCCGCGTTCCTGTACAGGGTCAGTCTTGCTTGCAGGTCGGTGAGGCTGGGCATCCGCGCACTCCAAGGTAAGTTTTCTGCGCCGAACTTACCTTGGGATTGGCGGATGTCGAGAGGGTCTGTACTACGTTTGTAGTACAAATTTCGGGCAGTTACACCCTAACGCACGGAGTAGTCTAGATTTTTTCTAGATATTAAATATTTTAGTACTACGGGTTTTAAGGCCAAAAAAGAAGCGCGCCGGAGTATAGTCACTTCGGCGCGCCGTGGTGGTTGAAATGGCTATTAAATCGGTCTGTAGGCTCGAGTGGAAATGAACACCCGAGGGAATTCATCCTGCATCAATGTCTTCTCGTCCGTCTGCACATCAACTCGGATGCCAGCCTCATGCGCCTCAGAAATAGCAGCATTCAGGGCATCTGTGGCCGCCACGATCCTGTCGGAATATTCCTTGTCCGTCATTGTAATTTCCTCCCCTCGTTGCAAATTCATATCCCCTATTAATTTCCCACGCAAGTTCCGCCTCTCTTGAACTGCTTCTTCACGAAGGCAACGGCGCTTTTAATGGTATCTAGCCCGGTGTTCTTTGGGGGGGAAGCCAGAGGCTCGGGTTCCTGCTCCGCCACTTCCGTACTCTTGATGCTCGTCTTCAGGCTGGCCAGCATGCAGACCCCATTGGTGCAGCGGTGGTAGCGCACGCGGATGCCCCCTTCCAGGGCCCTGGTGGTGTAGGTCTTGATGCGCTGCGCATTGCAGGCCGGGCAGATCGCTCCGTACGCTTCGGTGAATTCCACACCCTCCGAGGCCAGGGCCACCAGGGCTATGATCTTCTTGTTGACCACGTTGTTACCTCGCCGCGTAAGGATTCATGCCACGGGTCCAGGGGTTGTCTGCGCGCTCTTCGGGCCTCTGCGGCGTCACGGGGCGCACCTTCTTGCGGAACTTGATGCGCCGAGCCTCGGCCGCCACCAGGTTGTACACGCCGCAGTCCCAGCCGTGGTTGGGCTTGTGCGACGGGCAGACCCACATGCCGGAGTCGTCCACGTACTCGGCCGTGAGCATGCGCACCCAGGCCTCGGTGCAGCCTTCCAGCAGGTGCCAGGCGCCGGGGTCGGCCGGGGAGATCTCGAGCAGGGAGGAGAAGCGGTTCTTGAAGTAGTTCACGTCCGCGCGCAGCAGCTGCAGGCCGCCGGGGATGATCCGCTTCTTGCCGTTGCGCCCGGAGTAGTACTCCAGCTGGGTGTAGTCGATGGGCATGCGCATCTTCTGCTCGCCCTTGAAGGCCAGCGCCCGGCCACGGTGGCTGCGCGCCCAGTCGTACACATCGCTGGTGCGGTGGCCCTGGGAGTCGATGACGGCCAGCTCCACATGGTAGGAGTTGCCCTCGGCGTCGGTGATGGGCTCCTCAAAGAGCACGGTGTCCAGGGCCGAGAACGTCGTCACGTAGCCCGCGCGCACCTGCCAGGACTCCTGGTCCAGGCCATAGCCCCAGGCCCGGATCTCGTACCACCAGCCGTTGTCCTGGGTGTCCACCCCGGCGGTGATACCCGCGATGATGCCGCCGGAAGGCACCACGCCCTCGGGCCTGCCGTCGCGCAGAGCCAGCAGCCGGTCCTCGCTGCGTTCCACCTTGAAGTCCACCCAGGGCTCGGCCTTGTGCGCGTTCATGAAGTCGCGCATCTTGTTCTTGTCCTTCAGCCCCTTGAGGAACGCGGCCGCCACGGACGAAAGGGAGACAAAGGCGGAGAGCCAGCTGGGAACATGGAAGCCGATCTTCTTGGGCCGCTTGGCATTCAGGCTGGCCAGCAGCTCCACCCCGCCCGTGTCGCGCCACTGGCCCAGGCGCACGGCCTTGTCGCGCAGGGCGTCGTCCCAATGGCCGTCGCAATGCTCGCACTCGTACCAGGCCAGGTGCTCGGCCTCGATGGCCTCGGGGTCGCGCTCGCCTTCCGGGAACTTGATCTGGTCGAAATTCATGAGCTGCCAGGCGCCGCACAGCGGGCAGCGCACCCAGTAGTGGTACACCAGCTGGGCCTCGGCCTGCATGGCCTGCCAGATGGGCCCGGACTCCACCGTGGGCGTGCTGAGCTTCCAGATCTTGCGGTCCCAGGGGTAGGTGATGGTGCGCTTCTCGGCCAGGGAGATCGGGTCCGCCTCGCGCTTGCCTGCCTGGGGGTACTTGTCCACCTCGTCCAGCACCAGGCGGCCGATGGGCTTGTTGGCCAGGCGCGAGGCCGACCCGGCCCAGGCCATGTAGATGGGCATGTGCTGCATGTCTATCTGCAGGGCCGCCACGTCGTCCTGGATGCCGGTGAGGTACTGGCGCAGAGCGGGCGAGCTCTCGATCATGGGCTGGACGCGAGCCTTGCTGTTGTCGCGCGCGGTCTGCTCGTCCGGGTAGACGTACATGGTGGGGGCAGGGTCGCGGTCGATGGCGTAGCCGATGCAGTTGTTCACCGCCTCGCTCATGCCCACCTGCGGGGCCTTGCAGATGATGATGGTGCGCACGCCCGGGTGCCAGCTGGCGTCCATGATGCCCGCCAGGTACGGGGTGACGTCGTTGCGCCAGCGTCCCGGCAGGCTGCTCATGGTCAGCACGCGGTTCTTCTCCGTCCACTCCGAGCAGGGAATGCGCCGGCGCGTGCGCAGCACCTTGCGCTCCGCCGGGTAGGGTTGGAAGGTGTAGCTCTCCTGCATATCCGCCGGCCGCATGGACGCGGGCAGCGTGAGCACCACCTGCGGATATGCCCCCTCATAAGGACGCGGCACAAGCTGCGGGGCGAGGAGGCTCACGGCCGGGCCCCCTCTGACTGCGGCAGCGGGATAGGCTTTCCGAAGTGGTCCAGCGGCGTCACCTCGGAACAGGGCACCCACCCCACCCCGCCGGCCAGGAAGATCATCCACTCGCCACTGTAGGCAAGAATGGGATGCGACTTGGCCCAGGTCTGCACACCGTTGGGCAGGATCTCCAGGTCCGGGTCAGGGTCGGTCCGCTTCCAGCGGCAGCGGGATCCATCGCGCAGCTGCGGGTGCGGCTCGGGGCGGTCCACCAGCGGGTCGGACTGGCCCAGGATCTCGGCGCGGACCATCTGGAGCACATCATCGATATGGTAGAACAGCACGCGGCTCTGGTCCTGCGGGAGCCACTTGCCGCTGTGGATGCCGCCCTTGCGCACGCGGTGCACATCAGGACCGGCTGCGGGTTCGGCCCACAGGGCGGACTCGAATAGCTCCATCTTTACGGTCGGCCTCTTGCCTGAAAACTTGAGCAAGATTTGCAACCAATCTTCGCGCCGTTCTGCCATATTTTTCAGGCAACCTAGCTGCCCGCCTCCGTCTGGTTCTCGTCTTCGCCCTCTTCCTCCGGCCCGGTGAACGACAGCACCACGCTGTCTGCGCTGGCGTAGTCCGAGAGCAGGCGCTCCACCTTGTGCGTCAGCTCGCGCATCAGATCCTGGGCCTTGGCCGGTTCTCCGCCCACCAGGTGCACCAGCTCGCCCACGCTGGACTGGATCATGTGCTTGAAGCCGTTCTTGAGCATCATGGCCCGGGCCGCCAGGTCCTGCTCCACCTTGGCGCGCGGGAGGTACTTGCCCTCCTGGGCCAAGGTCTTGAGGTGCAGCTGCTTGGCCTCCTGCTCCATCTTGTCCGCCCGGGCGGACAGAAACCGGCGCTGCTGGTCAGAGGTGTCCTCACCCTCGCGCAGCCCGGTGGCCGACTTCCTGAGAAAATCCTTGGCATAGCGCCGGGCAACGGCCTCGGTGAACACCCCGCCGGCGCCGGGCCGGATCTTGCCCTCGTCCTTGTGCCGGTTGATGGTCGACTTGCTGACCACGAAACCCTGGACGTTCAGGAACCGCCGCACAGCCTCCAGGCTGGAGAAGCCGGGCTCGGCCGGGGTCTGTGGGTCCTCTTGTCCCTTCTTCTGCATCGCCACCTCCAAGGCCTTGGTCGCCGTGTTGAACGCGGCGATGTTCTTGGCCGTTCTGTCCTTGCACATGGCTGCGCGTGCCGCTTCCTTGACCTGGAGGAGTGTGGCCAGGTCGGCGTCGGCGCTGCGTTGGGCAAGGGCCTGGAGGTCGCGTGCAGGTTCGCTCATTGCGCCAGCGCCCCCTCGCACTCGCCAAAGGTCCGGCCATCGGCCTCGCGCAGGGCCTGGGCCCCGGTGTAGTTCTGCCAGCGGCGCACAATGACGTCGACGAAGCGCGGATCCAGCTCCATGGTCCGGCAGCGCCGGCCGGTGCGCTCGCAGGCCATGAGCGTGGAGCCGGAACCGCCAAAGGGATCCAGCACCAGGTCGCCCTGCAGGCTGGAATTGCGCAGGAAGCGCTCGATGAGCCCCACAGGCTTCATGGTCGGATGCTCGTCGCTACGCTTGGGCCGGGGGTGGCGGATCAGGCTCGGCTCAAAGGCCTCGACCTGGAGATCCTGGCCGTCGATCTCCACCACGCCCCCGGAAAGCAGCACGCGCACCCGGCCGTCCTCGAGGACCTCCACGTGCTCGCCCGCATCCAACTTGGCCACGGAGGTGCGCTTGCGGCCGCCGAACCAGCGGTGCGGGGCCCCGGGCTTCCAGCCGTACAGCACGGGCTCGTGCATGGGCTGGTAGTCGCTGCGGCCGATGACCAGGCTGTCCTTCTCCCAGATCACGCAAGACGAGAGCTTGAACCCGGCCTCCAGGAAGGTGGTGCGGAAATTCAGGCCCTCGCTCTCGCCGTGGGCCACATAGATGGGCGCCCCGCGCTCCATCACCAGGTGCATGGCCAGGAAGGCCGCCTGCAGGAACTCGCGGAAGGCTGCGGCGCTCATCTTGTCGTTCATGATCTTCCCGGCCTTGCCCTCGTAGGCCACGTTGTAGGGCGGGTCGGTCCAGACCAGGCCGGCCAGCTCGCCGCTCATCAGGGCGTGGATCTGCCCCACGTCCGTGGAGTCCCCGCAGAGCAGGCGGTGCTCGCCCAGGATCCACACGTCGCCCAGGCGCGAAACGCGCTGCGCCTGCACCTCTGGAGCGTCGTCCGGATCCGTGAGGCCCTGGATCTCGCGGCCGTGCGCGTCCAGCAGGTCCTCGATGTGCGCCAGGCTCAAGCCCGTCAGCCCCAGGTCGAAGTCCAGCTGCGAGAGCTCGAACACTTCCAGGGCCAGGGCCTGCTCATCCCAACCGGACCAGCCGGCCGAGGTGTTGGCCATGATCCGAAAGGCCTGCACCTGGGCCTCGCTCAGACCGTCGGCCAGGACCACGGGAACGGCCTGCAGGCCCATCTTGGCGGCGGCCTTGAGCCGCAGCTCGCCGTCCACCACCCTGCCCTGGCGTGTGGCCAGCACAGGCACCAGGAAGCCGAAGGCGCGAATGGACTCGGCCATTCGGTCCACGTTCCTGTCGTGCTTGCGCAGGGCGCGGTGGTGACTCTGCAAACGCTCCATGGACCAATACTCCAGTTCGATCTTCCCCATCCGACCCTTCCCGTGCTACCCCTGACTCGCCTACGAGATCTGGGGGCTGGATTAAACTCTGGTCGGATACCGCAACTTATCCGGCCGCCGCGCGAAGTTACCCGCAACGCGTGGCAGCCCCCACCTCTTACCGCTTGGGCTTCTCAAGCATCTCCGCCGTCACTTCATCCCGCCCCAGGTCCTTCAGCCAGGCGGCCAATTCATCCGGAAGCAAATAAATGATCTCCTCGAGGGCGGCCGGTGCCGTGCCCTCCGCGCCAACAGGCAGCAGCAGCTGGCCCCCCTCCGGCCGCCGCAGGACGATCCCATGCGTGGCCATATGCCGGGCCAGCCGCCCGACCACCGTGGCCAGATGCGCAGGGACATCAAGCCGCGCGCATCCCTCAACCGCCCCACCAGAAACGCATGGTCCGACCGTCACCACAGGGCGCACCTCAAGACGCAACACAGGAGGCAGCCCAGCGGTCACCCAGGCCCCGATGTCACAGCCCTCGATGTAGGCATCGCCGGGGTCTTTGCCCTTCGGCACAGGCCAGCGCTCGGCCCGGGGGTAGCGCTCGGGCCACCAGGAATAGATGCGGCGCAGGTTCGCGGCCTTCTTGGGGTCGGCGTCCGGGTCCACCGGCTCGAAGTCCAGGGCCACCAGCACGGCCAGGGCCCGGCTGAGCAGCTCGTCCGTGGGGGCGTCGGGCTTGTGGGCCAGGGAGCCCAGGGCCACGGCGCCCACCTTTCCCGGCAGCGCGCGGGCCAGCTCCTGGGACACGAGCATGGCGTCGAGCTCGGCCTCCACGATGACAAAGGCCCGGGCTTCCGAATCCGTGACAAAGGAGTGGCGGGTGGATCCGGGCAGCACAATGTAGGACTGGTCAAACCCTGCGGTGCGGTGCTCCTTGGGCCGCCGGATCCGGATGCGCACCGGGTTGTCCGTGCCGGCGGCGTACACCGGGATGACCAGGCCGCGCGGGATCCACAGCCGCTTGGGCGTCTTGCCGTCTTCCTTCGGCTCCGGGGCCAGGCCCCAGGTCTCGCGCGGGCGGTAGATGTCCTGGCCCTTCTCGCCCGGGTTCCAGCCCAGGCGGAAGCGGCGCGCGGTCTCCTCGGTGATGCCGCGCCCGGCCAGGTAGGCCAGCTGCTCGGGGTTGGCCAGCAGGTTCTTGTGGGCCCAGTTCACCAGCTCGGCCGCGCGCTGCAGCCAGGTGGCGTTCGGCAGGTCCGGCCGGGCGGCCTCGAACACCCGGGGGCCACGGGGGGCCTGCACCTGGCGCGGGGTCGGGCTGGTCTTCAGCTCCGTGCGGCCCACGTGGTCGCAGGCGTCCTTGAAGTCCAGGCCCAGGAAGTCCCGGGCGAACTGGATGTTGTCGCCGTTCCACTGGCACACCCGGCACCAGGCGCAGCCGCCCGGCCGGTCCTCGGGCCAGATCCGAAAGCGGTCGCGGCCGCCGCAGCTCGGACAGGCGCTGGCCCACTCCGAGCCCGTGACCTTCACCGGCGTCAGCCCCTTTTCCCGGAGCAGGTCAAGGATGTTCATCATGTGCGGCCTCCGTTTTCCATGGTCCTGGTATGGTCCTGGTCATGGTCCTGGCTGCGAACCATTGGTGCAGTAAGAACTCTCTTACCTGTTGGACCATAGGACCTTTTTACCAGGGAACTTTCTAAAGATTAGAATTTGTATTTAATATATAGCGATTCATGGTCCTACACGGTGGATGGTCCTGTCCTGTCGAGCCCCTTTTCCGCGTGCGAGAGTTGACGGTTATTCCTGCAATTCCGAAGCCTTGAGCTTGATGCCATAGTAGCGGTACTTGCCGCCCACCTTCCGGCTCTCGTACTTCTCCTTCATGATCCGGCCGAACTTCTTCTGGGCAGGCACGAACTTGGTCTTCATGACCTCCTCCCACCATTCGGAGAAGGAGTTGTAGAGATCCGTGGCGTCCACGCTCAGGTCCGGGCCCAGCTCGCAGCGCGCGTCGATGAAGTCGGCCATGGTGTCCTCGCCGCGGCGGTACTCGGCCGTGGCCTCGAGCACAGCCGCCGGCGGCTTGAGGCCCTTGTCCTCCTGCCAGCGCAGGAAGCCCTCCACCAGCCAGGCCAGGATGCCCGGCCCCTCGGCCAGGAGCTTCTGCAGCAGCTCGGGATCTGCGCGGCGCTCGTACTCGGCCTGGGGCTCGCGGTTGACGAAGCTCAGGTTGAAGGGCACCAGCAGGCAGCGTTCCCAGAAGGCGTAGTCGTCGGCCGGGGCCCCGGGCTTGTGGTTGGTCAGGAGCACCAGCTTGTGCGTGGGCTGGAAGGCCACCTCGTACTTGTCGTGCGGGTTGCGGCCGACGAGTGTGTCACCGCCGGAGAGCCACTTCACGCGCGAGGGGCTGATGCGACGGCCATCGTCGGTCTCGGACCCGAAGGCCAGGCGCACGCCGCGCAGGCCCATGATCTCGGGCGAAGGGCCGGAGGCGTTCTTGCCGCCGAACTTGCCCTGGTCGAGCAGCATCTCCGAGGCGATGGGCTTGGCCAGGGGCCCCAGGATCCGCTTGATGGCCTCGACGATGATGCTCTTGCCGTTGCGGCCGCGCCCCCAGAGCACCACGAAAAAGTGCTCCACGTTCAGGCCGCTGACGCAGTAGCCCAGGAAGCGCTGGAGGAAGTCGACCATGTCCTGGCGGCCGTCCATGATCTCGAGCAGGGCGCGGGTCCAGGTCGGGCACTCGGCCTCGAAGCTCTTCCACTCCACGGGCGAGGCGCGCATGAGCAGATCCTCCTGCTTGCCCGGGCGGAAGCTGCCGGTCTCCAGGTCGATGACGCCGTTGGCGCAGGGGAACAGCAGCGGCTTGTTGTCCAGCTCGTGCCCGGCGATGGCCAGGGGCTCGGAGCAGGTGGCGGCCAGCTTGAGCGTGTTGTCGCGGCCGCGTCCGGTGCGCAGGCGCTGCAGCCGCTTGCCCAGATCCTTGAAGATGCCGGGGTCGTCCTTGAAGGCCAGGGGAAGCACGGAGCTGTAGCTGTCGACCACATCCTCCACCACGGTCAGCGCGGCGTTCATGCTGTCGCGCTCCCAGTGGTGTTCGGCCCAGCGCAGCCAGCCGCCCGTGGCGTTGTCGAACAGGAACTTGCCCTGCTGCAGCGCGGCATAGAGCGTGCCGTCTCCCAGCTCATTCGAGCGGAAGCAGTCCAGCACGAACTGTGGGGTGAGCTCCTGCCCGGCCGCTCCGCCGCCGAGCTTCTCCTGCTCCTCGGCCTTGCGCGCCTCAACCTGCTCACGCGCCGTCCGCACCGCGCTGAGATCCACAACCTTGGGTTCATCAGCCATGGCCGCACCCCGCCGCACCCGAAATCGTGGCACGCGAGCCAACATTTGTGGCACGAATTGTGTGTGAATTCAGGGCTTCCCGTTTTCCCGGTGCATCAAAAAGTTCCCCGGCCGGCCAAGTCGCGCTGCAGCCGACCCCTGCGAACCGAGGCCCAGGGAGGACCCACGCCCCGTGAAACACAGAGCGTGAAACAGTTGTGGCACGGGGCCGCCGTATTGGACCTTTGGACTGATCCCTCTGGAAGTTGGGGGAGAGGGGCGCGCGAAGGGTGACCACGCGGGCCGAAAAACGAGCGGAGGCGGCCGCCGATGCGGCCGCGATGATCTGATTAGATGTCGCCGAGGTGGGGCAGGAGTGGGGCAGACTTGTGTAGGCAGGCGAGATGCAGGATAACGAACAACGCCTGCCTACACATAAGTCGCTGAATTTCTTGGTGCCCTCGACAGGAATCGAACCTGTGGCACCAGGATTAGGAATCCTGTGCTCTATCCGACTGAGCTACGAGGGCATTTCTGGTCGACATGCTGCTGGAAAGGTGTTCCTACACAAATCAGCGCAGGCCTTCAAGGTGAATATGCCGGGGCGGAATGTCCGGTCCCTGTCTTTACAACCGCCTAAAAATGGCTAATTTCCCGGCCATGACGCCGCCGCATGCCCTGGCGGCCAATGGAGGTATCCGCATGAAACGATGTATTGCTGTGTGCACCCTGCTCACGCTCCTGGCGCTCCCGAACCTCGTCCTGGCCAAGGCCGGGTTGCCCGACTTCACCGACCTGGCCGAGCGCGCGGGCAAGGCGGTGGTCAACATCAGCACCACGAAAAACGTGGCCGGCGGCTCGGCCCAGATGCAGGAGTTCTTCCGGAACACCCCGAAAAATCACCCCTTCCGCGAGTTTTTCGACCAGTTCGACCGCTACTTCGGCCAACAGGATGCCCAGCCCCGCAAACTCAGCTCCCTGGGCTCCGGGTTCATCATCAGCGCCGACGGCTACATCGTGACCAACAACCATGTGGTGGCCGAGGCCGACGAGATCAAGGTCAAGCTCCTGAGCCGCGACAAGCCCTATGACGCCAAGGTCATCGGCCGCGACCAGGAGACCGACCTGGCCCTGCTCAAGATCGAGGCGGGCGCTGGACTGCCGGTGCTGGAGTTCGCCAATTCCGACGCCGCCAGAGTCGGCGAGTGGGTTCTGGCCATCGGCAACCCCTTTGGCCTGGGCCACACGGTCACGGCAGGCATCATCAGCGCCAAGGGGCGGCACATCGGCGCTGGCGCCTTTGACAGCTTCCTGCAGACCGACGCCAGCATCAACCCCGGCAACAGCGGCGGCCCGCTCATCGACATGGACGGCCGTGTGGTGGGCATCAACACCGCTATCGTGCCCAATGGCCAGGGCATCGGCTTCGCCACGCCTTCGAGCATGGCCGACAAGGTCATCCAGCAGCTCAAGACCGGCAAGAAGATCCAGCGCGGCTGGCTCGGCATCACCATGCAGGAGCTGGACGAGAACACCGCGCGTGGCGTGGGCCTCAAGGAGGCCAAGGGCGTGCTCGTGGCCCAGGTCATCCCCGGCGACCCGGCGGACAAGGGCGGCCTGAAGACCGGCGACGTCATCATCAAGACGGCGGGCCAGGCCGTGGACACCCCCAGCGCCCTGCTCACGCGCATCGCCTCCCTGCGCCCCGGCGACAAGGTCCTGCTCACCATCTGGCGGCAGAACCGGACCGTGGATCTCACCGTGACCCTGGGCGAGCGCAAGGCCAATTTCGTGGCCGAGCAGGAGCAGCGGGGCCTCAAGCGCCGCGCTCCGGCCAGCGAGCTGGGCCTCGGCCTGCGCCCGGTGGAGGGCGGCGAGGAAGCCCAGGCTCTCGGCCTGTCCAAGCCGCAGGGGCTCCTGGTCATGGAGATCCAGCCCGGCAGCCCGGCCTCCCTGGTGGACATCCAGCCCGGCGATGTGATCATGGAAGCCAACCAGCAGCCCGTGAACAGCATGGAGCAATTGCGCTCCGTCATCGTCGGCGACGCAAGGCATAAGGGGCTGGTCATGCTCCTGCTCAAGCGCAATGGCAAAAACGTGTTCCGGGCCGTCACCCTGGACAAGAAATAGCATCCCGCTGACGGGGGGAGCTTCGGCTCCCCCCTGTTTTTGAAGGACTCCATGCCCGACAGCGTCACAGCCCCGGCCAAAATCAACCTGTTCCTGGCCGTTCTGGGCCGGCGGGCCGACGGCTACCACGATCTGGAGAGCCTGTTCGTGCCCGTGCCCGGCCTGGCCGACACGCTCACGATCAGCCCTGGCGCCACAGGCGCCGGGTGCGTTGTGGCGCCGGAACTCCCCCACACACCGCCGGAAAAGAACCTCGTGTTCCGCGCCTGGAGCGCGTACGCTCAGGCCACGGGTTTCGCCCCGGACCTGGACGTGCGCCTGACCAAGCGCATCCCCACGGGCGCGGGCCTGGGCGGCGGCAGCTCCGACGCTGCGGCCCTGCTGCTCTGGCTGCAGGCCCAGGCCGGGCAACGCGCACTGCCGCAGGCCGGGCTCCTCCGGCTGGCAACGGGGATCGGCGCGGACGTGCCCTTCTTTCTCCAGTCTGGCCCGGCCTGGGCTCGCGGCATCGGCGCGGAGCTGACGCCCGTGGCCCTGGACCTGTCGGCGTTCACGCTGCTGCTGGTTCTGCCGCCGGTGCATGTGTCCACGGCCTGGGCTTTTGCCGCCTGGGACGACTACGCCGCACGCGGCGCTGCCGCCGGTGCCCCCCCGAGATGCTTGACAACCACGGCAGCGGCGCATAAGAGACGTGTCTCCCTTTCGCCCGTGATGGTGCAGAATGATTTTGAGGCTGTAGTCTTCTCGGCGCATCCGGATCTCCGGATTCTCAAGGAGCGCCTGCTGCAGCTGGGGGCGGCATCTGCCGCCATGAGCGGAAGCGGGGCCGGACTGGCCGGACTGTTCCGGGAGAGCCGCCTGGCGCATGAAGCCGCCGAAGCAATGCGGTCGGATGGCTTGCCTGTGCACATCGAGGCCCTAAGAAAATGGGGTGTGGCCAAGTGGTAAGGCGACGGGTTTTGGTCCCGTTATTCGAGGGTTCGAATCCTTCCACCCCAGCCATCGCTCACAAGGTAGAGAACATGTCTGGAAACAGCGACCTGAAGATCATCAGCGGCTCCGCCAACGTCGACCTGGCCGAATCCATCTGCTCCCACATCGGCTGCAGCCTGACTCCGGTGTTGCGTGAGCAGTTCAGCGACGGCGAGATCCGCATCGAGATCGACGACAACGTGCGCGGCGACGACGTCTTCGTTGTCCAGCCGACCTGTTCGCCCGTGAATTTCCATCTCATGGAGCTCTGCCTGATGATCGACGCGCTCAAGCGCGCCAGCGCCCGGCGCATCACCGCCGTGGTGCCCTACTACGGCTATGCGCGTCAGGACCGCAAGGTGCTGCCCCGCGTGCCCATCAGCGCCAAGCTCGTGGCCGACTTTCTCACCGTGGCCGGCATGCACCGCATGATGACCATCGACCTGCACGCCGGGCAGATCCAGGGCTTTTTCAACTGCCCGGTGGACAACCTGTTTGCTGCGCCGGTGTTCCTTGAGTACCTGCGCAAGCTTGAGGGCGATATCGTGGTAGTGTCCCCGGACGCCGGCGGCGTGGAGCGCGCCCGGGCCTACGCCAAGCGCCTGGACGCTGGCCTGGCCATCGTGGACAAGCGCCGCGACGCGCCGAACCAGGCCAAGGCCATGCACCTCATCGGAAACGTCCAGGGCAAGACAGCCATCGTGCTCGATGACATGGTGGACACGGCCGGCACCTTGTGCGCCGCCGGTCAGGTCATGGCCGACAACGGCGCGCGGCAGATCCTGGCCTGCGCCACCCATGCGGTGCTCTCCGGCCCGGCCATCGAACGCCTGGACAAGTCCTCATTTACGCAGATCCTTGTGTCCGACACCATTCCGCTGGATGCGCACAAGAAGACCTGCAAAAAGATCAAGGTGCTCTCTGTTGCAGAACTCCTGGCCCGGGCCATCGTGAATGTTCACGGCGAGGCTTCAGTCAGCGTTCTTTTCGTCTAACCCTTGAACGCATTTTCGGGCGGCCTTCTGGGCGGCCCGGTTTCAGAAAGGAGATGAGCAAATGGCTGAACTGATGACGTTGAGCGTGCTCCCGCGCGCCGAGAAAGGCAAGTGTCCCTGCCGCCGCCTGCGCACCAAGAACCTGGTTCCCGGCATCTACTACAACCAGCAGGGCCAGAACATCCCTGTGCAGGTGGAGATGCTGCCGCTGACCAAGCTGCACCGCAAGCTCGGCAGCTCCCGCGTGTTCCACCTGCAGATGGACATGGACGGCAAGGCCGAGTCCCTGCCCTCCCTCATCTGGAACATGCAGTACGACCCCATCAAGTCCACGCCCATCCACGTGGACTTCTACGGCGTGGACCTGGACCGCGAGATCAAGGTCGAAGTGCGCATGGTGATGGAAGGCAAGGCCAAGGGACTCATCCTGGGCGGGCTGCTCGAGGTGTTCCGCGAAACCGTGGAAGTCATCTGCAAGCCGCTCGACGTGCCTGAGAAGATTGTCATCGACGTCACCAACCTGGAGATCGGCGTGAACATGCACATCAGCGAGGTGATCTTCCCCGCTGGCGTGCGCGCGGTCTACGACGACAACTTCGCCGTGGTCGGCGTGGTCACCCCGGAAGCCGAAGAAGAAGCCAAGGGCGCCGAAGCCGCCAAGGCTTAAGCCCCGGTCCTGTTGAGCGCTCTCCCGGCTCTCTGGCCGGGTCTGATTGCGGGGGGAGTCCGGCTTCCCCCGCAATGCCCTTTACCGCATCTGTCGCTGCCAGGCGCAGCGGCCACATGGATGCTCCATGCGCACCACTCCCCTCATCGTCGGCCTCGGAAACCCGGGGCCGGAATATGCCGCAACCCGTCACAACTTCGGGTTCATGGGCATCGACAACATCCTATTGACCGCCTGCGAGCGCAAAAGCATGCACCTGGAACCCCTCCAGATCGAGGGCGACTACCAGCTCTGGAGCGTGATCCTGGGCGGCGCGAGCTGCCTTCTGGCCAAGCCCATGACCTTCATGAACCTCTCCGGACGCGCCGTGGCGCGCATCTGCGGACGACACGGGGTGGCGCAGGCGGATGTTGTGGTTCTGCACGACGAGCTGGATTTGCCCCTGGGCCGCATGAAGCTCAAGCGCGGCGGCGGGGCAAACGGCCACCGGGGCATCGAGTCCATAGCGGAGCACCTGGGCAGTGAAGACTTCCTTCGGCTGCGGCTGGGCATTGGCCGCCCGGAGTTTTCCTCGGCGGTGACGCGCTGGGTGCTGGAGCCCTTTGCCCCGGAGGAGACGGACGGGGTCCGGGCTGTCTGCGCTGCGGCCCACAAGGGACTCGCCCTCTTGTTCCGGCGCGGACCAGGCGAAGCCACCCAGTTCGTGAACGCCTTCCGCCTGCCGCCCCCATCTGGCGGGGTCGTAGCAATGGACACTTCCGGGACAATGGGGTAGTGTATCAATTCACCGGAAGAGTATCCCCCCGATCTGGAAGGAGTTTCAGTGTTTCAAATCAATGAGTTGGTGGTGTACCCCGCCCAGGGCGTGGGACGCATAGAACGCATCGAGACCCAAGAAATCAGCGGAACTCGGGCCAACTATTACATCGTCCGCATCCTGAGCAATGCCGTCACTCTCATGGTGCCCGTGAAGAACGCCACCAACGTGGGTCTGCGCCATGTATGCAGCCTGCGCAACGGTCAGGACGTGTTCGAGTCCTTGAAAAATCGCTCGGACTTCACCGGCTACACCGGGCAGAACTGGAACCGCCGCTACCGCGAGTATTCCGAGAAGCTTAAAAGCACGGACCTAGCCGATGTGGCCTACGTGCTCAAGGAACTCTTTCTCATCGGCATGGACAAGGAACTCTCCTTTGGCGAGCGCCGCCTGCTGGAGCAGGCCATGACCCTGGTGTCCATGGAGCTGGCCTTTGCCCTTGGCCGCGAGCAGGCCGACGTCAAGCTGGACATCAACGAGATGTTCGCAGACGTGATTTTGAAGCAACAGGAAAAGTTGCAAAAAGCCAAGTGATCCCCCTTGTCAACGCCTGGCCTTTAGGTTAGGCGATTAGGCAAGCGCATTCGCGTGGCATATTTCACCTCCGCAGCAGGTCATTCCCCCCGGAAAACCAGTCGCCCCAGATACGTATCGGAATATGCCTCGATCATTCTTGCCGTACGGCAGGATGTGATTCCACAAAACGGATGAGCTTACATACCAAGCACTTATTTCCACTGTAGAACACCCTCGCCGTGAGGGATCTATCATTCCCACAACCTTATCCTACGGAGCGTGAGGCTTCTAATGCCCCGCGAAAAACAACAGAACCGCCAGCCCAAGAACGTCCCGGTCCCGGATTACGTCGAGGATGACTACACTCCCACCTCGGAGAACAAGCTCAACCTCACCGACCTGAAGCAGAAGAGCATGCCCGAGCTCATGGAGCTGGCAAACAACTTCAAGGTCGAAAATCCGAGCAATCTGCGCAAGCAGGAACTCATCTTCGCACTCCTGCAGGAATGCGCCTCACAGAACGGCCAGATCTTCGGGGAAGGCGTGCTGGAAATCCTGCCCGACGGCTTCGGATTCCTGCGCTCGCCGCTGTATTCCTACATGCCGGGCCCGGATGACATCTACATTTCGCCCTCGCAGATACGCCGCTTCGGCCTGCGCAAGGGCGACGTCATCTCCGGGCAGATCCGCCCGCCCAAGGAAGGCGAGCGCTATTTCGCCCTGCTCAAGGTCAGCGAGATCGGCT